>JAKLHK010000020.1 GCA_022710185.1 Bacteroidota bacterium
ATGGCATCCGTGGCGTTCACCCCGCCCCAGCCCCAACGGCCCTCCAGGGCCGGGTAAACCGTGTAGTCCATGGTGTCCAGCCCGTGGAACCAGAAATAACCCCGGTCGTCCGTAAGCGTACTGTCAATGATCGGGGAACTCTTGACCTGATCCATCAAAAACACCGTAGCCCCGGCAATCGGCGTCTGCCCGGCATTGGCATAACGGATGCGCCCGGCCAGCGAAGCACCCGGATGCGCCACTGTCACCAGGAAAGCTTGGGTGGACGCACAGCCATGGCCATCGGCAATCTGCAGGCCATACCACAGCGAAGCCGGAGGAACCGCCTGCACGCTGGCCGTGCCATTCCCCAACAGGGTGCCCACAGGCGACCAGGCATAGCTCAGGGGTGCCTGTCCGCTTACCGCCGTGGCGCTCATCGTGGCCGTATCCCCCGGCTGAATGGTATCCGTGCCCGAAAGGCTGAAGGAAGGCGCGGTGTACAGATGTACCATCACCGAGTCCACCGCCGTGCAGCCCTGCGCACTGGTCACCGTAACATGGTATCTGGTATCCACTGAAGGACATACTGTGGCACTTGCTGTTGCTGTTGCTTCGGACCAAAGGTAGGAGACGCCTCCGGTAGCCGTCAGCGTGGCGCAATCCCCCGGACAGATCCACTGATCCGCCCCCGCATCGGCCAGCACCTGCGGATGTACGTTCACCGTGACCGAAGCCGGGGCAGTACATCCGTTGGCGCCGGTCACCGTCACGGTATAGGTTGTAGTAACCTCCGGACATACTGTTGCTGTTGCACTCGCTGTTGCTCCTGCATCCGACCACAGGTAGGATGCCCCGCCCGAGGCGGTCAGCACCACGCATTCCCCCGCACACACGGTAGCCACCGGAGCAATGGAGGGGGCAGGCACAGGCAGTACCACCACCTTCACCTGGTCGGTGGCGGTGCAGCCGTTGGCAGAGGTCACCGTCAGCGTATAGGTGGTGGTCGTCAGGGGCGAAACGTTCACGCTCTGGCCCGTCAGGGCCCCGCTCCAGGAATAGCTTGCTCCTGCCCCGGCATACACTGCCGACAGGGACGTCGTCCCTCCCTGGCAAAGGGTATCATCCCCCCCGGCATTGGCCAGGGGCAGAGGGTTGACCGTGACAGTAACCGCATCCGAAGCCGTGCAGCCGTTGGCCGAGGTCACCGTTACTGTATAGGTGGCCGATGCGGTGGGGCACACCGTCCAGGTAGTCCCGGTATAACCCGTACTCCAGCGATAGGTCACTCCCCCGCTGGCCTGAAGCACAGTACAGGAACCCTGGCAGACCGAAACATCCGCCCCGGCGCTGGCCACCGGAAGGGCATGCACCGTAACCACCGCCGAATCCGTATTGCTGCATCCGTGGGGGTCGGTATAGTCATAATACAGGGTGTAGCTCCCCACCGGGGCTGCCGCGGCATCGAAGCTGCCGCCGGCCACATACGGCCCGCTGAAAGTGCCCCCGGCCGGGCTGGCGCTCAGGCTGATCAGGCCGGAACCGGCACAGGCCGGCGAAAGGTCAGGGAAATCCACCACCGGCAAGGGGTACACCGTAACCGTGAAGTGCACACTGTTGCTGCAGCCCGTCACCGGATCAGTATAGCTGTAGCTCAGCGTATGGGTGCCCACGCCAGCACTCTGAACATTGAACACGTTACCACTGAGATGGGCCCCGGAATAGGTGCCGCCAGCGGGGGAACCGCCTGTCAGGATCAGCACCGGCTGATCTATGCAAACCGAAGTATCAGATTGTGAGACCACCGGAAGGGCGTGAACGGTCATCAGGATACTGTCTGTGTTGGGACAGGCCAAAGAGTCGGCCACTTCGTAGCGGACCCAGTGCGTGCCTACCCCGGCAAAGGCCGGATAGAAGGAACTGCCGGCCACCCCGGTGCCCGAATAGGTACCCCCGGCAGGGGTCCCGTTCAGGTTTATGCCGGCATCGTCCACGCAGAACTCAATCTGCGCAGAAAGCAGATCGATCGTATTGCGTGGCCCATTATATTCTGCAGCGCCGATGTCCACTGTATCGTGCATCACACGCACCTGACCGTAGAAGTCGGTAGCCGGCAGATCAAGGCCGGTAGTATCCGGGGTGCCTGCGTTGATCATCGGGGAACAGGGAAGCAGGCGGTAGTCCTTGCTCACAGGATTAGAGAACAGGGGATCCAGATCGATGTTCCCTGTCCCTGCAAACCCACCTTCGATGTTGGAATACCTTGTCAATAGAACATCTACAATATCGGCGAGCCAGATCGATGGAAAATTCACCGCTGTATTACCCCAAACAATACTGTTGGTGAGGACCGCTACATTTCCGTGGTTGTATGTCAAAATCCCGCCAGCCGCCCACGATGCGGAATTGTTAACGATCGTATTGTTGATCAGCTGAGGATAGGAAAGGTCACGGATATAGACACCACCACCAGCATAAGCAGAATTGCCTGAGATCAGATTGTTCTGAACTTTTGGATAGGAACTGTAGACGATACGAAGGCCTCCGCCATAACCAGCTGCTGATGTTTGATTATCCACCATGCTGTTATTCCATATTTGTGGACTACTGCCCGAAGAGACATCAACGCCTCCGCCATACATATTCGCAGCGTTGTGCCAGAACCTGTTATGGCTGATCAAGGGATGAGCGTTGGTACTGATGGATATCCCTCCACCTTCTTCAGCGTAACAATTCTGTACCAGGGAGTGGGACAGCCTGGACTTGCTGAAATTATGCCAGTATATGCCTCCGCCAGGCTGACCGGCGTTTTTCGCGAACTCAACAATTACGTATGAGAGCAGCGACGAATCGTTACTCAGGGGTGTTGACACAAACCGGATTCCACCCCAGCCGCCATGGCTATTGGCACTATACCCAGCAGTGTCAGCAACAGTGAACCGTATGCTATCTCCTATGGAGCCCTCAGCCAGGATGGTTCCCTGAACATTCATGGCATAATGTCCCATGAAGAGCACGGTCACCCCCGGATTGATGGTAAGCGTGGTGCCATCGGCGATATCCACATCACAGTGCACATACACGGTATCAGAGGACCAGGTGGTATCCGAGGTGATCGGGCCACCAAATATAAGATTGCTCTGGGCTTCATAGGCACCCATATCGATGGCGCAGGAGTATATTCGGGCATTGCCGTCCAGGTCGGTGGCAGGCAGGTCGAGGCCGGTGGTATCCGGGGTGCCGGCGTTGATACAGGTTGAGATCGGATATAAATGATAGTTACCATTAAGCGGATTAACGAACTGTGGATCGGTATCCAGGTTATTGGCCAATCCCCCACTATAGTTTATCCCCGAACCCGGACCGCTGAAATTCCCGGATCCCCCTTCAATATTGCAATACCAGAAGGACGGATCGCTGGTTGCACTGTTGATGTACACGGAATTCCCTGATACCGAAGAAGTATTACCCCATAGAATGGTGTTCACCGCATGGGGACTACCCGTAGCGAAGTATACCCCCCCTCCATTCTGTGCATCATTCCCTGAAATGGTATTGTTGGCCAGGGTGTCTGAGAAGGATGAGAAATATATTCCTCCACCAGATGTTGATGCCTGGTTGTCTACGATGGCATTGTTCGCGAGCCTCAGACTGGCTGTGGCAATCCTGATCCCTCCGCCAGTACTTGCAGAATTCTCACGGATTATATTGCCGGCAATCTGCACAGCACCTCCCGAGGACACATATATACCGCCACCCGCCGAAGGCGAAGTATTGAGTTCAATGAGGTTGTCCAGGATTCTGGCTTCGCAGGTAGGAAGATAGAACCCTCCGCCGAAGATGTCCGCATTATTCCCGGAGATCACATTCTGCGTGATTATGGGTTCACTGTCGAGGTAACAATAGATGCCACCACCGCCCCGGGTTGCCTGGTTGCCAGAGATGGTATTACCAAGGATGCGAGGACTGGAGCGGTCGTAGATATGAATCCCGGCGCCGTTATACGCCTGATTACCGCTGATATTGTTGTGTGATACTACCGCATTGCTGATGTAGAGACGGATCCCACCGCCCCAACCGGGATCCACCAGGTGGGCAGCGCAATTTCTGATAGAGGAATAGCTGATCCTGAACTTATCCGTACTATCTACGAAGATACCGCCTCCCGACACCTTTTCCGCCTGGGTGATCACACAATAGCTCATCAGGGAGCTGTCATTGGACGAAGGATCAATGCGGTCAAAAGTCAATCCCTGCCATTTACCGCCGGTACGGGTGAAACGTATGCTGTCACTGGCCGTCCCCTGGGCAAGCAAACGCCCTTTCACCTTCAGGTACAGGGAATCCATGAACAACACGGTCACCCCGGGTTCGATGGTCAGGGTGGCACCGTCGGCAATATCAACATTACAAGAAATAAAAACTGTATCGGATGCCCAGGTAGTATCGGATACAATCGGCCCGCCAATAAAGGGCAGTCCTGATGCTTCGTAGGCCCCCATATCAATATCACAAAAGAGTACCCTTGGATTGCCATCGAGGTCGGTGGCCGGCAGGCCAAGGCCGGTAGTATCCGGAGTGCCGGCGTTGATACCAGGCGACGAGTCGAGCAGGTGCAGATCGAAAATGGCTGTATTTGCAAACAAAGGATCTTCATTACCGTCACCGCCTGGACAGTCAGTGCAAGGACTATACCCTCCCTGAATGATTGAGTGGCTAACAAAAGGGTTGGCGGTTGTATTCGAGATGCTCACCCCACCGCACCAAACAATAGAATTGATTATCGAAGGAGCACAAGATGTGGCTAGTGTTGTAGACCAATTTGATATTCCATTTGCAGCGTTTGAAGCTATATTACCGAAAAAGCTATTATTGACAATGGTTGGATTACAAAGTTCACCATTGAATGAAACATTCAGGATTGCTCCCCCATTGCCCGCTGCATTGTTGTAGAACAAACAATTAGTGATGGTTGAACTACTGGTATCATCGGTTGCCCAGTTGTTCAGGGCCCCGCCATTCTGATCAGCACTATTGTCGTGGAAAATGCATTTATCAATTATTGATCCGGCATCCTTATTCAGCAGGCCGCCGCCAAAGAATGCCCGGTTTTGAGTAAACGTGCAATTCGCAACGATCGGGGAAGAGGCTTCAATGTACATCCCACCGCCACCATTTTGATTCGCCCCTGGAGCGTCGGAAGCGTAACCTTCTCTGATAGTAAACCCGTCAATGATGGTTGCACTATCCAGGTAATACGCCTGCACAACGTGGTATGCATTATTTGCTTCGGTGGCATCTTGTTGAATTTCACCACTAAGTACACTTACGTTTATTTTCCAATCCCTCTGATCTCTTGAGGTTTCAGTACCGGCAAATCCCCCGTATACATCCACTCCGTCGACCAGACTGAATGAAGCAGTCCGGTCATTGTCGGTTTGAAGAACACCTTCATCGGGGTAATGCGTACCGGCCGCAACCCATATTTCACCTACAGAAGAGCAGGAGGAAGCCAAACTGAGTGCATCCTGGAGATCAGTGAAAGCGTCCGACCAGCTGGTACCATTATCTGCGCCGGAGGCATTGCCATTTACATAAGCTATGTTTCCTGAGGTTACCCCAGCCGTATTGAAGATATTGACCGACTCGAATTCGCTGTACTGGATATTATACACGCCGGATATGACAATGGAACTTCCATCGTCCACAGCGCAATACCCCTGGGCATCCACATTGAGCGTATCACTTCCGTCGCCCCCATTCAGAATTAAGTTTGGGATAAATGCACCTGTACTGTTAACCATAACTTCATCGTCACCTGAGAATGCGTTTAGCACACAATTCGACGAGGGTGTAGCAAACGTGATGGACTCAAATCCAGGACCACTGAGCAGGGTACTGCCTGATCCTGCATCGCTAAAATTATATTCATCGCTACTGTTGAGTCCATTAATAATCAGATTAGTGTAAGGACCCAAAAGAGAAATAGGTTCTAAACCTGTGAATTCAAATATGCTGCCGTCCAGGTGGACCATCCCGTCATTCTTGTTGATGAGGTCATACCTGACCTCTGTCGCGTCTTCGCAATGAAAGGAAAGTACATCCCCGACAGTCCCTGGCCTGTTACCCTGTCCGAAATACCGGATATGCCATTTTTGGCTGGCAAAGGTTTTGGAATAATTGATAAGAAGGTGGTCGTCACCCTCACTTCCGTATACATCAATCTTCCGCGAAGGGATCTCGTTGAGCGGAATGGAATACTCCTCCATATCTTCCTCAATAATACCAGCTGACCCATTCCGTTCCTGTTTGCCAAGTAGTAAACGGTTACCCTCAAGCCGGAGATCCATCAGATGATCGGCCGTGCTGACTGAAACAGGACGAATGCTCCATATTCCATCTGTTGAGATCCTCGTACTGAGACTGGGAGCATCCGACTGGGCATACAAGCCCGTTGCTAAAAGCATGAGCAATCCAGTAATAAGCGTTAGATTTTTTTTCATCGGGACCGGTTTTGGCTTTACGTTATGCAATGTAGCCGTTGTTCTGTTCAGAAATTAACAGAATGTGCATTCTGAACAATCTTGCAGCCAGTGATTATGGAATCTGATCGAACACCTTGGATGGATAACAGGAACAACAGGCACAAGCTTACTGTTTGGAACAGGGTCACTGATCGCTCCATCGGCAAGATTTTTGAAAAGGTGAGACTTAGGGCTGAGTTGCTGTAGGCAATTATACAGGGATTATCTGGACTAATTCTAAATAAACTTGTTAAAGAAATGTTAATCAATACGGGAAGAATTGCTTTAACATATTCCAGGATATCACGGTTTCCCTCATAAACACGACCTTTGCAGGCCAAAATATCCAGTTGCCTTGACCATGCCCAGGGAAAGAAAAGGAAAAAGTGAAAAGATATCATCCACACTTGAGATGCCCTTCCAGGTGATCGAAGTGAAGGATCTTACTGACTCAGCATATATCGTCAGCATCACCAGAAACGCTATGCCGTTCACGGCGGGTCAGCATATCCTGCTGGGTGAAGCGGGCAGCACGCAGATGAGGGAGTACTCTGTCTACAGCGGAGAAACCGATGAGCACCTTGAGGTACTTGTTCGTGAGGTAGAAGACGGCCTGGTTTCCCGACGCCTGAAACGGCTTAAGCCTGGAGACACATTGCAGGTTGAGCCCCCGGTGGGTTTCTTCACCCTACCCCTCGCCCGCCTGCCCCACGACCGCTTCCTGTTTATCGCCAGCGGCACAGGCATCGCGCCCTTTCACAGCTTCATCCGAAGCAATCCCGACCTCGACTATACCCTGCTGCACGGCGTGCGCAAAGCAGATGAAGATTTCGGCGCCGACGACTACAACCACCGGCGGTATATCCAATGCACCTCCCGCGACCGCAACGGTCGCTTCTACGGCAGGGTAACCGATTATCTGAAGAAATACCCCCAGCCCGACTTCGCCATGGTGTACCTCTGCGGCAATTACGATATGATCCTCGAAGCCATGGATATCTTACGAACCCAGGGATACCGGGAGGAACAGATGGTGGCGGAGGTTTATTTTTGAGTACTTAGAGTACTTGGAGTACTTAAAGTACTTAAAGTGTTTGTAGTGTGGTGGACCTGATGGAAGTAATGCTTATAATCTATCAAATTCTTACAGAATTTTTAGACGATATTCTGACATGAACAACAAGGAATTTGGAAAGGTTCTCGAAAATCGCACGAAGGAATTCGCGCTTATGGTTTTCAGGCAGGCATCGACCTGGCCAGATTCAACCGAATGGTGGGTGATTAGAAAGCAGATTACAAGATCAGGAACCAGTGTAGGGGCAAATTACAGGGAAGCTAACAGATCAAGAAGCAATGTCGAATTCTTGAGTAAGATCAGGATATGTGAGGCTGAGGCTAATGAGACAATATACTGGATAGAGCTCGCACAAGAAATTTTGAACAAGGAAAGTCCTCATCTTATGGAACTGCTCTCAGAAGCAAAGGAATTACTGGCGCTGTTTACTACTATTGGCAACAGCCTGAGAAAAACCTAATCGATCAACAATCCTAACTCTAAGTACTCTAAGTACTCTAAGTACTTTAAGTACTTCATATTTGAAAGCAATGCGCTACCACTTAATTACGTTGGGTTGCCAAATGAATCTCTCCGATAGCGAGCGGGTGAAGACGGTGTTGGAAGACCAGATGGGCTATTTGTGGACGGATAATGAAGATGAGGCAGGGCTGCTGGGGATCGTGGCCTGCTCGGTGCGGCAGAAGGCCATCGACAAGGTATATTCGCGCATTGCCAAGTGGAACAAGGCGAAGCGCAAACGCAACCTCATCACGTTCGTATCGGGTTGTATCCTGCCACAGGACAAGGAACGCTTCCTGAAACTCTTCGATATCGTATTTCCGATGAGCGAACTGCCGCAGCTTCCGGAAATGGTGAGCCAGTACGGCGTGGTGAATCCGGTGGGTATACACAGCATCAATTCCGGAAACCTCGCCAACCGCAACATCCGCGAATTCTGGAACATCGACCCCCATTATCAGTCGACCTTCGAGGCTTTTGTACCCATTCAGAACGGCTGCGACAAGTTCTGCACCTTCTGCGCGGTGCCCTATACGCGGGGCAGGGAGGTATCCCGGCCCTCAGGAGAAATCGTCCAGGAAGTTAAGCTGCTGGTGGACAAGGGCTACCGTTCCATTACCCTCCTCGGGCAGAATGTTAATTCCTATGGCCTTGACAAGCAAGGCGAGGAGCTGGGCTTCGCCGGGCTACTGCGGGAAATTGGAGAATACGGACGTAGGGAAGGCAAGGACTTCTGGCTCTATTTCACATCTCCCCACCCCAGGGATATGACCGATGAAGTGATCGACGTGATCGGGGAATACGACTGCCTTGCGAAACAGATCCACCTGCCGGTGCAGTCGGGCGACGACCGGGTGCTGGTACGCATGAACCGCAAGCATAACATTGACCGCTACCGTAGCATAGTGGAAAAGATACGGTCGACCATACCCCAGGCAAGCCTGTTCACCGATATCATCGTTGGGTTTACCGGGGAAACCGATGAACAATTCGAAAACACCCGGCGGATAATGCGGGAGTTCCGCTACAATATGGCCTATATCGCGATGTACAGTCCACGGCCGGGCGCTGCCAGTTCCCGTTGGGCGGATGACATCCCCCTGGAAGTAAAAAAGCAGCGCTATCATCTGCTTTCGGAAGACCTGGCAGAAGTAAGCCATAGAGAACTTCAAAAACTGATCGGGCAAACCCTGAAAGTACTGGTGCGGGGAAGGGACCGCAAACCGGGCTATCTTAGCGCACTGACCGAAGGACGGCTTATTGTTCGTTTTCCTTCGGATGACCTGGACCTGATCGGTCAGTTTGCCCAGGTCAGGTTCACCGGGGCAGCCGAATTCAGCGCGGAAGGCGCATTAGTGGCTAGTGGCGGGTCTGCCTTCGGCAGAGAGTGGCTGGTGGCGGGTCTGCCTTCGGCAGACAGTGGCTAGTGGCTAGTGGCTAGTGGCTAGTGGCTAGTGCTAGTGGAAAGTGAAGAATGGATAACGATGGAATAAACTGGCGATCAATTGCTCCGAAGGGGCTGAATGCTATTGCAACCAGGGAACACAGAACACCGAACACAGAACACAGAACACAGAACACAGAACATAGAACATAGAACACAGAACATAGACTATGCACCGCACCGTTGCCTTCAGGACGCTTGGATGCCGGCTCAACCAGTACGAGACGGATGCGCTGGCGTCGGCATTCGACAAGGATGGGTACAGCATCGTGGAATTAGAAGACGAGGCGGATGTGGTCATCATCAATACCTGCACCGTCACCAATCAGAGCGACCGCAAATCGCGCCAGGTAATGAACCAGGCCATACGCCGGGATACCGACCACCGCAAGCTGATCATCATGACGGGTTGCTCGGTGAACAACCACAAGGAAGCCCTGGGGGCCATCTCCGGGGTGAGCTACCTGGTAGAGAACGGCCAGAAGAGCCAGATCCTGAATATCGTCAACAGCCATTTCAGGGGAGAAATGGTAGATCCCTCCCGGCTTCCGGAGGACCTGTTCGGATTTGCCGCGGCAGAGCGTACATTTCACACCCGCAGCATCATCAAGATACAGGATGGATGCGATAATTTCTGCACCTTCTGCATTATCCCCGAGGTCAGGGGAAGGGCCGTGAGCCGTCCTCTGCCTGACATCCTCGAGAATATCCGCCAGGTGCTTGACTTCGGTTTCAAGGAAGTGGTGCTAACCGGTGTTAACATCGGTCGCTACGACTTCGATGGCCATAATTTCGACGACCTTGTTGAAAAGGTCCTGGACTTGCCCGGGGATTTCAGGGTCCGCATATCCTCCATCGAACCCGACGGTTTCGGGGATAAGCTCTACAGGCTCTTTCAGCATCCCAAGCTCGCCCCGCATATGCACCTCTGCCTGCAAAGCGGCTCGGAAAGGATCCTGCTCCAGATGCGCAGGATGTACACCGCCAGGCGCTTCCGGGAAATCACCGATAAGATCCGCAGGCAACGTCCTGATTTCAACTTCACCACCGATATCATCGTTGGTTTTCCGGGGGAAACAGAAGCCGACCTTATGGAAACGGTTGAATTTGCCCGGGAAATCGGATTCAGCCATATCCATACCTTCAAGTACAGCAAACGTCACGGAACCCGGGCAGAGAGAATGCCCGACCAGCTCACCGAAGCTGAAAAGAACCGGAGAAGTGAGATCATCCGTTTGGTGTCGGAGGAAAACAAGCGAAAATACCGCGAGAGTATGCTGGGCAAAACCCAGAGGGTGATTGTGGAGAAGGTGGAAAACGGGATGGCCATGGGCTATGGCGAACACTATATCCCCGTGGCCTTCCCGGCTCGGGGACTGGGCTGGAACGAGTGGGCCAGCGTGAAGTTATGGTCGTTGGACGATGGAGAGGATCCCACAGTAAGGGCAAAAATGATATCTGATATCTGATATCTGATATCTGATATGCGAGGTACGAGGTGTGAAGTGAGAAATGCGAAATGTTAAATGTTAAATGTGATATAGTGTTGCGCACCGGACTGGTGAACGGATTTTAATAAGGGTTCTTTCTTATAGACTTTGGAATGCAAAAGAAGCACATCCCCGGGATAATCCTGACCGTCGTCATCATGATCCTCCTGTATGGATTCCTGGGAATGCAGCCGCTATACCTTGAGGAGCAAAGGCGGGCCGTTGTAGCCCAGGAAATGCTATTTTCAGGGGATTACGTCGTCCCTACCATTTACGGCGAGCTTTACCTCAAGAAGCCACCGGTATGGAACTGGATACTGCTGGGTTCCTTCCATATTTTCGGTAACCAAAGCGAGTTCGCCCTGAGGTTCTTCGCGGTCCTTTCCTTTATCCTCACCGCTATCCTGGTATTCATCATCGCCAGGAAGCATTTCGGAGCGCGGGCCGCCTGGCCCGCGGCCCTGCTGTACCTGGTGAGCGCGGACCTCTTCCTTTATTTTTCGTTGACAGCGGAGATCGACCTGTTCTATTCCCTGTTGATTTTCGCAATGATCACACTCATCTATCCACTTTACCATCGAAAGCGATGGCTGCTGCTGTATTCCGCGGTCTACTTCATCGGGGGCATCGCCTTCCTTACCAAAGGGATGCCAACGCTGGTATTTATCGCGCTCTCCCTGGGTACACTTTTCCTGATGAATAGAGATTTCAGGGGATTGTTCCGCTGGCAGCACGTTGCAGGGGCAGCCTGGTTTTTCCTCCTGGTTGGCGGATATATCTACCTATATTCCCTAAAAGCCGACCCTGTGGACCTGCTGCAGGTGCTTTGGACCGAATCGAGCCAGCGTACGGCCACGGAAATGCCCGCGGGCAGCTTCTTCCGTCATCTGATCCTCTTCCCCCTGGAGCTGCTGAAAAACCTGCTGCCCGCCAGTTTGCTGATCCTGATCTGGATACGGTCCTTTCGTTCACTTTCCAGGCATCCCTATCTGCGTTACCTCCTGCTGATCACGGCTGTTAACATCATAATATACTGGGTTTCCCCGGGGGCACGCCCGCGGTACACCTATATGTTCTACCCTATCCTTGTGATATTACTGGTGGCGGGCTACGACCTGGTAAAGGAACCATTGAACCGGGAGCGGCGTATCCTCAACACCGGCATACATATATTTACCCTGCTACTGGGCATTGGCCTTGTCCTCCTCCCCTTCCTGCCACAGGCTTCCGTGCTCCCGAACAGGCTGGCCGCTTCAGCAGCCGGTTTACTGATCGCCGGGGCAGGGTATTGGATTTTTATGCGCAGATCGCAACAACCGCTCTTCTTCCTGGTAATCATTATGATCGCCCTGCGGCTGGTGGTCAACCTCAGCTGGACGATGCACCGTGCTTCGGAGGATAATCCCGTGATGGTGGAGAAAACCAGCGGGGAATACCTTGCAAGCCTTGCCGGGCGCGGCGCGGACTTGCACGTACTGGGAGAAAGCGATATCCCCCTAAGGGTGGCGTATTACACCTACCGCATATCCCAAAAGCCATTCATCCTCGACCGCAGGCCGCAGTCGGGCGTCCTATACCTCTGCGACTCCCTCCAGGCTTCCCGCCAGGAATCCCTTGAGATACTGAAAACCCTTCCGCTCCAGGATGGCCGGGAAATGTACCTCGGCGTGGTTCCGGAAAGGTGATGGAATGGGACAAGGACCAAGGGAATATCGAATAAAGCCTGTCCGCCCACTGGCGGAATCAACGATCTAAGATCTAAGACGTATTGAAGATGTAATGGGTTTGCATACTCACTTCATTATGTTGCCTGGCAAGCAGTGAAGGGAAATTCGTCCATTCGTGGCGAATCAAGCGGGGAAAGCGAGAAGCAGGCAGCGAAGAGCGGGAAGCAAAAAGCAACAGAGAACATAGAACATAGAACATAGAACATAGAACACATAAAGCCTCTGGCAGGGTATTTGAAGTATACTATCCCGCACAGAACAACCCATTGCCATGAAGCGTTTCTGTTGCATAAGACTGCCGGGAGCACGTTTCCGGGAGGCATCCTCTGACGAACTGACAGTATGCCAATAAAACCATTCCGTTCCAGACTCGCTGAGATCCGGGACCATGTATATGCCCTGGACCTGGGCCTGGCCCTGGATGCTTCCGCGGAACTGGCCGCCGGGAGCGGGGACGACAACCTCCAGCTGCAGTTCAACGCGATAAGCAGCAATTATGAACTGATCCTGGACTACCTGAAGCGCGGTACCATAGATGCCCAGCGCACCCAACTCTATGAGCGCAGCGCCCGTCAGATCATGGACTTCACCGACCGGCTCCAGCTGCATCAAATGGCGAGGGATACCACCAGCCCGCTCAGTATCCGGCAAAGGGTGTGGCAGGAAAGCGTTGACAGCCACTCCCGTCAATTGGAAGAGGTGATGGCCCAGTTGCTGGCCCATCATCAATTGGAACACCGCCTCCCCGACCAACACCGGGAGGTGGAACCTTCTGGTAGTCTGCGGAGAGATGAGATCCTGGGGCGGCTCTTCAACCTGTGCTGGCTAAGCCCTGTGCTGGACGACGAGCTCGCGGAAGGGCTTCAGCGCCTGCTTCAGGACGGGGCCATCCCTGAGGAGGAACAGGCCTTGCTGGCCAGTAGTCTCAACCTGGGCTTGCTCATAAGTTTCAGCAGCGTAAGGATCAGGCTTCAGCTCGAACTGCTGCGCCATTCCTCCCCCATGGTGAGGGCCCGAGCCCTTACCGGGGTCATTCAGACCATACATCATTACCACCGGCGCTTCCGGTTTTACCCCGAACTGGCCGTGGTGCTGAGGACCATGCTTGTTGAGGTGGTGCGCAAGGAAGAAATGGAGATTATCCTGTTACAGATGATCCGCAGCCAGGACACCGATGCCATCACCAAACGCCTGAGGGAAGAAATCATCCCGGAGATGATCCGGATCACGCCAAGGATTACAGAGCACCTGGATTCGGAAGAGTTCTCGATCGAAGATTTTGGTTCTGAAGAGAACCCGGATTGGCAGGAGTTTTTCGGCGACAGCCCGGAACTCATGGATAAGATTCAGCAGCTTAATGAGATGCAGATGGACGGCTCCGACGTTTTCATGAGTGCGTTCGCCATGCTCAAGCAATTCCCCTTTTTCCAGGAGGTGCATCATTGGTTCCTGCCATTTACCGGAAGGCATCCGGCCGTACAGCAGGAGTTGCATGCCCTGTCCGGACGCCTCGACGCCCCGCGCCTGCTGGAAGGGCTGTCGTCCTCATCCATGCTCTGCAATTCCGACAAATATTCATTCCTGCTTAACCTGGGCAACCTTCCTGATCAACAGCTTGCCATCATTGACCGGTTTTTTTCTGCGGAGATGGAAATGATGCGGGAGGTGCAGGACGAGGAACAGTTACTGGACGACCTCAGTAGATTCCGCAGCGAAGCCCGGATGTACATCCAGGACCTCTTCCGCTTCCACCGCCTGCATCCCATGAGGTCATCCCTTCCTGACCTTTTCCGGGCCTTCCTCAGCCTCCACCATACTTCAGTACTGGGGCCCTATCTTAGGGAAAGCGGGCTGATGCGCACCATGGCCGAGTTTCATTTTACCCGGGGGCATTACGAACAAGCCTCTGGCCTGTTTGCAGAACTGGCAGCGGCCGGGGATACCAGCTATGAGGTTTTCGAAAAAGCCGGGTTTGCATTTCAGAAGATCGGGCATTTCGAGATGGCGCTTTCGTATTACCGCAAAGCCGAGCTGTACGACACCAACCGTCAGTGGCTGCTGCGCAAGATGGCCTATTGTCTGCGGCAGCTGGGCCGCCCGGGGGATGCAGTCCCCCTGTACCGCGAGGCGATCAGGGACGGAGGGGAAGAGGAACGGCTGATGATGCAATTGGCCAACACCCTGCTCGAAGCCGGGAAGTTCAACGAGGCCCTCAATCAATACCTGGGTATCGAGCTCAAGTACCCTTCAAACACCCGAATCTTGCGTCCCATGGCCTGGTGCCTGCTGAATACCGGCAAGGCGGACAAGGCTGCAGGCTATCTTGAAAGCCTGGGTATGGAACAATGGACCCGCCACGATCGTCTGAACCTCGGCCATTGCCGATGGATCCTCGGGGACGCTGCCCAGGCATGGGAGCTCTACTCCTCCTGCCTCGACCAGCCCGGGACCCCGCCGGATGAGGTGCTGGCCTCCTTTACCGGTGATATGCCGCTACTCCACCGACAGGGCATTACCGAGGCCGAGACGGCCATGATGCGTGACGCACTCAGGGGCTTCAGGACGGCTTAAGCAAGACCGTCCGCCACAGTCGGCCAGGGGCCGGGGTGAACTGCGCGGACGGTCCGATGCACGGGACCTGCATCAATACCAATGACAAGAAAATATCGCCGGGGTTGAATCTGGTGATGGAAGGCAAGAAGGCGGGGCTTTATCTGCCCTTGCCTTTGCCATCCCTGTGGATCACCCGCCATCCATAGAGTAGCAATGCAGTGAATACCAGGCCCAGGATCAGCCCCCCCGGATTCAGCGTCTCGTCAGGGGAGCGGAAGAAGAGGTCGATAAGGCCGTAGGCTATGGCCGATACCCCCAGGAAGAGCAGGGTGGCAAATAAGAGATGGTCCAGCATTGGGCTTTTGCCTACCTCTTCGGGTGGGGACTTTGTGGCATGCCCTGCGTTCCAGCCCGCGGCCCTTGCGGAGGTTCCGTATCGATAATAATCCCTGCGGCGGTTGACGGTCCATGCATCAGCTGATGGTGCAGCCTGTCCGGTTCCGGGCTCGCTCAGCATGCGGTAAGCCTCGCTGATCTCCTGAAAGCGTGCCTTGGCTTCGCGGGTATGGTTGACATCGGGGTGCCACACCTTGGCCAGGCGGTAGTAGGCCCTTCGGATCTCCTGAATGGTGGCGTCCCTGGGGACCCCAAGCACGGCGTAGTAGTCTGAAGCCATCAGCGCAAAGATACATTGGCGCATTGAGGCGGCATAGCGGGCCTTTTGCCCTGCTTATTGTATTTTTGCCTGTTGCCATTAAAAAATGCAATTGATCTCTTTCTTCCGCATGCTGGGTCCGGGCCTGCTCTATGCAGGTGCTGCGGTTGGCGTTTCTCACCTGGTGCAGTCAACCCGGGCCGGCGCCGACTTCGGTTTTGAGCTGATCGCGATCCTGCTGCTGGCCAACGCGGCCAAGTACCCCTTCTTCGAGTTCGGGCCACGCTACGCCACCGCCACAGGGGAAAGCCTCATTGACGGCTATGCCCGCCTCGGCCGATGGGCCCTCTGGCTTTTCGCACTGCTGACAATCGGTACCATGTTCAGCATACAGGCCGCGGTGACTGCTGTGACCGCCGGGATCTTCTCCTCGGTCCTTGCACCACATCTCGCTCCCCAGGCCGCTTTTGCCATCATCTTGTTTATCAACCTATTGCTACTACTTTCCGGACGATTCAGCATGCTCGACGGGCTGATGAAGGCCGTGATCCTACTGCTGACGGTCTCCACCGTGATGGCCGTCGCCCTGAGCCTGGGCAAGGGATACCATCCCGATCCGGCCCTGACGCAGTCCTTTCACTGGAGTGTCCCGGCCCACCTCTTCTTCCTGATCGCCTTCATCGGCTGGATGCCGGCCCCCATCGATGTTTCGGTTTGGCATTCCCTCTGGACCATTGCAAAAAAAGACAGCCTGAAGACCCGGATCAGCCTGAGTCAGTCGCTGCTGGACTTCCGCATAGGGTACATTGGTACGGCCGTGCTGGCGGTCGGCTTCCTGAGCCTGGGCGCCCTGGTAATGTATGGGAGTGGCACCAGCCTCGACCCCCGTGGGGCCGTGTTCGCGGGGCAGCTGATTGCCATGTATACCGAAAGCATAGGTTCCTGGAGCTATTTCCTGATCGCAGCCGCGGCACTCACCACCATGCTGAGCACTACCCTGACCTGCCTTGATGCCTATCCCCGGGTGATGCGCCCCCTCAGCCTGGCCTTGTCGGGCCGTCCTGAATCCGGCATCAGCCCGGCCAACAGCTACCGCCTCTGGATGCTGATCGTCGCCGGGGGCAGCCTCATCCTTTTCGGTCTTCTGGGCAGTACCATGCGTTTCATGGTGGACCTGGCCACTACCCTGTCCTTCATCACCGCGCCCCTGCTGGCCTGGCTGAACCACCGGGTCATCCACGGGCCCAATGTACCGGCCGAGGCCCGTCCACCGCGCTGGCTCAGCATATACAGCATTGCAGGGATTGTTTTCCTGACGGCCTTCACCCTGTTTTACATCCTCTGGAACCTAACGCACTGATTCCATGCGCATCGACATCCTCACCCTCTTTCCCGAAATGTTCGAAGGCCCCTTTACGCACAGCATGGTGCAGCGGGCCAGGGACAAGGGCCTGGCTGAAATCCACCTCCATCAGCTGCGCGACTATTCCACCAACAAATACCGTAGTGTAGATGACTACCCCTACGGAGGGGGTGCCGGGATGGTGATGATGATAGAGCCTTTGGCACGCTGCATCGAGGCCCTGCAGGCCGAGCGCCCATACGATGAGGTGATCTATATGGCCCCCGACGGGGAGGTGTTCAGCCAGTCGATGGCCAATTTCTACAGCCTGAAGCAGAACCTGATCATACTCTGCGGACATTACAAAGGCATCGACGAGCGGATACGGGAACACCTGATCACCCGTGAGATCTCTCTGGGGGACTTCGTACTCTCCGGCGGTGAGCTGGCGGCTGCTGCCTTTACGGATGCAGTGCTGAGGCTGCTGCCCGGCGTGCTGGGCGACGAGACCTCGGCCCTCTCAGACTCCTTTCAGGACGGGTTGGTCTCGCCTCCGGTGTACACCCGTCCGTATGATTTTCGTGGCTGGACCGTACCTGACGTGTTGAGATCGGGCAACGACAAGGAGATTGCGCACTGGCGGCAGGAGCAGGCCCTGAAACGGACGGCCCTGCGCCGGCCGGGGCTGTTGGAGGGCGGAAATTAACAGGTCTTTGTTCAGATTTTTTGATCGACGGTTCTTTATCTCAATATTTAGCCCTATATTTGCACCCCGTTTCCGGACCATATCCGGAGTATAACAAGGATCGAACGATGAACAAGAAAGAGATACTCGATTTCGTGCAGGGCCGCGCTGAGCGCAAGGAACTGCCGACCTTTGGCGCAGGGGACACCATCACCGTGCAATACAAGATCAGGGAAGGTGACAAGGAGCGCATCCAGAGCTTCCAGGGAGTAGTGTTGCAGCGCCGTGGCGAAGGCGGAACAGAAACCTTCACCGTACGTAAGGTTTCGGGGAACATCGGCGTGGAAAGGATCTTCCCGGTGAGCTCACCCTTCATCGAGGACATCAGCGTAAACAAGCGCGGGGCCGTGCGCCGTGCCCGCATCTTCTACTTCCGCGAACTGCGCGGCAAGAAAGCCAGGATCCGCGAGCGCCGCTACAACGCCAAGAAAAGCGAATAGACCCGACCAGGTCGTACCCTATATCCCGCCCCACCCGGCGGGATTTTTTTTACCTCCCCCATTCAAGCAGTGCGAGTGCGAGTACCCAGGGATAACATACATACAGACATTTTCTCTCACACTCGCACTCACACTCTCACCCTCTGCCATCTTGACACAATAACCACCTACGCACTAAGAACACATAGGGTCACTAAGATGGTTTGGTAAGCCTTTTCTTATCTTTACAAGGATAAGGCTGAATAGTGACGAACAACTCTCCTTGATATGCAACGCTCCTTCATCGTATCCCTGGCTGCCGTGCTGCTCCTGGTCATTCTGGTACTGCAGAACACCACTTCAACCCCTATTCATCTGTTCTTCTGGAAGTTCGAAGCCCCGCTGATCCTCCTTATCGTGATCGCGGCCCTGCTGGGCGCCCTGGTAAGTTTCTTCCTGGCCCTGGGCCCTGCACGGAAAATAAAAGGCGAGCTCGCTGAAGCCCGCCGAAGAGTAAATGAACTGGAATCCGCACTCAAGCCACAAAGCACAGCCCGGGAAGAAAATCAGAAAACAGAGTGAGAATGAGAGTTAGAGCGCAATACTCGTAACTCCAAGTACTCCTAACTCCAAGTACTCCTAACTCCAAGTACTCTTAACTGCCCAAGGTCGCTACCATTACCGCCTTGATGGTATGCAGGCGGTTCTCGGCCTCGTCGAATACAATCGACATCTCACTTTCGAACACATCGTCGGTGACTTCCATTGCGGGTACGCCGAACTTCTGGAAGATCTCCTCCCCGACCTTGGTCTCCCGGTTATGGAAGGCGGGAAGGCAGTGCAGGAACTTCACCTTGGGGTTGCCGGTTTTGGCTACCAGCTCCTTGTTCACCTGGTAGGGCAGCATGGTTTTGATGCGCTCCACCCAAACGCTGTCGGGTTCGCCCATCGATACCCACACATCGGTATACAGGAAATCCACACCCTTCACCGCTTCGGCGGCATCTTCGGTGATGGTGATCTTCGCCCCGGTCTCCTTCGCTATCTCCTGGCACTTCGCAACCAAGGCGGGATCGGGATGGGCGCTGGCGGGACCTGCGGCGCGGAAGTCCATACCCATTTTGGCGGCGCCCACCATCAGGGAGTTGCCCATATTGTTACGTGCATCGCCCAGGTAGGCAAACGACACCTGATGCAGGGGTTTGTCGCTATGCTCCATCATCGTGAGGAAGTCGGCCAGGATCTGGGTGGGGTGAAACTCATTGGTGAGGCCGTTCCACACCGGAACCCCGGCGTATGCTGCAAGTTCTTCCACGATTTCCTGTCCATACCCCCGGTACTCAATACCGTCGTACATCCGCCCGAGCACACGGGCCGTGTCCTTCATTGACTCCTTATTGCCGATCTGTGATCCCGAAGGGCCAAGATAGGTCACATGGGCTCCCTGGTCGAAGGCGGCCACCTCAAAGGCGCAGCGCGTGCGGGTGGAGGCCTTCTCGAAGATGAGTGCGATGTTCTTTCCCTTGAGCCGCTGCTGTTCAGTGCCGCTGTACTTGGCCTTCTTAAGTTCCATAGAAAGGTCTAAGAGGAAACGTATTTCCTGGGGCGTGAAATCAAGGAGCTTAAGAAAATGACGGTTTCTGAGATTGAATGCCATACTATCAATATTTTAAGGGTTATTAGATCAGAACAATGCGGGTACCTCCATCGTCGATGCCCAGGCGGTCGGAACTGGTGATGATGGTATCGTTGCCCGTGCGTTCCACGAACTGGATGGCGGCACGGATCTTGGGCGCCATGCTGCCTTCGGCAAAATGGCCTTCCTCCAGGTATTGCTTCGCCTGACGGATGGTGACCCGGTCGAGGGCCTTCTCCTGGGGCGTATTGAAATGCAGGAATACCTTGGGAATGTCGGTGAGGATGAAAAACTTGTCGGCCCTGATCTGGGAAGCCAGCAGGGAACTGGCCAGGTCCTTGTCGATCACTGCATCGATGCCCTGCAGCTTGTCGGGCTGAACGTAGAAGGCCGGGATGCCGCCTCCGCCTACGGCGATTACGATCTGACCTTCCCGGGCGAGCTTTTCGATGGACTTGATATTGCCGATGACCATGGGCGTGGGAGAGGCGACCACCTTCCGCCAGCCTCTGCCCCGGGGATCTTCAGCGAAACGCGAACCCGTGGCGGCACTGATCTTCTCCGCTTCATCCTTGGTATAGTATGGACCGATGGGCTTGGTGGGGTTCTCGAAGGCCGGATCGTCCTTATCCACCAGCACTTCGGTGATGATGGTGATGATATCGCGCTCCATGTCATTGGCACGCAGTACATTACGCAACTGCTGCTCGATCATGTATCCAATAAAGCCCTGGGAATAGGCCACGCAGATATCCAGGGGCATCTCCGGAAGGCCATGCACCTGCTTTCCGGCCTGGTTGGCCAACAGGATATTCCCCACCTGGGGACCGTTGCCGTGGGTGATCACCAGGTTGTACTTGCGGTTGAGCAAGGCCAGCAGGCGTTCCCCGGTTTCATATGCATTGGCTTCCTGATCGTCGATCGTCCCTGCCTGCCCGCTGCGGAGCAGGGCATTCCCGCCAAAAGCAACAACTCCCAGTTTTTTCATAGGTCTGCCAGTTAATTCAGTGGCAAAGTTAGGAGTTCTGCCTGAGACCTGTTCATAAGTATTTCTTTCAAAATGTTGAATATTTCTAACTATATGTTAGATTTGTACAACACAATAAATGGATTAACCGATGAAGAAGTATGGTATTTTTCTGCTGATCATTGTAGTCATCGCAGGCATCCTCGTATGGATTACCAGCTCATCTGACCGAATGGACCTGACGGAAAACATCCACCTCCTGGTTCTTGTCCTGCTGATAGGCTTTGCTCTTTGGTTTGGATACCGAAGGATCCGGAGCATGAATCTTGGCCAGCCCGTTGAAGACGAGATGAGCAAGAGGATTCGTACACGGGCCGCCGCCACTGCTTACTATTCTTCGCTTTACCTCTGGCTCGCCATCAGCTACTTCGGAGAGAAGCATCACATCGCCTTCCATACGGCCATAGGGCTGGGGATATTGCTGATGGCGGTGGTGTTTGTTATGGCCTACCTTTTCCATTCTGCAAGAGGCCTGAACGATGAATAACCGTATCAGGGAGTTGAGGGCACGCATGGACCTCACCCAGGATGAACTTGCCCGAAAAGTTGGGGTTCGAAGGGAAACCATCGTATTTCTGGAAAAGGGGAAATACAATCCTTCACTCAAGCTGGCCTGGGACATTGCCCTGGTTTTCGGGCTTACCATCGAAGAAGTGTTCTTCAGGGAGGGATAGGTTCCTGACAAGAAGCAAGGGAATATCGAACAAGGAACAAGAAACAAGGAAGGGCGAAGGGGCGCAATGAAAGAGAGGTGTGGGATGTTGAATGTTGAATGTTGATCAACGATCTCCTATTTCAGAAGGAGAGAGAAGAACATTGAACACCCTTAGACAGGCTCAGGGACCGGAGAACTTAGAACATGGAACCTATCAGAACTCTTTCCAGCTTTTCACCGTCAATGATTTGGTGTCGAGGGTGCAGAAGGCCTGGATGAAGGCGCTGGCGAGGCGGGCGTTGGTGATCAAAGGGATGTTGAAGTCCACGGCGCTGCGACGGATGGTGTAGTCGTTGTTGAGTTCGTCGCGGTCGAGGCTTTTGGGGATATTGATCACCAGGTCGATCTCCCGTGCCTGCAGGAAATCGAGCACATTGGGTTTGCGGGTATCGTCGGGCCAGTGAAGCATAGTGGCATTGATGCCGTGCAGTTCCAGGAAACGCTGGGTTCCTGCGGTGGCGTAGAGTGTATATCCCCTTTCAGCAAGCATCCTGGCAGCTTCCAGCAACTCCACCTTGGAACGGGGCGGCCCGGATGAGAGCAGCACGCTCCGTTGAGGGATTTTGTAGCCAACGGCCAGCATGGCCGTCAGTATGGCCTCCAGGTAAGTCTCTCCCAGGCACCCCACTTCCCCGGTCGAGGCCATTTCCACCCCCAGGACGGGATCGGCCTTCAGCAGTCGGGTGAAGGAGAACTGGGGGGCCTTCACCCCAATATAATCAAGGTCGAATAGCGATTTGGACGGAAGTTCCGCATTTTGGCCGGTCATGGCAGCCAGGGCGATATCGATAAAATTGGTTTTTAAAACCTTGGAGACAAAGGGCAGGCTGCGCGATGCCCTGAGGTTGCACTCGATCACCTTGATGTCGTTGTCCCTGGCGAGGAACTGGATATTGAAGGGGCCGGTAATATTGAGCCGCTGCGCGATGTCCCTGCTGATACGCTTGATCCTTCGGATGGTCTCGATATAGATCTTCTGGGCAGGGAACACGATGGTGGCATCCCCGCTGTGCACCCCGGCAAACTCCACATGCTCGCTGATGGCATAGATGAGGATCTCCCCGCTGCGGGCCACCGCATCGATCTCAATTTCCTTGGCATTTTCGATGAATTCCGAAACCACCACGGGATGTTTTTTTGATACGCTGGTCGCCAGGCTGAGGAAATGCTCCAGCTCATCGCGGTTGGACACCACATTCATGGCCGCGCCTGAAAGCACATACGAAGGCCTCACCAGCACCGGGAACCCTACATGGTTGACAAAATCGTCGATCCCCTCCCTGGTGTTCAGTTCCTTCCAGCGGGGCTGGTCCACGCCAATCTGGTCCAGCATGGAAGAAAACTTATGCCGGTCCTCGGCCCGGTCGATGTCTTCGGCCCGGGTCCCCAACAAATTTACCCCTTGCAGGGCCAGGCGCATGGCCAGGTTGTTCGGGGTTTGTCCACCGACCGAGACCACGGTACCCATAGGCGACTCGTACTCGATTACATCCATCACCCGTTCGAAGGTCAGCTCGTCGAAGTACAAACGGTCGCATACATCGTAGTCGGTGCTGACGGTTTCTGGGTTGAAATTGATCAGGATGGTCTCGAACCCCTGTCGTCTCAAAGCCTGCACCGCACTCACGCTGCACCAGTCGAACTCCACGCTGCTGCCGATGCGGTAGGCGCCGGATCCCAGCACCAGTACGGCGTCCTTCCCGCGTTCAAAGCCCAGGTCATGGGAGTTTCCATGATAGGTAAGGTAGAGATAATTGGTCTGGGCCGGGTATTCCGCGGCCAGGGTATCGATCTGCTTCACCACGGGCAGTATGCCCCTCTCCTTCCGCAGGGCCCTCACCTTCAGCAGGTCCTGTTCAATGGCATCATCGCTGCTTTGGCACACCAGCCGGGCCACCTGGAAGTCGCTGAACCCGGCCATCTTGGCTTTTCTCAGCAAGGCAGCGGGCAGTTCCTGCAGGCCGGGTATGGCCTCCAGTTCTTGTTCGACTGAATGAATGTGCCTGAGCTTGTGCAGGAACCACAGGTCGATGCGGGTGAGGGCATAGATGCGCTCCAGGGGCATGCCCTGGGCTATAGCTTTCGCGAGCACGAAGATGCGCTTGTCGGTCGGCTCGCTCAGTTCCTTTTCCAGGTCGTCCACCCGGATCTCCTTGTTGGCGGCAAAGCCGTGCATCCCCTGGCCGATCATGCGCAGCCCCTTCTGCAGCGCCTCTTCGAAGCTGCGTCCGATGGCCATCACTTCCCCCACGCTCTTCATGCTGCTGCCGATGAGGTGTGAGACCCCGGTGAACTTACTGAGGTCCCAGCGGGGGATCTTCACCACCACATAATCCAGGGCCGGCTCGAAGCAGGCGGTGGTGGTGCGGGTGATGCTGTTCTTCAAATCATGCAGGCCATAGCCCAGGGCCAGGCGGGCGGCTACCAGCGCCAGCGGGTACCCTGTTGCCTTGGAGGCCAGGGCACTGGAACGCGAAAGGCGGGCATTCACTTCGATCACGCGGTAATCTTCCGAATCGGGGTCGAGGGCGAACTGCACATTGCACTCCCCTACGATGCCCACATGGCGGGCAATGCGCAGCGAGAGCATTCGCAGGCGGTGGTATTCGGTGTTGGAGAGGGTCTGGGAGGGGGCCACCACGATGCTTTCCCCGGTATGCACCCCCAGGGGGTCGAAATTCTCCATATTGCATACCGTGATGCCGTTGTCGTAGCCATCGCGCACCACCTCGTATTCCACTTCCTTCCAGCCCCGCAGGGATTCCTCCACCAGGATCTGAGAGGTATAGGAGAAGGCGTTGGCTGCCAGCGCCCTGAGCTCCTGGTCATTGCTACAGAACCCGCTACCCAGTCCGCCCAGGGTAAAGGCCGCCCTGACGATCACCGGATAACCGAGGGCATTGGCGGCCTTAAGGGCCTCATCCACGCTCAACACGGCCATGCTTCGGGCAGTTTTCACCCCGATCTCCTGCAGGCGCTGCACGAACAACTCCCGGTCCTCGGTGTCGAGGATGGCCTGCACCGGGGTCCCCAGCACCCGCACGCCGTATTTTTCAAGGACTCCTTCCCGGTGCAGCGCGATGCCGCAGTTCAGGGCTGTCTGCCCTCCGAAGGCCAGCAATATCCCGTCAGGCCTCTCCTTTTCGATCACCTTTGCGGCATATTCCGGGGTCACCGGATAAAAATAGATCTGGTCGGCGATGCCTTCGGAAGTCTGTACCGTAGCGATGTTGGGGTTGATGAGTACAGTGGATATCCCTTCTTCCCTGAGGGCCTTGAGGGCCTGGGAACCGGAGTAGTCGAACTCCCCGGCCTCGCCGATCTTCAGGGCACCGGAGCCCAGTACCAGCACTTTTTTCGGACGGTCCTGCAGGCTCATTATGCCTTCCTCCTTTCCATTTCAGCAATGAAGGTATCGAAAAGAAACTCGGTATCGGTGGGGCCGCTGGAGGCCTCAGGATGAAACTGCACGGAGAAGAAGGGCTTATGGCGGTGGCGCATCCCTTCGTTGGTGCCATCGTTGAGGTTGGTGAACCAGGGTTCCCATTCGGAGGGAAGGCTTTCCTGGTCTATGGCAAAGCCATGGTTCTGGGAAGTGATGTAGGCCCTGTTGGTGCCCAGCTGCAGCACAGGTTGGTTATGCCCGCGGTGTCCGTATTTGAGCTTGTAGGTGCTTGCCCCAGAAGCCAGGGCCAGCAGCTGATTCCCAAGGCATATCCCGAAAATGGGAGTGTCGCCCAACATGGCCCGGGCCAGGTTTTGTATAGTTGCCCGGCAATGGACAGGGTTACCGGGGCCATTCGACACCAGGATACCATCATAGGTCTCTGTGGAGAAGTCATAGTCCCAGGGCACCCGCACCACCTCCACTCCCCTTCTGACCAGGTGCCGGATAATGTTGTGCTTCACACCGCAGTCGATCAGCAGCACCCTCAGCCGGCCCTGACCATATACCCTGCGCCCGGGCAGGCTGACCTGTGCCACCAGGTTGAGCGCATCGGTATCCACGAAGGGGGTATGTTTCCCTCCCACGGCGATGCTGGCCTTCAGGGCCCCGCCCTCACGTATGCGCTGCGTCAGGGCGCGGGTGTCCAGCCCCTGCAGGGCAGGCACCCCGTGCGCCTTAAGCCATTGGCTCAGGCTCATCGCGGCGTTCCAGTGGTGGTAGTCTTCAGAGTAGCTGCCCACGATGAGCCCTGCAATCTGCACGCGTTCCGACTCAAAATGGTCCGGAAGGTCCTGCCCGCCGGGCAAGGGCACGCCATAATTGCCGATAAGGGGATACGTGAGTACCAGCAGCTGTCCCGCATAGGATGGGTCCGAGAGGCTCTCCGGATACCCGGTCATGGCTGTATTGAACACCAGTTCCCCGGCCGCAGGGCCTTCATAACCAAAGCTCGTTCCGGGGAAACGGCTGCCGTCCTCCAGTACCAGGAATCCCTCTGTCGGGTTCATCGCCATGCTGCTGTATTGGTCAGTATATTAGATTGAATGTCAACTTGCTGGCATTCCCGGCATCATCCGATGCGCTAAGCTCCAGCGTATTGTTCCCGGGCAGCCATTGCTCAGGCCTGACCTCCAGGATCAGGAGGTCCACCTTGGCGTCGTATTCCATAAGGATCCATTTCCCGTTGATCTCCGCGCGGTATGACGCGATCCCGCTGAGGTCGTCGCTCAAGCGGATGAGCAGTTGCGATTTTCCCTGCATGCTGCCACCTTCCGAAAAGTTCAGGGGAGCCAGGCGGGGAGCCAGGGTATCCACTGCAATGGCATAGGTACCGAACTCACGGATGCGGCCTTTCACCCATCCATCTTCCCACTGGCCCCCGGCATCGCTGCGACGGCCGCGGGCATCCACCTTCACCAGCAGGGTGCGCGAACGCAGTGCCACAGGCACTTCGCTCCCCTCCAGCCGAAGGGTGCAATGGGTATGCAGGGGCACCCGTTCATCGTTCAGGCGGTGCAGCCTTCCGAAGGTACCTTGTGCTCCCGGGCCACTGGAATAGCTGAAGCAGATGGAATCATACAGTGCCTCTCCCGGAATGCTCAGCTCCATGCCCTCTTCCCTGATCCTGTGATCCGTCTTCCAGCTGAGTATGCGCCCCGGGCATGCGGGTTCCGCTGCCGGCAGGGGCGGGTTGACCAGGATGGGGAACTCCAGTATGCCCTGGTTGTCGTTGTGGTCGGTGACTACAAAGCGAACCGTATGGATGCCCGGGGTGGGTTGAATGATCCCCTTCAGGCGGGCATCCGGATAGATCCGAAGGCGGTTGTTGGGGTCGATGCGGGTGCGCTGGAAACGTTTTCCGCTGCCCCGATATTCCGCGTAGTCGATCATGGAATTGATATAGCGCGTTTCGGAGAAGGCGAAACGCTCCATGCTATGGGCATAGAAGGGCAGGGAGTCGAGGTAGGCCTGGATCGAAGCCACGCCGTTCTGGTTATCAGATTCGTTGAGCAGGTCGTACACCTGCAGTCCGAAGGACACGGCCCCGGCCACGCGCAGGGTATCCTGGAGGTCGAGGCGGTGCACCGGACCCCAGCCGTGGATGGGAAAGGTAAGGGGCGATGTGAGGTCGTTGACGCGGCTGCCGGGCCCTTCCGGGTATACCTTCATCGACTTGATGGCCGGGCGGATCCAGTCCTTGATCACGATCCCCTGCTTCATCGGATCCAGGGGTTCCTCTGTACGTGCGTCCCTGATCTCGAAATGAAGATGCGGGCCTCCGGAGGTCCCGGAATTCCCGGAGCGGGCGACCACCTCACCCTGGCTGACCTTGAGGCGGCCGGCGGGTACCTGGACATCGATGGCGAAGGACTCCTTTTCATATTGCCGGGCTTCGGCATAGGCCGCGATCTCCCCCTCAAAGGCCTGCAGGTGGGCATAAACCGAGGTGTAGCCCCCGGGGTGGTCGATATAGACCGCCTTACCGAAACCGGAAGGGGAAATGAAGATGCGGCTGACATGGCCCCCGGCAATGGAATAGATGGGCTTGCCTTCCTCTCCTCCCGTGCGGATATCGATCCCACTATGGAAATGGTTGGGACGGAGCTCCCCGAAGGTACCGGAGAGCAGCATTTTAAAGTCGACCGGGGGGACGAAGTCCTGTGCGGCCAGGTGTGGGGCGGCAAACAGGCAGAGGATGGCGCAGCGGCGGATCCAGGATAGTGACAGGGTCGTGCTCATCGAGCTTAAAAATAGGCAGTAGTCAGCAGCCAACGTCGCTGCTTCAGGGGAACAGATTTCAACATCCTACATATTTCACTGATTATCCGTCAGATACAATCTGAAATTATCCCCTTACCTTTGCCGCTCCGAATATACCCTATGAACGAGATCTATTGGTTCATCACCATCTTCGCCAACTTCGGCCTCATCCTCCTCGCCTACTGGCTGTTTGGCCGCAACGGGCTGTTCATCTGGATTTCCATCGCGTCCATCATCGCCAATGTGGAAGTGGTGCAGACCCTGGAGCTCTTCGGCCTGGCGGCTACCCTGGGCAATGTGGTCTATGCCACCACCTTCCTGGTTACCGACATACTGTCCGAGAAGTACGGACGCAAGGAAGCCAACCGTGCGGTGTGGATCGGTTTTTTCAGCCTGATCTCGATGACCCTGCTGATGAACCTTTCGCTGTTGTTCCAGCCGATGGACGATGAGTATTCGCGCAATGCCCACGAGAGCCTGAGTTTGATCTTCGGCGTCATGCCCCGCATCGTCCTGGCCAGCCTGACGGCCTATTTTATTTCCCAGCGCCATGATGTATGGGCCTTTCATTTCTGGATGCGGCTCTTCCCCGGACGCGGCAAGCTGTGGATCAGGAACAACCTCAGCACCATGGTATCACAGCTGATCGACAGCCTGATCTTTACCTTCATCGCATTCTACGGGGTATTTGAATGGCCTGTGCTGATGGAGATCCTGCTTACTACTTATCTGTTGAAGTGGATCGTAGCAGCCATGGACACCCCCTTTGTTTACCTGGCGACGAAGATCAAACCAAGGGTGGTGAGTGCAGAATGAAGTGCCTTTCTGTTTTCGGGTTTTGAATATGGAATATTCATAAGGCATCCCGGATCAACGGAGCATTCATGTGAGGTGGACATGATGGATCCAACGGAGAGTGATCCGGGGAACAAGTGACAAGGGACACCCTTCGACGGCACTTCGACAAGCTCAGTGCAAGGCTCAGGGCCTGGGCCGATGGGAACAAGGGGGGAAGGGGCAGGTCGGCCAGCCAGCGGGAGTGAATATTAGGAGTTCTGCCTGCATGGCCGTCCCACCCCTGCCTTACTCCTTCTTCCGGAAGCATTTGGGTATGTGCCACTGCCATTTGGAAAGAAAAAGACCGGAGAGTGCCTGGCCATCTCCGGTCGTTCATGCCATATTCCTATGGATCAGTTGTATACCGGCAGCAGCCCGAACTCTTTGGAGTACTTCAGCATCTGCTCGGTATAACTGGCCGGGTATTCGATCTTTACATCCACAATCTTTCCGTTCTCCTCCACCGGGACGAAGGTGGGATTGATGAACCCGCCGTAGGGCGCCAGGTCAAGCTTCTGATAGCGCTCCAGCACCTCGGCATGAAGGACAGGGTCTACCTTGACGCCGTACTGCTCCACCAGGGCCTTGCCTGCCGCGTAGTCGCCTTCGGACTTGATGCGCTGCACCTCGGCCAGCAACTGCCCGAAAAGGGTCCTGAGCTTTTGGTAATCGTTGATGCGCGCATAGGTCTTGCCGTCCTTGCTGAAAAGCTCCACCACCTTGTCTGCCGCGCCTTTCTCCAGTACCCATTTGGCGATCAGCTGACGGTTGCGCATATGGGCCTGCTCGATGTCCTTCCCCTTTTCGATGCGGGTAAGCTGCGTCATCAGGCCATTGCGTATGTAGCGGTCGTACTCGGCCTTGGGCACTTCATCGGTGTCGAAGAGCCCCAGTTCGATCAGTTTCGGGTCCATCAGGTAATACAGAGCGAAGAGGTCGGCGCGGGTCTCCTCAAGGGCCGAGCTGTAGTTCTTCAGGGCCTCGCTGCTCACGCCGGGGAGGATTTGCCCGCTGCCATGCCCGAGGCATTCGTGCAGGTCAGTGTGCAGGTTATCGGCCTTGAAGGCGTGTTTCTCCGCCCGAGCGATCTCCGTCGTATCGGAGCAGAACTCCTCCAGGAACCCGCTGCCCAGGGCAGCCTGGTCGTAGGCATAGGTGATGTTCTCCATGGTCACCGATTTGGAACCGTGCTCCTTGCGGATCCAGTCGGCATTGGGAAGGTTGATTCCGATTGGGGTGGAAGGATAACAGTCTCCGCCCAGCTGGGCCACGGTGATGACTTTGGCGCTGACCCCCTTGACCTCCTTCTTCTTAAACCGGGGATCGACCGGGCTGTTGTCTTCGAACCACTGGGCATTGGCCGAGATGATCTCCGTCCTGCGGGTCGCCCCGATATCCTTGAAGTTCACCACGGCTTCCCAGGTGGCTTTCATACCGAGGGGATCACCATAGACCTCTGTAAATCCGTTCACGAAGTCCACGCGTGAGTCGAGGTCCTGTACCCAGAGCACATTGAACTGGTCGAAGGCTTCCAGGTCCCCGCTCTTGTAGTGGGCGATGAGGGCTTCGATGGTCCGGCGCTGATGATCGTTCTCGGCTACTCCTACGGCCTTTTCCAGCCAGAAGATGATCTTGTCGATGGCCGGGCCGTACATACCGCCCTGCTTGTAGACCAGCTCCCTGAGCTTGCCGTCCTCTCCCTTCACCACTTTGGAGTTCAGGCCATAAGAGATGGGGGTGGGGTCTTTGGGATCCTTCATGGCTGCATAGAATGCCTCTACCTCGGCCTGGGTCACGCCTTCGTAAAAGTTGCAGGCAGATCCGAGCACCAGGTCTTTGCTGTCGTCGAGGCTGACCCTTTTGGGCGCGATGGACGGGTCGAAAAGGATGTCCCCTACACGCTGAAGGAAGGCGTCACGGGTCTCCCCTTCCATCAGGGGCAGGGTGACTTCGGGCATCGTGGCCGCCATCTCCATGAAATACTCCCTGCTGAAGCCGGGAACGAACTTATCCATGGAATAGTGGTGATGGATGCCGTTGGCGAACCACACCTTCTTGAGGTATACCTCGAAGGCTTTGAAGCCTTCGCTGGCCCGGTCACCCTTATACCCGGCGTACATGGCCTCGAGGGTATGGCGGATGGCGAGGTTGTGCTTGAAGTTCTGGTCGAAGAGGATGTCGCGTCCGCAGAGCGCTGCCTGGCTCAGATAGTATACGAGGGTCTTTTGCTGCAGGCTGAGGCTGTCGAAGCCGGGCACCTGGTAGCGCATGACCTTGGTATCGCCAAAGCGGTCGGCGAGGTACTCGAATTTCTCGGGCACGGCAGTGCCTGTTTCCTGCTTATTGGGTCCGCAGCTCAGGATCATCACGGGCATCAGGCTTAGGGTTAGGAGATAAACGGCTTTCATGGGAATTGGTTTATTGCGGTTCAGGTTCATTTGAGAATATCGATCAGGGCTCCGTTGACCAGGGCCGGGAGCACGGGGCAGGCGTCGAGTTGGTAGGTATAAGGGATGACATCGTCAACAGCCAGCATTCTAAGGCGTTCCCTGTGCTGGGCCTTCTCGCAATAGCCCTGGGGATCCGTACCCCCAAGCTGCCACAGGTCGAGGGCGGCCAGGGCGCTGTCGCAGTCGGTATGGAAATGGCCTTGCTCCAGCAGTCGGGTGCAAAGGGCCCCGGCGAAGAAGGAATCTTCCAGGTTGAACTTATTCTTCCAGCCGGCGCAGAGGATTACCGTGTTTTGTTCCTCCTGAAGCAGCCGTTCAGTCAGCACGCCCAGGTTGGTGAAGGCCCCGATATAGAGCCGATGGGCAGTGCCTGCCATGGCGATGGCCTGGGTGCCGTTGGTGGTGCTGTAGGCAATGGTTTTTCCCCTGGCCTCGGGGGTCATAAAATTGTAGGCTGAGTTTCCGTAGTCCGCAAAATCAAGAATCCTTCCCTCCCGTTCCACGGCCACGGGATATCCTTCGGCCTTGTACTGCCTTGCTTGGTCGAGTCCGGCCACCGGGATGATGCGCTCCACCCCATAGTGCAGGGCAGCGCAGAAGGAAGTGGTGGCCCGGAGGATGTCGACGACCACCACGGTGTACTCTCCCTTGGTCTGGATGTAGGGAAAGAGGGCCGGGCTGAAGCACACCTCCAGGCTGGCCCCTTGCTGGGTCGGCTCAGGCATGGGGGACGCTTTTCAGCCCTGGTAAAAGGGGATTTTTACGATGCGTGCAGCGAGCAGCTTCTCGCGGATGCGGATAAAGATCTCGCTGCCCGGTTTGCCATAGGGTTCATTGACATATCCCATCCCGATGGATTTCTGCAGGGAAGGGGCCATGGTACCCGAGGTCACCTCCCCGATCTCTTCCCCTGCGGCATTGCAGATGGGATAGTGCTGGCGCGGGATGCCGCGGTCGATCATCTCGAAGCCTCTAAGGCGGCGGCTAAGTCCTTCTCCCTTCTGCTTCTCCAGGAGAGGCCTGTCGATGAAGTCGTTGCCCTCCACAAACTTGGTGATCCAGCCCAGGCCGGCCTCCAGGGGGGAGGTGGTATCGTCGATGTCATTTCCATACAGGCAGAACCCCATCTCCAGGCGGAGGGTATCGCGGGCACCCAGACCGATCGGCTTGATGCCATATTCTTTTCCGGCCTCGAAGACGGCCTCCCATATCTGGGCGGCATCCCCGTTTTTCATATAGATCTCACAGCCCCCTGCCCCGGTATAGCCTGTAGTGGAGAAGATGACATCCGGTATCCCGGCAAATTCGAGCACCTTGAAGGTGTAGTATTCCATGTCGGTCACCGTCTCCTTTGTCAGCTTCTGCATGGCTTGGAGGGCCAGGGGGCCCTGAACCGCCAGCTGGGCGATGTCGTCGGAAGCGTTCACCAGATCGCGCCCCACCTGGAGACCCATCCCTTCGGCCTGCTTCACCAGCCAGGCCCAGTCCTTATCGATATTGGCCGCGTTGATCACCAGAAGGTAACGGTCGGCGGCAAAGCGGTACACCAGGAGGTCGTCCACGATGCCCCCATTTCCATTGGGGAAGCAGCTGTACTGGACCTTGCCGTCCCAAAGTGCCTGGATGTCGTTGCTGGTAACATATTGAACGAAGGCAGCGGCCTGTGGCCCGTTCACCCACACCTCGCCCATGTGAGAGACATCAAAGACTCCGAGCTTACTGCGGACGCAGAGGTGTTCTTCGATGAGCCCTTCGTACTGGACGGGCATAAGGTAACCGGCGAAGGGGACCATGCGGGCTCCGAGGGCCTCGTGATAGGATGTAAATGCAGTGCGTTTCATTATGTTGAAGTTTCAGTTTCGGCTTATTGTGAAAGAGGGAACAAAGGTAGGAAATCCCAATGGCATCCCCGCCCTAAACCAGAAAAACGAAAGGGGGGCGGCTTCCGTGGGCTTTTCGTATTTTAGCCCCACATTCCCCGTCCCCATGGTGATCGGCAGGCAGAACACCCCACGCTGGCTCATACTCATGATCGACACCCTGGTGGTGGCCGCATCGGTGATCCTGGCGTACCTGGTGCGCTTCAACTTCGCCATCCCGGCGCATGAGCTGGTAACCTTTCCTTACGTGCTGGGCTACATCACAGGGGTCCGCGTGATCTCCTTTTTACTCGGCCGTACCTATGCCGGCATCATCCGCTACACCAGTACCCAGGATGCGGTACGCATTGCCATGGTGTCCCTGGCCGGAAGCCTGGCATTCGTTGGGACCAATCTGGTGACCTATTATGGGATCGACCGTTTCTTTTTCATTCCCTTTTCCATCATTATTATCGAATTCATTGTCAGTATTTTCGGAATGACCACCTTCCGCCTGCTGGTCAAGATCGCCTATCTGGAATACATCAACCCGCGCAAGGAACGCAGCGGGGTCATCATCTTCGGCGCCGGGGAGGCCGGGCTGATTACCAAGCGTGCCCTCGACCGCGACGCTGGGACCCGGTTACGGGTGGTCGCCTTTGTGGATGACGACCCCCGCAAGGCCGGGAGCAAGCTGGAGGGTGTGGATATCCTGCATGCCAGCCGATTGGAAGGCCTGCTGCAGGAAGGAAAGGCGGAGACCCTCATCCTGGCCATACAGGATATTGCAGCCACACGCAAGGCCCAGGTGATTGACCTCTGCCTGAAGCACGACATCCGGGTGCTGAACATCCCCCCGGTGGTGCGCTGGATCAATGGGCAGCTCAGTTTCAGGCAGCTGAAGGAGATCAACATCGTGGACCTGCTGGGAAGGGATGTCATCCAGATGGACCGGCAGCGGATGAGCGCCGAACTGCAAGGCAAGCGCATCCTTATCACCGGTGCCAGCGGAAGCATCGGCAGCGAGATCGCCCGCCAGGTGGCGGTGTTCGGGCCGGCTTCCCTCCTGCTCCTGGACCAGTCCGAGACCCCGTTGTTCGAGCTGGAGAACGAAATGCGCCTCCTCTTCCCCGAAGCCGACCTGAGGGTGGTCATCGCGGACATCACACACATCCAGCGTATGGAGCAGGTGATCGGCGACTACCGTCCCCAGATCGTCTTCCATGCTGCAGCATACAAGCATGTGCCCATGATGGAGGCCAACGCGGCCGAGGCGGTGCACACCAATGTGATCGGCACCCGCCTCCTCAGCGACCTTTGCATGAAAACCGGGGCCGGGAAGTTCATTATGATCTCCACCGACAAGGCCGTGAACCCCAGCTCAGTGATGGGGGCCACCAAACGCATGGCGGAGATGTATGTTCAAGCCCTGGACCAGCCCGGGGGCACACGCTTCATCACCACACGCTTTGGCAATGTACTGGGCAGCAACGGCTCCGTAATCCCGTTGTTCAGGAAGCAGATTGAAAAAGGGGGGCCACTCACCATTACCCATCCCGAGATCACCCGCTATTTCATGACCATCCCCGAAGCCTGCCAACTGGTGCTGGAAGCGGGAGCCATGGGACAGGGAGGGGAAATCTTTCTGTTCGATATGGGTGAATCGGTCCGCATCCTGGACCTGGCCAGAAAGATGATCCGCCTGAGCGGCTTGGAGCTGGGCAAAGACATACAGATCGTGTTCACAGGGCTGAGGCCTGGAGAGAAGCTGTATGAAGAGTTGCTGGCCGATCAGGAGAACACCCTGCCTACCTACCATCCCAAGATAATGATCGCCAAGGTGAGGCCCGTTGAGCCGGACTGGATAAGGGAGGCGATACATCGACTGGAGACAACCCTTGCCCAGGCTGACCCGGAAGTGATGGTGAAGGCCCTTCAGCAGTTCATCCCGGAGTTCCGGCGGGCCAGCCAGGATGAAAACAAGATATCAGACAGGCCATAGGGACAACGTCATCCCATTAGGCCATCCCAGCTTCCCTCTCAGGCTAAAACATCCTGTACACTTCCTGCAGCACGCTGTCGCCCAGGGCACTGATCCTGGACTCTACATCCTTCCTTGCCTTTTTCTTCCCGCGCTTATCCTGTTTCTCTGCAGCGGAAGCCCCCGTTTTCGATGGGCCGGTGCATTGCCTTAATGCGCTCAGGAAAAGGTCGACCTCTTCCGTACGGTTCTCCAGCCCAAAACTGATGCGCAGCAATCCCTGCAGCTGCAGCCTGGGGAACATGCGCACCACTCCCCCCTGCAACCATTCTCCCAGTGCATTGAAGTTTGCAAGGTATTTGACGATGAGGTGTGCACAATGGCAGCCATAGCGTGTGGCGATAGCATGCTCCTGGTAAAGGGCACGGGCCAGTGTACCCGGCATGGTTCTCCTGATCCCGAAGACCAGCACGCCGATGCGTTCGCTGAAGCGGGGGGAGTCAGGGTCGGTGAGCCCGTATAGCTGTATGCCCCGCAAACTGGCAAGGCCAGCCAGGGCCCTGCGGGTCATTTCCTGTTCATGGTCGCAGACGAGCTGGAAGCCGATGCGTTCCATCAACACCAGGGAGCGGCCCATAGCCGCGATACCAGCCAGGTTCTCCTCCCCTTCCTGGCATGGCCCGGAAAGCGACATCCCCAGCTTCTCCTGTACCTGAACGGATGCCGCCAGCACTCCGGCGCCAAAGGGCGCATAGACCTTATGGGCGGAAAAGGTCAGGAAATCGATGCCCCAGGTCTTCATGCGGATCTCCCGGTGGGCCACCAACTGGGCCGCGTCGACCATGAGGTAAGCTCCGTAGCGGTGGACCAGCCCGGCAAGGGCTTGCAGGTCATTGCAGCTGCCCAGCACATTGGAGGCCCCGCTGGCAGCCACAAGCAGTATTCTTTGGTCGCCAAAGCGGTGGTCCTCATTATAGGCCCTTAGGGTCTCCCCTATGCTTCTCAGGTCCCAGAACCCTTCTTTGTCCACTCCTGCCCGGACCACACCCAGTCCCTCAGCATAGCGCCAGGGCAGCTCATTGGAACTGTGCTCAAGCAAGGTGGTAAGCACCACAGGCTGTACTCCTTCCAAACGGCTACGGGCCATTGAACGGGCCAGGATATTGATGGATTCCGTGGTGCCTGAAGTGAACATCATGTCATAGTCTGCAGCCGGGGCTTGCAGGAAACGGGCCAGTATCTCCCGGACCTCGCGGAGAATTTCAGCCCTCACTGGCCCTGAAGCCAGGCTTGCCCGGGTAAAGGCTTCCCAGGAGGATTGAAAGGCCGCCGTGCTGGCGCTGTGGTCGAAATGGACCACGGCCGCTTCTCCCCCATTCACGGGAACCTTAACCTCCTTGCCCGGCATCGTCGCCCTGAGTAGCTGTATCAGGGGCAGTCCTCTGACCCCATCACCTTCTTCCGCTCTGAGGAAGCCCGTGTCAGCCGGTCCCTGATCAGGGGAAGTCAGGAATATGTCTCTGCCGTAGCGCGTGATCATATTCAAGGCCCGCGCAAAACCGATAACGTTGATGATCGCGGGAGTGCCGGCCTCATGAAGCTCCGGGCCTGAGGTCCAGATTACCCATTTTCCTGAATACAGGCGGGTGGTCCCCCCACCGGTATTGAAAGGAAAAGTATGTTTCAGGACATGCCGGCGGACCGCCAGGGCACAGACGCCGAACGGAAGGTTGAAGTCAGTACTATCAATAATATGATAATCATATTGTTGCACATTTTCAACGATTCCCGTAGCTCCTGCTCTTGTGCCAAAAATCACCTCCCAGGCCCCGGGATCCAGACCAAGGAAAGAGAGGACCTCCAGCCTTGCGCCTTCGTACAGGCGGGTGGTGATGAGCGAACGTTGTCCGCTTCCCCGGTGCACATTCGAATAATACTGCAACGCCCGGTACATTCCCGAGAAAAGCAAGTTGTGATGGTTCAATGCGCTTTTATCCATATCCTAAGATTTATCCAGTTTCACATCCGGAGTCCTGCGTTATTCGGCTACCTGGCGCCGAGGGATGGTGCAGGTATTTCACCTGGTGCAGTTGAAGGGCCGTTCCTCATGCGAGCGTATGGCGCAGCGGCAAAAGCCATGGGTGATCATGCACTGCCCGCCCCAAAGGGTAAAGAGCCCCCAGAACAGGGGCAGGTCCAGCACCTCCAGGAGCGTGGGTGCCATGGGCAAGGAAGGGATCTGATAGATGGCGTAGGCCGTCACCAGGCATCCCAGGGCCAGGGCAATATGCCCCAGGACCAGGCTCAACCCCCGACGACGTGTCCATCCGACCTTCCATCCCCACACAATAAAAAGAATGCCGACCCCCAGGCCGATCAGGCGCATAGGATCTTCAGTAGTGATCAGTTGTAACAGGCTGAGCAGGGCAACGACCAGCCCAATGGAAAAAGTTATGGGTGCTCTCATTGTGCAAGCAGGTTGTATGCCAGAGGGCCCGGCAATAAAAGGCAGGAAAGGTAGCAAAATCAATTGCGCTGGGCGCGCAGATCACCCGAAGTTTAACCTGGCCGTCACGCCCTGGAACAACCAGGGTATACCTGAATAAAAGAATTCAGCGGGAAGCCTTTTTCCGCCGGAAGATCCTTCCCAGGGACTTCTTCTCGTACTCAAGAAAAAAGCGGTACCTGCCGAAGATGAAGCCCCAGAAGAGCAGCAACACCTGGTACATTGGAATGGAAACGAACACGAAATAAGCGGCCGTGACAAGGAAGGGGGTATCACGATCCATCCCGAACAGGGGCTTCAGTACTCCGGCAACACCTACTGCGCTTGCTCCGGTGAAGGCGAAGATGACCATAATGATCAGCCCCTCCTTCAGAGTATACTTTTTCCACCAGGCCTGGCGACCCGGTTCGGGGCGATCCTTGCTCATGTTCATTGGGGGATCAGCGCATATCGATGATCTCGGCTCCCGGAAAATCGGTTTTGCGAAAGCTGAACTTCTCGGGTCCGGCGGCCACGTTCGGCTTAAACTCCTTGATGCGATAGGTGAAGGTGGACCCGTTCTTCTCGAAGATCGTGAAGCTGGTGATCTGCTTTTTGGCCTGATCAATCACCACCCTGACCTTGAAAAAGGACTTCCCTTTGATGGGCACCAGGTCTATGACCCAGGACTTCACCCCATTTTCCAGTCCTTCCTTGATCAGCTTGGATTTGTAATCCTTATGGTAGGAGGTCAGCAGCATGGAGGGCGTGATGCCCTCTGAGCCTGTGGATGCGTCGTGTATCTGCACTTCTTCGGCGTCGGCGATATAGGTCCAAATCGTTTTGCCATCGCAGATCACCTGCTGTCCGCCCACATTGAGGCGGTATGCGTTGCCCTTGATAAGCAGGGTGCCTTCATAGGACTCATGGATATTGGCCGAGTTGTTGTCCATGGTATAGGCGAACTTCACCTGTATCGTCTCCATAGCAGCGGTCTTGTCCGCTACTTCCTTGAGGATCTGCTGGGAGCGCTTGTCGCCTTCCTGGGCCGGAGACAGGAAGGGAAGGGTGAGGAGCAGGGTTATTGCCAGGCTGAGCGAAATTCTGTTCTTGATCATGCTGATTACGCGTTACGTTCTTCGTCCAACTGTTTCAAATACTGTTCCAAACTCACCGGGTCCTTGAATTTCACTTCCCGGGCCTTGGACCCTTCGAATGGTCCCACGATCCCAGCAGCCTCCAGCTGGTCGATGAGGCGGCCCGCGCGGTTGTATCCCAGCTTGAGCTTGCGTTGCAACAGGGAGGTGGAGCCATGCTGGTGCTGGACGATCACCAGGGCCGCTTCTTCAAACAGCTCATCCCGGTCGCTGGGGTCCAGTTCCTTGTTGGTCTCATCGTTTTCGTCGAGGTATTCGGGGAGGTAGTGGGCATCGGGGTAGCCGCGCTGGGCCCCGATGAACTCTGTGACGCGTTCCACTTCAGGGGTATCCACGAAGGCACATTGAAGCCGGATCAGGTCGCTGCCTGTAGAAAGGAGCATATCCCCCCTGCCGATCAGGTGGTTGGCTCCCGTGGAATCGAGGATGGTACGGGAGTCGATCTGGGAGATCACCCGGAAGGCGATGCGGGCCGGGAAATTGGCCTTGATGGTGCCGGTGATGATATTGGTGGAAGGGCGCTGGGTGGCAATTACCAGGTGGATGCCGATAGCCCGGGCGAGCTGGGCCAGGCGGGTCAGGGGGAGTTCCACCTCCTTGCCCGCGGTCATGATCAGGTCGGCGAACTCGTCGATCACCACCACGATATAGGGAAGGAAGCGGTGCCCCTCGTTAGGGTTGAGCGTGCGGGTGAGGAATTTCTTGTTGTACTCCTTGATGTTCCTTACCTGTGCGGCATTCAGGAGGGTATACCGCATATCCATCTCTATACCCAGGGAATTGAGGGTACGGACCACACTGCGGGTATCGGTGATAATGGCTTCCTCGGAATCGGGGAGCTTGGCCAGAAAATGCCTTTCGATGCGTGAAAACAGGGTAAGCTCTACTTTTTTTGGATCTACCATCACAAACTTGAGCTCGGCCGGGTGTTTGCAGTAGAGCAGACTGGTGATGACGGCGTTGAGCCCCACGGACTTCCCCTGGCCGGTAGCTCCGGCCACCAGGAGGTGGGGCATGCGGGTCAGGTCGGCGATATAGCTCTCGTTCGAAATGGTTTTTCCCAGACCGATAGGCAGTTCCATCCCGCCCTGGAGGAAGCGTTCCGATCCAAGGATGGACTTGATGGATACCGTCTCAGGCTTCTGGTTGGGCACTTCTATGCCGATGGTCCCTTTGCCGGGAAGGGGGGCGATAATACGAATACCGATAGCCGAAAGGCTGAGGGCGATGTCGTCGGCCAGGTTCTTGATTTTGGAGATACGGACCCCGGGCGAGGGGACGATTTCGTACAGGGTGATGGTAGGACCTATGGTCGCCTTGATCTTGTCGATCTGTATGCCGTAGCTGAGCAGGGTGCTGACAATACGTTCCTTGTTGGCTTTGAGCTCTGCCTCGTTCACTCCTGATTGCGGGCTGGCATATTCACTGAGCAGGTCGAGGGGTGGGCGCTGGTAGCTGGGCAGGTCGAGGGTCGGATCGTAGAGCGTGTCCAGGCCCATGTGACCGGCAGACGGCCGGTCAACGACAGGGCTCTCGGGCCGGGCCTGCTCCACGGTCATCTCAATGTCATCCTCCATAGGGGGCACCACAGGGAACGGTGCGGAAGAACTGTCCGTAAGGCTATCCCTTGTGGTAACGATGAACTCCACCGGTTCCCCATCATCCTCCTCTCCCTCCTCCTCATTCTCACCCTCATCCTGATTCTTATCCTCATCCTCCTCACCCATCTCTGCCGCCGCCAGGTCCCGTGCCAGGACATTGCCTGCCGGGTTCAGGGGCTCAGGGGGGAGTTGGGGCCGGGGTTTGCGGGCAAAGAGCTTTTCCCAGGGTATATCCCAGGAAGTGAGGAGGTAGGCCCCCAGGGCGAAACTCAGCAGGATGAACGTTCCGGGCGCACCCAGCAATTCCTGCAGCCACAAGGCCATTTGCATGCCGGTGCTGCCGCCAAAGAGGCTGAAACTGGTCTGTTGAAGGGCGAAGGCCAGGGTAGCTGACAACCATACCAAGCCGGCCAGGGCATGACGGGCGGTACGCGCCAGGGGCAGTACACTGATTCCGCTGACCAGGCGAAGGCCGGCCAGTACCAGCCAGGGCGGCAGCAGCAGGCTGGCCAGGCCGAAACCCTGCTTGATGAACACATATCCCATCCAATGCCCGAGACGACCTCCAATATTCTCGGGGATCTCGTGTCCGGAGCGGAAGGCATCGCCAAAGGCGATGCGTATACTGTCGTCATCCTTCCAGTGAAAAAGATAGCTGATAAGGGAGACCAGGAGGTAGGCGCCCAGGAAGATCAGGAAGAGGCCGATCGTCCGGCGGGAGCGTTCCGTACGGAGAAAGGCCATAAAGGGTCCCCGCTGGCGCTTACCCCGGGGCTTATTTTCTTCGGTTCGCAGGGTATTGCCCTGGGGCTTGCTGGGTGATGAAGGCATCAGGGTTTTTCTTGCAGACAAAAGTATGAAAAAGCAGGACGAGGGGATGCAAAGCCCGGATCAGCCCAGTTCGAACCAGGGGCGGACCAAATCCGTTTTGTCTTCGGCTTCGTTCAGATGACGGAACTCGTTATTTCGCGGAATATACAGGTAGTCCGCGGCCCACGCCTTTCCATGGGTCGCCGTTTCCTCCACAGCCTGTGCGATAAACCGGATCTCGTCGTTGGTCATTGTTGGGTGTAAGGATATCCTCACCCAGCCCGGCTTCTCTGAGAGGTCGCCGTGGGTGATGCGGTCGGTTATTTCCTGCGAACGCTCATAGGAAACATCCAGCAGAAAATGGCCATAGGTGCCCGCACAGGCGCATCCACCACGGGTCTGTATGCCGAAACGGTCGTTGAGCAGCTTGACCACCAGGTTGTAATGGAGTCCGTCGATGTAGAATGACAGGATACCCAGACGGTGTTCCACGTTGTCAGCCAGGATATGTACCCCCGGGATCGCACGGAAAAGCCGGAAGGCCAGGGCCACCATCTCCTCCTCCCTCTTCCGTATATTCCCGACACCCATCTGCACTTTCAGATTGATTGCCAATGCGGTGCGTATCGCCTGCATAAATCCGGGGGTTCCCCCGTCTTCCCTGGCCTCGATATCATCGATGTATTTGTAGCCTCCCCAGGGGTTGGTCCAGTCCACCGTACCCCCTCCGGGCTGGTCAGGGGTTTCGTTGTGGTACAGGCTGGCGTCGAAGATAAGTACGCCGGAGGACCCGGGCCCGCCCAGAAATTTATGGGGCGAGAAATAGATGGCGTCGAGCTTCTGCATCGGATCTGCCGGATGCATGTCAATGGTGACGTAAGGAGCAGAAGCGGCGAAATCAACAAAGCAAAGCCCTCCGAACTCATGCATCAGGGCCGCCATCTCATGGTAAGGGGTCTCTATCCCCGTAACATTGGAACAGGCGGTGAATGCGCCGATCTTCAGCTTGCGGTGACGGTGTTTCTCCAGTACTTGGCGGAGGTAGTCCAGGTCGACCAGCAACTCCTTGTCAGGCATCAGCTGAACCACATCAGCCACGGTCTCGAACCAGGAGGTATGGTTGCTGTGGTGTTCCATATGGGTCACGAAGACCACCGGACGGTCCTCGTCGGGCAGGCAGTGTTTTCCGATAGGCCTCAGACAGGGCTTGAGGCCCAGGATTCGCTGAAATTTGTTCACTACCCCCGTCATTCCGAATCCGCTGGTAATGATGACATCCTCGGGCCCGGCGTTGACGTGCTGCTTGATAAGCCTGTGCGCCAGGTGGTACGACTTGGTCATTAGGGTACCCGTTTCGCTGGTTTCCGTATGAGTATTCCCCAGGTAGGGCCCGAAGGTGTTTACCATACGGTCCTCGATGGGAGCGTAAAGCCTCCCGCTGGCGATCCAGTCGGCATACACCATGCGGCGTGGGCCGTAAGGGGTGGTAAACACCAGGTCATGACCAACAATGAGCTCACGGAAAGGCCTGAAATACTCCTCCATAGGTCGCGGAATGTTCCGGCAAAGGTAACAAGCCCCGTGGAATTGTTAAAAGTCATTAAATTGAATCCCTGAACCAGCCGGTGAGCCGTCAACATATCGTATTTTTGCCGCGTGAGATTTCCTCTGCTGATTATTATTTCCCTGCTCCTGACTTCCCGTGCCTTCGCTCAACCCGTGGCCGGAGCAGGCTTGCTGAACCTGCAGGCCTCATTGCATGATACAGACAGCTTTGCTACCGAAGCCACCGGCGCGGGTATAGCTGCCGACAGCATTTCCTACGATCCGCTCAGCCTGCACATCGACAGCATGATTGCCTTCGGAAAGACCCTGCTGGGCAAACCCTACCGCTATCGTGGCGCCGCTCCATGGCCCATGGATTGCAGTGGTTATGTGAACCTTATCTTTTCGCGTTTCGGGTATTCCCTGCCCCGCTCCAGCCGCGACATCGCCAGGGCGGTTCCCGAGGTAAACCTGAAAGAGATCCGCCGCGGCGACCTGCTCTTTTTCCGAGGAAGGAACAGCGGCAGCCCGGGTGTCGGCCATGTGGGCATCGTTTTCGATGTCACACCCGAGGGTATCCTTATGATCCACAGTTCCACCAGCCGTGGAATCGTGATTGAAAACATTTCCAACCTGGCTTATTACCAGCGCAGGCTGGTCAAGGCCGGAAGGCCAGATTTCCGCATCAGCAGCTAAGGCCCCTTCAGGGCTGCACCCATGAGCCTTTACCGGCGAGAAATACTGCCCCAGGGCCTCCTGCTGCCGCTAAGCCTGGTGAGCACTCTGCTTTTGCTCCTTACCTTCTTCAGTGCTATGCGTCCCGAGGCCTTTTGGTGGCTTTTCTCCTCCGATGCCCTCTACCTGCCTGCCATGTACCGCGACTGGTTCATCGACGGCCGGGGGATCCAGGGCTGGCATTTCAACCCCAGCCCGAACTTCTTGCCAGACATGCCGGTATACTTCATCCTGATGTGGATCACGGGAGGAAACATCATTGCCAGCACTTCGCTCTATGGCATACTCCAGTATGCCGCCATAATCCTGCTCTTTCACCAGATCGTTATGCGCTACAGCGATACCCGGACCGCCCGCCGCATCACGGCACTGGGCAATCTGCTGCTGGCCCTGCTGCTCATCAGCCCCATAAGGGAAGGCTTCCTCTTCCTGGGCTTCTACCTCCTGATCAACGCATACCACAGCAGCGTACTGCTCTTTGGCATGGCCGGCTTTCTGCTTTTTCAAGACTTCGTGCTCAGGGGCGGGTTTTGGAGACTGGGGATACTGTTCCTGATGACCTTGCTGGCTGTTGTGAGCGACCAGATTAATCTGGTCACCGTGGTGTTCCCCATTGCCGGCACCAGTGCCCTGTCCTTCCGGCTTCCTTTTCCACGGCGCAGGATGCTGATGGCTGGAGCGGCGGCACTGCTGGCAGGAAGCGGGGGCCTCTGGGCATTTCGTGAATTGAACACCCTGACTACCATCCACTTCGACCTTCCGCACAAAATCTTTCTTTACGAGGAGATGTGGATTGCCGGACGGCGAATGTTGGTCGACCTGTACGAAGTGATTAATGATGCAAACCTTGACAGTGTACTGGTGCTGGGGGCGTTGTCCGCGCTGCTGCTGACCTTTGCTGCCGCACTCCGGTCCGTCTTCCGGGGAAAGGGATCGGAGATCTGGGCTCTCTACTGGATCTTCGCAGCCTTCTTCAGCGCCGGGGTACTTGCCGCCCCGGTAATCAACGGGAACTACTCCAGTTTCGACTGTCTGAGGTATAATATCTATCCCTTGTATCTGGGCCTGCTTAACCTCCCCTTTCTGCTCCATCGCAGGCGCTGGTTCAGAGGAAACCCGGGGCAATTCGCCTTTGCGGGCCTGCTGGGCCTGGTTCTGATCGTCGTGGCCTCGCATTTCTCATGGCAGGGGCTGAAGGATTTCCCGCATACTTATCCTGAGCGGGCCAGGGCCGTGGATGAGGCTGCGGGAAGCCGGGGCTTGCGCTTTGGGGTAGGCACCTACTGGGAGGCCAAGTTCATCACGCAATTCTCACGTAAGGATCTCAGGATCTACGCCGTCCATCCCAACCTCAACAAGTATTACCATGTGACCAACGAGCATTGGTACCATGAGGAAGCAGCCGAATTTACTTTTGTGGTAGCCCCTGATGCAGAGCGCCATACCATGGATACACTCTTTGGTGAAGGAAAGGTGGTGGCTGTTGACGAGGTTCCGGGCTTTTTTATTGTCCCTTCCTTCCGTTATGCTCAGGATCGCTGGGAGCCGCTGCCTGTGGTACATAACTACTAATGGAGCGGAGGGTATCCTGTCTGAGCGCTAATTGGTCGGATGGTGATGCCAGTCTTTAGTCACAGCATCTGAGGCTAAAACACTAAATACTGACATACAGAATGTTAGCAATCAAATAGCCGTTATTATCCGTTACTTTCTGATAATAAAGGAATTAGATTACTAATCCCCGGTAGCCATCCTTAAGTTGGAAACTTCCAGGTTTCCGCCTTCAGGATACAGCCCAATCCAATCGTTGTCAGCATCATACCATTTGTATTGGCTGCTGACGCGGACCACGATCTGCTGGGGTTCTGCGGAGGCAGGGACTTTGAACACTATGCCACCGTTCTTCTGCTTGCCCTTGCCGTAGTTCAGAAACACCTTGAGGGGTTCTGTCCCGGCATTGCGGCCTGAAATAAGGATATAGGTGGTTTTACGCTGGCGGGGATCCAGGGGCTTGAAGGGGAAGCGGGCCTCTTTCCTGGCTTCGATACTCATCTGCACTTCACTGAGCTCCAACACCAGATGCTCCTCGAGGTACCTGTTGATAGTCAGCAGCATTTGCGCGGGATGACTTTCCTCGGGCATCACCCCGGCCGCTTCCCGGTATTTTGCGATGGCCTCATCGATCACCCTGCGTTCCCAGATTTTATCTGCATCCGCCACCAGGGCATTATAACGTTCTTTCCTTTCCGCACGCTCAGCCGCATAGAGCAGGCTAAGGCGTGCAGCCTCATCGCGGGCATAGCTTTCCGGTGGTTGGAGCGTGGCAGCCGCCTCGTAGTTTAGTATGGCCCCTGCCAGGTCGCCCTGATCCCTCAAGGCATCCGCCTTGACGATCAGCTCCTTGTATTCCTGCTCTTTGCGAGCACGTTCCCCTATGCGCTGGGTGATTTGTTGTACCTGATCGGCGGGGTATGGCTGCGCCGGTTTCAGTACAGCAGCCTGTTTGAAGGCCTCCAGGGCATCCACCTCGTTGGAGAGCTTCAAGAGGGAATCCCCCCTGGCGATGAGCATGGCATAAGCTTTTTCCTCAGCCGCATTGCGGCTGATCTTCTGGGATATTTTCTGCTCCAGGTCCTGGGCTTCGGCACTTCCAGGCATCACCCCCAGCGCGGTGGAGACTGCGCGCCGGGCCTTTTCCAGCTCCCCGCTTTCCAGTCCCTGCCGGGCTTCCTGCAGGGCTATACGGTAGGCGTTAGCCTTGTCGGCAGCGTCTCTGGCATTGTTTCTGGCCTGCCCGAGTTTTTCTGATGCTGAAGGATCCCCGGGCTGGTTCTCCAGGGCCTCGGTAAACGCCACGACCGCGCTTTCCCAATTCTGCTCGTCCATCGCGGCATTTCCCCGGGCCATGGCCGAGGCATAAGCTTTAGCTTTGGCATCGGCCTCCGACTGGGCTTTCATCGCCGATTCTAGCCCAGAGCGCACATCCTCCCCATCTTCCAGGGCCTGCGCCTCCCGGTAGGCCGCAATGGCTTCGTCAAGGCTGCCCATAGCCGCAAGGCGTGCGGCCTCGACCATCAAACCAGCCCTGCGGGTCTGGATATCCTGCCTGGCCACCAGGTCCTCAATGGCCGCAATTTTTCCGGGAATGCCGGCATCCCCGGGCCGCATCCCCAGGGCAGCCCGGTAATGTCCTATCGCCTCTGCATAGCGGCGCTCATTCGCCGCCTGGCTGGCTTTATCCAGCAGCTGCCTGAACTGAGCCTCTTCCCTGGCCTGTGTCGATTCAAGTGCTCCAAGATCTGCCAGCAGCCTGCCAACCTCCTTATCCTCGGGAGCCAGTACCCGGGCTTCGTTGATCAGCGTTCGCGCTCCGGCAGCATCCTTCTTCCCCAGAGCAAGCCGGGCGTCGCGGATCAGAGCGCTCAGTCGCTCCGATCTCCCTTGCTGCGCGCGGAGGAGTTCCTCGGCAATGGATAGCTTGTCGGTAGCTTGCTTATCGCCAGGAATCACTTGCAGTGCCAGGGTGTAGCTCGTAACCGCATCGGTGGCATTGCCAAGCGCCATATCCTCATCCCCTTCCGCGATCAGTTTTTCGAAGCGTTCCCTGCTGCGGGCCTCCTCCCTGTAGAGCCTCGAGGCTTCATCCCTTCTGCGTAAGGCATATTCATCCCCTGGCTTGGCCGTCAAGGCCCTGCCATAGGCCGCCTCGGCCTCCCTCCAGCGGCCGGCCTCGAAGTGGCGGTCCGCCTGCTGGACATGGCCATCATACTCTGCCGTGCCTCCATCACCCTGGAAAATATCGGTGATGTGACGGATCTGTTCCATGGGATAAGCTTCCTGCGGCTTGAGCTTGCGTGCGCTGCGGTAGGCAGCCAGCGCCTCCTCATAGTTCCGCCCGTCGCGCAGGCGGTCCGCAGAGGCAATCAGTCCGGTGTATTCCTTGTCGCGTGCCTGGGACCGTACTTTCAACGCTTCGATGCGTTTCTCCAGTGTCGCATCCCCGGGCATAAACAACCCGGCCTGTTCCAGGTCAGCGATGGCCTGGCCCAGGTTGCCCTCCTTTTCCCATTTCTCTGCGCTGGCCAGGAGCACATCAACCATCATGCGGTTGGCCTCGGCTGCCTGAAGCGCCTGGGCTATGGCCTCCAGCTGCCGGGTGGGATGCGGGGCATTGGGCTTGAACGTAAGTGCCTGACGATAGACTTTTTCTGCACTGGAAAAGTCACCTTCCTTAAAGAACTGATCGGCGGTACGCACGGCAAGGTCGAAATCAGCGTTCAGTTTCTGGTTCCTTTGCATGCTGGCATCGCATTCGGCGATCATACGGGTATAATAAGCCTCGTCGCTATAGGCTGACCGCAGGCTTTCCGGCCATGAGGTGCTGGCCAGGCGGTACGACTCCCTGGCCGAGGCCGTACTGCCTTCAGCGAAGCTCTTGTCTGCTGCTGTCCGGAAATGACGTTCCTTGGCACGGAATTGCTCCAGCCGGTCTTCAACCAGCTTACGCAAACCGGAGAGGCTGGTACCGGCCTCGTTGACCGGCATGGGAAGGTCTGTCGCCTTCACCGCGCCACCGATCACCTCCAGCCGTTCCTCGGCCCCCCGGGGATCCTTGTCGCTTAGCCCGGTGATGCGGGGCAGCAGTGCCAGGGAATAGTTCAGGGGCTGGGTCAGGGGAAGGGCAGCCTCCATCACAGCCTCATAGGTCCTGCAGCCCTCCATACTGATGCTCAGGGGATAGGAACCCGCTTCGGGCAATGTGATCACGAAGCGCCCCGAAGGATCGGCAGGTACGGTAGACCTGGCAGACCCTTCGCCCCAACGGAGCACGGCCCTTTCTGCAGGTTTGCCAAAGGCAGTGACCTCCAGCCGGACCACCCCCTGGGACCAGAGACGCTGCGGCAGGGCCAGGCACACGGAGGCCAGGAAACACAGATAAATCAGGGGTAATATCTTTTTCATTCAGAATAGCAGGAGATTGTCATTAACGGAAACATAACGGCAGCCGGGCACGAAGATTATCCGGTCAGGCGATCATACCGTCACGCATGGCAATGACCCGGTCGGCCAAGCCGGCCAGGGCAGGGTTGTGGGTCACGATAACAAAGGTCTGGCCCAATTCGTCCCTCAACTTGAAGAATAACTCATGCAGGTCCCTGGCCCCGGCAGAATCCAGGTTGCCGCTGGGCTCATCGGCCAACACCACATCCGGGTGGTTCACCAGGGCACGGCAAACGGCTACCCTTTGCTGCTCTCCCCCGCTGAGCTCACCCGGCCGGTGGGCGGCCCTGTTGTCCAGGCCCAGACTGGAAAGCAGCTCTGCGGCCTGGCGCTGGGCTTGGGAACGCGAAGATCCCTTAATAATGGCAGGGATCATGACGTTCTCCAATGCGGTGAACTCCGGGAGCAGATGATGGAACTGGAAGACAAAACCGATCCGTTGGTTGCGGAAGGCCGAGAGCCTGCGTTCGTTCAGGCTGAAGGGGTTGATCCCTGAAAGGATGAGCTCACCGGCATCCGGACGATCCAGGCTGCCCAGAATGTGCAGCAGCGTGGATTTGCCCGCACCCGAGGCCCCGGTGATCGCCACGATCTCCCGCGGCTGAACTTCAAGGGATACGCCCCTGAGCACCTTCAATGTCCCGAAGGAACGTTCTATGCCTCTGGCTGTGATCATGATGGCTTATGGCGCAGGAGATCGATGGTGTTGCGGTAATCGAGATAATAGATAAACTTCAAAGATAGGGTGTTCCAATGATCCTGCCGCAGCGTATAGGAAAGGTTGTCAGCGAAGTCGCGATCCCATTCCGGGCGTTCATCCAGGATGGCATTCTTCCACATCAGGGTCAGCAGGCTGCCCGGGGCAAACTCCCAGCGCAGGCTCAGGTCGATGTTGAAGCTGTTGAAACTGAAATCAGGATTGGCTGTGTATTCCCGCGGGTTCAGGAAACCGTCGCTGAGCAGGGTGAAAAACTCCGAGTATTCCCCCGTCCTCCAGTAATGCCTGAACCAGACACCTGTACCAATCCGTGCGTTGAACATATACAGGGCACTGAGTGAATTCTCGTACGTTGTGATCCTGCGCATCCCGTATATCACTTCCTGACTGGCGAGCCTGGTTACAAAGCCCGGCGCACCGCTGATCAGGTTGTACACCGATTCGAACTGGCCCGAGAGCCTGTTGCTGAAGCGGATGATGGGACTGAGCCGGAGGTTCCTTTCGCGGTAGGTACCGAATTCTTTGGCAAGATAGGCTCCCCCGTCCAGGGCCAGGGGCTTGCGGTAGTCGGAAGAGAAGCCAAGGTTGCCGTTAAGGTAGCCAGGGCGCAGGTAAAACCGACCCGGTGTGCGGGGCTCATAATAATCGTAACGTTCAAAAGGCGCCCAGTTGGCACCCCACCATAACGTGAGGTAGTTCTTAAGGGTGGAGTTACCGGAATAATAGAAGTAGGTCACCTCATTCTTACCACTTCGCTGGTTAACAATCCGCTCGCCCCCCACGGTATTGATGAGTTTTCGGAAGTATCCGAAGGGTTCGAAGATTTTCCAGGCCACTTCTGCACCATAGGCTTCATTATTGTTCCTGAAATTGAGCCCAAGGTCGTTGATATCGTATTTGTCATCCAGGAAAAAATACCAGGCTCCACCCTGAAGTTTACCGCTTTCTTTCTCAACCGAGGCCATATGCCGGAAGCCCGTGGAAGGTTGATCTGCAGAACCATCCAAAGGCTTGGGATAGATATTGCTCATTATGCTGCTGGCCTCAACTTTAAAGGTGTTTGAACGATCGCGCAGCTCGAATCCGGCCGCCGTCACGTTGGCATTGCGGCCGTTTCCCCCCCGCGTCACGTTGGTGTTCATCATCCAAACCTCCGAGGCCCGCCGGAACTGCCGGTCAGCGACCATAATATTATAATTGGCAAATGGCTCCGTCTCCATCTCCCACCGCTGTCCATCTCCATCTTCCAGTACCGCCACGGCCCTGTCTGTTATCGCGTTGAACATCCCCAATGCCAGCCCCTTGCTGTTCCGGCCGCTCACCTTTAAGGCATTGATAAGGTTTACCTGGGTTGGATTGCTCACTATCCTTCCTCCGCTGTCGACCCTGCTTGCCACCTCATCGTAACGCCCCGGACGCCGTCCGATACGGCGGGAATAAAACAGATCTTCCCGGCCGAACAACTCTGTCCCTTCGCGGAAAAACTGACGATTTTCGTCGTAGGTGGTTTCGAAGGCGCTGAGGTTCTTGATCTCATCGTCGGATTTCACCTGACTGAAATCAGGCAGCAAGGTAACATCCAGGGTATATGCCTCATTTATACCAAATTTAAGGTCTACTCCCCCATTGATCTGGGAGACGTCCCTGGTGTTACCCCCACCCACCGGGGCCCTTTCGTAGACCACAGAGGCATAGGGCATCACAGACAGGCGAAGCGGGGGGTCCACTCCCTGGATACCCTTAAGTAAACCCCAATGAATCAATGTATTACCACTTTCCCTTACTTCCAGGGCCCATTGGTTGGTTTCACGGTTCCTGCGGATATATCGGGTGATCTGAAGGCCCCATTCCTGGGTTTCCAGCCGGGGAAAGCGTAAAACCGACCAGGGCAGGCGCAGCTCGGCCACCCAACCGTCTGCCGAAAGGCGCACCTCACTTCTCCACACGCCATCGAACAGCTCGTCCGACTCACGCCAATCACTTTGCACGCCGCTGGCCGTCACCTTGAAATAGTAGGCATCGGCCTGGTTGTGGTAGGTATCGAAGGATAACTGGAAATAATCCGCGTTGAGGTTCTCATTATCCCTTTCACCGAGCTGCACCAGGATGGCGCCGGGATCGGGATCGTTCATCTCCGCAAGCACATATAGCGCCTGGTCGTCGAATGCAAACCTAACCCTGGTGGAGTCCATAGGCCGGGCGCCGTATGCGGGATCATACTGGACCAATGTGCTCACCACCGGACATTCTGCCCATACGGGATCATCTGCCAGGCCATTGACTGACACAGGAATTTCCGTCCGTCTGGCTTCTGCCACTGGTTGGGCCGACAGCAGGCTTAAACCGCCCATGATCAGGCAGGCCGTCAGGATGCCAAAGCTTCGTATGGTATCTATGGCGGGGTTCAGAATATGATAATTCGGTCTCACGCAAATGCTACGGTTTACAGGGCTGCAAAAGAAAGCAAAAATGCCATCCTGATGAAGGTGCCGATGATGAAATGTCCTATTTTTGACGGGCACTTGCTTTACATATCTAAATTCCTTTGTATGAACATTCACGAGTATCAGGGTAAGTCCATTCTGAGCCGCTATGGCGTTAGGATACAGGAAGGCATAGTAGCCGATTCCCCGGAACAGGCCGTAGAGGCGGCCAAATCGCTGAACAAGCAGACCGGAACCCAGTGGTGGGTCGTCAAGGCCCAGATCCATGCCGGGGGGCGCGGAAAAGGTGGCGGGGTGAAACTCGCCAAGTCCCTGGATGATGTCAAGGACCTCGCCAAGCAAATCCTGGGTATGACGCTGGTGACCCACCAGACGGGACCCGAAGGCAAGCTGGTGAACAAAGTGCTGATCGCCGAGGACGTGTATTATCCCGGGGAAACCCCTACCCGCGAATTCTATATGAGTGTCCTGCTCAACCGTGGCACGGGGCGCAACATCATCATGTACAGCACTGAAGGTGGTATGGACATCGAAACGGTGGCGGAAAAGACCCCCCACCTCATTTTCAAGGAGGAAGTGGACCCCAGGGTTGGGCTGCAGGGGTTCCAGGCCAGGCGCATCGCCTTCAACCTGGGGCTTTCAGGCAATGCCTTCAAGGAGATGGTGAAGTTCGTAAGCGCACTATACAAGGCCTATGAAGGATCGGATGCCTCGCTATTCGAGATCAATCCTGTGCTGAAGACTTCCGACGATAAGATACTGGCCGTTGATGCCAAGGTGAACCTGGACGAGAATGCGCTCTATCGTCATCCCGACCTTATGGAGATGCGCGATATCACTGAGGAGGATCCTATTGAAGTAGAAGCCAAGAAGTTCGACCTCAACTATGTGAAGCTGGACGGGAATGTAGGATGTATGGTCAACGGCGCCGGACTGGCCATGGCTACCATGGACATGATCAAGATGTCAGGGGGCGAGCCGGCCAACTTCCTTGATGTTGGCGGTACCGCCAGCGCCAAGCGCGTGGAAGAGGCTTTCCGCATCATCCTCAAAGATCCCAATGTGAAGGCCATCCTGGTGAATATCTTTGGCGGCATCGTCCGCTGCGACCGTGTCGCCCAGGGGGTGGTGGATGCCTATCAGAACATCGGTGAAATAGATGTGCCCATTATCGTCAGGCTGCAGGGCACCAACGCTGAAGAGGGCAAACAGCTGATCGATGCCAGCGGGCTCAAGGTGCACTCGGCCATACAGCTTGAGGATGCGGCAAGGCTGGTGGGAGAGGTGTTGAGGTAGGAGTGACTAAAGTACCTAAAGTACTTAAAGTACTTAAAGTACTTAAAGTACTTAGAGTACTTAGAGTTAGGAGTATAGCCGGTATGCAGGGGGGTGTGGAAGTGTATTATGCCAATAGGACAATCAGCTGCTATGCTTAGGGAAATAATCAGGTCGGCGTTAAGGATGCTTCATCTTGATGTTACGCGGAATATGCGCTACGACCGTATGACTTCGCGTATCTTTAGTCAATGCATAAAACCCGGCTTCAATTGCATTGATATCGGGGCACATAAAGGGGAAATGCTGAAGGAGTTTCTCAGGCTCTCCCCTACCGGCTATCATCAGGCGTTCGAACCAGTTCCGTTTATGTATAATGATCTATACCGGAGGTTCCAAGGCAGGGCCAAGATTTTTCCTTATGCACTAGCGGCAGAAAGTGGTCAGGCGGCATTCAACTTCGTTCGTAACGCCCCGGCATACAGCGGTCTCAGGCAACGTCAGTATGCGGTAGCATCTCCCGATATCCAAAAGATACAGGTAGAGGTGCGTACCCTCGATGAAATGGTTCCGTTGGAAATGCCCGTCGGGCTGATTAAGATTGACGTCGAAGGAGCTGAATATGAGGTAATTAGGGGGGGGGTAAATACAATATCCCGAAATAAGCCAATTATTCTGTTCGAATTCGGTAAAGGAGCCAGTGATTTCTATGGAACCGATCCTGGTGAATTCTTCGATTATTTTACCCACGTGTTGGGTATGCAGATATTTTCCCTGCCGGCCTTCCTGAAGAAATGCCCACCCTATTCGCGCGAGGCGTTCATCGTGTGCTACGAATCCATTGAGGAATACTATTTCATCGCCCTTCCCTGAATGGCGCTGCAAGCTTATACCCCCCCGAAACCCTATCTTTGTCCTATAAAGGATATCAATGACCAAGAAATCAATCGAATTGCTAAGTCAGCAATTGCAAAAGCTGGATGCTCCCGGGCTCAACCTGGAGGCCTGGAAAAGCCAGACCGTGGCCATGCTCAGCAGGATATTCGGGGAAAGGAGCGTAAAGACGGAGCATATCCGCAACCTGCATTATGACAACAGCTCCTGGACGCTGCGCGATACGATGGGCAAGGAATCTCCCGAGGAAGCGGCCCGCCGCTCGGCCAGGGAATTGCTTGAGGCCGCGATTACCGAGCTTAGCCTTTTCGGCCAACCGGAGCAGACAGAGGGAAACCCTGTTGTTCTTGCCCTCAGGGAATCCCTGGAAGAACATCTTAAAATAAGCGCTTACCGCAAGCTTCTTTCTATACTGAACGCGGAGGTGAGCCCTGAACAGAAGCGGCAGGAGCTCCGTGATCTTCTTCGCGATGCAGATCCCGAACTTCCTGAAGGGTTCTTCCTGAGCCTTTTCAGCAATCCCCTGATGAAAGGCTCCTTCAACTAGATCCCGATGCACTTTCCATCCATTCGTGACGATATCCGGTTCATCCTGTGGGACTGGAACGGCACCTTGCTCGATGATGTTTCTCTCTGTTTGAGTACTATCAACGGAATGCTCACCCGCCGGGCTCACCCGGCCCTCAGTGTTGACGGCTATAAGGAGATCTTCCGCTTCCCTGTGAGAGAATACTATGTGGATGCCGGTTTCGATTTTTCATACGAACCTTTTGATGAACTGGCAGTGGAATTCATTGAAGGGTACTATGGACGTTTTGCAGATGCGCCGCTGCATAAGGATGCGCTGAAGGCCCTTGAGAGCGTGAAAAAGGCCGGCTTGCGCCAAGGCGTGCTCTCTGCCACGGAGGACACGATTCTAAGAAAAACCCTGGTCGATCACGGGGTATACGGCTACTTCGATCAAGTAAGCGGCATCCATAACCATCACGCCGATGGAAAACTTGCAGCAGGTCGCAAACTGCTCCAGCGCCTCCCCTTCCCGCAACATCAGGTCCTCTTGATCGGCGACACCCTGCACGATGCCGAAGTAGCAAAGGAACTGGGAATCCATTGCCTGCTTGTTGCCCAGGGACATCAGTCAGAAAAACGGCTCAGGAGTTCAGTTAATGATGTGTTACCTGATCTCGACCAATTTATCCTAATGATATCCAATGAGAACCACTCTAACCCTCCTGTTCCTGGTAATTATGCTTAAGCCGATCCTGTCAGCACAAACCCCGGATCCCAGGGTTGAGGCGATCATCGCAACCGATCTCGCCTTTTCTGATCTATGTCGAGAAAAGGGGATGAAAGCGGCTTTTCTGGCTTACGCCGCAGAAGATATCCTTCTTTACCGCGATGGACCAGGCATCATCCATGGCCGCAACGCCCTTCAGGATCTCTACAACACACTAGAACTACCGGCTATGGAATTCAGCTGGGCGCCAGAAGGGGCCAGAGTTGCCGAAAGCGTTGAACTGGGCTATTCCTGGGGGGAGTATACGATAACATACCCTGGAAACAGCTCAACAAAAAAGGGGAAATACCTCAGCGTATGGACCTTGACCGGGGAAGGATGGAAACTGGCCGCCGATTGCGGAAGCGAGATGAGGTTGGAGTAATAAGTTAGAAGTACTTGGAGTGCTTCTCCCGCTTTTCGTTTCCCGCTGTCCGCTTCTCGTTTCTCACTTCTAACTAGTAACTCTAAGTACTCTAAGTACTCTAAGTACTCTAAGTACTTTAAGTACTTAAAGTACTTTAGTCACTATAGCTCACTTCTCCCGTTCCGGATCCTCCAGCTCGAAAGGCGGCTTGCGCCCGGGCATAAACTGGTTTCCTTCCTCGTCATCGCGCAGTATCCTGACGCGCTCCTCTCCCATCACCTCCTTGGTACTCACCAGGTAACCCTTGCTCCAGGTTTCCTGCTGCACCGTGCGCCCTTCTTCCTGGAAGACGATCCAAACCCCTTCCTTCAGGGAGTTTTCGTAGGTTCCTGACATCATTGTTTTTCCGTCAGAAAAAAAGAACTGCGCCAGGCCCTCGAGGCGGTCCTTGACGTAGATGACCCGGGATTTCATGGTGCCGTCGGGGTAGTACTGCTTCCACTGTCCCTGCCGCATTCCCTGCTCCCAGGGCACTTCCTCGCTGGGTGTGCCATCGCTGTAGTAGGTGATCCAGATTCCATGTTTAGCCCCTTTCAGCCAGGACTCTCTGGCCACGACGCTGCCCTGCTCATTGAAATACGTCCAGACACTGTCCTTCTGCATCTCGACGTAACGGCCCTCGGCCATGCGCTTACCTCCGGGATAAAAGGTCTGGGTGCGGGCCAGGCTGCCGTTGGCGCTGAAATGGGTAACGGCCTTGATCCCCCGGTCTGAATAGTAATAGGTGAACTTGCCATAGGGTTTATCGTCCTTGAACTGACCCTCGTATTGCAGCACTCCGGCTTCCCATTTTCGCCAGTAGCCTTGTTTCCGGCCCTGATCGTCCACAAAGTTGCGGGCATCCTGGGCCTGCAGCCACAGAGGGAGACAGAGCAATACCAACAGCGGAGTATAGGACAAGCGCGGTATGAAGAGGTTCTGGAAGGACATCATGCGATCGGACTTGGAGATGTTTGGAGGAACGGCAAGGACCATGCCAATACGCGGCGGGTTCCCCTGCGCTTCCCTGCAGTCAAAATTACGCAGATATCCAGTAATTTTGGGTCCTTAGCCCACAGCGATGAACGAGATCCCTTCCCGGCTGGTAGAGAACGCATTGAACGAGATCGCCCGTTTGCCGGGTATCGGCCGCAAGACAGCCCTCAGGCTGGTGCTGCACCTGCTTCGCAAGGATGAGCCGGAAGCTGTGGCCCTGGGCGAGTCCATCATCCGCATGCGCAGGGAAATTCGCTTTTGCATGCGCTGCCACAACATCTCCGATGGAGAGGTCTGTTCGATATGCAATGATGCTTCCAGGGATGCTTCGACGCTCTGTGTGGTAGAAGATGTTAGGGACATGATGGCCCTGGAGCAGACGCGGCAATACCGCGGCCTGTATCACATCCTGGGGGGCATCATATCTCCCATCGATGGAGTGGGCCCTGAGCAGCTGCATGCCGCTTCCCTTTTCCGGAGAGTGGGATCCGAAGGCATCGCCGAAGTAATCCTCGCCCTGCCGACAACTGTGGAGGGTGACACCACCAACTTTTATCTCTACCGTCATCTGAAGGACAGCGGGGTGCGCCTGACTACCCTGGCCCGGGGTGTTGCCATCGGGGACGAACTGGAATATGCTGATGAGGTGACCCTGGGGCGTTCCATCCGGCAACGCCTGCCCTATGAGGACACCCTGAGGCGGGATTAAGGTTCCGCTGCTTCGTCCAGGATACTGAGTTGCACCGCTAAGGGGGCGGAGGTATCGAACAGCTTCAGTTGGTTCTTGCTTACCGGCTCCGTTTCGGGCGGGAGGCGGTGGGCGTTGCGCTCCATGAACTCGCGCAGGGCCTGCCGCATCAGTTTGTTGGGGGTGAGATGGAAGGCCCTGCAATACCTGTCCATCAATTTTTGCTGCTTGTCGGAAATCTTGATTAGCAGCTTACGGAATTTCACCTTACGGCGCTTTTTCATCCCTGCCAGGTTTGGATGCAGGGATAAAGTTAGCCGCAAGCCTTTGTCGGAAGTATCAACTCACTTAAAAGATATTCACGGCCCATTGTTTACATTCGCTTCCCCATCCACGCCTCACCGCCCTTGCGGCTAAGGACGAGGCTTAAGGTACATTCGTGCATTCGTGGCCTTCCTTTTTGCCACGAATTCACGAATACTGTCAAGCGCTGAATACCTGACCATTACAGCTATCATAAGGAATCGCTTAGCAGCAGTTTACGAATAAAAAATCACTGTCTCATCCAAGACTCACCGCCCTAGCGGCTTAGGGCAAGGCTTAAGGTACATTCGTGCATTCGTGGCTTTCCTTTCTGCCACGAATTCACGAATACAGTCGAACGCTGAATACCAGACCATTACAGCTATCATAAGGGAACGCTTAGCCGCAGTTTACGAAAAAAAGAATCACTGTCTCATCCAAGACTCACCGCCCTAGCGGCTTAGGGCGAGGCTTAAGGTACATCCGTGCATTCGTGGCCTTCAACTTTGCCACGAAATCACGAATACTGTCAAGCGCTGAATACCAAACCATTACAGCTATCATAAGGAAACACTTAGCAGCAGTTTACGAATAAAAAATCACTGTCCCATCCAAGACTCACCGCCCTAGCGGCTTAGGGCGAGGCTTAAGGTACATTCGTGCATTCGTGGCTTTCCATTTTGCCACGAATTCACGAATACAGTCAAGCGCTGAATACCAAACCATTACAGCTATTATAAGGGAACGCTTAGCAGCAGTTTACGAATAAAAAATCACTGTCTCATCCAAGACTCACCGCCCCTAGCGGCTT
>JAKLHK010000021.1 GCA_022710185.1 Bacteroidota bacterium
CATCAGGCGCGTTGCTGCGTTCTTTGACACTCCCAATGCCCCGGCCACCGCCCCAGAATGAGCGGCTGGGCTTTGCTATGCCCGCATCGCAGCTAAGATGCCCTCGCTGGCCCTCCCGATGGGCCTATAATCGCTGGAAAGCGTTGGCCTGACCCCTGGGAGACCTGATCCAGGATGTTTACCGGGCCCTCCGGAAGATCCCCAAGCGAAGCATTGCCCATAGCGCCTTCGTCCAACCATATTTTATCCTCCGTCGTTTACCGCAAATTTCTTCTTGCATAACTCAGCGGCTTGCCCTACCTTGCCCTGTGCCCGGACGTCGGATAAATTACTTGTACGTTGTGCACAACCGTAATACGCTCAAGGACAATACATTTGGACTATAACCCATTTTTTGTATATTTGGACAATGAATACCATAGATTACAATATCGACCAGATTAAAGAATTATGCTCTAGACACGGAGTTTCGAGGCTTTTTGTATTTGGGTCGGTACTAACAGACAGATTCGAAGAAAATAGCGATATAGATTTTTTAGTTGATTTTAAAGGTGTTGATTTATATAATTATGCAGACAATTATTTTGGATTAAAAGATGCTTTAGAAAAGCTTCTTAACAGACAAATTGATTTATTAGAAGAGAAGGCATTAAAAAATCCATATCTTAAAAAATCCATTGATTCATCCAAAAAACTTATTTATGAATAGCGATATAAAGACTTGGCTGTATGATATTTTTCAATCAATTAGATAAATTGAAAGTTATTATGAAAATAAGCCGAAAATCTTTGAAGACTATGTTTGTGATATTAAGACAAAGAGAGCGATTGAACGTAATCTAGAGATAATTGGAGAAGCGATGAATCGAATAAAAAAATGTGACAAGGATTTTCAAATTCAAAATTCGGAAAAAATAATAGGGACAAGGAATCGAATAATTCACGGATACGATAAGGTAACAGACGATTTAATTTGGAGTATAGTTGTAAATCATATTCCAAAATTGAAAGTTGAGATAGAAAGATTATTAGAACAATAATCGGCTGTGCACAACACATGCTATACGCCATAGGGGGTTCGTGGGTGTTTTAGCATTTTGACTTGTATCAAAGTTTTATCGGTGGATAAGATAGTGCTTCGTTGATTCCCCCTACGGCGCATAGCATTATCCGTTAGCCTTGAATAACCTTCACTGAAATGAGCAAAGCAAAGATCCTCTGGCTGGCCCTCTTCCTGGGAGGAAGCGGTCCGGCATTCGCAAAGACAGGGGTTGCAGATGGGGGCTTCGAACTGATGCTGGCCGTCATCGGCGTACTTCTCTTGCTTGCCGGTTTATTTGCCGGGGTAGAGTACTTGATTAAAGACAGAGGGCATCTTCGCCACAAACTCCGGGTGCTTATCAAGAGGAAAAGCCCTCTACACCGGAACGCAGGCTGACACAAGGAAAACTTCGTCCAATTATCCTGAAGTCCATCAGCGCACCACCATCCTGCGCGTAGCCTGCTCCTTGCCGCTATGTACTGTATAGAAGTATACCCCTGAACCGGACGGGGGCGCCGGGATCCCCAGGCTGTGCTCCCCGGCAGCCAGCCGTCCCTCCTGCCCCTGCCAGACCAGGCGCCCCATAAGGTCACGCACTTCCACCCTGACCTCTCCCGCTTCCCGCAGTGCGATGGGCACCCGGGTCAGCCCGGAAAAAGGATTGGGATAGTTCTGCCCTACCTCCACCCGGGGGGAAGGATGGTTCCCCGTGCCGACCGACATCAGGAAGTCGGTCTTGGGTACGGCAACATACACGATGTCGTTCAGCCCTGCCGGATCCATATCGCCCCTCACGCTCAGCCCGGGCTCGGTGTCGTACTGGTACATGAAATGAAGGGAGGCGTCGGAACGGGGGGAGAGGGAGGGGAAGACGCACTCATGGTAGTTATGCACCAGGCTCCCGGTGATGTCGAAGAGGGTATCCCACCCATAGCCCCCGGCGATTTTGCCGCGGCCGTATATGTGACGGTAGTTCTGCAATCCATTGCCCGCGCCTTCCCTCACGCCGGAATACAGAAGGAAGAGGTTGTCCTGATCGTCCACATGGATCTGGGGCTGACTGCTGAGCGACATATAATACAGCCCCAGGGAGGTGGTGGCGGTGCTCACGAAGTCCAGCACCCCGTTCCCGTTCAGGTCCAGCATCCAGGCGATCAGGTTCCCGCTGGTGTAGAGGGAATCGTCGTTCAGGCTGCTGAGCGGGGGCATGGTCTCGTTCCAGTAGACCAGTCCGTCGGTGAAGGGGAGGTAGGTGGTGGTGGCATCGGTCAGGTCGGTGTTCAGCACGCGCATCAGGCCGAAGGCCAGGTGGGCGTTCCCGCTATGGTCCAGGGCCACGGCCAGGGAGCCGTCGCAAACCCAGGGGGTGTCGGTCACCAGGGTGGTGGTTTCGTTGAAGAAGGGGTAGGGGTGCTGGAACACCACGGTGCGGGTCCAGGTATCCCCTCCGTCCACCGATTTCATGAGGATCACGTCGTACCAGTCGTCGCCCATCACGAAGGCCAGGGTGTCGCCCCGGGGTTCGGCCCAGGCGTACTGGTCGCCGCCGAAGGCCCGGTAATTGGCACTGGTGAGCCCGGTGGGCTGCACATGCAGCTTGTCCCAGGAAGCCCCGGCATTGATGGAGCGGTAGTAGAGCAGGGCCCCGTCGAGGCTGTTGTACATCGTGCCTGCATTGGCCACGGGGGCGGTGAGGGCGATGAGGTGTATGGTATCCCCGCGCGTGGTCATGCGGGGCCACAGGATATTGGGATTAGTGCTGGGCCCGGCCAGGGAGAACTGGGTCCAGCTCCCGCTCATGCGTCCCTCCCGTTTGTTGAGGATGAGCCCGCTGCTGGTCCCGGAATGGGCGCATACAATCTCCCCGGAATCGCCCAGAGGGGCGTAGGACGGCCAGCCGGTCTTCACCGTTTCAATGCGCGTCAGGGGGAAGGGGGCCCATTGATTGCCAAAGGAATAGGTGTAGGCGGTGCCCCGGTCGGGGTAGCTGGCGGCATCGTTGTACCCCATGGTCCAGGTGGCTGCCAGGCTGCCGTTGGGATAGCGGTAGATCCTTTGCTGGCAGGTGCTGTTGGTCTGCAGGTCGAACTTGGTGTCGCCGATCAGGGTTTCCATGGGCACGTTCACGCTTTTCAGGGGACCTGCCGCCGCTTTCTCTCCCGGCACCGGGAGGGGGACATCCACGACTTTGGCGCAGAGGTTACGGTTGGGGTTAAGGGGCCGGGCCCTGTGGGTGTTCTGGGCCTGGGGCGCAAGCAGCAGGAGCAGGCATGCTGCGGCCAGCAGGGGGCGGTGGAGCTTCATGGGATTGCAGGTTCAACGATAACCCCCTAAGATAGTGTATGCGGGGCCGGAAATCAAGCCCCCGGGATCAATGCTCAGTGCTCAATGCTCAAGGCTCAGTGCTCATCGTCAATAATCAACCTGACATTGAGTTCCATCAACCCCACTTATACGTTGGCTATGTCTTCGCACCGCTTTGGCACGCGGCAAAGACTGGTCCCCAAAGGATCGTCAATCCCTTGTCCCCTGTCCCTTGTCTTTGAGCACTGGGCCTTGAGCACTGAGCATTGAATTTTGTCCTTTGAGGGCAAAAAAAACGGGCCCGGTGATGCACCGGAGCCCGCTTCTTTATTCGCAAGAAAAAATCGTTACTGAACGATCATCTTTTTTGTAACGCTATGATCACCAGCGTGTACTGTGTAGAAGTATACGCCTGATTTCAGGCTGCGTGCATCGATGGTGATGGCGTGGGCACCCGGGCTCAGCTTGCCGAGCTCCTGGCTGCTTACCGTTTGGCCGAGCATATTGCTCACGTCCAGGGAGAGGGTGCTGGCGCTGCTCAGGTTCACCACCACTTCGGAAGTGCCGCTGAAGGGATTGGGGAAGTTCTGGCTTACCTCGCTGATGGGGCTGGGCCTTTCGCTTATGCCCACCCCGAAGTCGCTCTTGGGAATGGAGCTGTAAATGATGGAGTTATCGGTGGGGGCGTCCTCATCGCCCCGGATGTGCAGTCCCGGTTCCTCATCGGCCTGATAAATGATGTGGACATTATTGTCGGTGGAGTAGGCCATGGAGGGGAATACGCATTCGTCGAAGTTGTGGATGATGGAGGCGGTGAGGTGGGTGAAAGGTCCCCATTCCCCGGTGGCGGCGAAACGGGCCCTGCCCCAGAGGTGGCGGAACATCTGGATGCCGTTGTCCTTGCCTTCGGTAATTCCTGACCATACCACGTACACATCCCCGTTGGCATCTACGGTCATGTTGGGCATGGAGTTCAGGCTCATATAGTATAGTCCGAGGGCGTCATCGCCGGCGATGAAGTCGATGGTGTCGTTCTGGTTGATGTCCTGCATCCAGGCCACCAGGGCGCCACGGGCGTCCACCGAGTCGATGGCGAGAGTATCGAACACCGGGTCACCTTCCTTCCAGTAGGCGATGCCATCGGTATAGGGGAAGTAGGAGGTGTTGCCATCGGTGAGGTCATCGTTGAGCACGCGCATCAGGCCGAAGGTGACGTGCACGGTTCCGCTGGCGTCCATAGCGATGGCGGTACCCCCGTCGCATACCCAGGGGGTGTCGAGCACCAGGGTGGTGGGCTCGTCGAACATGGGGTAGGGGTGTTCGAAGATCATGTGCTTGGTCCAGGTGGTGCCCCCGTCGGTGGACTTCATCACAAAGAGGTCGCTCCAATTGTCGCCGACGATAAAGGCCAGGTTGTTCCCCACGGGTTCGGCCCAGGCGTACTGGTCTCCTCCGAAGCCTGTGTATTCTGCAGCGGTCATCCCAGGGAGGAGGGCATCGCGGATATCCCAGGTGGCGCCACCGTCTTGTGAGCGGGAGTATAGCAGGGCACCGTCCATTCCCTGGTAGGTGGTTCCACCATTGGCGACGGGGTCGGTCAGGGCAATGATGTGGACCTTATCGTGGTTGGTGCCTGAGGTCACCATGCGCGGCCAGTAGAGGTCATTGGTGGCGGGATAGGCGTAGATCGACTGTGTCCAGGTCCCGCTGCCCTTGGTGGTGCGGGTGTTGAAGGCCAGGCCCAGGCCACCGGTATGGGCAAGCACGCATTCCCCTGCAGCGCCCCAGGGGGCATAGCTGGGCCAGCCGGTACGGGTAGTGGCTTCGATACGGGTGGTGGGGACGGATCCCCAGGAGGTCCCGTCGGAGTAGTTGTAGCCCGTTCCGCGGTCCGAGAACGATCCGTCGATCACCCCATAGGTCCAGGTGGCACCCATGGTGCCGTCGGAGAAGCGGTAGAAACGGTTCTGTACCGAGGTATTGGTCTGGAGGTCATACCTGGTCTCCCCGATCGTTGTTTCACTTGGGGTCAGTTTGGGTTTCACCGAGGGGCTGACATCGCTGAAGATCCTGGCGGGTTCTTCGGCTATGGCCTTGACCGGGGCCACTCTTTCGATGGTCATCAGGTCAGTGTTGATCCTGGCGCGGCCCTGCTGGGCCATGATACTGAGTCCCATACCGAGGATCAGGACAAAGAGTAAGGTTCTTTTCATACGTGGTTGATTTGTTATCCCGGGCCGGGCCCGGACGATAGTGTTTCCTTCTCTGCAAATATAGGCGTTCTGTCTATTCATTGCCGGGAGAGGGGGATGTTCGTGTTCTATGTTCTGTGTTCTATGTACTATGTACTATGTTCTATGTTCTTTGTTCCTTGTTCTATGTTGAACGGGTTTGAGTAATAGGGTAAGGACAACCATTTCCCGCTTTTCAATTTTCACTTTCCACTTCTAACCGGCACTAGCCACTAGCCACTAGCCACTAGCCACTAGCCACTAGCCACTAGCCACTAGCCACTGTCTGCCAAAGGCAGACCCGCCACTAGCCACTGTCTGCCAAAGGCAGACCCGCCACTAGCCACTGTCTGCCAAAGGCAGACCCGCCACTAGCCACTAAAAAGGCCTCCCGAAGGAGGCCTCTCGCATTATATCTATGAAGGTAACCGCTTACTGAACGATCATCTTCCTGGTGACGGCCTGCTTGCCGGCGCGCACGGTGTAGAAGTAGATGCCGCTGTTCAGGTCGCTGACGTTGAGGTCAAAGATCTGAGCGCCGGCGGCCACGCGGCCACGGTCGACGTTCATCACGGTCTGGCCGAGCAGGTTGGTCACTTCCAGGCTAAGCTCGGTGGCGCGGTTGAGGTTGACCACGATGCTGGTCATATCGCTGGCCGGGTTGGGGTAGTTCTGCTGCACCATGCCGATGTTCCTCGGGGTCTCGTTGATACCCACGCCGAAGTCGGCCTTGGGAACCTTCATCCAGATGAGGCTGTTGTCCGTGGGGGCATCCTCGTCGCCGCGGGTGCTGAGGCCGGGCTCTTCATCAGCCTGGTAGAGCACATACACGTTGTTGCCGTCGGTATTGGCGGCGGCGCTGGGGAATACGCACTCATCGAAGTTGTGGATGATGCTGCCGGTCAGGTGGAGGAAATCGCCCCAGTTCTCGCCCCCGTCGAAGGAAGCGCGGGCCCATAGGTGGCGGAAGTTCTGGATGCCGTTGTCCTTGCCTTCGGTCACGGAGGAGTAGATGAGGTAGACCTCATCCCCGTCAACCACGAGTTGGGGCATGCTGCTGACGGCGAGGAAGTAGAGCCCGATGGACTCGGATGTTCCCCCGATGATGTCGATGGTGTCATTGTCGTTAACATCCTGCCACCAGCCGATCACGCGGCCCTTGGCATCGAGGCTGTCGATGTCCATGCTGGTGATGGGGCCGTCGCCTTCCTTCCAGTATCCGACGCCGTCGGTGAAGGGGAAGTAGGAAGTATTGCCATCGGTCAGGTCATCGTTGAGTACGCGCATCAGGCCGAAGGCCACATGAGCATTACCGTTTTCGTCCAGGGCAACGGCAAGGCCACCGTCGCATACGGAGGGGGTGTCGAGCACCAGCATGGTAGGCTCATCGAACTTGGGGTAGGGGTGTTCGAAAATGATGGTCTTGGTCCAGGTTTCGCCATTGTCGGTGGATTTTACCAGCGCAAGGTCATACCAGTTGTCGCCATAAACGAAGGCGATGGTGTTTCCGCGGGGCTCGGCCCAGGCATATCCGTCGCCGCTGAACCCGGTGTAGAGCGAGGAGTCGACACCTGCAGGCTGTACATGCTGTTTGTCCCAGGTAGCTCCACCGTCCTGTGAACGGTAGTAAAGCAGGGCGCCGTCCATGCCGTTATATATGGTCCCCCCGTTGGCCACAGGCTTGGAGAGGGCAATTATGTGCATGGTGTTGTGGTTGGTGCCTCCGGTGACCATACGGGGCCACAGCAGGCCGGGGTTGCTGGTGGGGCCGGTGAGGAAGTTCTCGGTCCAGGTTCCGGTGCCCTTGGTAGCGCGGGAGAGCACGGCGAGCCCGTTACCCGGGGTGCCGCCGCTGAGGTGGGAAACCACGGCTTCGCCGCCGGTGCCCCAGGGAGCGTAGCTGGGCCAGCCCGTTCTGACTGACTCGAGACGTGCAGCGGGGAAGGTGCCCCAACCGGTACCGTCGAAGTAGTTGTACGCTGAGCCACGGTCGGCATAACCGCCGGCATCCTGAATGGCATAGGTCCAGGTTGCTGCTGCAGTTCCGTCGTCATAGAGGTATACGCGGTTCTGGCAGGCGCTGTTGCTTTGCAGGTCGTAACGGGTTTCTCCCACGGTTTCCTCGGTCACGGCCGTTCCCGACTTCACGGAGGGATTGTACGGCTTGAGCGGGGCGGCATCCATGTCGGTCACCCCTTGCTTCTTGAGCAGGGAGATGTCCTTCAGGGCCTTCGGAGTCACCGGACGGGTGTACTGCTGGGCAATCACGGCAAAACTCGCCACCAGGGCGAGGGTGAAGAGTAAGGTTTTCTTCATTGCTGATAGATTTGGTTAGACAATTATTCGAATAAGGTTCAACATCCGTTAACCCGCAAATATACATTTTTTAGCGAAATCGTTCAGGAGGCCGGCCTGCTTTTAATGTGGGTCTGTTTCCTTCAGTGACTTTTCTTTGGTGTCCACAGGGATGATGGTGGACCGCCTGAAGTCCGCGTCATCCTTAAACAGCTTGCGGTAGGTATAGTGCCGTTTACCGAAATCTGCTCCCACTGATTCATGCAGTTTGCGCATCTTCGGGTTGAAGTCGCCAACCCAGGAGAGCTCGATGATCTCGTATTCGGGACGGCGTTTCATCACCTCGTTCAGCTCGAAGAAGATCCCGGATTCGATCCCGAACTTCTGGTACTGGGGCACTACCCCCATGATGGTGATGCGGGCGCGGGTGAAGATGCGACGGTTCTTGTGGTATAGAAAGCGCAGCTTGTCCATCAGTCCCATGCGCCCGCTGAGCTTCGCAAAGAGTTGGTTGGCGTCGGGCATCATCACGAGGAAGGCGATGGGCTTGCCCTCATGGTATACGAACCAGATGAACTCCTCAATCAGCAGGTGGCGGGAGGTCTTTACCGTCCGCCTGAGGTCGTCGGGATTGATGGGGGTGAAGTTTTCGTGGAAGGCCCAGGCCTCGTCGTATACGGTCTTGAGGTCCATGATGTAACGCTCTGCCTCGGCGAAACGGAAATGTTCCCAGGTATAGCCCTCTTTCTGGCGTATCCATTCGGCGATTTTCCAGAAACGATCCGGAAACGGCTTGCGGAGGTTGAGGTCGTTGGTCACCTGTTCATAATACATCCTGAAGCCATATTCCTCGAAAAGCGGGCGGTAGTATGCCGGATGATAGTTCATGCCATAGCATACCGGGCTGCTGTGCTCCACCAGCAATCCCCAGAAGTTGTCGTTCTCCCCGAAGTTGATCGGCCCGTCCATGGCCTCCATGCCCCGGGCGCTCAGCCAGTCGCGGCAGGCATCGAAGAGCAAGAATGCTGCCTTGCGGTCGTCGATGCATTCGAAAAATCCCATGCCGCCGGTAGGCTGATCGAAGCCATAGGCCTTCTTCTTGTTGATAAAGGCGGCCACCCTGCCGATCAGGCTCCCGCGCGCGTCGCGCAGGATCCATCGGGTGGCCTCGCCATGCCCGAAAAAGGAATTGGAAGCGGGATCGAATATCCCTTCGATGACGGGGTCAGGTACGCATACCCATTCCCTGTCGTGACGGTAGAGGGTGCGGGGCACCTCATGGAAGGCCTGGCGGGTGCGCTTGTCGTTGACTTCGATCAGTTTCATAAGCGATAGGACAGATGGGGCATATACTATGGCGACAAATATACGTTTTCCGGCCAAGGCCTGTCGCTGAAGGGAAACGACAGGCGGGTATGGCATACCGAACCTGGCGAAATCCATATCTTTGCAGGAATACTTTGAGAATGCAGCTGAAGCTGAAGAAGATACATTTTCTGGTGGTGAGGACGTACATCGGCCCCCTGGTGCTGACGTTCTTCATCGCCCTCTTCATCCTGCTCATGCAGTTCCTTTGGAAATATGTAGATGAACTGGTGGGCAAGGGGTTGGAATGGTATATCATCGCGGAACTGCTGTTCTACGCTTCCGCCACCTTCGTTCCCCTTGCGCTGCCCCTGGCCATCCTTCTCTCTTCCCTGATGACCTTCGGCAATTTCGGGGAGCACTACGAGCTGGTCGCGATGAAGTCGGCCGGGCTCTCCCTGAGGCGTATCATGGCCCCCCTGGTCATCCTTTCCTTTGTCATCAGCATCGGGGCCTTCTACTTCTCGAACAATATCCTGCCCCGGGCCAACCTCAAGTTCCATTCCATCCTCTACGACGTCCGCAAGCAGCGACTGGCCCTCAATATCAAGGAAGGGGTGTTCTACAAGGGTATCGACGGTTTCGTGATCCGGGTGGGGGAGAAGGATGAGGATGGGAAGACCCTGCGCAACATCATGATCTACGATCACAGGAACCGCAACGGCAACACCAGCCTTACCACGGCCACTTCGGGGAGTATGTTCGTGACCTCGGACCAGAAACATCTGTATTTCAATCTCTTCGACGGGCATAATTATGAAGAGGACCTGGAAGGACGGCGCAAGATGGAGAGCCGGCCCTTTCGCAGGACTGCGTTCAGGGAGCAGTCGCGCCGCTTCGACCTCAGCGGCTTTGAGCTGAACCGTACCGACGAGAACCTGTTCCGTTCCAACTACCGCATGTTCAACATCCGCCAGCTGGTGGTGGCCCGGGATTCGATACGGGAGGAGCTGGGTGAGAAGAAAGCGGACATGCGCGTTAACCTGATCCGCCACCTGGCGCAATACGCTTCGACGGATTCTGCCGGAGGAAAGGAGGCCAGGGCCCTTGAGGGACAGTCCTGGGACAGCCTTTTTGCTGCGTATGGGGAAAAGGACCGCTGGCGATATATCGAAACGGCCCTCAACAACGCCCGCTCGGCCAAGGAGAGGATACGTGCCAACCGCATGGACCATGAATGGAGGGAACGCAACATCCGAAAGCATGAGGTGGAGTTTCACCGCAAATTCACCCTTTCCTTTGCCTGCCTCATCCTGTTCTTCATCGGCGCCCCGCTGGGGGCGATCATCCGCAAAGGTGGCCTGGGCATGCCGGTGGTGGTTTCCATCCTGCTTTTCGTGATCTTCCATATCAGCAGCATGACCGGGGAACGTTTGTCCAAGGAAATGGTGGTCCCCACCTGGCAGGGCATGTGGATTGCCTCAGCCATCTTCCTCCCCCTGGGTGTTTACCTCAGCATCAAGGCCACCACGGATGCCCCCCTGATGGACGCCGACAGCTGGCGCAAGGTCTTCCGCAGGCTGGAGCAGTGGGTCCCGTCCGGAAAACGCAGGGAGCAATGAATGTCCTGATGCTGTGCAACAAACCCCCGTTCCCTCCGCTGGAAGGAGGGCCCATGGCCATGGAGGCAACGATCCGTGGGTTGGCCGGGACCGGGGTACGGGTGCACATCATAGCCGTAGAGAGTGAAAAGTATCAGGCTGCTGACGTACCGGGCGAGCTCAGGGAAAGGGTGAGCATGGAGACCGTGTCCCTCGACCTCAGGGTTAAGCGGTTACCTGCCCTTATGAACCTGATACGCAACCGTTCTTATCATTTGGCCCGTTTTCGTTCGCCCGGGCTGCAGGCATGCATCCGCAGGGCGCTGGCCTTGCGGGATTACGATATTGTGCAGTTTGAGACTCCTTATCTTGGGCACTACCTCGGCCTGGTGAGACAAGAGAGCCGTGCCCTGGTGGTCCTCAGGGCCCACAATGTGGAGCACCTCATTTGGGAGCGTCTGGCCCGCCAGGAGCGTGGATTTTTCCGGAGGGCCTACCTGGCCCAGCTCAGCCGGCAGCTCCGGCGGTATGAGAGCGCGTTTGCCGACGCCTGTGATGGCGTTGCCGCCATCACCCCCTCCGATGCCGGATGGTTTGCCTCGAACTGCAAGGTTCCAGTGCACGTATACCCCTATGGCCGCGACCTGAGCCATGCCAGCGACATCTCCCCGGCCCAGCCCGATGACCGGCTCTTTCACCTGGGTTCCATGAACTGGAAGCCAAACGAGGAGGGCATCGCCTGGTTCCTGAAGGAGGTCTGGCCGCTGGTGCGCAGGGATGGCCGGGATGCTGAGCTTCATCTGGCAGGAAGGCATATGCCGGATTGGCTAAGGCATGGACAATGGGCGGGGGTCACCGTGCATGGGGAAGTGCCGGATGCCATGGCTTTCATGGAGGAGCACGGCATCATGATCGTACCGCTCTTGTCGGGCAGTGGGTTGAGGATCAAGATTATCGAAGGCATGGAAGCCGGCAGGGCCATAGTATCGACCACCATTGGTGCCGAAGGCATTGCGCTTACCGACGGTGAGCATATATTGCTGGCGGATACTCCCGGGGCGTTTGCCGTACGGATACGGGAGCTGATGGATGACGCGGACCTGCGTGCCGGACTGGGCCTAAGGGCCAGGGAGCGGGTGCGGCAAGCCTACGATAACGCCGCCATCACGGCCGGGTTGATGGGATTCTATTTGAAAATGAAGGCCGGGAGGGACAGCCATGGATAGGCCGTTGCGCATCCTGGCCCTGCTGCCCCGCTTTCCCTGGCCCCTGGAGAAGGGTGACAAGCTGAGGGCCTATCACCAGCTTAGGGTGCTGGCGCAGCGGCATGAGGTGCATGTATGGGCCCTCACACACGCCCCCGTTAACGAACCGGCGAAGGATGCGCTGGCCCCGCACTTTGCCTCGCTTACCATCAGCCGGCTCGGCCCCTGCTCCGTAGGGATCAATATGCTGCGCGCCGGAGGAAGCGGAAAGCCTTTTCAGGCCGGTTACTATTACAATGCAGGAGTTGCCTCGGCGTTCCGGGACTTTGCCGCGGAAATAGGCCCCGATGTGGTGTATTTCCAGTTGGCCCGCACGGCCTGGTATGCCCGGGGACTGAAAGCGCCCTGCGTGCTGGACCTGCAGGATGCCTTTTCTGCCGGACTGGAGCGCAGGGCGCAGGGGTCGCGCTGGTACCAGCGCCCCGTCCTGCGCGAAGAGTACCGCCGTATGCTGCGCTACGAGCGACAGATCTGCCAGGATTTCCCCTTTCTCAGCATCATCAGCGAGGCGGACCGGGCGCTGCTGCCCTGTGCCGATGCGGAGCGCATCCTGGTGGTGCCCAACGGCGTGGATACCGACCATTTCCGTCCGAAGGCGTACGAGAAGCGCTACGACCTCGTGTTTACCGGCAATATGGGGTATCCGCCCAATGTCGATGCCGCCCGGTTTCTTGCCAGCGAGCTGATGCCCAGGATATGGGCCCTTCGTCCTCAGGCCAGGCTGCTCATCGCCGGGGCCCAGCCCCACCCCTCGGTGAGGGCCCTGTCGTCGGATCGGGTGAACGTGAGCGGATGGATGGAGGACATCCGTGAGGCCTATGCCTCCAGCAGGGTCTTCATCGCCCCGATGCGTTTGGGTACCGGTATGCAAAACAAAATCCTGGAGGCAATGGCTATGGGACTCCCCTGTGTTACCACTCCCCTGGCCAATGCTCCCCTGGGCAGTACCCATGGGCAGGAGATCCTGGTAGGGGAGGATGCCGCCACCCTTTCAGGGCATATCCTGCGCCTGCTTTCCGAAGACTCCCTTGCTGAGCCCCTGGCGAACGCGGCTCGGGCTTATGTGAAGCGTCATTACTCCTGGGAGGGCGCCACCGCCCCCCTGGAACGAATGCTGATCGCCGCCGCAGGCCAGGACGGGGGCTGAGTCCTGCGCCGCCTCCCTGCATTTCCTTACCTTTGGGCCTTCAATCCACACCTTCTGCCATGGGCAACCAGCGTCCCGCCATTCCGAAAGGCACCCGCGACTTCCTTCCCGCCGAGATGATCCGGCGCAAGTATATCTTCAAGGTCATCGAGGAGACCTACCAGCGTTTCGGCTTCCTCCCTATCGAAACCCCGGCCATGGAGTTGATGAGTTCGCTCACGGGGAAGTATGGGGATGAAGGCGACAAGTTACTTTTCCGTATCCTCAATTCAGGCGATTACCTGAGCGGGGCCGATGCACAATTGCTGCAGTCGGGCGACGCCCAGCGCCTGGCCCCGCAGATCAGCGAAAAGGGCTTGAGGTATGATCTCACCGTGCCATTCGCCCGTTTCGTGGTGCAGCACCGTTACGAGATCAGCTTCCCTTTCCGGCGCTACCAGATCCAGCCCGTGTGGAGGGCCGACCGCCCGCAGAAAGGGCGTTACCGGGAATTTTTCCAGTGCGACGGGGATGTCATCGGTTCCGATTCCCTGTTGAACGAGGCCGAACTGGTGCAGATCATCGATGGGGTGTTTACCCAGCTGGGTATACGGGTCAGCATCCGCCTTAACAACCGTAAAGTATTGGCCGGTATAGCCGAGGCCATAGGACGGCCGGATCGCCTGGGGACCATTACTATCGGACTGGATAAGCTGGACAAGATCGGAGAGGAAGGCGTACGTGGCGAGCTGCAGGACCGTGGGCTGAGCCTTGCGGAGGTCACCAGTTTACTGGAGATCTGCCGGGTGCAGGGCGATACCGCTTCCCGCCTTGAGCAGCTGGAGAAGAGCATTGGAAGCACCGCTTCCGGGGCCCGTGGTCTGGAGGAACTGAGGACCCTCTTCGGCTACCTCGGGGACAGCCCCTTGAACAACGCCATCGAAGCCGACCTGACCCTGGCCCGGGGGCTGGATTACTACACGGGCACCATTATTGAGGTGGTGGCCCTGGACCACAGCCTCGGCAGCCTGTGCGGAGGGGGAAGGTACGACGACCTCACGGGCATCTTCGGCCTGCCGGGGGTGTCTGGAGTGGGCATATCCTTCGGGGCCGACCGTATCTATGATGTGATGGATGCCCTTCACCTCTTTCCTGCGGCTGCTGCGGGCCACACCCGCCTGTTGTTCCTGAACTTCGGCGGGGCCGAGGAGCGCGAGAGCCTGCGCTGGCTGCGGCAGGTGAGGGATGCGGGCATTCCGGCCGAGATCTACCCCGATCCGGCGAAGCTTAAAAAGCAGATGGCCCATGCCGATGCCCTCGGCATTCCTTACGTGGCTATCCTGGGCGAAGCCGAGCGTGCTTCGGGGCGGATAACACTGAAACAGATGGCCAGCGGCGAGCAGCATGCGTTTGTCCTGGAAGCCCTGATACAACACCTGAGCGCATGAGCCGTCCCATACATTATATCTCCCCTGCCACCCTCGATTTTGAGGACATCGATCGTATCGTACGTCAAGGCTACCTCCTGGCCCTTTCTGACGACAGCCGCCGGCTGATCGTCCGTTGCCGGGAATACCTGGACCATAAGACCGGGGACTCCGATGAGCCGGTATACGGTGTGAATACCGGTTTTGGGGCCTTGTACGACCGCAGGATCGGGAGGGATGACCTGAGCCTGCTGCAGCATAACCTCGTGGTCTCGCATGCCTGCGGTATGGGGGAGGAAGTGCCCCACGACATCGTCAGGTTGATGTTGCTCCTTAAGGTACAGTCCCTTTCATACGGACACTCCGGGGTTCATCCGGATACCGTGGACCGGCTGATAGGGTTATACAACCATGACATATTGCCGGTAGTGTACCAGCAGGGTTCCCTGGGTGCCTCCGGTGACCTGGCCCCGCTGGCCCACCTCTCACTACCCCTCCTGGGCCTGGGCGAGGTGGACCATGAAGGCCGCCGGCGCCCCGCCACTGAGGTCCTGGCCGGGCTGGGGTGGGAACCCCTGGACCTGCAATCCAAGGAGGGCCTGGCCCTGCTCAACGGCACCCAGTTCATGAGTGCCTACGGGGTGCACCTCTGTCTAAGGGTGTTCCGGCTGTCGCGCCTGGCGGATGTCATTGCTGCCCTTTCCCTCGATGCCTTTGATGGGCGCATCGAACCCTTTCATCCGCGCATCCAGGAGATCCGTCCGCACAAGGGACAGATTCGGACGGCCTCGCGCGTTCAGCGCCTGCTGGAAGGCAGCGAGCTGATCCGCAGGCCAAAGGAACATGTACAGGACCCCTATTCCTTCCGCTGCATCCCCCAGGTACACGGGGCTACCAAAGACAGCATCAATTATGTCTCCTACGTTTTCCGCAAAGAAATCAATTCCGTTACCGATAATCCTACCATCTTTCCCGACGAGGACCTGATTATTTCGGCGGGCAATTTCCACGGCCAGCCCCTGGCCCTGGCCCTCGACAACCTGAGCATCGCCATGTCGGAACTGGGGAACATCGCTGAGCGCCGTACCTATCAGCTGCTGGCGGGGAAGAGGGGGCTGCCTCCCTTCCTGGTGGCCAGCCCTGGGCTCAATTCGGGCTTCATGATTCCGCAGTACACCCAGGCTTCGATCGTGAGCCAGAACAAGCAACTCTGCACCCCGGCATCGGTCGATTCCATAGAATCATCCAAGGGGCAGGAGGACCACGTGAGCATGGGGGCCAATGCGGCCACCAAGGCCTTCAAAGTGATGGAGAACCTGGAGCGCATCCTGGCCATAGAGCTGTTCAATGCCGCCCAGGCTATGGATTTCCGGCGGCCTGCCCGTACCTCGCCCGTGCTGGAGCGCTTTATGGCCGCCTACCGCGAACGCGTGCCCTTCGTGGAAGAAGACCGCTTCATGGCCCCGCTGATGGAGGAAAGCGTGCAGTTCCTGAGGGTATGCCCTTTGGAGCTGCCCGGGGAGAACATCGCGGTTTACAGGCTCTGATCCTGGAACAAAAGGTCATAGGGCCTGCGGATAGCCCGGTCGAGCTGTCCGATGGAAACGTATTTGCTTTCGCGTATATATTCTTTTCCTTCGAAAAAGAGGATCAGGGTAGGATGGCTGAACACCCCGAAGGAGGCCGCGGTGAGGGCCTCGGACTCCCCATTGACCATCACCAGTTTCATGCGCGGGAACTCCTGTTCGATCAGGTATTCCACCTTGGGGCGGAGGCTGATGCAGGGGGCGCAGTGGTCGTTATAGAAATACAGCATGACTGCGGGCTCCTGCTGCAGAATGTCCCTGACCGCTTCGCCCTGATATGTGGTATCGTTCATAGTTTATCTGAGATGAGGGGCAAAAGTAAGCATCCCCTATCATATTTTCACCTGCCAAACCGGGTGCGCCGGCTGGGATGATGATGACCGGCAGGAGTGGACCGGGCAATTGTTTTCCTGCTAACAAAAGCTTTGGGCGTTTCGCGGCATTTTCGTTGTTTTGTTCGCCATTCTCACCTTTAAATAACACTACCATGGCCATCACCGTTTCCGGTCAGGGACTGACCATCGCCGATGTGGTGCGCGTTGCCCGCCATCATGAAAAAGTAGAACTGCACCCTGAAGCCCTGGAGCGTATCCGCCGTTGCCGGGCCATGCTGGAGCAGAAAATCGAGGCCCGGGAGATCATGTACGGGGTAAACACCGGCATAGGGGAGTTCTCGGAGGTGGTCCTGACGGATGATCAGGTGCAGGATTTTCAGAAGTACCTTATATATAATCATGCGGCGGGCATTGGTGATCCCATGCCGGAGGAATGGGTTCGCGGGGCTATGCTGGGGCGTGTGAATGTGCATGCGCACGGGAATTCGGGATGCCGTCCGGAGATCACCCTGACCCTGGTGGCCATGCTGAACGCGGGGGTCACTCCCTGGGTGTGCACCAAGGGGTCGGTGGGGGCCTGCGGCGACCTGGCGCCCATGTCGCAGATCGCCCTGCTGATGATGGGTGAAGGGAAGGCGTATTATAAAGGTGAGCTCATGACCGGTCGTCAAGCCCTGGACCGGGCCGGCATAGCTGTTCCTGGCCTCAAGGCGCGCGACGGACTGGCTACCATCAACGGGTCCAATGTGCTCACGGCCATGAGCGCCATTTTCCTTTATGATGCTGACCGATGGCTGCGTCAGGCCGAGATTGCCGCGGCCATGTCGCTGGAGGCCCTGAAGGCCAATATGAAGCCATACAATTCAAAAATCCATGAGGTCAGGGGCTTTCCCGGGGCTGTGCGTTCGGCGGCAGCAATCCGCAGGATGGTGGCCGGGGGCGACCTGGCTGAGCTGCGGGTGAAGTGCAAGGTACAGGATGCCTATTCGATGCGCAGCACCCCCCAGGTGATCGGCGCGGCCCACGACGCCATGGCCTGGGCCCGTTCGCAGGTAGAAATAGAACTCAACGGGGTGGGTGACAACCCCATTTTCTTCCCTGAAGAGAACCTGCAGCTCAGTGGGGCCAATTTCCAGGGGAGCCCGGTGTCGTTGCCTATGGACATGGCCGGGGCCGCCATCACCATGGTGAGCGTGCTCAGCGAGCGCCGCATGAACCGGCTCAACAACCCGGCACTCAGTGTGGGCTTACCCGCCTTTCTGACCAAGGGCGCCGGCATGTTCTCCGGCCTCATGCTCAGCCAGTATACGGCCGACATGCAAATCGTGGAGCAGCGTATCCTTTCGATGCCAGCTTCAATACAGTCCATCCCTGCCGCCGCCGACCAGGAGGACTTCGTTTCCATGGGCATGAATACGGCCCTGAAGAACTTCCAGATCCTGGACAACGCCTATGGCATCCTGGGTATCGAATTAATGGCAGCGGCCCAGGCCCTGGACTTCAGGGAGTATTCCTTCGGGGAAGGCACCCGGGAGGCGCATCGCGTCATCCGCAAGTATGTGGACTTTCTCGAGGTCGACCGTCCCTTGTTCGACGACCACAATGCCATGAAGGCCCTGGTGAAGTCAGGGGAGGTCCTGGAGGCTGTGGAGGCCCGGGTGGGACCTCTTGCTTAACCTATTATTCCACATGGGCAAGAACTGCCCTGGCTTCCCCTATTAAGTAATCGTTAAAAAAACCTTGCTTGGGTATGCAATTTTCCATAAATTGCACCCTTGAATGAGCGTATTTGGGGGAAAAGACGCCATTCGAACGGTATACATTTTATTATGGAAACAATGCTAATCGGTCCGCTAACCCGGCGGTGGCGTTTATTTTCATTCAGCTGATGTTAAACCATTTCTAACCAAAACTTATCAGTTATGAGAAAGTTTACAGTTCTGCTTGCGCTCCTGTTTCTCGGGTTGCAAGTTTCGCTCGCCCAGAATCGCATGATTTCGGGTAAAGTGACCTCATCTGAGGATGGCAGCGCGATCCCCGGAGCCACGGTCCTGGTGAAAGGGACGACCGTGGGTATGACGACTGACCTGGATGGTACCTACAAGCTGTTGGTGCCAGAGAACGCGAACACCATGGTGTTCTCCTTCGTTGGGATGAAGTCGAAGTCGGTTCCCATCGGGACCTCGAACACCATCAATGTGGTCCTGGAGCCTGACGTACTGAGCATTGAAGGGGTGGTGGTCACGGCCCTGGGTATCGCCAGGGAGACCAAGGCCCTGGGTTATGCCGTGGAAGCCGTTGGCGGCGAGGAACTCGCCAAATCCGGCGAAGTGAACGCCATCCAGTCCCTGGCCAGCAAAGCCTCCGGAGTGCAGGTCATCGGCTCGGGTGGTACGCCGGGAGCCTCCAGCAAGATCCTGGTGCGCGGGAACTCCTCCTTCACCGGGGAAAACCAGCCGCTCATCGTGGTCGACGGGGTGCCCATCGACAATGCCACCGCAGGATCGGTAGCCGGCGACTATCCCTACAACTCAGGCCTGAGCGGGGTGAACAACTCCAACCGTGCCATCGACCTCAACCCCGAGGACATCGAGTCGGTGACGGTGCTGAAAGGCCCGGCCGCAGCCGCACTCTATGGCGTACGTGCCGGTAACGGCGCCATCGTTTACACCACCAAGCGCGGCAAAGCCAGCAAGGGCATCCGCGTAACCTATGGGGTGAACCTCGACCTGAGCTCGGTGAACAAGCTCCCTGAACTGCAGACAACTTACGCCCAGGGAGTAGGTGGCGGACAGATCGATCCCGATGGTAACCCCACCGTTGGGACTTATGTCACTGCCGATCCCGGTCCCGACATGACCTTCTTCACCGCGGACGATATCTCCTATGGTACCGCCAACTCCTGGGGCCCCAAGATCGAGGATCTCGATGGGGTTGAGGCCGTGGATAACATGGACAAGTTCTTCGAAACAGCCACCTCCTGGACGCATAACCTCACCTTCACGGGTGGCAGCGACGAGCATAACTTCCGCCTGGCCCTCAGCCAGCTGGACCAGACCGGTATCGTCCCCAATACCGACTTCAGCCGTACCAGCATCCGTCTCACCGCAGATTCCCGCCTGAGCGACAAGTTCAAAGTGGGCGGTACGGTTAACTATATCAAGTCGGGCGGCACCAAGGCCCAGAACGGCTCCAACCTCTCGGGGACCATGCTGAGCCTCACCCGTGCCCCGGCCAGCTTCGACCTGAAGGGCGAAGGGGAGGAAGGTTACCTTTATCCTAACGGTAACCAGCGCCAGTACTTCTATGCCTATGACAACCCCTACTGGTCGGTGTACAAAAACCCCTTCAACGATGACATCCATCGTGTGATGGGCAACTTCAGCATCGATTATACCCCCTTCACCTGGCTGATCGCTACCTACCGCCTTGGTACCGATAACTATACCGACCAGCGGAAGCAGATCTTCGCCATCGGGTCCCTGGATCCTCCGGAACCCACCGGGGAGGTTTGGGAGAACATACAACGTTACCGCGAGGTATACAGCGACGTGCTGCTCACTGCTTCCAAGGATTTCACCGACAAGGTGTTCGGCTCCCTTACCGTGGGGAACAACCTGAACCACCGTCACCGTCAGGATCTCTTTGCCCGTGGCCGTACGCTCAATGTTCCCAATTTCTACAACCTGAGCAACGCCTCCAGCCTGTACGCCAGCGAGAATACGGTGAAGCTCCGCAGCGCCGCCCTCTTCTTTGATGCCAACCTGGAGTACAACAGCATGGTCTACCTGAACGTCACCGGTCGTAACGAGTGGTCGTCGACCTTTGGCCAGGGCCAGAACAACTTCTTCTATCCCTCGGTCAGCGCCAGCTTCGTGTTCAGCGAGCTGATCCCCGAGAACAGCATCCTGAGCTTCGGCAAACTGCGTCTGGCTTATGCCCAGGCAGGTAATGCCCCCCCGGTATATTCCTCGACCACCTATTTCACCCAGCCCTTCCTCACCGATGGCTTCACCGATGGTCTGAGTTTCCCCTTCCTGGGATACCAGGGCTTCGGATACAGCAGCGTGCTGGGCAACCCCGACCTCAAGCCGGAGCGTAACACCTCCACCGAGATCGGGTTCGACCTGCGCTTCCTCACCGGCCGCCTGAACCTCGACCTCACCTTCTACAACCAGAAGGCCGACAACATCCTGGTGCAGCGCCCCATCGCCCCCACCACCGGTTTCTCAGTATTCCTCTCCAACTCGGGTAAGATGGAGAACAAGGGTATTGAGCTCGTCCTGAGTGGGATGCCTGTGAAGACCAAGGACTTCAACTGGGATATCCGGGTGAACTTCACCAAGAACACCAACGAGGTACTCGAGCTGGCCGAAGGCGTGGATGAGATCAACATCGAATCCGCATTTACTTCCATCGGTTCCTATGCCATCGTAGGTGATGCCTACGGGGCACTTTATGGCACCCGCTGGCTGAGGGACGATGCAGGCAACCTGCTCATCAACCCCGCCAATGGTCTGCCCATGCTCGACCCGGAGCGCGGCAACATCGGCAATCCGTTCCCCGACTGGACCGCCGGTATCCGCAACACCTTCAGCTGGAAGGGCCTCTCGCTGAGCGCACTGCTCGACATCCGCGAAGGTGGTGATATCTGGTGCGGAACCATTGCCCGTTTGCATCAGATCGGCCGGACCGAGGAGTCTGCTGACCGTGAGCACACCTATATCATCCCGGGCAAGATTGACGGAACGGGTGAAGACAACAACATTGAGATCAGCGCCTACAGCTATTACAGGGGTTATGTCGGCGACCTGGGTTCCGCTGCCGTGGAACAGGCCGTATTCGATGGCTCCTGGGTGCGTCTGCGTGAGATCACCCTTACCTACAGGCTCGATCTGAAGGAAAAGCTGCCGGTAGTACAGTACGCCGAGTTCTCCTTCACCGGACGCAACCTCTGGCTGAGCACCGACTATCCTGGTGTTGACCCCGAGACCAGCCTCACCGGTGCAGGATCCAACCTGACGGGCTTTGACTACTTCAACATGCCCAGCACCAAGTCCTTCGCCTTCGGCCTGAGGGTTGGCTTCTAATGCACGTCAATCAAGTGGAAAATTAAAACCAGACATAATCATGAAAAAGCTCTCATTATTGCTAATTCTGCCTATGCTGCTTTTCACAACGAGCTGTGAAAAGTTCATAGAGGATTACGATGTGTCGCCGAACTCGCCGAGCGAGGTGACCCCCGGACTGCTGCTGACCATGACCCAGGTGGCCGTGTTCGCTCAGTACACCGGTCAGCTCTCCAGGAATGCCGCCGTGTATGCCCAGCAGATCAACGGCACCGATTTCCAGATGCTTGACGTGGCCAACTATGTGCTTTTCGAAGGAGATAACGTGAACGAATGGACCTCCATTTACACGGACATCCTTATGGAGTCGCAGGCCCTGATCGACATGTCCGGAGAAAACCCCTGGTACCGTGGGATGGGCCGCGTGATCAAGGCCATGGGCCTTGGACTGGCCACCGACTGCTGGGGCGACATTCCCAACAGGGAAGCCCTGGGTGGACTGGGTGGCGCAGCCAACTTCAACCCCAATTACGATGCCCAGGAAGTGGTGTATGAGGACATCATCGCCCTGCTGGATGCCGCCATCGTGGATTTCGGCAAGGATATCTCCGACAACAAGATCCTGCCCGGTGGGGAAGACCTGATCTATGGAGGGGATGTGACCCTCTGGATGAAGGCTGCCTACACCCTGAAGGCACGCTACACCATGCACCTCAGCGCCCGTGGCGCCAGCATGCAGGATGTTATCGACGCCCTGGCCAACGGGATCAGCGACAACAGTGAGGACATGATGGCCGTGTTCGGCACCAGCGGCAATGAGCTGAATACCTGGTATGCGTTTGAAAACGCCCGTCCGGGTTACATGCACATGCACGCTACCTTCATTGATTTCCTTGTCTCCATCAGCGACCCCCGTCTGCCTTTCTTCGCCAGTACCGACGACAATGGCGGTTACAGTGGCACCCCGCTCGGCAGCGCCGACCAGACCACCAGCCCCGTAGGTTCCTACCTGGCTACTACCGGTCAGCCCGTGCCCCTGGCTACCTATGAGGAGGCCCTCTTCCTGAAGGCCGAAGCCTATATGCGCCTGAACAATGCAGGTTCTGCCGCGACTGCCCATAACGATGCCATCAAGGCTTCCGTTCTGAAGGTGACCGGTGCCTCCGATCCTGCCTTCGAAGCCGCCCAGGCCAGCGAGACCGCTGCTTCCATCTCCCTGAACAAGATCATGACCCATAAGTGGGTGGCTTGCTTTGGCATGTTCGAGGTATGGAACGACTGGCGCCGGACCGGGATTCCCACCCTTGTCCCCAATCCGAACGGTGAGGTTGCCGGCATTCCGCTGCGTTTCCCCACTCCGCTGGATGAGCGCGTTTCCAACAGCAATGCCCTTGTTATCAGCGATATTCTCCTGCCCGTATGGTGGGACAATAACTGATAGCCCATCATCTGAATGAGAACGGACGGCCGCCCCTGGGGCGGCCGTCCGTTTTTTTATCCGTAGAAAGCTCCCGTCCAACGCCAGGATCTCTGCGGGCATGTTATAAGGTGATCCCTTCCATCACCGGCCGCAGGGAATCTACAACCTGGCGGAAGCGTTCCATATCGGCGGGCCTCACCGGGTCGGCCGGTGGGCTCTCTACCTGGAGGGGGTCGATGGGATGACCGTTCTTATAGAACCTGAAATCGAGATGGGGGCCGGTGGACAGCCCGGAACTGCCGACATAGCCAATGATCTGGCCCTGCCTTACCCTGGCCCCGTCATGTATGCCCTCGGCAAAGCGGGCGAGGTGCAGGTAAGCGGTAGTATAGGTCGAATTATGCCTGATCTTGACCATGCGTCCTGCTCCGCCCGACCAACCGGCCCTGACCACCTTGCCATCGCCGATAGAGCGCACCGGCGTACCGATGGGTGCGGCGTAATCGACGCCATGGTGGGGCCTCCGGATCTTGAGTACCGGATGGAGGCGGCTATGGGAGAAGCGTGAACTGATACGGCTGAATTTGAGCGGGGCTTTAAGGAAACTACGGCGCAGCGATTGCCCTGTCTCATCGAAATACCCCACCGCGCTGTCCTGAAGGAAGCGGAAAGCAAAAATCTCCTTGCCGGCATGACTGAACCAGGCTACCGGTACCTCCCCTATACCGATATCGGTTGAATCCACCATGAAGCGCTGATAGAATACTTTATAGGCATCCCCCTTCTGTATGCCATAGAAATCGACGGTCCAGGCATAGATCTCCGAAAGGGTAAGGGCCAGCTCGGGGTTGTTCCCTGAGGCAATCAGGCTGTTCCAGAGGGAACCTTCGATAGAACCCCCGGCCCGGGTCCATAGGGTATCCACCGGCTTCCGCCCGGCCCAGGCATACAGACTGTCGGTGAGGGAATACACTATGTAGTTGACCCGGTCCTTCTCATATACCCAATACACCGGAATGGAATCGCGGCTGAACAGGCACCAGGGGTTTCCTGCCCTTATGGCACGCGGACTGAACACGGTGGCTGAACGGCTGACCAGCTGCTCCACTGCGTCCGGCGCAAGGCCCATACGTCCCAGCAGAACGCTGAGGTTATCCCCATCGAGGACTTCCCCCGTGCTGACCTCGAAGCTGTCGGAAACAAGGCCGTATAGGATCACAGGATCCGGTGCGGGGGGTTCAGGTTCGGTTTCAGGGACAGGATGGAACAGTATGGCCAGGAGTATGACTGCTATGCCGGCAACGGCCAGCAGGGCCAGGTGGGGTAGGTACCTCTTCATGCCCCGCAAAAATAGGGAATTCCGCACAGGCCCATCCAAAACCGCGGACCCTCACGATAACCAACCCCAAAATCAGGAATCAGCCATCAAACATCGAACATCAAACATCAAACATCGAACATCAGATATCAGATATCAGATATCAGATATCAGATTTCAGATATCCTGCATCCCCTCCTGTTCCAGCGCAATCTCCCGCCCTTTGCGGAAAGCGGCGATGTTCTGATCCACGACCTCCTGTCCCTTACGTTGGAAGATCTGGGCGATGGAGGCTTCGAGCTCTTGCGGTTCGAGGCAGAGGAAAGGGGAGGCGGCCCCCAGCATGATGATGTTGGCGGAGCGCCGGGCTTCCATATCGCGGGCAATCTGGTCGGCATCCAGCATCACATGACGGGGCTGATGGGCGATCTCTTCCTTCAGGGCCTCCAGATCGGGATAGTTGGGGATATTGATATGGGGGGCAGTGTTGGTGATGAGCCAACCGTTGGGCGAAAGCATGGGGAGGTAGCGCAGGGCCTCCATGGGTTCCACGGATAGGATGAGGTCCACGCCCCCGCGGGGGATCAGGTCTGATGCGATAGGCTCGTCGCTGAGCCTCAGGTTGGACTGCACATCCCCACCGCGCTGGCTCATGCCGTGCACTTCGGCCTGTTTCATGTATAGTCCTTTCCTGACGGCGGCCATGCCAATGGTTGCGGCGATGGAAAGGATGCCTTGTCCGCCTACACCGGCCAGTATGATGTCTTTCTTCATGGTCGTATGCTGATGGGGTTATGCTTCCGTGTTTTCCGTTTTCTGCGAACGTATCCTGCTGGCCACGGTGACCAGGCATTCCCTGCGGGGGATGATGACCGAGACGCCTTCGTATTCAATCTCCCGCTTCATAATGGCCATGTTCTCCTCATGGTATTTCTGAATGGGGTTGATCACGTGGATATGATCCTTTTCCACCCCGCATCCTTCGCAAATGGCTTCGATGCGGCCGGTGGCCATGGAATCCTGTCCTCCGGTCATAGCCGTGGTGCCGTTGTCGAGGATAAGGACAGTGATGGGAGAGCGGTCGTTCACCGCATCGATGAGGCCGGTGATGCCGCTGTGGGTAAAGGTGGAGTCGCCGATCACGGCCACGGCAGGGCGGAAGCCGGCATCGGCGGCACCTTTGGCCATGGTGATGGAAGCGCCCATATCGACGCAGGTATTGATGGCATCGAAGGGCTGGAGTGCCCCCAGGGTATAGCACCCAATATCGGAGAACACCCTGCCTTTGCTGTAGGTGTTCAGTGCGTCGTTCAGCGACTGGTAGGAATAGATATGCGGGCAGCCCTTGCAGAGGGAGGGCGGACGGGGGACAACCAGGGAGGGCACCGGTCTTCCTTCCTGGTGATGGATTCCCAGGGCGGCACCTACGTTGTTCGGGTCCAGTTCCCCATCGCGGGGGATACTCCCGTCGAGACGGCCGTGTATCGGCTTGCCCAGGTTGAGGTAACCGCGGATGAGCTCTTCCATTATGGGATAGCCATCCTCGAGCACCAGCAGGCTGTCGCACTGCTCATAAATGCGGTGAATAAGGGCTGGCGGAACGGGATATTGGCCAATTTTCAGCACGGGATGACCGACCACCCGGGAGGGGAAGTTCTCCATCAGGTAGTTGTATGCCAGTCCACAGGCAATGATCCCGCGGGAAGTATCTTCACCATCGATGTATTGATTGAAGGCCGAGGCCCCGGCATCGGACTCGAAGCTCACCTGATTGGCCAGGAGTTTCTTGTAGTTACGCCTGGCGTTGGCCGGCAGCAGGATGAACTGGCGGGGATCCGAAGGGATCTGGACCGGGTTCTGCTCCCGTTTAGCCCTGGGCTGCACCCCTGCCCTGGAGTGGGCCAGGCGGGTGGTGATGCGCATCAGCACAGGGATACGGAATTTTTCGCTCAGGTCGAAGGCTTCATGGACCATGTCGTAGGCTTCCTGCTGGCTGGAGGGCTCCATGATGGGCATCATGGCGAATTTGCCGAAGAAGCGGGAGTCCTGCTCGTTCTGGGAAGAATGCATGGAAGGATCGTCGGCGGCAACCACAATCAGGCCCCCGTTGGCGCCGGTGATGGCGGCATTGACAAAGGCATCAGCGGCTACGTTGAGCCCTACATGCTTCATACATACCATAGCGCGTTTTCCGGCATACGACATGCCCAGGGCGGCTTCCATGGCGGTTTTCTCGTTGGCGCTCCAGCCGGCGCGTATCCCTTTGGCTTTGGCTTCACGGGAATGGATCACATACTCGGTGATCTCAGTGGACGGGGTCCCTGGGTAGGCATAGATCCCGGACATCCCCGCATCGATCCCTGCCTGTGCAATGGCCTCATCCCCAAGCAACATCAGTTTTTCCATGGCCTGAAAATTATGATCAGAATAGATTGTTAGGCTGTGAACAAAACTAAGCAAATTACCCCAAGGGGAAGCCCCGGAGCGGTTAATTAAACAGAGTATAAATAAGTTAGGATTGCCTACTTTTGAGCCTTGCCGGTGAACTCATGAACTATCTGGCCCATTTGTACCTCAGCGGCCCCGACGAGGGGCTTATCGTAGGCAATTTCATCGCCGATGCGGTGAAAGGGCGCAGTGTGGAACGCTACCCTGAACCGATCCGCAGAGGTATATCCATGCACCGGTCCATCGACCGGTTCACCGACGGGCATCCCCTTAACGCAGAGGCCCGCCGGTGGCTGTACCCCTATGTGCACAAGTATGCCGGAGTAGTGCTAGACATGTACCACGATCATTTTCTGGCCACCGATTGGGGTTCCTGGTCGGCAGAACCACTGCAAGGGTTCACCCGCCGCAGCTATCAAACCCTCCTTCGTCATTTTCTGTCCCTGCCGCCGCGGTCCCGGCGCATCCTTCCTTTCATGATGAAGGACGACTGGCTGAGCTCCTATGCCCGGATGGAAGGCTTGGGGCAGGCATTTCAAGGGATGGCCCGTCGTACCCCATTTGCCTCAGGAATGGAAGGGGCAGTGAAGGTACTGGAGGACCACTATGATGAGTTCAGGAAGGTGTTCCAACAGTTTCTGCCGGAGCTGATCAGGCATACGCTACCCATGAGGAACTATGGTCTCTCATCCGAAAGTTCCAGAGGAATTATGAAGGATGGGGAATAAGCGTCCGCCCAGGGGCGTCACCTTTTTTTCGCTATCAGCAATTACTTCTCACTATCCCCTATCCCTGCCATCTTCTCCAGCATGTCGGTAGTGACGGATTTCGGACGTTCCAGGGGATAGCCCAGGGCCCTGTCCCAGATAAGGTTGGCGCTTATTCCCAGGGCGCGCCCGATGCCGAACAGGACGGTATAGAAGTCGAACTCCCTTACGCCGTAGTACCACTGCAGCACGCCGGACTGGGCGTCCACATTGGGCCAGGGATTTTTAGCCTTGCCCTGTTCCAGGAGGATGGGCGGCACCACCTTGTAGAGCATGTCTACATACTTGAAGAGGGGGTCGTCGGGCAGGTTTTTCAGGCAGAAGTTCCGCTGCAGCTCATACCTGGGATCGGTACGCCTCAATACGGCATGACCGAAACCGGGGATTACCTGGCCGGAATTGAGGGTATCCCAGACAAACTGCTTCATTTCGTCCTCTGTGGGTACCTCGTCGCCCATCTTCGACTGCAGGTCCATCAGCCAGCGCAGCACCTCCTGGTTGGCGAGTCCGTGCAAGGGGCCGGCCAGGCCGTTGATCATACTGGCGATGGACAGGTAAATGTCTGAAAGGGTGCTGGCCACCAGATGGCCGGTATGGGCGCTGACGTTCCCGCTTTCGTGGTCGGCATGGATGATGAAATACATGCGCGAAACATCGTCGTAAGGCTTTCCGATGCCCATCATGTGGGCGAAGTTGGCACCGAAGTCGAGGTTGGGGTTGGACTGTATGCGCTTGCCGTCGCGGTAGAGTTTGGCATAAATGTATGTGCCGATCTCCGGAAGTTTGGCGATGAGGTTGAGGGCATCCTCGTACATGGGGTCCCAATACTCCATCTTGCTGATCCCGGCCCGGTATTTCTTGGCGAAGAAGGACTCGCGCTGCAGGGTCATGATGGCCGCCGCGAATATGGTCATGGGGTGGCTGCAGCAGGGCATAGCATCGATCACTTCGTACACATAGCGGGGCAGGATGCGCCGCTTGCTGAACTCATCGGCCAGGTCGTGTACTTCTGCTTCAGTGGGGATGTCTCCCGTTACCAGAAGATAGAAAAGCCCTTCCACGAACGGCATATCGGATCCTTTGGGCTTGGGCAGTTTTTCGAAGACCTCGGGCAGGGTGTACCCCCGGTAGCGTATCCCTTCCACGGGGTCGAGGTAGGAGATATCGGTGACGAGGCACTTGATGCCACGCATCCCCCCGATGGCTTGTTTGATGGTCACCTTATCAATGACCACATCGCCATACTCGTTCACCAGCCGCTCCGTACGGGGCCTCCATTCGTTGATCTTTTCGCGCAGGACTTGTTTCAGATTCGACATATTGCTTGCTCAGTTTGTGGTTAGGCGTTGATGTTCCGTATGATTTCTGTGCCGAATTCGGAGGTCTTCAGCAGGGTGGCCCCCTCCATGAGGCGGTGGAAGTCGTAGGTAACCCTCTTGCTGGCAATGGTCTGTTCCACCTTTTCGTAGATGAGCTGTGCCGCTTCTGTCCATCCCATGTATTCGAGCATCAGGGCGCCGGAGAGGATGACGGATCCAGGGTTTACCTGGTCGAGCCCGGCATATTTTGGGGCGGTACCGTGGGTCGCTTCGAAGATGGCGTAGCCATTGTTATAGTTGATGTTGGCCCCGGGTGCAATGCCGATGCCCCCCACCATGGCGGCCAGGGCATCGGAGATATAGTCGCCGTTGAGGTTGAGGGTGGCGATGACGGAGTACTCGGCCGGCCGGAGCAAAATCTGCTGCAGGAAGGCATCGGCGATCACGTCTTTCACGATGATGCGACCGGCCTTCACGGCCTCCGCCTGGGCCTGGTCGGCGGCCGCCTTGCCTTCCTTTTCCGCCAGGCGGTCGTATTGGACCCAGGTGAACACCCGGTCGCCGAACTCACGCTCTGCCAGGGCATAGCCCCAATTCTTGAACGCGCCTTCGGTGAATTTCATGATATTGCCCTTGTGCACCAGGGTGACCGAGGGGAGGCCTTGGCTTATAGCAAATTGCAGCGCGGCGCGCACCAGGCGTTCGGTGCCTTCCACCGATACCGGCTTGATACCCAGGGAAACCGTCTCCGGGAAACGGATTTTCTTGACCCCCATCTCGTGCATCAGGAAGTGCCTGACCTTGTCGCATTCAGGCGTGCCATGCATGTATTCTATGCCGGCGTATATGTCTTCGGTGTTCTCCCTGAAGATGTGCATGTTCACCTTTTCCGGGTAGACCACAGGGGATGGGACCCCTTTGAAATGCCTCACCGGGCGAAGGCAGGTGTACAGGTCAAGCTCTTGCCGCAGGGCTACGTTCAGCGATCGGAACCCGCCGCCTACCGGAGTCGTAAGGGGCCCCTTGATCCCGACGATATGCTCACGGAAGGCCTCAAGCGTTTCCTCCGGGAGCCAGTTTCCGGTCAGATTGAAGGCCTTCTCTCCGGCCAGTACCTCTTTCCAGTGGATGCGGCGTGCTCCCTGATAGGCCTTTTCCACCGCGGCATCGAATACCCTGACCGAAGCAGCCCAGATGTCGGGACCGGTGCCGTCACCTTCGATGAAAGGGATGATGGGATGATGCGGAACCTGCAGTTTTCCAGCGTGTACGGTTATCCTTTCTGCACTCATTTCAATTCGTGGGTTTAGGTCGTAAATGTACAAAATATTAATGAATGTATATATCAATATTTCGTGAAGATATAGTGTAAACAAAGGCCGCCAGGGCTTTGTTTAATGTTAAGATACAAGATACATGAAAGAAGGTGGACCCGGGTTTCCAGTAATCCTTTTCGACGGCGACTGTGCGCTCTGCCAGGCATCCGTGAGGTTTGTGCTGCGCCACGACCGCAGGGCCCTGTTCCGCTTTGCACCACTGGGCTCGAAGGTGGTCAGGCCGTTTCTCCGGCAGTGGTTTCCGGATGGGAATGTGCCCGATACGGTCATGCTCTGGCACCGGGGGCGGCTGTGTATGCGCTCCAGCGCAGTACTCGGAATGTTGTCCCTTATGCCTTTTCCGTGGCCTATTTTACTAATATTCAAAATAATGCCCGTATTCCTTCTGGATATGGGCTATCGGATCATCGCACGGCTTAGAAATCAGTTCCCGCATAGTCCTTCCCTCTGTCTCCTGCCAGACCCTGAGCATAGGGACAGGTTTCTATACTGAGCAGGCGATGATAACTGGGCGGCAGCACCCGATAACTGAACGGTGTTGTCCGTCATGCCATCCGATTGTCCTACCTTTGCCCTTCAGCTGTGTCAGGTAACGCAGCTGCACGGAACACGCCATGAGAAGAACGAAAATATCCGCCAGCCTGATTTTCCTGATCCTGTGGCTGCTTCCCGCGCTGCCAGCGGCCGCCCAGACTGCCAGTATCCGTGGGTTTGTCTATGAGAAGGAAAGCGGAGAGCCGGTAATTTTTACCAATGTATACCTGCATCGGACGACACACGGGGCCTCGACAGATGTGAACGGGTATTTTGTGATCAGCCGTATTCCCGCGGGAACCTATACGCTGATGGTTACCTACCTGGGTTACGACACGCTGCGCATTCCTGTTACCATCAAGGAGGGGGAACTGATCACCAAGCAGCTGTACCTTACCAAGGCCAGTTATACCCTGATAGGGGTCAATATCTCCGCGGAGCGGGAAGAGGCGCGGACCCAGACAAGGACCTCGGTGGTTAAGGTAACCCCCAAGGAAATCAAGTCGATACCCAGTATCGGGGGCACGCCTGACCTCGCCCAGTACCTGCAGGTGCTGCCGGGAGTGGTATTTACGGGCGACCAGGGTGGGCAGCTATATATCAGGGGCGGTTCGCCTATACAGAACAAAGTGCTGCTCGACGGAATGATTGTTTATAACGCCTTCCATTCCATCGGTCTATTCTCTGTCTTCGATACCGACATCCTCCGGAATGCCGACATCTACACCGGTGGTTTCGGTGCAGAATACGGAGGGCGTATTTCCTCGGTGATGGACATCACTACCCGAGACGGGAACAAGGGCCACATTGCCGGCAAGGCCGGCCTGAGCACATTCGGCGGCAAACTGATGGTGGAAGGCCCGCTGAAGAAACAGGTTGAAGGCTCGGGATCCACCTCCTTCATCCTTTCAGCAAAAAACTCTTACCTCGAGCAGAGTTCCAAACTATTCTACGATTACATCGATACCAACGGACTGCCCTTTAATTTCAGGGACATCTACGGCAAGGTCTCCTTCAATGCGGAGAACGGGAGCAAGGTGAACCTCTTCGGCTTCAACTTCACCGATGACGTGCATTACAAGGCCTTGTCCGATTTCAACTGGAGCGCCAGCGGGGCCGGCACCAATTTCCTGGTCATCCCCGGAAACACCCCGGTGCTTATTGAGGGCAATTTTGCTTACTCCTCGTATCGCATCGAACTGGTGGAGCAGAACAAGTCGCCCAGGACCAGCGAGATCAGCGGGTTCAATGCCGGGCTCAACTTCACCTATTTCATTGGGAAGGATGAGATACGCTATGGCATCGAGATGCTCGGTTTCCAGACCAATTTCGATTTCTACAATGCAGTGAACCGGCGGATCGGACAGGAGCAGAATACTACCGAGATCGCAGGCTTCGTCAAGTACAAGATGACCCAGGGCAAGCTGCTGTTCGAGCCCAGCCTCAGGGTGCAGTATTATGCCTCCCTGTCGGAGTTTTCCTTCGAACCCCGCCTGGCCATGAAGTACAACTACTCGGACCGGCTGCGGTTCAAGATGGCCGGGGGCCTGTACAGCCAGAACCTCATCAGTGCCACTTCGGACCGCGACGTGGTGAACCTGTTCTACGGCTTTCTCAGCGGCCCCGACAATCTACCGCGGACGTTCGACGGTAAGGAGGTGACCTCCAAGCTTCAGAAGTCCCAGCACCTGGTAGCCGGGGTGGAGTATGATCTGGGCAATAACCTGACCATCAACCTGGAAGGCTATGTCAAGCATTTCCCGCAGCTGACCAACCTTAACCGGAACAAGCTCTTCGACGATAATGCGGAGTATGCCTCCAAGCCGGAATACCTGCGCAAGGACTTCATCATTGAGAACGGCACGGCCCAGGGCATCGATATGAGCCTGAAGTACGACTACCGTCGTCTATACCTGTGGGCGGTTTACTCGCTGTCGCATATCGACCGTTACGACGGTATCATAACCTACAACCCCCATTACGACCGCCGGCATAACGTGAACTTCGTGGGTGCCTACACCCTGGGCAAGGACCTGAACTGGGAGGTCAACGCCCGCTGGAACTTCGGTACCGGGTTCCCCTTCACCCAGTCGCAGGGGTACTATGGCAAAATTCCATTCACCGGGGGCATCAATACCGACTACACCACGTTCAACGAATGGCTGGGGGTGTTGTACGGGGAGTTGAACACGGGCCGTCTTCCCACCTATCACCGTTTGGATGTTACCGTGAAGCGGCGCTTTGAACTGGGGAATGACCGCAACCTGGAGGCTGTGCTCAGTGTTACCAATGTATATGACCGGGATAACGTCTTCTATTTCGACAGGATTTCGAACGAAAGCGTGGACCAGCTCCCGGTGATGCCCAGTGCCGGCCTTACGTTGAGCTTCTGATCCGGGGGAGGGGATTGCATCCGGAGCTGTCATTACTTATGTGCCTCATAAACCAGAAGATTATATGTGCTTACGCTTCATTACCGGTGGCCTCTTGCTGGCCGCTATCGGTCTGTTGTCGTCCTGCAGGCATAAACCAGGGAAGGACGATACGATGAAACCGCCAATGGCCAAGCGGGTCGACAAGGAATTGAGCATGCACGGGCATACCCGGGTGGACCCCTGGTATTGGCTCAACCAACGGGAAGATACGGCCGTACTGCACTACCTGGAAGCAGAGAATGCCTATACCGAGGCAATGACGGCCCACACGGCAGCCCTTCGGGATACCCTGTTCGGGGAACTGGTGGGGCGCGTTCCCCAGCATGAGGTCTCCGCCCCCTACGACCTCAACGGGTATAGCTATTACTACCGTTACGAAGAGGGCCAGGAGTATCCGCGCTACTTCCGGAAACCACTGAGCGGGGATACTACGGAAGAATTGCTGCTCGATGTGCCGGAAATGGCCGCCGGTCATGCCTATTATCACGTGAGCGGTTTCAGCCTCAGTCCCAACAACCGCTATCTGGCCTTCGGGGTGGACGAGGTAAGCCGCCGGCAGTATTTCCTGCAGGTCAAGGACCTTCAAACCGGAGCAACACTGCAAGACCGCATAGAGAATACGACCGGCGAAGCCGTTTGGGCTGCGGACAACCGCACCTTATTTTATACGGTGAAGGACGCCTCTCTGCGATCATACCGCATCATGCGCCACACCCTGGGCAGCAAGGAGGACGTGGTAGTTTATGAGGAGAAGGATCCCACCTTCAGTACGGGTATCCAGTTGTCGAAGTCCCGGGAGTACCTTATCATTGCCAGCAGCAGCACGCTTTCGGATGAATACCGTATCCTTCGGGCCGACAACCCCCGGGGTGAATTTCGGGTGTTTCAGGCGCGTGAGCGGGGGCATGAGTACCGCATTGATCATGGGGGCGAATATTTCTACATCGTCACCAATTGGAACGCCAGGGACTTCCGGCTGATGCGTTGTTCGCCGGGGCTTACCTCCAAGGGCGCCTGGGAGGAGGTGATCCCTGCGCGGGAAGATGTGCTGGTACAGGGGGTGGAACTGTTCCGGGATTTTTTGGTGGTGGAAGAGCGCAAAGGTGGTTTGGTGCAGTACCGGGTGATGCCGGCCGATGGCAGCGCACCATATTATGTGGAGTTCTGGGAGGCGACGTATTTCGCGCATTTCCTGGATAACCATGAGTATGAGAGCGACCGGGTGCGCTTCGGCTATAGTTCGCTGACCACCCCTATGTCCACCTACGATTACGACCTGCGCAGCCGTAAGCTGGACCTTCGCAAGCGGCAGGAGGTGGTTGGCGGGTTCGATCCGGAGCTTTACCATGCAGAGCGGCGTGATGTCGTTTCGCACGACGGGGTAAAGGTGCCGGTCAGCCTCGTCTACCGCAAGGACCTGTATACCCCCGGAAAGGGGATGCCTGCGGTACTTTATGGATACGGCTCCTATGGCTACAGCACGGATGCCTACTTCAGCAGTTCTCGGCTCAGTCTCCTCAACCGTGGCTTCATCTTCGCCATTGCCCATGTACGCGGGGGACAGGAGATGGGGCGACAGTGGTATGAAGACGGGAAACTCCTGAAGAAGAAGAATACTTTCCTGGATTTTATCGCCTGCGCAGAAGGATTGATCGCCGAAGGCTTCACCTCCCCTGAACACCTCTACGCCATAGGGGGCAGTGCCGGGGGACTACTTGTGGGGGCAGTGGCCAATATGCGGCCGGAACTTTTCAATGGAATAGTTGCCCAGGTGCCTTTTGTCGATGTGGTGACCACCATGCTCGACGAGACCATTCCGCTTACCACCGCAGAGTACGACGAATGGGGGAATCCGACGGAGAAGGACTACTACGACTACATGCTTTCGTATTCTCCTTATGACAATGTAGAGGCGAAGGATTATCCCGCAATGCTGGTGACCACCGGCCTGCACGATTCCCAGGTACAATATTGGGAGCCGGCCAAATGGGTGGCCAAGCTCAGGCATATGAAGACCGACGACAACCTGCTGCTCCTGCATACCGACATGGAGACGGGACATGGCGGGGCTTCGGGGCGGTTCAGTGCCTACCAGGAGGTGGCAAGGTATTACGCCTTCCTGCTGGACCTGGAAGAGAAGAAGTGAACAGTGGGTGGCATTTCCGACCGCGTTGGCGGGCGGATGGCAGGTTTAGCGAGTTTCCAGCTTGAAGCCCGTTCCATGAACATTGGTGATGGAAATGTTCGGGTCTTCCCGAAGGTATTTTCTAAGTTTGGTAATGAAAACATCCATGCTGCGGCCGATGAAGTAGTCATCCGAGCCCCAGACCAGTTTCAGTGCGGTCTCGCGTTTCACCAACTGATTCTCGTTCTCGCACAGCAGGCGCAGCAGGTCGGCCTGCTTGCGTGTCAGGGTGTGCGACGAGTCCCCCATTCCCAGCGTCATATTGGAGTAGTCGAAGGTGTAACGGCCGATGATGAACTTCACCTTTTCCTCGGCATTGAAGGCCAGGGAAGTCTGACAGCGTCGCAACACTGCGCTAATACGCAGGCTGAGCTCCTCGGTGCTGAAGGGTTTGGTGATGTAATCATCGCATCCGGTGCGGAACCCTTTGATGCGGTCTTCCTTGAGTGACTTGGCGGTGAGGAAGATGATGGGCATGAGCTCGTCCGACTCCCTGATCTCCTGGGCCAGGGTGAATCCGTCCTTGCGCGGCATCATCACATCCAGCAGACAGAGGTCGTAGCTTCCGTTCTCAAAGGCATGTTTGCCCTCTTCACCATCGCGGCATACCGTAACATGGTAACCGAGCATTTCAAGATAGTCCTGCAGCACAGTGCTGAGATTGAGGTCATCCTCGACCATTAATATGCGGGCATCCGTTTTCATTCCGTTGTTTCCGTTTCTTTTCCGAAGGGGAAGAACACATAAAAGGTGCTCCCCTTACCCAGTTCACTGTCCATTTTAACATAGCCCCCATGGGCTTCGGTCATGCGCTTCACATAGTACAGGCCCAATCCGAAGCCTTTGACATCGTGCAGGTTACCTGTGGGCACCCGGTAGAGGTTCCGGAACACATGCTCATGGTTTTCTTTTGCGATTCCGATGCCCTTGTCGCGGATCAGAATCAGAAGGCCTCCGTCCTTGTTGGAGGTGTGGAGGGTAATGTCAGGGGCGTCGGGGCTGTACTTGTTGGCATTGTCGAGGAGGTTGGCGATGATATTGGTGAAATGCACCCGGTCGGCCACGATCACGGTGTTTTTTGCCTCGAAACAGGCCCTGATCTTTCCTCCCCTTTTGCCGACGGTAATTTCAAACCCGCGCAGCAGCGTCCTGAGCACATCGTTGGCATCGAAGGCTTTGGGCTTGATCTTGAAATCCCCTTTATCGATCACTGCGATCTGCAGAATCCGTTCTACCTGGCCCTGGAGGCGGGTATTCTCATTGTGGATGATGCTGGCGTACTTTTTAATTCTGGTGATTTCCCCGGCTACTTCGTCTTTCTGAAGCATTTCGCTGGCCAGGGAGATGGTGGCGATGGGAGTTCGGAACTCATGCGTCATGTTGTTGACAAAGTCCGTTTTGATCTCCGACAGCTTCTTCTGCCTGCTCCAGCCCTGCATGATATACAAGAATCCCCCGAAGGCAGACAGTACGAACAGCAATGACAGCACCACCCAAAGCGCCATGCCCTGGTAGGCCAGGGTGCGCTCGTGACGGAAGACAACGGAGAGGTAGAGCGGGTCGTCGGTGAACAGGCAGGAGAGGGAGGCCGAATGTTCAGAGGCGAGGAGCTCGCTGCGCGATACACCGGTGGAGAAAAGCAGCACCTGACCGCTGCCCTGGCGGTAGATCCCATATCCATAATCGATCCCGATCCGGAAGTCGGACAGCTCCTCACGGATGAGGGAGTCCAGCTGGCCCGGACCTACCAGGCGGAACAGCGTGGTGGTATCGGTGATGCAGCCCGGGGCACAGAGGGCCCTCAGGTCGGTGTCATGTTCACTGGCGCTCAGCATAAGGCGGTTGACCACACTTTTCAGGGCGATGCGAACGGAATGAGAGAACTGTTCGTCCTTCATCTCCATGGCATTCCTGACCCAGTACACCTGGGTCAGCACGATGCCCGCCAATGCAAGCACGAGAAATCCTACGGTCAGCTTGAACGGTCTGGTCCTCACGGGATAAAAGTACTGAATCCCCGCTGAACTCCGGAGCGTTAACATGCGCTTAAGAGGATTTAACAAGTCGTTAACAATTCGGGCCGTTAATCCGCCCTAATTTTGGATCCTGAACGACAGCGTTAACCTTTAATACAAGAAAACATGAAGAAAGTATTTGTGATCCTCAGTCTCTTCGCCTTCCTCGCCGCATCAAGCATCAGCGTCAGCAATGCTGTGGCCGCTACCGCCGGGGTGGAATATGCAAAGATCGACAAAGATCCGACCAAGGATGGTAAAAAGACCGACAAGGCCAAGTCGGGTTGCAGCTCGAGCAAGGATTGCACTACCAGCAAGGATTGCAGCTCCAGCAAGAACTGTGGCACCAGCACCGCCAAGTCGGGTTGCTGCAGCGATAAGGGCAGCAGCGCCAAGTCGTCATGCAGTGGCGAAAAGAAGACCGAATCTGCTCAGGCAACGCCTGATAAGCAATAAAGAAGCTTCGCATCAGGAAGTAAGTGCTCTTTTTCATTTTGTGGTGGGCCCCGGTCATAGACCGGGGCTTTTTTTATTGGGGTGCTTCCACTAAGGGGCCGTGAAAAAAATGGATCAAAAGGTTTCCGTTGGCATGGGGGTAAAACGTCTAATCAGGTATCAATACCCCAGCAATGGCCAATAAATGCGCCCAGGTGCTCCTTCACATCATTTTCTCCGTAGGAAGCTGCAGAACCATAGCCCCGTAATCCGCCAGGCGGTGGATGCCTAACTTTTGGTTACTTTGCATATCACATTATTATATTACTGATATCCGTCCATTGCAATGATCACATCACACATTCGCTATCTCGGTGAGCTTCGCACCCTTGCCCGTCACCAGCGCTCGGGCGAAGAGATCGTCACGGATGCCCCTCCCGACAACCAGGGAAGGGGAGAGGCCTTCAGCCCCACCGACCTGCTGGCTACCGCTTTGGGCAGTTGCATGCTTACCATCATCGGGATCGCTGCCCGCACGCATGGGATCAATATCACCGATACCGAAGTGGATGTGGTGAAGCACATGGCGTCCAATCCACGCCGGGTTGGCAAGGTGGAGGTGGACTTTTTCTTCCCTCATGAATACACCTCCAGGGAGAAGGCCATCATTGAGAATGCAGGCCGGACCTGCCCTGTGGCCCTTAGCCTTCGCCCTGAACTGGAACAGGACATCCGTTTCCATTTCGGGCTCAGCAAGCCGGAGCAGCAAGTGGAGGGGAATGGAAATGGGGCCTGATCCTATGAAAAACATGGTGGCCACGACCTATGCAGGCCTGGAGGCCTTGCTGGCCGCGGAGCTGAAGTCCCTTGGGGCCGATGCCGTGGAGATTGGTCGGCGCATGGTGAGCTTTCGGGGGGATAAGGCCCTGATGTACAAGGCGAACTACTGCAGCCGTTTTGCCCTGCGTATCCTCATGGAGGTGCATGCCTTCAGTATCCGGGACCAGGAGGGTTTTTACAGCGCGGTGCGGGCGATCCCCTGGGAAAACTTTCTAAGCACCCGCAACACTTTGGCCGTGCAGGCCGTGACTTCCGGGGATATCCTTACGCATTCCAAATATGCGGCCCAGCTCACCAAGGATGCCGTGACCGATCGCTTCATGGAGCGTCAGCAGGAGCGGCCTTCGGTAGATCTGGAACGCCCCGACCTGTTGATTAACGTGCATGTCCGCCAGGGCGAATGCCATGTATCGCTTGATAGTTCAGGAGAATCGCTGCACAAACGGGGCTGGCGGAAGGAGCAGGGGGAGGCGCCCCTCAGCGAAGTGATGGCTGCGGCTCTGGTCGCCCTCAGTGGATGGACCGGCGAAGGGGAGTTTCTGGATCCCATGTGCGGATCAGGAACCCTTCCGATCGAAGCGGCCATGATCGCCCTCAATATCCCTGCTGGACGGTTCCGCCGTTTTTTTGGGTTCTACAAATGGAAGGACTTCGATCGTGAACTGTGGAATGGGATCAAAGCCGAAGCCCACACACAGCAGCGGGATGGTGCTGCACTCCTGATCCGTGGTTGCGATGCCTCATGGAAGGCGGTGGCCGCTGCAGAGGCCAACGTGCGCCAGGCAGGGCTGGAAGAATGGGTGCGCATAGAAAAGAAGCCCTTCCAGGCGGTATTTCCCCGCCGCCCCTCCGGAGTGATCGTTACCAACCCCCCATATGATGAACGGATACGCTCCCACGACAACCTCACCCTATACCATCATTTCGGAGATGTGCTCAAGCAGCGCTTCAGGGGGTATACGGCCTGGGTGTTCTCGGGGGACCTTAAGGCCATAAAGAATGTAGGACTGCGGCCTATGGGCAAGCATGTGCTCTTCAACGGGCCCATTGAGTGCCGCTATGTTCGCTTTGAGCTGTTTGGTGGGGCGCTCGAGGATCAACGTCAACGTAATTCAGACCAGCATGAATAAGAAATTGAAAGCCATCGGGATATTCACCTCCGGCGGCGACTCCCCCGGTATGAACGCTGCAATACGCGCGGTGGTGCGCACCGCGCTCTACCATGGCATACAGCCCTTCGGGATATACCGGGGGTACGAAGGCCTCATCGACGGGAACATCCAACCATTATACAGCCACAGCGTTTCCAATATCATCCAGCGGGGGGGTACCATATTGAAGTCGGCCCGCAGTGAACGTTTCCGCACCGCTGAGGGGATGGCCCAGGCCTGGGCTCAGGTGCGTGCATCAGGGCTTGATGCCATTGTGGCCATTGGGGGCGACGGCACCTTCAGCGGGGCCGAAGAGTTCGCCCGCAGTTATCCCTTCCCCATCATCGGCTTGCCCGGGACCATCGACAACGACCTGTTCGGAACCGATTACACCATTGGTTACGACACCGCGCTTAACACTGTGGTGGAGGCCGTGGACAAGATCCGCGACACCGCCGACTCCCATGAGCGTCTGTTTTTTATCGAAGTGATGGGACGCGATGCCGGATTTATTGCGTTGCGCAGCGGGATTGCCGTGGGCGCCGAGGATATCCTGATCCCGGAGACCCGTACGGACCTGGACGAGCTCATCGATCGGCTCGACACCGGACTGAGGCGGAACAAGAGCTCATCCATCATCATCGTAGCCGAAGGCGATGAGCTTGGGGGGGCTTATGCGGTAGCGGAGCGGGTGAAAGAGCGATGCCCGAGGTTCCGCACGCGGGTCACGGTACTGGGCCACATCCAGCGCGGGGGCGCCCCTTCATGCCTCGATCGGGTCCTGGCCTCTACACTGGGTTACGAGGCCGTGACGGCCCTTATGAACGGGATGCAGGGTGTCATGGTTGGGCAGGTAGACCGCAAGATCACCTTCACCCCATTCGAATACGCCACCAAGCACCACCAGGAGATCAACCGTTCCCTCCTCGACATGGCCCGGATCCTCTCTTCCTGATCGTCCCATGCCCCGTTATGCTGATGTGATACTGCCCTTGCCACTTAAGGGACCTTTCACCTACCTCGTGCCCGGGGAGATGGAGCCCCTGGTGGCGCCGGGAAGCCGTGTGGCCGTGCAGTTCGGCCGCCAGAAGATCCAAACCGGCATCGTTCGAAGGTTGCGCGAGGTACCCCCCGGCAGCGACGGGGTGAAGCCCCTGCTCGATGTGCTGGATCCCTTTCCGTTGGTCAGGGAAGGACAGTTCAGCTTCTGGGATTGGATGGCTTCCTATTACCTCTGCCATACCGGTGAGGTCATGGCTGCCGCCCTCCCGGCAGGATTCCGGCTGGAATCTGAAACCACCATAGAGCTGGACCCCGCCTTTGCCGGCGAGCTCAGCAGCCTTTCGCGTGAAGGCCTGACTGTGGTGAATAACCTCCTGAGCCGGGAAAGCCTGAGCCTGAAGGAGGTGAGCGACCTGACCGGGCTGGCCAAAGTGGTGAACCTGGTAAGGACACTCATCGACCAGAGGGTGGTCCGCCGGGTGGAAGAGGTTAGGGAACGCTATAAGCCCCGGACCGAGGCGGTGTTCCGCCTGCACCCGGATTACCGCAGCGAAGCCCGCCTGGCCGAGGTCATGGACCTCCTGGGTAAAAGGGCCTACCGCCAGCTGGAGGCCCTGATGGTGATGGCCGCGGAGCTCAGGGTCCCGGATGGGGACTGGGAGCAGGCAGTGCCGCTCAGCGCATTCTCGGGACTGAAACAACATACCGTGCTGCTTAAGGCCCTCGTGGAGAAGCAGATAGTGGTGAAGGGAGAACGCGAGCTGAGCCGTTTCGGTGAAGCTGGTGCCAGCCAGAGTGCCTCTGCCATCGTGCTCTCTGAGCATCAGCACCTGGCCTTTGAAGCGTTGCGCCTGGCCATGGATGCACACCATCCCTGTTTGCTGCACGGCGTTACAGGAAGCGGCAAGACCGAGATCTACATCCGGCTGATCGAAGAATGCCTGCAATCGGGAAAGCAAGCCCTTTATCTCCTGCCCGAGATCGCACTGACCACTCAGATCATCGACAGGCTGCGTAAATATTTCGGAGACAGGGTGGGCATATATCATTCCCGCTATTCGGATGCCGAAAGGGTAGAGATGTGGAATACAGTGCTGGGTTTCCGCAATGGGGAGACCGGTGCCCGCTTCCAGGTAGTGCTGGGTGCCCGCTCGGCCTTGTTCCTGCCCTTTGCCGAACTGGGGCTGATTATTGTGGATGAAGAACACGACAGCAGCTATAAGCAGATCGACCCGGCCCCGCGCTATCATGCCAGGGATTCAGCCCTTTACCTGGCCCGCCTCCATGGGGCAGGGGTGGTGATGGGCTCGGCCACCCCTTCCATCGAATCCTATGCCAATGCGCTCCAAGGCATCTTCAGCCTGGTCAACCTGACCAAAAGGTACAGCGAGATGCTGCTGCCAGAAATCCTGGTGGCCGATATCAGGGAGGAGAAGCGGAAGAAGACCATGCGTTCGCATTTCTCTTCCCTTTTGCTGGAGAAGGTCAACGAAGCCCTGGATAACCGTGAGCAGGTGATCATGTTCCAGAACCGCCGGGGCTTTTCCCTGCGGCTGGAATGCGATGCCTGCCAGTGGATGCCACACTGCAGGAACTGCGATGTTACCCTCATCTATCATAAGCACCAGCAGCAGCTGCGTTGCCACTACTGCGGATACGCTGAAAATGTTCCCCAGCACTGCCCTGAATGCGGGTCGCCTCGTATCCTGATGCAGGGCTTTGGAACCGAAAAGGTGGAGGAGGAACTGCAGGATTTGTACCCGGAGCACCGGGTGGTGCGCATGGATCTCGACACCACCCGTTCGCGTATGGCCTATCAGCGGATCATCACCGATTTCGAACAGCGAGGGATTGATATCCTGGTGGGTACCCAAATGGTGACCAAGGGCCTCGATTTTGACCACGTGAACACTGTTGGAATCCTGAATGCGGACAATATGCTCAGTTTTCCCGACTTCCGGGCATCAGAGCGGAGTTTTCAGCTGATGGCCCAGGTAAGCGGACGCTCAGGCAGGAGAAATAAGCGGGGCATCGTGGTGATCCAGACGGTGCAGCCTTACCACAGTGTGATCCGGCAGGTGATCGACCACGATTATGCAGCCATGTTCAATGATCAGATGACGGAGCGCCGCCAGTATGATTATCCTCCCTTTACCCGGCTGATCCAGCTCAGGGTGAAGCACCGCGATAGTGCACTGACTTCAGAGGCGGCACGCTGGCTGGCCCACCGGATCCGGCAGTGGCTCGGGCATAGGGTATTGGGACCTGAATACCCCATGGTAGCCAGGGTCAGGAATGAATATATCAAGCATATCCTCATCAAGGTAGAAAGGGAGGCCTCGGTAAAAGAAGCCAAGCAGATCATCCTGCAGGCGATGGAGGAGATGCAGCGCGAGCCGCTCTACCGAAGGGTGAGGGTGCAGGCCGATGTTGACCCGTACTGAAGCCGGGCGCATCAATCCGCGGATGCCTTGCGGCGGACCACCAGAAAGATCTCTTCGTCGTCCTTTTTCATCAGGTAACGCTCCCGTCCGTACTTCTCCAGCTTTTCCACGCTTGACATAAGTTCCGCAATGGCCAGACTGTCCTTGCGGATCTCCTCCAGATACCAGGTTTTCTCGCCCTCCAGGAGTTGCAGCTCCCGGGTCAGCTCGTACTGGGAAAGCATATTGTTACGGTCGAAAGCCGCCATCCACACCAGGAAAGCCAGGGTGGTGTATACATAGCGGTTGGCCAGAAAGCGCAGTATCCGACGGAGCGTTTTCATCGGCATAAAGATAGGGATTGCGAAAAAGCGACAGACAGAGGATCACCGCATCCTTCCCCCTTGCTGAGGAACAATGCTTACCCCACTCGCTTTGCCCAACCGGCAAATTCTTCCGCTTTCCATCCCTCTCCTGCGCTCCCGCACCACCTATCCGCTTTCATTAGCCACTAGCCACTAGCCACTAGCCACTAGCCACTAGCCACTTCATAGCCCTATCTCCTCCGCGATGGGCAGCATCGCCTCTATGGCCATAGCGGCAAACTCGGGCAGGGGGATGCCTATGAGTTCGCATTCCATTATACGCTCCCGTTTAACCGAAGCGGCGAACTTCTCCTCTTTCATCCGCTTGACCACAGAGGAGGATTTGACACTTGACAGTTTTTTGTCAGGGTAAACAAGGGCTGTGGCCGAGATCAGTCCGGTGATGGTTTCGCTGGCGGCCAGGGCGTGCTGGAAGCGTGTGCTCCTTTCCAATCCGGACGCAACCTCATTATGCATACATGCAGTTTCAACGATCTCCGGATGAACACCGGCCTCATTGAGAATGCGCCGGGTCTCCAGCCCGTGAATATGGATGTCCCCGTCCGTGACTTCCATATCCAGGTCGTGGAGCAGACCGGCCAACCCCCATTTTTCTTCGTCTTCACCAAAATGCATAGCCACTCTCCGCATCACGGCTTCTGAAGCCAGGCAATGCCAGCGGGTACGTTCATTGGTAATATAACTATGCATCAGGGCCAGGGCCTCATCGCGGGAGATTCCGTAGCGCTTCATTTGCCTGATCGTTTCAAGTCCTCATACATCATAAGAACCAATCCATCCACCAGCCCAATCTTGGGCGCAGTGAGTTCCTGCAAGCCGGTCCACTTCATCACCTTGCGGTAAATCCTTGCGGCGGGCAGGATTACATCGGCCCGGTCGGGGCGCAGGCCGATGTTGCGGATACGGCCCTCGACATCCATTGAGCGCAGGCTTGACTCTGCCGCGCTGAGCTGGGCGAGGCTGAGGGTATTCCTCTGGGGATCGCCGTAGAGTTTGGTGAGTTTGTTGATGTTTCCCCCCGAGCCCACAATGCGCAGGCCTTCCAGCTCCCGGGTGTGGTCGCGCAGCCAGCGCCGCATCCGTTCCCATTCCTTGTCCTCCACCTGTTCCTGCAGCAGTCGTATGGTGCCGATACGGAAGGAATGGGAAACCTGGAAATCGTCGCGGGAGCTCAGGGAGAGTTCTGTGGAACCTCCCCCGACATCTACATAAAGTGTGTGCTGAAATTCACCCGGGTCGATCATGCGGTTGAAGCTGCTGATGATGCGTGCCTCCTCCTCTCCGTTGATGATGCGCAGGGGCAGGCCGGTCTCCCGCTGTATGGCTTCCATCACTTCCATGCCGTTGGCCGCTTCGCGCATGGCCGCTGTGGCGCAGGCTGCAACACTTGCCGGTCCATACACGTCGATCAGCAGGCGGAAGGCCTTCATGGTATCCATCAGCATACGTACCCTATGTTCGCTGATGTGACCCGTCTCAAACACATCAAGACCCAGACGGATGGGGATACGGAGCAGGGAAGCCTTGTCGGCCCTGAGCCTGTCGCGGCCTTCAAAAACGTTCGCGAACAGCAGTCGGACCGCGTTGGAGCCAATATCGATGGAAGCAAGCAACATAATAGCCCCCGGTTTATAACTGGTTGCGGAAATACTCGTAGATAGCTACCTGGGAGCGCACCTCATCCTGAGGCACTTCAGGAATGCGGTAGGCGTTGGGCTGCTCGGTACCATGGAGCCTGGCCTTGGTGTTGTCGCTCCACTGGATGTCGAGCATCGTGCGGAGTTCCTCGCGGATGTCAGGGTCCTCCACCGGACAGGCCACCTCGATCCGGTGGTCGAGGTTGCGCGTCATCCAGTCGGCGGAAGATATGTAGTACTTCTCGATCCCTCCATGGTGAAACACCATCACCCGGCTGTGTTCAAGGTATTTGTCCACAATGCTTATGGCCTCGATATTTTCGCTTACCCCAGGAATGCCAGGGATAAGGACACAAATGCCGCGGATAATCAGCCGTATCTTCACCCCGGCCTGGCTGGCGCGGTATAGCTTCTTCACCAATACCTCGTCCACCAGACTGTTGAGCTTGATCACCGCCCAGGCCTCATGTCCCTTTCTGGCCTGCATGATTTCGAAGTTCAGAAGGCGGATCATGACGTTACGCAAATGGAAGGGGGCCACAATGAGTTTTCCAAAAGAAGGGCGGTTGAATTTCTCCTCCAGCAGGTGGAACACCTTGTTCACATCGGCCGTGATGGTCTCATCGGCCGTAAGCAGGCCATCATCAGCGTAAACCCTGGCTGTGCCTTCATGGAAATTACCCGTTCCCACATAGGCATAGTACACATTGTCCTCACTCTCTTTTCTTCGGATGAGCATTAGTTTGGCATGGACCTTATAGCCGGGGATGGTCTGGATGATCTTTACCCCTTCTTCCTGCAGCTTGCCGGCCCAGTAAATGTTGGCCTCCTCGTCGAAGCGGGCCTGGACTTCCAGAAATACTGTGACCTCCTTGCCGTTGCGGGCGGCGTTGATCAGTGCCCTAACCACGTTGGAGTCCCGGGCTACGCGGTAGAGCGTCATTTTTATTGCCCTTACCCGGGGATCTATGGAGGCTTCGCGGATAAGCTCGGTGATGTAGTGGAAGCTCTGATAAGGGAAATGCAGCATGAGGTCCTTCTTCCGGATCCGGGCCAGGATGCTGCGGTGGGGTGGCAGGTCGCGGTGCGGGAGAGGAGGGAAGGAGGGATGCTCCAGATGTGCAGGCCCCAGGTTGGGGAAAGCCATGAAGTCCTTGAAATTGTGGTACCTCCCCCTCGGGGCCAGGGTATCTTCCTCGCTGATCTCGAACTTGCGTGTGAGCACCTTGAGCAGGGCCTGGGGAATAGCGCTGTCGTATATGAAACGTACCGGATGGTTCTTGACCCGCTGTTTCAGGCTCATGGTCATGACTTCGATGAAGCTGCGCGACACATCGTTGTCGATGTCCAGCTCGGCATCGCGTATGAACTTTATGGTGTAGGCCTCAAAATTATCGTAACCATAAACGGAGAAGATGTCGTCGAGGCAGAAGCGGATCACATCATCAAGCAGGATGAGGTATTGTTTCTCTTCGATGGAAGGAAGGGTAATGAAGCGGGGAAGAGGGCCCACCGGCACCTGGATGAGGGCATGCCGTTCCTTCACCTCCCGTCGCGTGCCTTTCAGGTCAACGGCCAGGTAGACCGACTTGTCCTGCAGGTTGTCCACAGTAGGGAGATTGCTGAGCATGATAGGGAAGAGGTGGGGCCTTACCTTTTCTTCGAAGTATTTACGGATGAACCAGGCATGCTGTTCGTGCAGGCTTTGTTCGTCCACCACATGGATATCGTATTGCCTGAGCCCGGCAATCAGCAGGTGATAAGTGTCTACGAACAATTGCTGGAGCCGGGCATCGAGCTCGAAGATTTCCTTGAGCACCTGTTTGGCGTTCAGGTTGAGGTAGCGCTTGTTTTTCTTGGGCAGCGCGGTGATGCGCTTCATTGTGGCTACCCTGACGCGGTAGAACTCATCCAGGTTGTTTGAGTATATCCCGAGGAACTTGATGCGCTCGATGAGGGGAACGCGGGGATCGCAGGCTTCCTGCAGCACCCTTTCATTGAATAGCAACCAGCTGATCTCGCGGTTGATGATGTACTGGTCCAGGTCGGGCATCTCAGTGTTCTTTATGAATGAGGCGGGGATATACCAGGAAGTCCAGCGTATGCTTTGCCAGGGGAAGCTCTTCCCAGCGCTGGGTATGGAAGCGCACCGCGACCACCCCCGAGGTGGGGAGGTGGTCGATGCTATTGCCCGCATACCGGAACATCAGTTGGGTCATGCCGGGATTATGGCCCACCAGCATCACCGAATTCAGGGCGTTGTTGCGGGCCGATAGCACATCGAAGAAACTGTATCCGGGGTCGTCGTACAGGCGGGGGTCAAAGAGCAGGGCCCCGGCAGGGTAGCTCAGTTCCGCGGCAAGGATGAGGGCCGTTTCCCGGGCCCGCACTGCATCGCTGGAGATGATGAGCTCCGGCTTCACTTTTTTCTTGCGGAGATATTCGCCTATGGCCCTGGTCCGTGCTTCCCCCTTGGGCAACAGGGGCCGCTGCCGGTCCGGCAGTTCGGGATGCTCCCAGGATGCCTTGGCATGCCTGACAAGATATACGGTCTTCATCCCGTCAAATGTACGAAGGATCGCCCTCCGTCAGTAACGAAATGGGTCAGTATGCGAAGAGGGGGAAGGCCTCCATCATTTCGTTCACTTCCTTGCGCACCTTCATCAGGGTGTCTTCGCTCTCGATGTCTGAAATGACGCGGTCTATCAGGTCCACGATCCCGGCCATATGCTCTTCCTTCAGTCCCCGGGTGGTGATGGCAGGTGTTCCGACACGCAGTCCTGAGGTCTGGAAGGGGCTGCGCGAGTCGAAGGGCACCATGTTTTTGTTGACCGTGATGTCAGCCTTCACCAGGGTGTTTTCTACCTGTTTCCCGGTAATCTCGGGGAACTTGCCGCGCAGGTCGATGAGCATCAGGTGGTTATCGGTGCCCCCGGAGATCACATGGTAGCCCCGGTCCATGAAGGCCTGGGCCATGACGCGGGCGTTGGCGCGCACCTGTTGCATATATTCGAGGAAGGATTCTGAGAGCGCCTCGCCGAAGGCCACGGCCTTGGAGGCGATGACATGTTCCAGGGGGCCTCCCTGTACCCCGGGGAATACCGCGGAGTTGAGTATGGCGCTCATGGGTTTGGGCGCTCCCTTGGGGGTGGTCTCGCCCCAGGGGTTGTCGAAGTCCTTGCCCATAAGCATCAGTCCGCCGCGAGGGCCGCGCAGGGTCTTGTGCGTGGTGGTGGTGATGATGTGGCAGTGGGGAACAGGGTCGTTGAGCAATCCCTTGGCAATGAGTCCCGCCGGATGGGCGATGTCGGCCATCAGGATGGCCCCGACCTTGTCGGCTATGGCGCGCATGCGGGCGAAGTCCCAGTCGCGGGAATAGGCCGAGGCCCCGGCGATGATGAGCCTGGGGCGTTCCCGCAGGGCCGTCTCCTCCATCTTGTCGTAGTTCAGGGTGCCGGTCTCCTCGTCGAGGGTGTAGGCCACCGGACGGTAGAGGATGCCGGAGGAGTTTACGTGGGAGCCGTGGGAAAGGTGCCCGCCATGCGAGAGATCCAGTCCCATGAAGGTATCCCCCGGCTTCAGCACGGCCAGCAGCACGGCCATATTGGCCTGGGCCCCGGAATGCGGCTGCACGTTGGCCCATTCGGCGCCAAACAAGGCGCAGGCCCGGTCGATGGCCAGCTGCTCGGTCTGGTCCACCACCTCGCAACCTCCGTAATACCGCTTGCCGGGATAGCCTTCGGCATACTTGTTCGTGAGTACGGAACCCATGGCCTCCAATACCTGGGGGCTGACGAAGTTCTCTGAGGCAATGAGCTCAATGCCGTGGGTCTGGCGCTCGCGCTCCTTCTGGATCAGGTCAAAAACAACATGGTCTCTTTTCATGATATGGTGTGCTTGTGTTGGTATCCCGCTTCCATGGGGCGAAATTACGAATATTTACGGCCGGGCGCGGTGCGGCTTGCGCAGGCAGGGTGGGAATGCGTATATTTAGCCGGATTGAATGGGATGCCACTTCCATACGCATGTCATGAAAAGAATACTACTCCTGCTCCTGCTCTTCTGGGCCGCCCTGGCCATGCCCGCCCGTGCCACCCACTACATGGGGGGTGAGATCAGCTGGGAATGCCTGCCCAACGGAAACTACCGTTTTGTGATGAAGGTATACCGGGAGTGCTACTTTACTGGAGGCGGATGGTCTGCAACGTATATGAATCCTGAAACCATCAGCGGACCCTTCGGGGACATCACGGTATACCTTTTCCCGAATGCACTGGAAGGGATAAAGGACATCTCCCCGGTCTGCCATCCCGGGGGCGCACTCCACTATGCCTGCGAGCTGCCGGTATCGGCAGGGATGGCCCCCAACCTGGGCGCAATTCAGGAGTGGACCTACACCAGCGATCAGGCGCATCCCAGCGGCGTGACGCTCAATGGCATCCCCCCGGCCAGCGGCTGGACGTTCTATTGGGATGGCTGTTGCCGCAACTCCGCCTCGAATTATAGTGGCCAGCCCAATTGGTATATCCGGGCCAGGATGTACCCGTACCAGGGCCAGAATGCCTATCCCTGTTTCGACAGCAGCCCGCGTTTCCTCTCCCGGCCCCTGACCTCCCTTCCCATGGGCTACCCCTTCTCTTTCAATCTCCTGGTGAACGACCCGGACCTTGACTCCCTTTCCTATGCACTGAGCCCGGCGCTGATCGCTGCCAATGGCAACGTACCCTACAACAGTCCTCAATATACCGCTACCAGCCCCCTGCCCGGACCGGTGTATAACCCCAACAACGTTCCGGCGGCCCTCGACCCCCTGACCGGGGAGCTGACGTTTACCAGCTTCACCGGGGGGTCATACATCCTGGCCCTGAAGACTACTTCCTACCGCTGCGGGGTCCTCATTGCCGAGGTCACCCGGGAGATTCAGGTGTCCATCCTGCCGAATGCCCTGCCGGATTATCCCCTTACGACCATGGTGCCCAATTATCCCCCGGAGATCCAGTTTCAGGGGGTGGGCGGTGGCCCGGCAGTGACCACCTTGCCCGTGTGGGCGGGGGATTACCTCGAGTTCGACCTCATCGCCTTCGACACCCTGCCCCCCTTGCTCCTGGCCCCTGCGGGCGTACCCAACGGCATGACATTGCAGGCGGCTGGCATGGACTTCGGGACCGGCTTCAGCAGCGATAGCTCGGGCTGTCCATATCCCCCCTGTGCAACGCTCGATCCAAGCCCGGATTCCATCAATGCCATGCCCAACTTCCTGGTCCTCACCACCCGCTTCAGCTGGCAGACCGATTGTTCCCATGTCGGGGGTAATTGCGGCGCACCCCAGAGCCTGCATGCCTTCAACTTCCAGCTCGCTGATGTGGCCTGCCCGGTGCCGGCCAGCAGCAGCCATACATTTACCGTGCTGGTCAGAAATCCCATCCTGGATCCCCCGCAGCTGCACACCCTCGCCGCCCTTCCCGGACCGGGGCTCAAACTGGCATGGTCCCCCCCGGATACCAGCCAGATCCCTTTTTATTTTTATGGTTACTATATCTATCATGCCACCTCGGCCAATGGCCCTTTTACCCTGCTCGACTCCCTGCCTTCCTTCATGGATACTACCTATGTGGTCAATATCACGGGCACCGGCGATCATGGATTCATGATCCGCACCCGCAGCGGTTGCGACGGCCAGGCCTACAGCTCCCCATCGGATACCCTTTGGGATTTTCTTGTCCGCCGTGATGAAGAAGTAAAAGATAAGGACCATGCGCCGGCTTTTCTGCAGGTTGGTCCGGGCGGGGATCTCGCGTTCCGGGTGACGGAAGCGGGCTATTATGCGCTGGAACTGCATACGTTGCAGGGGCAATGCCTGAGGCGGGTGCCTTCCCGGTATTATGCCGAAGGCGATCACCGGCTGGACTGGGTTTCAGGATTACCGGCCCGCGCCATATACCTCGCCACGGCCATCTCCCAGGGCCATGCGGTACATTCCAAAGTCCTGCTCCGCTGAACTGGAGGAATGCCCGATTATTCGATACTCACATCCCCCTAATCCCCCTTCACAGGGGGACTTTTTCATTTCTTGCTTCTTGTTTCTTGTTTCTTGTTTCTTGTTCGATATTCCCTCTGGCTTACCTTTGCCCTGAATCCCGGCGCGCCGGTAGCAAGGTCCCATGATACCATTCGAGCGACATCGCCTGCCCAACGGGCTTACCGTGCTCTGCCACACCGACCTCACCACCCCCCTGGTGTGCGTGAACGTGTTATACGATGTCGGAGCCAGGGACGAGGCCCCGGAGCATACAGGGTTTGCGCACCTCTTCGAGCACCTGATGTTCAGCGGATCGGTAAATATCCCGTCCTACGACCTTCACGTTGAGAATGCCGGTGGGGAGAACAATGCCTTCACCAACAACGACATCACCAATTACTACCTTACCTTACCCGCTCCCGCCCTGGAAACGGCCTTCTGGCTGGAATCGGACCGCATGCTGGACCTGGCTTTTTCGGAAAAGGGCCTGGAAGTGCAGCGCGATGTGGTGGTGGAGGAGTTCCGTCAACGATACCTCAATCAGCCCTATGGCGATGTCTGGCTCATGCTCAGGCCCCTGGCCTATGCCGTGCACCCCTACCGCTGGCCTACCATCGGCATGGATCCTGCCCACATAGCCGGCGCCACCATGGACATGGTCCGGGACTTCTACCGGCGTTTCTATCATCCGGGCAACGCCATCCTGAGTGTGGCCGGGCCGGTGAGGCCGGATGCGCTGTTCCGTGAGGCAGAGCGCTGGTTCGGCCCCCTGCCCTCCGGACCGCCCAACCGGCGCAGTCTCCCGGCCGAGCCGGAACAGACCGCGCCCCGGAAGCTGGAGGTGGAAAGGGAAGTGCCGGCCCCTGGCTTCTACCGGGTGTACCCCATGATGGGCCGGGGAGAGGAAGGATTCTTCGCTGCCGATCTGTTGTCGGATGTCCTCAGCTCGGGCAATTCGTCGCGATTCTACCGAAGACTGGTTAAGGACAAAGCCTTGTTCAGCGAGCTGAATGCCTATGTCACCGGAGAGCTCGATCCCGGCCTTTTTGTCATCGCCGGGAAAGTGGCACTTGGCCACAGCCTGGAGGAGGCCATCGCCGCCGTGGACGAAGAATTGGACGCGCTGGCCGTAAAGGAAGTTGATGAACGTGAACTCACCAAGGTGAAGAACAAGGCCGAAAGCGTGCTGGCTTTCGGCGAATTGAGCCTCTCCGAAAAGGCCCTCGATCTGGCCTATTATGAGCTAATGGGCGATGCGGACCTTTATAATGCCCAGATCAAACGCTACCGTGAAGTCGGCCCGGCCGACCTGCGCAGGATGGCCTCGACCCTTTTCGACCCACGCAGGTCCTCAACCCTTATCGTTCATCCCGCTGAAAGCCAGGAATAACGCGGGGGAGCAGGTCGGACAACCCCAGACGGAGCCCTGGTGTCTATAAACCAACCAAACGGGAATGCTTACTGACGAGGAGATCATCGACGGTTGTTTGGAGGGAAAGCCCAGGTTTCAGAAGCTGCTCTACCGAAAGTTCGCACCCACGATGTTTGGCGTGTGCCAGCGTTATTTCAACTCCCCCGACCAGGCGGAGGATGCCCTGCAGGAAGGGTTCATCAAGGTGTTCGGCAAGCTGCATGACTTCCGGCGGGAAGGCTCCCTGGAAGGATGGATACGGAGGATCATGGTCACCACCTCGCTGAACTACCACCGGAACAACCGCAAGCATTACTTCCTGGAAGATGTGGAGGACCTGTACGACGGCTCCGAGGACCTGATGTTCAACAACGATGGCTTTACCATGGAGGACCTGATGAAGACCCTCCGAGGACTGCCCCCGGGATATAAACTGGTGTTCAACCTTTTTGAGATCGAAGGCTACAGCCATAAAGAAATTGGCGATATGCTGGATATCTCGGTGAACACCTCGAAATCACAGCTTTCCAAGGCCAGGCGAATGCTTCAGCGCAAGCTGCTGGCTTTGTACGATAACGAAAACCCATTGAATAATGCCTGATATGAGGACGAAAGATATCGGTGAACTCTACCGCGATGCGTTCCGCACCTATACTCCCACCCCTCCATCCGGGGTGTGGAACGGAGTGGCACGCAGCCTTTCCGGGAAAACAGGAGGAGGTGTGGCCGCTTCCTGGGTCAAACCCCTGCTTTGGACGGCGGTCGCCGGGGGACTGATCACCCTGGCCGTGCTTTTGAGCGTTCCACCTGCAGAAGATGAGGATTTGGCCCCTGCCCTGACCACCCTGGAACCGGCTTCAGCCGAGGCCCAGGACAGCCTCAGCCCGGAGGTCGCGTTGGAAGCCTCCGGGCAGACGGAAGAGGTTATTCCCTCAGCTGTTCCTGAGAAAAGGAACACGGCTGCCTTGGTGCGTGAGGAAAAGACTTCATCAGCAGTAAGCACAACCTCACCCACCGTGGCCACGGCTGGGGGAGAGGCGGTGGTTTCCCCCCCGGTACCTGCCAAATCCGCAGGCACGGCCAGCCCTGCAGAGGGGAAACCTTCGGCCATGGACAGGCACCGGCTGCAGCGCACCAGCAGCAGCTCCAGTGCTGCCACAGCCATCAGGTACAGCAAGGAGAGCACCATCTGCAAAGGACAGCAGCTTATGATCGGAGCCTCCGGGGGTACCGCCTATCAGTGGAGCAACGGCAGCACCACCGATTCCATCCTGATCAGTCCCGAACTGACCACCATCTACCGGGTCACAGTAACCCGTACCGACCAACGTAAAGTCAGCGGGGAGGTACGCGTCAATGTCCATGATTGCAGCTCCCTCTTTGTGCCCAATGCCTTCACCCCCAATGCCGACGGGCATAACGACGAGTTCATGGCCTATGGCACGGGCATCACCGCCTTCCGTATGGTCATCCAGTCCCTGTCAGGAACCCTACTGTTTGAAACCTCGGACATGGCGGTCGGCTGGGATGGGACCTACCTCGGCGAACCCGCAGAGACGGGCGCATACCTCTACCGCATCGATTATATTGACGAATACGGCAACCCGGGCTCACGGAATGGACGCCTGACACTGCTGCGCTGAGGACCATGAAAAGGATTTCGATACCTGACCGCACCCGTCCCCCCCTGAGTGGCATTTCGGTTGCCGATGAGCAGCTCAGCCTGGTCCACGAGACCCTGACGCTGTCCAATGGCCTGCCCCTCCATGTCTTAGCGGGAGATGGGCCGGAGGTGGTCCGGCTCGACCTGGCGGTGCCCGGGGGTATACGCTACCAGCGGCAGGCCCTGGCCGCGGTGTTCACCGCCCGCCTGATCAAGGAAGGCACCCGGACAACCCCGGGCCCCCGCATCGACGAAGCCCTGGACTACTACGGCTCCTACCTCGAAGCATCCGCAGAACGCGACCAGGCCGTAGTGAGCCTCTTCGCCCCACGCAGGTTCTTCCATGAAGTGCTGCCCCTGTTTGCCGAGGTATGGCAGGATGCTGTCTTTCCCAGAGACATGCTGGAGGTGGAGAAAAGGCACCAGCACCAGGAGTACCTGGTGAACGACCGAAGGGTGGCCTGGGTAGCCCGTCAGCATTTTGGTTCGCTCCTGTTCGGGCAGGATCACCCCTACGGGCATTACCCTTCAGCCGGTGATTTTGCCCTCCTGGAACCGGAGGTGCTGCTGGAACACCTGGAACGCTGCTATGCCTCAACTCAAGCCTTTCTCATCCTCTCCGGAAATGTTGACCCGGGAGTGGTGGACCAGGTGGGAAAAGCCTTTGGCCATAGGGCCCTCCTTTCCCCTGGCACATCCCATGCTGTGTCTGACCAGGGACAGGGTGCCGGCCCGGGAGACTTCCGCGTGTTCAGGCCGGGAACCTTGCAGACAGCCCTGAGGATAGGGAGAACCATCATGCCCCGCAGTCATCCTGACTTCATGGGCATGCAATTTCTGGTAAGCCTGCTGGGCGGCTATTTTGGTTCCAGATTGATGAAGAATATCCGGGAGGACAAGGGATACACCTACGGGATAGGCGCCTTCATCCAGGCCTATCAGGAAGCGGCCTCCCTCGTCGTTTCCACCGAGGTGGGCACAGAGGTGGAGGACCTTGCCCTGGATGAAGTGAGGAAGGAGATGCAACGACTGCGCACTGAGCCGGTAGGCGCACAGGAAATGGAGCTGGTGCGTAACTACATCCTGGGAAGCCTGCAGCGGTCTATGGATGGACCCATGTCAAGAGCGGAGCGCCTCAGGGGCTTCCTGGAGGCCGGGGAGCCCCCGGACCAGTTCGTCCGGTTCAAGCGTTTCCTGCAAACTATAAGCGCGGAGGACGTGTTGCGCCTGGCACACCAATACCTTGATCCGGACTGCATGACCATATTGCGTGTAGGGGAGACAGAAAATATCGGGGTGGGCAACATCCCTTTTGAGGCGGAAGGTGTCTAAGGGTTGATGCCAGCCTAAGAATATCGAGCGGAAGTATCAGAAATCCATATCTTTGAAAATTCATAGCGAAGCCATGAGAAAGAGATTCTACATCCTGTTCCTGTTGATGCTGCTTTCGGCCTTCCCGGCCAGCGCCACGCATTTCATGGGAGGAGAGATCATCTGGGAATGCCTGCCCAACGGCAATTTCCGCTTTATCATGCGGGTGTACCGGGAGTGTTATTCCACAGGAGGCGGACCTGCCGCTACCTACGGAAATACCGAGTTTCTCACCGGGCCTTACGGTAATATCACCATGAACCTGTATCCCAATGCGATCCAGGGTAAAAAGGACATGTCGCCGGTCTGCCATCCGCAAAGCACCCCCCACTATGCCTGCGAACTGCCGGTCTCTGCCGGGATGGCGCCGAACCTGGGCGCCACCCAGGAGTGGACCTATACCAGTGATCAGTCGCACCCCAATGGGGTGACCCTCAACGGGGTGCCCCCGGCCAGCGGCTGGACCTTCTTCTGGGATGGCTGCTGCCGGAACTCCGCCGCAAATTATAACGGTCAGCCGAACTGGTACCTCCGTGCCGTGATGTACCCCTACAACGGACAAAACACCTATCCCTGCTTCGACAACAGTCCCCGCTTCCTGGCCCGCCCCAATGCCGCCCTTCCGGTGGGTTACCCCTTCACCTACAACCATAACGGGGCCGACTGGGACCGCGACTCCCTCGCCTTCGAGTTCGCTCCCTCATTCACCGGGGCCGGTGCCCAGGTTCCCTACATTTCGCCATATACCTATAACAACCCTCTGCCCGGGCCTACCGTGAACCCCCAGAATGTGGCCGCTACCATCGATCCGAACACCGGGGAGATCTCCTTCACCTCCTTTACCCAGGGGGCATACATCACCGTAACCAAAGTCACAGCCTATCGTTGCGGTATCAAAATTGCCGAAGTCTTCCGCGAGATCCAGGTAGCCCTGCTTCCCAGCCTCGTGGTCAATTACCCGCTAACCAATATGGTCGCCAACTTCCCCCCGGATGTGGTGCTGCAGCTGCCTACCGGCGGACCGACCATCCTCTTCGATACGGTCTGGGCCGGGGAGCTCATCCAATACGGCCTCACCGCCCTCGATACCCTGCCCCCATACCAGCTTGCCCCCAGCGGTGCCCTC
>JAKLHK010000022.1 GCA_022710185.1 Bacteroidota bacterium
TGGCCTTCAACAGGGTATTTCGTGAGTTCCGGACATGGAAGTATTACAAGGGCGGAATGGCCGACGATATCCGCATCTTCGACCTGGCCACCGGCAATGTAACGCCCATCACCAAAACTGATAATCAGGATATCATGCCCATGTGGTGGGGAGAAGAAATTTATTTCATCTCGGACCGCGACCGCACTATGAACCTCTTCGCCTACAACACCCGCACCCGGCAAACGCGCAAGGTCACCCAATACACCCAATACGATGTGAAGTTCCCCTCCCTGGGTAAGGATGCCATTGTCTATGAGAACGGGGGGTATATCTATTACCTCGATCTGCGTACCCAGCAATCACGCAAGGTAGATATCCGTATTGCCGATGACCTGCTCAACGGCCGCAACGAGCTCAAGGATGCCGGCAAGATGATCGGATCCTACGAGATTGCCCCCGACGGTAAACGTGCGCTCTTCTCTGCCAGGGGCGACATCTGGACCGTCCCCGCTGAGAATGGCATCACCCGCAACCTCACCGCATCTTCCGGGGCCCATGACCGCAACCCGCTCTGGTCACCGGATGGACAATACATCGCCTTCATCTCCGACATGAGCGGAGAATACGAGATCTATATCGTCAAACAAGACGGTTCTGAAGCCCCCATCCGCCTTACCCAGGGAGCCGACACCTATAAATACCGCCTGCGCTGGTCGCCCGACAGCAAGAAGATCCTTTGGAACGACAAAAAGCTCCGACTGCAGTATGTCGACATTGAAACCCGCAAGGTTAGTCTGGTAGCGGACAACACCACATGGGAGTTCGGTGACTTCAACTGGTCGCCCGATAGCCGCTGGATCACCTATGCCCTGCCCCAACCCAACGGCATGAGCCTCATCATGCTCTTCAATACCGAAAGTGGCGAAAGGGTGCAGGTGACCGACAGCTGGTACGATGCCGGGGATCCGGTGTTCAGTGAAGACGGCAAATACCTCTTCTTCGTTTCTGACCGTGACTTCAGCCCGATCTACTCTGCCACGGAATGGAACCACGCATATGGCGACATGTCCCGCATCTATATGGTGACCCTGGCCAAAGCCACGGCGAATCCGTTCGCCCCCGAAAATGATGAGGTCAGCATCAGGAAGAGCGATGGGGAGAGCGGAGAGAAGGCTAAAGCTTCGGATTCCAAGGATAAAGGAAAAGGTAAGGAGGAGACCCCTGCCGCCCCCAAGGTGAAACCGGTGGTAGTGGATGCCGAGGGCATTCGCGACCGCACCCTGGTTCTGCCCGGGCTTGAAGTCAGCAATTACCGCAGCCTGGCCAGTGCAGGTGATAAGCTGTTCTATGTGGAGATGTCGCGCAAGGATTTCAAATCCACGCTGAAATCCTTCGATATCAAGAGGAAAAAAGAAACAGACCACGGTAACTATGGTGGTTTTGAAATCTCTGCGGATGGGAAGAAGATGATGATCTCAGCTCAGGGAAAATACAGCATCATCGATCTGCCCGGGGGCCCGGTTAAGCCCGAGAGCTTCCTCGACCTGAACGACATGAAGGTCTGGGTGGACAAGAAGGTGGAATGGGCCCAGATCTACGATGAAAGCTGGCGCCAGATGCGCGATTTCTTCTATGTGGCCAATATGCACGGAGTGGACTGGCCAGCCATGAAGGAGAAGTACCGTGTGCTGCTGCCCTGGGTGAACGACAGGAACGACCTCAATTACCTCATAGGTGAGCTGATCGGCGAACTCAACGTAGGCCATGCCTATGTGAATGGTGGGGAAACGGCCCAGCCTGAACGCATCAAGACCGGCCTGCTTGGGGCAAAGCTCAGCAGGCACAGCTCGGGCTACTTCCGCATCGACAAGATCCTCAAGGGCCAGAACTGGGACCAAGGCCTTCGTTCCCCGCTCACCGAAGTCGGGGTGGATGCCAGGGAGGGAGACTTTATCCTCGCCGTGAACGGAAAGAGCACCCGGGAGGTACAGGACATTTACGCACTACTCATCGGCACCGCAGGCCGCCAGGTGCAGCTCTCCCTCAGCAGTGATCCATCCGGAGCAGTAAGCCGCAAGGTATTGGTAGTGCCTACCTCCAGTGAGGCCGACCTTTACTATTACAACTGGGTGCAGGAGAATATCCGCAAGGTGAACGAAGCCACCAACGGAGAAGTAGGGTACATACACATCCCCGATATGGTGACTACCGGGCTCAATGAGTTTGCGAAGTATTTCTATCCCCAGCTCACCAAGAAGGCCCTCATCATCGACGGCAGGGGCAATGGCGGGGGCAATGTGTCCCCCATGATCATCGAACGCCTGATGCGCGAAGTGACCCGCGCCAATATGTCGCGCAATGTAAGCGATATAGGACAGACCCCCCGGCAGATGATGCTCGGGCCCAAGACCCTGATCATTAACCAATACTCTGCCTCCGATGGGGACCTCTTCCCGTATGCCTTCAAAAAGCATGGCCTCGGTAAGGTGATCGGAATGCGCAGCTGGGGCGGAGTGGTCGGGATCCGGGGCTCATTGCCCTTTGTCGATGGTGGCGACCTCAGAAAACCGGAGTTTGCTTCCTATTCCTCAGAGACCAGCGATTGGATCATCGAGGGCATCGGCGTGGAGCCGGACATCATGGTCGATAACGACCCCCATCAGGAATACCTCGGTACCGATGCCCAGCTGAACAAAGCCATCGAGGTGATACTGGAGGAGCTCAAGAGCTTCAAGCCACTGCCCGCCATTCCGGAAGGGCCCGACAAGAGCAGGTAGGAGTATCAATGCTCAAGGCTCGGTGCTTAGTACTCAATGACAATGATCAAGTAATCTGGCAATCGATATGCTATGAGCAGATTATCAGCAGCAGCAGTAGGGCTTGTCCTTATCATGGCCGTGCATGCGTGTTCCCCAGAGAAGGGCGATGCATACACCGAACGCATCCTCTCGGAGCGGGCCGCCAAGGATTCCGCTTTCAGGATACAGGGAGAAAGTCCGTTGGAGGATGCCCGTCTGGCATCCTTCAGCGGGTTGCCCTATTTCGAAGTGGATACCGCTTACCGCATCATGGCGCGCTTAGAGCTCAACCCCAACCCTGAGCCCTTTGAGATGCCCACCACCACGGAGCGCCGGCCCGTGTATGTGCATTACGGCACTGCATTTTTCAGCCTGCAGGGCAGGCAGCTCTCACTTAATGTATACCAGAACCAGGAGCTGATCACCCGGCCGGGATATGAAAAACACCTGTTCATTCCTTTCCGCGACCTTACTTCAGGCAAGGAAACCTACGGTGGAGGACGCTATATTGATGCCGAAATTCCTGAAGGGGATCGCATCCTGATCGACTTCAACCTGGCCTACCATCCCTACTGCGCTTATAATCACAAGTATTCATGCCCGATCCCACCCCAGGAAAATAGCCTGGAGATTGCAATAGAGGCAGGCGAAAAGAACATTGAATAAAGAACAAGAAACAAGAAACAGCAATATTTACATACAACATACAACACACAACATACTCAGAAAAAGTAGTACACTGCCGCCAACGCGCGCAAATTGGCAGCCTCCTTCGTTTTTTCAGGCACATAGAACACATCATAGCCCTCTCCGAAAGCAGCACTGGTGTACTCCAGCTCCAGCGCCAGCCTGGCTTTCCCGGAATTGTAAACGATCCTTGGGGACAGACGGTACAGCGAGCGGATGTTCGTGCCCAGGCCGTATACCACTGCGTTCTCCGTTCCCATAGCCTCTTTGGTTCCCATGTTCAGCAGGTAACCTCCAAAAAGACCGAACTGCAGCTTACCGTTGGTATGAAACTCGCCCCAATAAGTCATGCTCTTCAGCGGGGTGTAGGACTGCTCAAGACGCAGGGGATCAATTACTTCCTTAACAGCAAAACCACTGACTGCCAGCACATCTGAGATATTCTCCCCATACCTGGCCTGCAGCTTGAAGGTCAGAGTACGGGTAATCAGCCGGCCAAACACCAGGGCCGACAACCCACTCACTTTTTCCTCTACCCTGTATACCTGATTGGTTAATGCCACGGTGGATTCCAGACGGGGAACCACGGTCTTGTATGCCGCCCCGGCACCAACCACAAGCTCAGCCCCGGCATCAGCATCCTTAAGAATATAGTGTACCTGAAGGTGCATGTCGGGCATGGCGGAGTTGCGCAGGTATGCGGAATTGGCGCCTGCAGGACCATAAGTGGAATAATCCCGCTGGGACAAGGCCGCAACGAGTAATTTCAGGTCTCCGGCGCGATAGGTGGCCCTTAACTGGGGATTGCGCGCGAATGATTGCAGTGGAGCCCCGGTATTGAATGATACTGTTGCCGGGAAACATTCCGGAACGAAGAACGGGTTCCAATACTGCCCTGCCAGGATCTCGATGGTTTTCCATTGAAGCATAACCGCCGCATGCCGTAACCGGAGCAGGTTGATGGTTTCGTTGGTGGTTGCGAAGAAATCGGCCTCGACGATTCCCGAGGTCTTTGCTCCGAAGGCGTCAGGTCCCTGGATTGTGGCCTTCAGCATGGTCTGGATGGCCAGCATATTCAATGCCGGACGGGCGTTGATGTCTTCCCCATCCGAATCCTCCTTTTCCGGTGAGGGCCACAATAGAAAATGTCCTTCCCTTGCGGCGACCGTCTGGCGCGTATCAAAGAAGACGTCGTCTTTTATGTATCCGGACAGCTTGATTCCAAAGGCTGGGGCATCTTGTCCCCTTAGCATGGAAGCACTGATAATCAGGAGGATACTCAGCAAAATGAGGTACTTCGGTTTCATGGGGTTTGATTTGTTTTTTCAGTTTTGCGCTGTGGTGGAAAGAGCCGCTGCAACAGGTTCCGTTTCTTTAACGGGAGTCCAAGCAGGCGATTCAGGTTATTCTCTGCCTCTAGGTTACGATCCCAGAGGCGGAGAGCGGTTTGATAATGATTGACCGCCTGCGGATAATCCTCACGGTACCTGGATACGATACCCAGGTTGGTGTAGCATACCGACATGCGACGGTTATTTTCGGCGCTGGCCTGCACAATCTCCCTGGCGCGTGCTTCCAGCATATTCATCCGCTTCGGTAAGGGAATGTGATCCAGTCCCTGAAGGAACTCAGACTGAATCAGGGCTTCCACCTGCCGGGATGTTTTTCCGCCGTATTGTTCCTCCATCTTCTGGTAATGACTGAGCGCATTCAGCAGGTAAACTCCCGTCAGGGCGATCAGTGAATCAGGGGTCAATGCTGGAAATGGGTTGTTGGCGGCAGGAATACTATCTGCAGACAAGGCCAGGGTGAGGCACAATGCGGCGCGGTTGTTCCATAAAACCCCCCTCTCCCAGGAAAAAACATAATGCTGTACCCGGGAATAAATATGATCGGCTGAATCCAGCAGGGCGAGAACAGCTACATAGTCGTGGCTCGCCACTACCGTATTGTATGATCCATATAACTCCCGGGCCTGGGCGATACGTGGGTCTATCTGCCTATTGAGCCTATGGTAATAGCGCCAGGCAATGGTTCCAGCCAGCAGTACCACAACAACCATGGCCACGAAGACCTTTCCGGTCGGACCAATGCGGCTCATCGTCAGAGACTATGCACCTCCTCGACCAGGAATTTCCGGATCTCCACAGGGGTCTCCTTGGTGAACCTGGACACTATGATGTTCACCAGGATAGCCAGTGGGGCGCCGATCCAGGCAAAGTACCATGCTTCCAGCCAATAGCTTACAAAATGGTGATAAGGCAGCTGCAATCCAGACTTTCCTGCCACAAAATAGGTGATGGCGATGCCTGCCACCAGCCCCCCTGTGGCCAGTCCGGCAATGGCGCCCTGCTTATTGGACCCACTCCACCAAATTCCGAGGAGGAATAGGGGGAAAATGGTACATCCAGCCAGTGAAAAGGCTACGGCAACCAGCTGACCTATGAGTGCGAAATTTTGCAGGGCAAGGAAAGTAACGATAACCGACATCAGGATCGTGGCGGCACGGGCCATGCGCAATTGAACTTTGGGGCTGGCCGCAGGGTTGATAACCTTCACATAAAGGTCATGGGCAAAGGCAGATGATCCTGCAACCAGGAGACCGGAGACGGTAGAGAAGGCTGCAGACACCGCGCCGGCCGCAAGAAAGCCCACGATGAGCGGATGGACGTCTCCCAGCTGGGCGGTATAGACAACAATGGCATCCTTGGCGAGCTTTCCAACTTCAGGATGGGCGGACAGAATTTTCCCGAAAGCAGCATAGGCCGGTGCGCTCCAATATAATATGCAGATAAAAAACAGTCCCCACACTACGGACCAGCGGGCATCACGGGCCTTGGGCACCACATAGAAGCGCTGGATCACATGGGGCAGGCCCGCCGTTCCAATCATGAGGGAAAACGCAATGGCAACCCACTGGAAGAAGGTCATTCCTGTAGGCGGGTCCCAGGGCATGGCGAATTCCGGTGAAGGCACGATGGCAAACTGGTGGCCCAGGGAATTCCTGAGCTCCTCAGCCTGGTTCACAGGTAAACCATTCACAATATCCGAAACCGTGGACCCATAACCAATCTGCGGCACCACCCACAGATAGTCGAACTTGGCGGTCAATACGAACAAGGGGATCAAAAATGAAAGAATGATGATAATGTATTGGATCTGCATGTTCTTGGTCGCCCCCAGCATCCCGCTGATCAGGGTATAGAACAGCACTACGCCCCCTCCGATGATGACCGACCAGGTGTAGTTCATCCCCATCACCCATTTGAACATCAGTCCGATACCTCCAAACTGCCCGACACAGTATGCGATCGAGATCAGGATGGCAAACACCGCTCCGAAGGCCCGCATACCTGAAGAATAGTAGCGGTCACCAATGAAATCAGCAGCCGTATATTTCCCGTAGCGCCGGATCTGTCCTGCCATCAGGATCAACAACAGGACATAACCTCCCGTCCACCCGATGACATAGGCCAGCCCATGATAGCCTGAACCGTACATCAGCGCGGCCATGCCAAGAAACGAAGCGGCACTCATCCAGTTCGATGCGATCGCCATGCCGGAGCCCACCCGCGAAATCCCCCGGCCTGCGGCATAGAAATCGGTAGTATCACGGGCACGAAAAACAATCCCGACCACAATGAACAATACGAGTACAGCAATCAGGATGATCGCCGGCCCTACCTTGAAACTGCCCTCCAACTGAGGACTTGCCGTGGCTGCATTCGCCAGGAGCGGCAGCGACAGCAGGAATAGTGGGAACAATACCTTCTTCATATCCAATGTTTTGTACGGGTTCAACCTTGCGATCAGTCGGCAATGCCATATTTCCTGTGGAACATGTCTGTACGTATGCAGTAGAGCAGGCACAGCCCAACAAACAGGATGAGCAGGAAGACGGCGGTGTAGAAATAGTGGAAGGGAAAACCAAGGAAGCTGAAGTCGGTCAGTATGCTCTGATTGTGTATCAGGTAAAGGTCCATGGCCTGCGTCAGCTTCTCTCTTGGCTCCTGACCAAATTCCTCAAAATCATAGGAATGTATGGATAAGGGCGAAATATCCCTGCGGATATCCTGCGGGCCAAGCTTTAAGATTATCGCCAATAGGGACGCCACTTCTTCCTTCTTGGCAAGATATGATGGCGCCATGATGTTGTCGGTCGCAGCCGTTATCGCCTCAAACTCTCTGACCTTCTCCATCAACACCTCCCTTTGGGTGCTGTCGGCGATGCTCCAGGTAATCCAACTCAAGCCGTTATCCAGCGCGTCACGATATTCAGGCTGAATGTCCATCTTACCCAGAACAGAGAGCACAGTATGGCCCAAGGCCCTGAGTGCCCCGGTATCAGGTTTATCCTTTTCCGTTTCAGCCCAATACTCCTTATAAACGAAGTATGAAGCCTCAGGCGTTGGTTTCTCCAGAACCTTCAGGAGTATCTGGAACCCGAAGATGCTGACTGCCCAGATCAGGAAGAACTGAACAATGATGTTGCGGTTACGCCGTGCATTCGGGGTGGTTGGCCGAAAAAAGCTGAAATGGTAATCGTTGTGGTGTTCCATCACGGTTATCAGCTAAGGGGTGAGAAATGAAGGGATAAAGGAAGATAGAGTAAATAAAGTAAATCTTTAAATACGTTAATTGTCAGCTACTTATATATATCTATAGATAAATGGGATGACTATGTCCGGAAACCCGCGACAGTAGGCGGACTTCCCGGAATCGAAGCAGGAAAAAAAAATTAAAAAAAAACTTCCGGAACTCTACCAGAGCGGATTAGGTCCGGGCTTAGCCCCCTCCCTTTCCCTTCAATCAAGCAGCGCTGCCGCACCGAGGATGGCCGCCTCCGAACCGGGCAATCCGGAAATCTCCAGCCGCACCTTCCCCTGATAGACATTCAGCAAATGGGCATCGAAGGCCTCCTGCAGCGGCGCCATGAGCAGCTCCCCTGCGGCGGTAAGACCGCCGAAGAGGTAGATGACCCTCGGGCTGGTTACGGCTACCGCATTGGCCAGCGCCAGGCCCAGCCGCGTGGCGGTCAGCAGGAATGTTTCCAGGGCAAGCGAATCACCGCGTTCAGCAGCTTCAGCAATGCCACGGGCTGTATGCTCTTCAGGCTCCTGACTCAGGTCACCGGATATGCCTGTCTGCTTTTCCACAAGTTCCTGGTACGTCCTGACCAGGCCGGTAGCCGAGGCGTAGGTCTCCAGGCAACCCTGCCTTCCGCAGCCGCAGGCCCTGCCCCCGGGCTCTACAATCACGTGCCCCAGCTCCCCTGCAAAACCATCGTGACCATACACCAGACGTCCTTCCACATATATCCCGGACCCAAGGCCAGTGCCCAGGGTGATCACGATAAAATCGTCCACATCCTTCGCCTTTCCGTATACTTTCTCACCCAGGGCAGCAGCGTTGGCGTCGTTCGTCAGCCGAATTTCCCAGGAGGGAAAATACGCTTTCATCATGGCTACCAATGGTGTGATGCCCTTGAAACTCAAATTGGGAGGATACTCAATGGTCCCTTTGTGGAAATTTCCGTTGGGCGCACCTATCCCTATTCCCTTAACCGCCGCCTGGGCTATCTCTGCGCCCGCCACCAGCCTGCGCACCTGAAAAGCCAGCGTCGCCGCAAACGCCTGAGCATCAGCTTGGTCAGCTGTATTGAAAGCCGAAGAAGAAAGCACCCTGCCCCCCTCCTCCACCAACCCCAACTTGGTAGTCGTTCCGCCTATATCCACCCCAACAGTATACATATCAAATTCATTTCTAACTACATACTAAATCTTAAATACCCAACATCTAATATCAGATATCAGATATCAGATATCAGATATCAGATATCAGATATCGTCTGAACCTCCTCTCCTCACTCCCCTTCCATCCATACCAGGCCAGGTAAAGATAGCACAGCACCGGTAAGAAGAAGCTGTAGTGATATCCGCCCAGGCTATCGGCAATGCTGCCCTGCAGGAAGGGAAGCAGGGCACCGCCGAGTATGGACATGACCAGCAGGCTGGACCCCTGAGACGTATGCGGTCCCAGCCCACGAATGGCAAGGGTGAAGATGTTCGACCACATGATGCTGTTGAAAAGTCCTATGCCAATCAAGCTCCACATGGCGAGCGCGCCATGGCTAAGCAGGGTGACCGTCAGCAGTCCGATGGCGATCAGGGCAAATACGGTGAGGGTACGGGCGGGGGCCGACCGGCCGATGACGAATCCCAAAATATTGATAAACAAAAAGATAAGAAAAGGAAGGACGCGGGCGAGGGGAAAACTGAAACCACTCTCCATCCACACCGCCCCATAGATGAGGCCAAAGGCGGCCAGTCCGACCGCGCCCATCGAGAGCACCCGTTTCACGCCTATGCGGCCTTTGCCCAGCACCAGGGCGCCCAGGAATCGGCCCGCCATGGCCCCTCCCCAATAGAAAGCCAGGAAGGACTTGGCCTCCATCTCCCCGAAACCCCGGAGCTCATGCAGATAATTGATCAACACGCTGCCGATGCTCACTTCCCCACCTACATAAAGGAAGATGGCCAGCATGCCCAGAACCAGGTGACGGAAGTGCAATGCGCCGGCCCCGCCCATGGGAGGATGGTCCCCGCTAAAGGAAGGCAGGTGGGTCAGCTGAATGATAAGGGCCAGCACGAGGAACACCCCGGCGAAGATGAGGTAGGGCAGCTGTACCCCCATGGCGCTCATGGCCATACCCGCGTCGGTGGTGATCACCTTTCCTGCCTGGTCGAGCAGTGGAGGGCCCCAGGAGGCAAAGTAATGAAAGACAAGGTAACCCCCGATGATGGGCGCAATAGTCGTTCCGAAGGAATTGAAGGCCTGACTGAGGTTGAGACGGCTGGAGGCGGTATCCGGCTCCCCCAGGATGGCAACATAAGGGTTGGCGGCGATCTGAAGTAGGGTGAAACCCAGACCCAGTACAAATAGGGCGGTGAGGAAAAGACCGTAGAGCTTGACTTCAGCTGCCGGATAGAACAACAGGCAGGCCAGGGCGCTGAGCACCAGGCCGAAGATGAGCCCACGCTTATACCCCATACGCTGAATGGGATCGCCCCTGCGTGAGGAAATGAAGAAATAGACAAGAGAGCCGAAAAAATATGCTCCGAAGAAGGCCATCTGCGTAAGCATCGACTGCGCCCGCGACAGCTCGAACATCTTCCGCAGGTATGGGATCAGGATGTCATTCATGCAGGTGATAAAACCCCACATGAAGAATAGCAGCGTTACCACAGCAAAGGGAAGAGCGTAAGAGGAGCGGTTATTCATCTTTGATGGTTGATGGTTCATTTATCATTTTTCATTAGCCACTAGCCACTGTCTGCCGACAGGCAGACCACCTCATCCATAAACACCCAGGCTTTGCCCTCATATGGGAAGCCCGGGTGCCATTCCGGGCACCGGCGAAGGCTGGTGGCATGTACCTTGACGTATCGCGCTGCGCGCGGTGTAAAACGCTGTCCCATGTGACGGACAATGCCCCCCTGAAGGCGTTCGGGAACGGTATTTACTACGCTGCACACCGGCTGAAATGCTTTTCCATCCTTGCTTAAGGAGAAGCTCACCTCGGTAGGCATCCAGATCCATGAGCCGGCATCCTGCAGAAAACCTGCTGACAGGGAGTCGAGGTTGATCACCTGCCCCAGGTCGATCACTACCACAGCATCCTCTTCCTGAAAGCCTTGCCAGAATCCGGTGCGGAAATTCTCTCCTCCGCGTATACCGTCGACGAGGGTGAGATCTCCGTTGGCAGGGTACATCGGGGAATACGGGCTAAGGTATTCCACATTCAGGTGTGCGGGTACGCGGGCATAACTTGCGCTGACCACCGCGCTGCGCAGGGATCCCTTGAGCGCCACCATCCTGAGTATGGTACTCTCCGTTAAAACAATGGGATCAATATAGCGGGCAGAGGCCGGACCGGGCTCGCGGCCATCGAGGGTATAATGGATGGCCGCGCCGGGATAGAATACTCCAAGGCTCAGCCGGGTACTGTCGGTGAAGCTTCGCTGACCACCCATGGCGAAAGGGGCCGGAATGATCGGCTGCCCAGCCCGGGGATCCACCGGCACATCCACCTTGCGCTCCTGACCCTCCCCGCCCATAGTGAACCGGAGGCTTCCCCCGTTCATGATCTGGCTGTGCCGTAACACTGTTCCCCTGTATCTCTTGCCGTTGATCTCCAATCGGCGGACCACTTCTCCTTCTTCCAGCCCCCCGGCGGTAATATTGAACACTTTTCCATTCTCCAGGAACAGGCTCACTTTGGGAAAGAACGGCCGGCCGATTACATATTCGTCCGTGCCTGGGGTCAACGGGTAAAAGCCCATGGCCGTGAACACCAGCCAGGCCGACATCTGCCCGCAATCCTCATTACCGCAGAGCCCATCAGGACGGTCCGTGTACAGCTCCCTCACTATACGGCCCAGGATCTCTCCACCCCTCTCCGGTCTTCCGGCAAGGGCGTACAGATAGGCCATATGGTGGCTTGGCTCGTTGCCGTGGGCGTATTGCCCGATCAGTCCGGTAATATCCGCCTGCTCCCTTCCGGTGGTCTGTTCCGGCGCCTGAAATAGCCGGTCGAGCCGTTGCACCAGGCTGTCGGGGCCACCGAGGAAATCCATGAACCCTGCCGTTTCGTGGGGAACATAAAATCCATACTGCCAGGCGTTGGCCTCGGTATAATGGAAATTGACCTCCGAAGGATCGAAGGGGGTGTACCAACCCCCATTCTGCCTCGGTCGGAAGAAACCTGTCGAAGGATCGAACAGGTTCTTCCACGACTGCGCCCGGCGGTCGAAGACCGCTTCGAGGCTATCCTGGCCCAGGTGTCCGGCCAGCCGGGCAATGCACCAATCATCGAAAGCATACTCCAGGGTCTTGGAAACCGACTCCGGTTCATCCTCCACTGAGAGGAATCCCTGGCGCTGGTAAGTGTCGATGCCGTGAGCGTGCTGCGATGCACTGGCCACGCAGGCCTCGAGGTATTTCATGGCATCGCCGCGGTACTGTCCCTTGAGAATGGCGTCCACGATGACGGGAACACTGTGGTAGCCGATCATGCAGTTGGTTTCATTGGCTGAGAGCTCCCACACCGGAAGCAGGCCACCTTCGTGGTATTGGCGCAGCATGGTGCTGAGGAAGTCCCGGGTCCTTTCCTGCTGGATGAGGGTGAAGAGCGGATGGGCGGCACGATAGGTATCCCAGAGCGAGAAGACGGTGTATTGTGCCTCCCCTGCAGGGAGGGTGTGCACTTGCAGGTCGCGGCCCCGGTAGCGTCCATCAGCATCGGAATATAGGTTGGGCGCCAGGCAGGCATGATAGAGGGCAGTGTAAAAGGTGCGGCGCAGCGCAGGGCTGCCCCCCTCGACCACGATGGCCCCAAGGGTGGCCTCCCAGGTACTGTCGGCAGCTGAACGAATGGCATCGAAGTCCCATCCGGGGGCTTCCGATTCCAGGTTGAAGCGGGCCCCTTGCTCGTCCACGGCCGAGATTCCGACCTTCACGATCAGGGGCTTGTCTGAAGGAGCGAACTGGAGCGACGCGGCCACTTCCTGGCCTATAAGCGAATCAGCATGAGCCGCTGAGCCAGCAGGAAGCCAATCGATAGCCTGGATGGGCCTCGAAAAGCGGACGACAAACCACAGCCGCTGGTCCTGGGCCCAGGCCCTGGAATGCCGGTAACCCGCGATCTCGGTATCACTCACCCTCTGCAAGCCCGACGTCAGCACCTCATCCCGGTGCCTAAGGTCGATCATCAGCCGCCCGGTTGCTCCTGATGGATAGCTGATGCGGTGCCAGCCGGTCCTGGAGGTGGCGGTTAACTCCACCCCGATGCTGTCCCTCTCCAACCTTACGGCATAGTAACCGGGTGAAGCTGTCTCTGAGTCCTTATGGAAGCGCCTGGAATACCCCTCCCCCTCTTCCAGGCCTTCCCCATTGTGGAAGCGGGGATCACCCAGGCCGGGCATCAGCAGGATATCTCCGTAATCGGAGACCCCAGTGCCGCTGAGGTGGGTATGGCTGAAGCCGTAGATCACGCTGTCGGAGTAGTGATATCCTGAACACCCATCCCATCCCTGCAGTCGGGTATCCGGACTGAGCTGGACCATCCCGAAGGGCAGGGTGGCCCCCGGAAAGGTATGGCCATGGGCATCAGTGCCGATGAAGGGGTCCACCTCCCCGGTCAGTGGCCCGGTGCGGATCGCGGGTGTCTCCTTGACACAAGCCGGAAGGCCAATGATAACCAACACTATAAGTGACAACCAACCCTTGTTCATCATCGAGGGATTAAGAGAGCCAAGTTGAAAAAAAAACTGACCTGTTAATCATTTGTTAAAAAGCAGGGAAAATGAACCAAACGCCTCCGGTACTGCTTAACTTTTCACCTCCAAATCAAAACCTTAGCTTTATGAACATGAAAGTGATCTATGCCGCTTTGGCTGGTGCCGTGGCCTACTTCCTCCTGGGTTGGCTGGTCTGGGGGACATTACTGATGGACTTTATGGAAGCCAATTCCACACACTACCCTGGCTTGATGAAGGAGGAGCCCATGCTAGGGCTTTACTTCCTGAGCAACCTGGCCATATCCTTTATGCTGGCCTATGTATTCCACCAGTGGGCTGGATTCCGCACAGCTGCCCGGGGCGCCTGGGGTGGTCTGCTCATTGGGGCGTGCATTGTCATTTCCTATGACCTGATGTTTTTCGGAGGGATGAACATGTTCAACTCCAAGGCCATGGCGGTGGACATCATCGCAGGTACCCTGGTGTTGGGGATCGTCGGGGCTGTGATCGGATGGGTCCTGGGATTAGGGAAAAAGCCTGCCTGAACCCCCGGACGCCTGCCCTGAGGATAACCATGTTGCACATCAGGCCTTCACCTTTCTCACGCAATCGATGACCGTGCCATCAACCCATTTGATGACGGCGACCACTTCGTCTTCGAACTCCTGCTTGCGGGGAACGCCGCAGATGCGTTCGGCCTCCTCCTTGAGTTCCTGCAGGCTGCGCAGGGGCAGCCCGCTGTCCTTCACCTTGTCGATGAGGTCCTGACGCAGGGGATTGATGGCGATCCCCCGCTCGGTCACGATGACATCAATCAGTTCACCTGGACCACACAGGGTGGTGACCTCGTCACGGATTACCGGGATGCGGTCACGGAAAAGGGGAATAGGCAGGATGGTACATTTCCCGAAGAGGCAATTCTGCCATCCGCCGATCCCGTGGAGAAGGTATCCATCGGAATGGGTGACCACATTGGCGTTGAAGTTCAGGTCCACCTCGGTAGCGCCCAGGATCACCACATCCACCATGGTGGAGAAGTTCCCCTTACTGTGATAGTTGTAGCTGGTGAACGGTGAGGTGTTCACATGGCCGGGATTCTCCCGCATGGAGCGAACCCCCTCCAGGTCAAAAGTCTGGCCGTCGAGGATATAGTCTACCAGTCCTTCCTCCAGCATGGCCACGGGGTACTGGTTGCTGCCTGCCCTGATGAAGCGGGCCTTCCAGCCCCGCTCCCGGAGGATCTCTCCGAAGTATATGCCAATGGACAGGGCGGTACCACCTGCACCAGCCTGGTAACTGAACCCATCGCGGACAATGCCGGCTTTATCGCAGAAACGGGCCGTCAGCTCGGCGATCAGCAGCCTGTCAGGGCTTTTGGTAATCTGGGTGGTACCCGAGACGATCTTCTCAGGCAGGCCCACTTTGTCCACCTTCACGGTATAATCCACGTGATTGCCGTGAATCTGCCAGGGGATGCAGGGGAAAGGGACCAGGGTATCGGTCACCACGATCACTTTGTCGGCATACTGGCTATCGGCCAGTGCAAAGCCCAGGAGCCCGCAGGCTGCGGGGCCGTTCACCCCGTTGGCGTTGCCGAAGGCGTCGGCTTGCGGGGCAGCGATGACGGCGATGTCGATGTGCACCTCCCCATCCTGCACGGCCTGGTAGCGCCCGCCATGGGAACGCAGGACCCCGGCGCCACGCATTTTCCCTTCAGAACAGAACTTACCCAGGGGGCCGTTCATGCTGCCCTCGATGTGGTGGATGGTGCCGTCTTCCAGGTATTTGATCAGGGGGTTATGGCAAGGGAATGAAGCCGAAGGAAACCACACCAGGTCTTTGACGCCCAGCTCGGAGGCGATGTCAAAAATCTGATTGGCGATAAGGTCCCCATTGCGGAAGTGATGATGCGTGGAGATCGTCATGCCATCCCTCAGCCCTGCATTCACCAGGGCTTCCCGGAGGCTGCCCACCAGTTTGTTGCCATCGGCCGGATAATCGGCACAGCTGGGAATGGGTGGGCCATACTTGCGGCCCGTGGGCTTGTATTTCCCAACGCCCATATAAGGTACAACAGGTTTTCCGTTTACCTCCGTGGGTACCAGTCGTCCCGCGGCGTTGCGAACGAATTCTTTACCGGTTCTCATCTTCATCCCTCCAGTTCTGGTTAAGTTTTCCAGCGCTCACGGCGGTGGCAATGGTTCTCAGGGCCCGTTTGACCACGGGGGCGTCGATCATCTTGCTTCCGATAGCCACCACCCCAAGGCCACGGGATCGGGCATCCTCAAAGGCCCTCACAATCTTTTTGGCTTTATCGATCTCGGCCTTTTCGGGGGCGAATGTCTCGTGGATAACAGCCACCTGACGGGGGTGGATACATCCCATACCATCAAATCCCAGAGCTTTGGATTCCAAAACATTACGCCTCAGTGCCTCCATATCGGAAACATCTGAAAAGACGGAATCTATGGGTTGTATTCCAGCGGCACGACAAGCATTGACAACGGCTGATCGGGCATAGAAGGACTCCCGGCCGTCGGGGCTGCGGCGGGTACCCAGGTCGGCGGTATAATCTTCCAGGCCGATAGCCATGGCCACTACATTGGGGGCCGACGAGGCGATCTCGAAGGCGCGCACTACGCCCAGAGCGCTTTCCACGATAGGCATGATCCAGATGGCGCGTTGCTGGCCACAGCCTTTGAGCAGGGTTTCGATCCTTTCATTGACCTGGTGCACCTGTTCTGCCGACTCGCATTTGGGCAGCAGGATGAGGTTGACCCCATGGGGGACCACAAAATCCAGGTCCTGAAGGCCCAGGGGTACCTGATTGATGCGCACCATGCGTTCCGTACCCATGAAGTCAAGGCTGCGGAGGGCGTTGCGCACCAGGAAGCGTGCCTCATGCTTTTTATCGGGGGCCACGGCATCCTCCAGGTCGAGGATAAGCCCGTCCGGAGCGTGCAGCCCTGCATTTAGCATCAGTTTCGGGGTGTTTCCGGGCAGGTACAGGCGGGAGCATCGCCTGAGGTCCCGTGCAGTGGACTGCATGTTGGCGGGTTGCAAGGGGAGCAGCCATTCGCGTGAGTCTTCCAGCACCAGATGTATGGCGGCTTCCAAACGTGCGGCGATTACAAAGGGCAGGGCCCCGCTATCGCGGATCTCCAGGTCGGCATCGCGTAGGCCATAGAATTCCATGATGTCGCTGGCCTGGCGGAGGATATCATCGCCATATAGCCGGGCTACCTTGCTGTCGAGCTCAATCACGAGCCCCCCCTCCTGTCGGAGGGTTATGCTGACATGGCAGTCGGAGCGCACATCATCGCCCAGGTTGCCGCATTGTGCAAATCGTTCCGTTGGCATCTTCTTCGGGTTTGTCTGCCCTTCCGTTCAATAGCGGGGCGGGCGGCAACAAATTTAATCCGGAGGAAGCCATGGTACTCCGGGCTGAAGCCGGAGAAGTCCAATTTATAAGGATTCTAAAAAGAAGAAGGCTGCCTTGCGGGCAGCCTTCCGATGCTTTACAGCAGGTTCTTGATGTGACTGCAGATGCAGTCTTCCACGCTTACTCAGCGGGAGTTTCCACCATCATCGTGTCTGCAGCGGCAGCAGCCTCAACAGCGGCGATGGAATCGAGGCGAGCCTGCTCGGCTGCGGCCTCAACGGCGGCGATGGAATCGAGGCGAGCCTGCTCGGCTGCAGCCTTTTCTTCTGCACTCGGGCCACAGGAAACTGCGAGGAATGCACCTGCGACGAGGATCATTGCAAAGAACTTTCTCATAGTAGAAGCGGTTTTGGGTATGATTTTGACCGTGCAAAGTTACACCGATCTTAATCCAAACCTACATTTTAACAAAAATTTTTATTAACTCCACGAAAAAAACCTGTGAATAAGTCCCTTACCTATTCAGTGCGCTTGGTGGCACCGCTGCGGGAGGGCTTAGCCTGAACGGGCTCTTCCTTCACCGGCTCGGTTACCTTTTTGGTAGCCTTCACGGCGGTTTTCTTGGCAGCCTCGGCCTTCTGGTTGGCTTCTTCCAGGGCAGCCTGCATGGAATCCAGCTTGGCTTGTGCAGCAGCAGCCTCATCGGCCTGAGCGATGGAATCGAGCACTGCCTGCTTGGCAGCTGCAGCCTCAGCCTGAGCAATAGAGTCCAGACGGGCCTGCTCGGCGGCGGCCTTCTCGGCGGCACCCTGTCCGCAACTCACCAGCATCAGCAGGCCTGCGGCAACGAAAAATCCGTACATTCTTTTCATGATGACAAGGGAATTTAGGTTTAGTGTGGCAAAGATAAAACATATTCACCAGCAGTATACTTCAGGTATCTATCCATTATCCCTACCTTTGCAGGTAATCATTTTATGTGCACTGAAGGCCATCAATAATCCAACTTATACCCAATGATCATGAAAAAAATCATTCCAATCCTTCTGGTCCTTGCCCTGGGCGGGACTGCGCTCATGACGTCCTGCACAGCAGATGACACTACGGCCCCTGTGGTCACCCTGAGCGGCGACCCTGTGGTGGACCACCTCCTCAACACGGCCTATGTGGATGCAGGCGCCACCGCTACCGATGAGGAAGACGGTGAGCTGGTAGTACAGGTACTGAACAATGTCGATCCCGACCTCATCGGCACCTATCTGGTTGAATTTTCCGCTACCGACAATGCAGGGAATACCGGCACTGCCGAGCGCGTGGTTAACGTTATTGTGAAACAGGTCAGTTTCGTGTTCAACTGGGCCGTAGTGGACACGGTAACCGGCGTGGGTGCAGGAATTTATGACTACAACAGCACCATCACGGCTTCAGCCGTTGACCTGAACAAGATCCTCATCACCAATTTCGGCGGTTTCGGCACCGATGTCATCGTTACTGCCACTTTCGATAAGTTCGGCAACATCACAATTGCCAACCAGGCCCTGGTTGGCGTTGACCCGGGTTCCGAAGGAAGCGTAACCGGCACGGGTGTCATGGCCGACCATGGCAATCAGATCTTTATCGAGTACACCATCACCTACAACGCCGGCGGCACAGATACAGGGCATGCCACCTTTACCAAGCAATAAGCTGCGTAAAGCTGCACGGTGAGATGTGAAGGGGCTGTCCTGGTTCAGGATGGCCCCTTCTTTATTACTTCATGGCGACAAGCAATTCCTTAGTATATTGGTACCATCCAAAGCAATGCTCCCATGAAGACTTCCACCCTCCGACTCATCCCTTGTCTGCTGTTTGGCCTGCTCGTGCTGAGCGCCTGTGAAAAGAAGGATGATACCCCTCCGATCCTTACTATTCTCGGGGATAATCCACTGCTTGTAACCATCGGAGATCAGGACTATGTGGACCCCGGGGCTACTGCTGCCGATGAGACCGATGGTGACCTGACCTCCGCCATTGAAAAAGAGGTCAATGTGAACGTCAATCTCAAGGGCAACAACTACACCATCACATACTCCGCCAAAGATGCCGCCGGAAACACCGGCACGGCCACCCGCTACGTTTTTGTAGTCAATCAGACCGACTACCTGGCCGGAACCTGGAATGTGACGGACAACAAGATTCCACCCACCGGTACACCGATACAGACCACCTACCAGGAAACGATCATCGCGGATGATACCCTGGACAACCGCTTCTGGGTGAACCGTTTCGGGAACAATGACAACGCCCGCATTTACCTTGACCGGGTGACCGCCACCCAGTGCCAGTTACCACAGCAGGAACTGACCTGCGGAAACCCGCCCGCACTGCATCGCTTTTTTGGATCGGCCACCATACTGGACACCAACCAGATCATCATAAATTATACGGAAATCGTGGGATCCACTACCTACAGCGGATCCTCCACCTTCGTCCGGCGATGAGGGCCCTCACCTCAGCAGGCTGATCAGACGGCTTTCCCTGCGGCCGCACGCTTCGACCACGAGGTGGTACATTCCTTCAGGCAGTCGCTTGAGGTCCAGCATCAATTCTTCCTGGTTCATTACCAGGGACTCACTGTGCATGAGGCGCCCATCCAGGCCAAATACCATGGCATGCGCAACCTGCTTTCCACCAGGGCACAACCCATCCAGCCGCAGGGTCAGCTCCCCCGGGGCCGGGTTGGGATAACAGGCCTGGATGAGGCCCTCCCCACTACCTTTTCTGACCTCTTCCAGACCTGTGGTCAGAGGACTGATGGGAAGGTAATCTACCAGGCCCAGGGTGCCGTCATCGGGCTGGTGAAAGATTCCGGCCTCCACGGTGTCAGGAATATAGGAGCCCCAGAAGTTGTTTTCGGCCTTGATGTTGCCGGGGGTGTTGTTGTACAGGTTGTAGGTGATTCCGCCGTTCCCGTTGCCATAAATCTTGTTCCAGCCGATGTTCAGGGTGTCCGGTTCGATCTGTCCCAGATTGGGCTGGGCATTGAGCTGAATGGTGATGCCCCAGAGGTTGCCGGTGATCTCGTTATGGGATACCCTGGCGGTATTGGTGGTTCCCCCATAGAAATTGATCCCGCTCCCCCCCTGCATGGGCAATCCCTGTATGTCATTATTCGCCAAATAGTTATATCTTATCACTGAACCGATGTTCGATCCTATGCAGGCAATACCGTAACGGTTGTTGGTAATCACGTTGCTGTCGATACGAACCATGATCTGGCCGCCGGTAAGGGTGGAAACAGCCACTCCTCCGCCCATATCGTAGTTGCCGATGATGGTATTTCCGATGATCCTAATGGAATCGCTGCCCATGGTACCCAGATTGATCTGGGGGGTATTGGCATTGGAAGCGTTGTTGTGATAGATATAGCAGTTGCGGATCTGGGGGGAGCTGGCCGCATTAGCCCCTGAGGCAATGGCTGGGCCGGCATTGCCGAGAAAATGACAAGCCTGAATGAGAGGCGAGCTTTGGTAGAGATCGATGGCTCCCGTGGAGTAGGTCTTGTCGAAATCCCTGAAGATGGATTCGCTGAAAATGACCACCGAGCTCACCAGCTTGATCCCGCCGCAGTTGCGGATGGTAGCCCTGGACCATACTGATCCCTGACTGTTTTCAAAGCGAAAGCCCAGGAATTTCTGCCCGGCGGCGCTGCAATTGATCACAGCTTTCACGGAAGGTGCAATATTAAGCACGCCATTTACCGTCACCAGGCCTCCCGGGATGATTACGATAGAATCGTTCGTCAGGATCTCCACGGTATCTCCGGCACTGATCACGACACTGGTGCTCAGGCTGTAGTAGGTCCCTCCCCCTCCGGGGATCAAGGCCCCCTGGGCCACGAGGCTGTCGCGGTTCCAGCGTATGCCTGTACCGGGGGTCACCAATTGTGCCCTAAGGCTCAGTACGCCAAGGACTCCAAGCAAAACGAGTATGGTCTTATTCATCTTCGTACAATATCAATGGATTACGAAGATACTAAAAACCGGGGATCAACGCTGCAGCAGCCTCAGGATAGACTCCACAATGGTATCACGGTCGACCTTATGACAGCTGAAGGTGGCATGGAACAGGCTGTCCACATCCTGGGTATTGGCGAACTCCCTTATGAGGGCGTTCCTCCTCCGGTCCCAGTCGCGGGCCACCTTCAGTGCTTCTTCCCAGGTCCAGTCGTTTTTAGCCATCAGTTTCTGCACCCTCCATTCCTCTGGGGCCTGGAGCCGGATGTGCAGGGAGCCGGGGATATCCTGGGTGAGGGCGACCCCGCCCCGTCCTATGAGGATTACCGAGCCGGAAGCGGCAATGGTGCGGATAACCTCCGAAATGGTCTTCCGGATCCGTGCATCGCTCTTGTAATAGCGGCTCGACAGGGCTTCGATTACCTCGTCCATGGTTGTCCTTGCCCCGGACTCGAAGACGTAGTTGATTTTCCGCTCCTCCAGGCCCAGGGCCCTTGCCGCCTCGCTGAGTACCTCCTTGCTGACGATCCGCCAAAGCCTGGGGTCCGGGCCCACGTTGTCATTGCGCAGCCTTTTCACCAGGGCTTCAGCCACCAGACCGGCAGGGCAACCTGCCATGCGCGAAATGGTAATCACTGGGCCTTTCCTGCGGGCCGCCTGTTTCTGCTGCTCAACTTCAAGCTTGGCGTTGAAGTACCTGACGAGGAGATTGTCCATGGCCTTGGGTTTTTGTTGTCCTCATGAAGTTAAGAAATCCAGGGTAAAATGGCAAGAACCCGATCATAGGAAAGGGATCGGGCAAGGCATTTTGGTATTTTTGACCATTCAGCCCCTCGTTATGAAAGCAGCCAAGCCATCTGCCCGTAAGCCCTCCCCCCCGGCAACCCCACCTCTGTCCAGGCCTGCCTGGTGGAAGCATCAGGGATGGATCGCCGCACTGCTCACCTTCATGGTCTATTTCACAGGCCTGCAGAACGATTTTGTCCCCAACTGGGATGATGGGGGCTATGTACTTGAACACGAGCCTATACAGCATATCAACGGGGAAAATCTGGCGCATATCTTTACCTCATTCTATAAGGGGAACTATCATCCACTCACCACCCTGGTGTATGCCCTGCAGTATGCCCTGGTTGCAGATTCCCCCTTTCTTTACCACCTGACCAATATCCTTATCCATTGCATCAATGTCCTCCTGGTGTTCCTGCTGATCCGCCGGCTGTTCGGGCAACCGCTTACGGCCTTCTGGGTTGCCCTGATCTTCGGGATACACCCCATGCATGTTGAGAGCGTAGCCTGGATCTCCGAACTCAAGGATGTTTTGTACACCTTTTTCTATCTACTGGCATTCAACGCGTTTCTTGATTTCCGGAAGAAAAATGGCTGGCATCCCCTGGTCATGAGCCTGGTGTTCTTCCTGCTGTCCCTTCTATCCAAATCGGCGGCCGTCACTCTTCCGCTGGTGCTCCTGCTGACCGACTGGCTCAGGAGGGAGAAGTTCAGGCCGGGACGCTGGCTGCCCCTGGTTCCGTTCTTCCTGCTTTCTTTGGTGTTCGGAGTCGTGGCCATACGTTCACAGGGCGCCCAGGGGGCGATACAGGACCTTACCCCGCTTTACACAGCCACCGACAGGGTGTTTATCGTGGGTTTTGCCATCATGACCTATGTGGTTAAACTCATTGCCCCATTCAGGCTTATGGCCATGTACCCCTATCCTTCCAATGCAGGAGGTTCATTTCCCTGGGAGGTATATGCTGCCCCGGCGGCGGTGCTGGTGCTGCTGGTGCTGCTCATCATCAGCCTTCGCCGGTCAAGGGTAGCTGCCTATGGCGGGCTTTTCTTTCTGGCCACATCCATCCTGACTTTACAGATACTTCCGGTGGGAGGGGCTGTGGTAGCAGAACGCTACACCTATATCCCCTATATCGGGCTTTCCCTGGTCCCCGTATGGCTCCTGGTGCGCAACCATCAGCATAACAAGCATCTAGTTCATTGGCGCCACCTGATCATTGGCGCGTTCAGCATATTTTTCATCGCGCTGACCCTGCAACGGATCCCGGTATGGGAGAACGGCCTGCGCCTTTTCACTGACCTGATAGCCAAGAACCCGACCCTGCCCTTCGCATACAATAACCGGGGCTATGCTTATCAGAAGTATTACGGGGATATGCAGAAGTCGTTGGAGGATTATAGCATGGCCATTGCCTTCGACTCCACCTATTACCGCAGCCTGAGCAACCGAGGTGTGGTACTGTTCAATCTTGGCCGCATAGAGGAGGCGATCCCTGATTTTACCCGGAGCCTCCGCTATCGGCCGGACAACGAGGATGCCCTGATCGGCCGGGCAAATTCCCTGTCGAGCCTGGGAAAGTATGCCGAGGCCCTGGCCGATTACGATGCCTATCTTCAACTGCGGCCTGAGCACGCGGAGGCCTGGCTATGGAGGGCGGTGGCGCGATACAATACCGGAGCGATGGAGGAGGCGCTGACCGACATCGCAGCGAGCCGCAGGCTGGATCCGGGTAGTGGAGAGGCGGCATACTGGGCCGGGCTGACCGAAAAGGCCCTGGGACGCCCGGAGAAGGCGCTGGAGGCGCTGGAGGAGGCGGTGAGGCTGGATCCGGGCCGTAGTGATGCCTATATGCTCCGCGGGCTGATCCATTATGAGGCCGGGGCGCAGAACCAGGCCATTGATGCCTTCAGCGCATCCATACAGGCCGATACCCGCAATGCCGCCGCCTACGTCAACCGCTCGGCGGCCTGGTCGGCCATGGGAAGGTTTGCCGAAGCTGCGGCCGATCTGGAGATGGCCCGGCGCCTGGGCTATCCCGTGGAAACGTCCTACTTGTCGGAACTCCAGCGCAAGGCCGGAGGACAGTAAGCCCCCGGGGCTCGGACAATTTCCGTACTTTTGCCCTTCAGCTCAAGTTGCAAGCGTACCTCTATGCTCAACGGAAAGAAAATCATTGTGGTGATGCCCGCATACAACGCGGCCAGGACCCTGAAAGACACCTACGACGAGATCCCGCGGGACCTGGTGGATGAAGTGGTCCTGGTGGATGACGCGTCCCAGGACAATACCGTTGAGGTGGCAAGCGAATTGGGAATCACTGAAGTCGTGCGCCACGAGCGCAACAAAGGTTACGGAGGCAACCAGAAGTCGTGCTATGACCGGGCACTGCAGCTGGGTGCCGATATCGTCATCATGGTACATCCCGACTATCAGTATACCCCGCGCCTTATCCCTTCCATGGCCCATCTCATTGCCGGAGGGCTCTACCACGTGGTATTGGGTTCGCGTATCCTCGGCAAAGGGGCGCTCAGAGGGGGCATGCCCCTTTACAAATACCTTGCGAATCGCCTCCTTACCCTCACCCAGAACATCCTCATGGGAGAGAAACTGTCAGAATACCATACCGGCTACCGAGCCTTCTCCAGGGAGGTACTGGAGAAAATCAACTATCCGGCGAACTCCGATGATTTCGTGTTCGACAACCAGATGCTTTCCCAGATCCTTTATGCAGGCTACGAGATCGCTGAGGTGACCTGCCCGACCAAATATTTCGCTGAAGGTTCCTCCATCAATTTCCGGCGCAGCACGATATATGGACTGGGGGTACTGGCCACATCCTTAAAGCATTTCATGCAAAAAAGGCGTCTGGCACGTTTCGCCATCTATACGGAGAGAGCGCATTGAATACCACAGGAACTGGCATAACATCTCCACCGCGCTGTTCCTTCTGCGGAAACACCGCGCTGAGCGCAGCGTTCAGCGCCCGGTGCCTGCATGGGAAAGTCTGGGATTATTATCATTGTCCTTCCTGCCGAAGCATTATCCTTTGGCCACAGCCTAAAGAGGAAGCCATGGAACGGCATTACGACCCAGGCTATTACGGCCATGCCAAGGATAAGTTCCGCTTTCCAGGCGTAGAAAAGGTGATGGACCATTTCCGTACGCGTCGTGCGGCACGGATACACCGCCTGTTGGGGGGCCAGGGGCGCATCCTGGACATCGGCTGCGGCAGCGGTCGCTTTCTGCACCTGCTTTCGGCCCGGGGGAATTATTCCCTCCTGGGCTCGGAACTGCCTGGACCTGCGGCAGAAAGGGCCCGTCGCTTCCCGGAGATACAGCTGTCGACCACGGGCAACTTCCACGAACAGGCCACGCCAGGATCCCTGGATGCGGTGACCCTATTCCATGTAGTCGAACATCTTCCGGATCCGGTCAGTGTGCTGAAGAACATTCACCTGGCCCTGCGCCCCGGGGGCTACCTTTATCTGTCCTTCCCGAACATCTATAGTCTGCAGGGCCGTTGGTCAAGGGGACACTGGCTGCACCTTGACCCTCCGCGCCATCTCATCCTCTTTCATCCTTCCCGTTTTATGGAAAAGCTGGGAGAGTTGGGATTCAATTGCATTTCCCGTCGCGGGCTAAGCCTGGAACAGAACCCCTTCGGTATGGTACAGAGTCTGCTGAACCGTTGGGGCGGGCGCCGCGACCTGCTGTTCGAATCCTTCAAGGGGAACAAGGAATATACCCGGCGATCGACCAGGGCCACACTGCTCGCTCACCGGCTGTTCTTCATCATCACCTTCCCCGTGTTTGCGGTCAGCGACCTCCTCCTGTCCCCCTTCCGGCTGAATGCTACGGTAACCTTTGTATTCCGCAGGCAGGAAAATCCGGACAAAAGCTGAGAACTGCATGTTCAGTATGGGCCACGCCATGAACACCGCGCACGAAAAAGACCACCATCACGGGATTCCTGGGGCTATTGCCCTGAATCTCGGCATCACCCTGATGCAGGTGATCGGTGGGATACTCAGTAACAGCCTGGCGCTGCTTTCGGATGCCCTCCATAATCTCGGTGACAGCCTTTCGTTGGTCATGGCCTGGTTTGCAGGAAAGGTCGGTCGTCGCGCTGCAGACCGGCGCCTGACCTTCGGTTACGGACGTGCCGAAGTGATCGCCGCCCTGCTGAACACCTTGCTGCTGACCGGGATCACGGTCTTCCTCTTTACTGAGGCCATTCATCGCTTCAGTACCCCCGAAGCGGTCCGAAGCGATCTGGTCATAGTGTTTGCCCTGGCCGGCCTCGTGGCCAATGTCGGGGGTATGCTCCTCCTTCGAAAGGGGAGCCATGCCTCGATCAATGTTCGGGCCGCCTATGTGCACCTGCTGGGCGATGCGCTCAGTTCACTCGCAGTGATAGCGGGTGGGATAGTCATGCACTTCACGGAAATCCCCTGGATCGACCCTTTACTAACCCTTGTCATAGGGGCATACATCTTATATCAGGCCTACCCCATTCTGAAGGAATCCATCGGCATCCTTATGCTTTCTGCACCCAGTCACCAGATTGTAGATGAAGTGGTGCAGGCCCTCAAGCGCCTTCCGGAGATCAGGGATGTGCACCATGTCCATATCTGGAGGCTTGACGATCATGCCATACACCTGGAAGCACACCTCGACCTTGCTGAGGACCTTCAGGTAAGCCAGACGGCCGGGCTCTACGATGAAGCCCGTCGCCTTATGAAAGAATATTTTGATATCCATCATGTTACTTTGCAGATGGAATACGATTTTTGCGAATCCAAGGAAGTTATTCATCAAACTACATATAAACCATGAGCTATCTGACCAAATCCATCTTTTTCTGGATCTTCTCGGTGATTTTCACTCTCGCCATTGCTGCATATCAGCGCACTACAGGCCCAACCTATCCTGTACGGGGTAAGACCGAGCTGGGTAGTGATGTCATCCGCTACCGACTGATCCGTACCCACGTCACCGGACAGGATGCCCGGGTAAGCATTGAAGTCCCAGCAGGTGTGAATGGCGAATTCACCTACCGCCGCTTCAAGAGCTTCGACAGCTGGCATACGGTTCCCATGCTCATGGAAGGGAGTGAGCTGGCTGCGTATATCCCCCAGCAGCCTGCTGCCGGCAAGGTGGAGTACAAGGTGACCCTGAGTGATGGTTCAGACAGGATAGAACTCACCGCAGAGCCTGTGGTTCTAAGGTATAAGGGACATGTGCCGGATTATGTGCTGATCCCCCATATCATCCTGATGTTCCTGGCCATGCTCTTTTCCACCCGGGCAGGAATCGAAGGGCTGATCCGGGGCAAACATGCCTTCAACTATACCGCCGCCACACTCTTCCTGCTCCTGCCGGGAGGGATGATTCTGGGGCCGATAGTACAGAAGTTCGCTTTTGATGCCTATTGGACGGGATGGCCCGTGGGCACCGATCTTACCGACAACAAGACCGCGGTGGCCTTCATAGCCTGGATCATTGCCTTCGTCAGATTGCGCAAGGACCGGACCCATACGACCTGGGCATGGGTCGCCGCACTTATTCTGCTGGCAGTATACCTCATCCCCCACAGCATGATGGGATCCGAGATCGATCACACTCAGGTCCAGGGTGCTATCCCTGCCGAATGACCTGGATACTGCTGATCCTAACCATAGGGGGTTCCCTGTGGGCATTTTCCCGTCCTGACCTTCACGCCAGGCTACGGTTCTCTCCCTGGCTGATTCATGAGCGCGGCCAGGCCTATCGTTTCCTGAGTTATGCCCTGGTGCATGCCGACTGGGCCCACCTGGCGGTGAACATGTTTGTACTGCTCTCCTTCGGTCGTGCCGTGGAGCATTACTACTCCATGCTGTTCCCCGGCATGGATCGCTTCTATTTCATATTGCTCTATCTCGGCGGCACCCTGATCTCGGTCACCCCGTCATATGCCCGCCATAAGGGCAATCCACACTATGCTGCGGTCGGTGCCTCGGGCGCCGTATCGGCCATAGTGTTCGCCAGCATACTTATCCAACCCATGGGGGGGGTCATGATCTTTCCCATCCCTTTCGAAATCCCAGGAATAGTCTTTGGTGTACTCTATCTGGTGTATTCCGCAGTGATGGCCCGCAAGGCCCAGGACAACATAGGCCATGACGCACATTTCTGGGGCGCGGTGTTTGGGTTTGTATTCACCCTCCTGCTGATGCCAGCCTTGCTCCCGGCAATGTGGGCACAGGTATGGCCGTGGTAGGATCAGTTCATGATGGGGTCCGCAGGAAAGTTTGACCAGATGGCGTAGTCCTTTCCCATGGAACGGAGATAGCGCATCCACATCGCATCCGGCGGTGCGTCCATAATCTCAGAAGCATTGGCCTGGCTCACGATCCAGCTGTGGCGCTCCAGTTCCTCCTCCAGCTGGCCGGCGCTCCATCCGGAATATCCCACAAAGAAACGGATATGGGAAGGCGCAATCCCCCCGGTTTCCATGAGGTGCTTCAGCTGTTCCATATTGCCACCCCAGTAGAGTCCGTCCATGATCCGGCTGCTCCCTTCCAGTTCAGCGCCCAGGTTGTGGATAAAGAACAGGGCATCAGTCTGCACCGGGCCACCCAGAAAGATGGGAGCATTAAATGCGGGGAATCCGCGGACCACTTCCCCGAACCGTTTGGGAATGGGCTTGTTCACAATGATTCCGAAACTGCCGTCTGTGTTATGGTCGGCCAGGAGAACAACCGATCGGGAGAAATAATAATCGTTCAGGTGGGGCTCAGAAATGAGGACCCTGCCGGCCATCGGTTCTATCTTATGCTTTACATTCATGCCTTTCCTTTTCAGCAGTATTCTCCCAGGACAAATATAGGGAACCATGGGCAACCGCCCTATCACGTGTCCGGGGGGTGTTTTTCTTACCTTTGACCCTTACCCAAGCACTCCGCCATGTCCCAAGCCCGGAACAACAGCAAGCGTTTCCATGAACTCCGTTCCCGCTATCCTGAGTTCGTGTACGAAGGCCACAGCGTGCACCGGGATGGGGACCGCTGGGTGATTATCTGGGATTTCCGTATGGGGACTGAAATCAGGTTCAGGCCCCGGCTGGTGGTGCCCCATGTGAGTACATTAAACACGGAACAAGCCACACTTGTTCTCGAAACCCTGGGGTTTCAGCTGGGGATGGTCGAGCTCATCAGCTATTGGAAAACCGCCTGCCCGCCGCGTATCGTTATCAAGCCTTATTCCATGGATGAGGAAGGAAAGGCGTTCTGGTCTTCGCTGTATTACCTGGGATTGGGTGAATTCCGTTACCTCAATGGGATTGACATCCCCTGCGAGGAATTCCTCAGCCTGGAATGTGTGGGCCGTCCAATGGAGAGGGCCAGTTTTCCGACGGATCCTTCACGCTACCTCGTGCCCATAGGCGGGGGTAAGGACAGTGCCGTTACTTTGTCCTTGCTGGGGGGTGCAGGGAGAGACGTCGTCCCTTTCATGCTGAACCCGTTGCCGGCATCGCTGCGGACGGTAAGCGCAGCAGGCATCCCTCCTGCCCGATGCCTGATATTCCGTAGGCAACTCGATCCCCTTCTCCTTCAACTGAATGATGCAGGATACCTGAACGGGCACACCCCTTTCTCCGCCCTGCTGGCATTCACCACCCTGATCGCCTCCTATCTGAGCGGCTCGGGACGTATTGCCCTGTCGAACGAAGCGAGCGCCAACGAAGCCACCGTTCCAGGTACAGACATCAACCATCAGTACTCCAAATCCTATCATTTTGAGGCCAGCTTCCGGGATTATGTCCGGGGGAAACTGAAGCTTCCGGTAGATTACTTCAGCCTTCTTCGTCCACTCAACGAATTGCAGATCGCCTCCCTGTTTGCACGTGAACCGCGCTTTCATAGCGTCTTCCGCAGTTGCAATGCCGGCAGCAAAGAGGACCGCTGGTGCGGGAACTGTCCGAAGTGCCTCTTCACCGCCATCATCCTTGCACCTTATATGGATGATAACGAATTGCGGATGATTTTTGGGAAGGATATGCTGGAGGATGAGGCCCTGAAACCCTGGCTGGACGAGCTGGCCGGGTGGTCCGACATCAAGCCTTTCGAATGTGTCGGGACCATGGGCGAGGTCCGGACTGCCCTGGGATTGGCTGCTGTGAGGAGGGGCGAGGGGGCACCCTCCCTGCTGCGTTATGCCTCCCACCGCCTTACCAAGGTATCCGGGCCTGCCTTACCCACCGAACTCCATGACCCGCATTACCTGCCGGAGCAAGACCTTGACCTGCTGCATTTAGCGGTAAAAAACACCCTGTTTTAAGACCATGCCGGATAATCTTGTCCTATCGTTCGACTCCTTCCTTCAGGAACAGCTGAAGGGCCGCAAGGTCCTCCTCCTGGGCTTCGGCAGGGAAGGCAGAAGCAGCTGGGATTACCTTCGCAGGTTGCCTCATCCTGTGCATCTCGGTATTGCCGACCGCGCATGTTCCCGGGAGGAGCTTCCCGTGGATGCTGAGGTCCATACCGGGGAAGCCTATCTGCAGCAGGCCGGGCAGTTTGACCTCTGCCTTTGTTCTCCAGGCATACCCAGGCACATCGTCAGGGCGCTGCCGGAGACGATGGAGGTAACGTCACAAACAGACCTGTTTCTCAGGCATTTTCATTCACGTTCGCTGGGCATTACCGGCACCAAAGGCAAGAGCACCACATCTACCCTGGTCAGCATGATGCTCCGAAAGAGCGGGATTCCGGCCCTGCTGGCGGGGAATATCGGCATTCCCCCTTTCGAAGCGGTGCTCCAGGGAACCGAGCAGAGCCTGTTTGTGCTGGAGCTCTCGGCCCATCAGCTGGCAGGCATCCGCCGCGCTCCCCATATCGCTTGCCTGCTCAATCTCTTCGAAGAACACCTTGACCACTTCCACGACTTGGAGGAATACTTTCAGTCCAAGTGGAGGATCGCCCTGTTACAGGGAACGGGGGACCACCTGGTAATTCCCGGAGGTGATACGGCCATGGAGCGGCTTCGCAGTGAGTTTCCCCCGCCCTCCGTCGTGCATCATTTCAGCGGACCGCTTTTCCGCGGCAGGACCAATGTGGACCTTACCAGCGTGCTATTGGAAGACAGGGACATCACCCTGGAGATGGACCTCAGGCATGCCCCTGCTTTTCCGGGCCTGCACCAGCGAAGGAATGCCGTGGCCGCAGCCATGATGGCCGCCCTTGCCGGCGCCCGTCAGGAGGGTATACAGCAAGCAGTTGAAGAGTTCCATGGGCTCCCGCACCGCCTGGAGTACCTTGGGGAATGGAAGGGCCTGCACTATTATAACGATGCAATCGCCACCATCCCTGAAGCGGTGATGGAAGCCATCCGAAGCCTCGGCAGGGTGGATACCCTGATATTGGGCGGCATGGACCGGGGGATTAGTTATGATGGCCTGGCCGCATTTCTTGGAGACGTCGTCCCTGGTTTGGTGTTGGGGAGCGGCCCAGCCGGAAAACGGATTATCGGTTTGCTTAGGGATAAGGGTTACCCAGGGGAGGTACAATGGTTTGCCAGGTTTGGGGAAGCTGTGGACGCTGCCCGCGAGGGTACTGCTGCCGGAGGCACCATACTGCTGAGCCCTGCCGCCCCAAGCTATGATGAGTTCCGGGATTTCACCGAGAAAGGAAAGTTCTTCAAAAAGAAAGCGGAGGGCCTGATCTGACCCTCCGCTCGTAGTTCTGGTTCACTGCTGTACAGCAAGTCTACTCGGCCGGTTGTTCCGGGGCAGGCTCTTCTGCTTTTTCCTTGCTGGCACGAACGCTCTTTTTTGCCTTCTCCGGCTTATCCTCAGCTGCAGGTTCTTCTGCTGCGACAGGCATTACCACGGCCTGGTCCTCCACAACATCTCCGGTCTTTTTCTCCTTGGGGGCTGCCTTCGGCTTGGGGGATTTCTTCTTGGGTTCTTCGGGGGCTATCACAGCCTCGTCTTCGACTACCTTTGGGGCAGCCGGGATGAAAGGACCCTTGCCAGACTTACGCGTCCTGGTTTTCCCGTACGATCCACGAAAGGTCTTCCCCTTCCTGGATCTTTGATCACCTTTTCCCATATCGGTTGATTTTATGATGCTTAACGAGAGGCAAAGATAGAAAAAAACTCCCCTCCGGGGGAGAAGGGGAGTTTTTAGGACCCGATGGGGGACTTACTTGATCTTCTTGGCGAGGTCGCTGCCCGGCTTGAACTTCACGACCTTCTTGGCCTGGATCTTGATTTCCTTGCCGGTCTGCGGGTTGCGACCCTTGCGGGCAGCACGCTTGGCAATGGCGAAGGATCCGAAGCCTACGAGTGCTACGCGGTCACCCTTCTTGAGAGCCTTGGTGGTGGTACCGATGAAAGCATCGAGTGCTTTCTTGGCATCAGCCTTGGTGAGCTTGGCCTCAGCTGCAATTGCCTCAATTAATTCTGCTTTGTTCATGATGATAAGGGTTAGGTTTAACAATTAATTGAACCTCACGCAAATATACATCATTTACAGGAAAAGTCAAGGCTGACGCGCTAAAACCCGCGTGCTTGTTAATAAATGCGAAGGGTTTGTTAACAACTCCCTTGCTAATCAAGGCATACAGATCACCCTCTGTTTGCAGAACCGCACTTCATGCTCCCTGGCCATATCCATGGGCCGGCAATATTTAGTAGAGCGACCACTGTTTATTGATTTTCAGACCATTAACAAGATCAGCACTCTTCATTTTCTGCTTCCCCTCAAGCTGGACCCATTCAGGAATATACCAGCCATCTGAACAACGGACCATCCATCGGCGAGCATGTACTTTTATCGTACCGGGTAAAATATTTTCTGAATCCTGCGAACCTGGGATGCCGAAAAAGACCTTCAGCAGACGGGACTTTCCGTCTTCGGATAGCAGGGTGGTGAAGGCTCCTGGATATGGGCTGAGGCCGCGCACCTGGTTATGGACCTCCTGCACGTTCCGTGCCCAGTCGATGCGCAGGTGCTCCCGTGTCAGCTTAGGCGCCTTATGCAGAGGAGCAAAGTCTGGTGCTGTTCCCTGCGGTATCCCCTGGGCCCTGTCTTCCCGTATATCATCCACCGTTTCCTGCAGCAGCCGGGCCCCGGCCAGCATGAGGGCATCATGCAACTCCCCGGCCGTGGTGTGCTCACCGATGTCCCAGCTCAGCTTCCGGATGATCCTGCCGGTATCAATTTCTTTATCAAGAAAAAAGGTAGTAAGTCCGGTATGCCTCTCCCCGTTGATGATTGCCCAGTTGATGGGTGCGGCGCCCCGGTACTGCGGAAGCAGGGAGGCATGCAGATTAACCGATCCATGGGCTGGCATGCTCCATACTATTTCGGGAAGCATCCGGAAGGCGACAACTACGATGAGGTGTACCCGAAAGGCCTGAAGTTCATGAAGAAAGGACTCATCCTTAAGGTTTTGCGGCTGCAATACCCGCAGACCATTCTGGGTCGCGAACTGCTTTACAGCGGATGGCTTGGGCTGCAGGCCTCTTCCCGCCGGCCGGTCGGGCGCGGTGACCACGGCACGGATGTCATAACCGCCGCTGAACAGGGCCTGAAGGGAGGGCACTGCAAACTCGGGCGTGCCCATGAAGACGATACGAAAATCAGAGGGATGCATGCCGTATCCCGGTTATTAAAGGCTAAGTCTATCGCCCGGCCTGCTGGTCCACCTCCAGGCTTCGCTGCAGGTCGATCATGCGCAGGGCTGTCACAGCGGCTTCAGTGCCCTTGTTGCCATGCCTTCCGCCTGATCTCTCGAGGGCCTGTTCGAGGGTTTCAGTGGTCAGTACACCAAAGATCACGGGCAGGTGGTAGTCAAGGGAAACCCTGCCTATCCCCTGGGTAACACCCTGTGCTACGAAATCAAAGTGACGGGTCTCTCCCTGTATGATACATCCCAGGCAAAGTATAGCCTCAACGTCGGTATGCTCTGCCAGGAGCTGGGCTGCAAAGGCAAGCTCAAAGCTGCCAGGAACCCTGCGTATGATCAGGTCCTTCGCTGCGATGCCCTGGGCCGTCAGGAGCGCCACGGCACCTTCCAGCAGTGCTCCGGTAACGCGGACGTTCCAGTCGGAAACCACTATGCCTATGCGCAACCCTTCAGCGCGGGGTAGCGTGGCGGCATCATAGGAAGAAAGATTCTGATGTGCCGTGGACATAGCAGGATCAGGAAGCCATTTTCCCGTTGGCGCGGGCAATGTACTTCTCGATATCGCGACTCTCCTGGCTCTTGGGGAATTCCACGCGGATGCGTTCGTACATCTTCACGGCCGAGGCCCAGTCGCCGGCCACCTCATAGGCCCACCCTGCTTTCAGCAGGAAAGCTGGACTGGTGAGGTCGTTGGGGTTCATATCCGCAGCCTTGATGTACTCCCCTGCTGCCTTTTCCGGATCGTTGAGCTCCATATGGCAATCCCCGATGGCATTCACGGCCATGGCGGAGACCAGCAGGTCGTCCTTGTCGAAGGATTTGAGATGGTCGAGGGCATCCTCGAACTGACCCTGACGAAGATAACAGATCCCGGCATAGTAGTGGGCAAGGTTGCCTGCCCTGGTCATGCCATAATCGTCGATAATAGCCAAAAAACCAGGGTAGTTCCCGTCCCCATTCAGGGCGAGTGCCAGGCTGTCCTTCTCGAAATACTTCTCGGCCATGAACATCTGGGCGGCGGCTTCCTGCTCCCTGGGTGCGAGGTAATAGCGCTGGAAGGCAAAGTACCCGAGGACGACCAAAGCAATCGCGCCGATGATAATCAGCAACATACGCTGGTTCTCTTCGATGAAATGCTCGGTACGGGTCAATGCGGATTCAACGGCAACGATCCTTTCCTCGGTTTGGTCTTGTTTCTTCACCATGGGTTTTGCGCTTTGGGTGGCAAAAGTAAGGTTTTTTTCCATCGAAGTTCCGGCATGCCTTCATTTTCACCTTGCACGCCCTTCACATTCAGCCCGGATTACCGTGAACCCCCGAATTCCTATCTTAGCCATCACTGAATTGCCTCTGCCATGCAACAACATGCCCCTTTCCGTCTTCGGCTGATGTCATTCCTGATGCTGACCTTCCTTTTCTTTAATATCCCTGGTCATGCGTCCCAGGACACCCTTCTTCTGGAATCCTGGCTCAGTCCGGGGATCTGCGACCTTAATCCTCCTGCCTTCGCCGGAGAGAAGAACCTGAAAGGCAAGGTATTCGATGATGGTGAGTTCATCGCACCGGCCCGCCGTTCACTTAGGGACCTCTGGCCCCGGGAGGGTACTTCTTTCATGGTTCCTGACGGCAGCCTGCGTACTTGGACCAGGATAGCGGCCGATGAAGCAGGATATCTCAGTCTCCCTCGTCAGGGGAATGGCCATGGCAAAGGTCTTGGGGTAGCAGCTACCTACATCAATGTCGGATCCTATGTTGAAGCCAGGTTTGAAGTAAAGACCAGAGGAGAGCTAAGCCTGTGCCTGGACGGGGAAGAGGTCGGCACTTCCACGCCCGGCAAGGATGGGCAAAGCACCCTCAGTAAAACCCTGAAGCTGGAGCCCGGCAAGCACCGGATCATGCTGATTGTTGCCGGCGACCGACCGGATACCGCCTGGATGTTCCGGGCTTGCTTTCTGAGCGATACCGGCCGGGTTGAAGACCTGCCCTACTCCACCACTGATGCTGTAAGGCCACTGGACCTTGCTCTCGTCCTGGAAGGCCCGAGGGTCCAGGCCATCCTGCCATCGCACGACGGCAGCCTTCTGCTTATCCGATACAGCGAGACCACTGCACCTGAAGGACGCACAGAGTCATGGTATGAGATAGTGGAACGGCAGAGCGGCAGGGTCATGATGCCCCTCAAGGGTTCAGAGCTGTCGCGCGCGGCCTGGTCGCCCAGCGCACCGGTGATTGCGTTCACCCGCCGTTCGGGAGAAGCGGAAGCCGTAGTGCTGCTCGACCTCCGCACTGGGGAGATGCGTTCGCCCGGAAGTGTGGAAGGCATGGGGTCCTTCCGCTGGTCCCCCGATGCCCGCTTCCTGGTTTGTTCTGTCAGCGAGAAGGATGAGCGAAGCAAGGATGGAGTACGGAGATACGAGAACATGTCCGACCGCTGGCCATGGTGGAGAACACGGAGCTTCCTGCTGCGCTTCGACCTCAGTTCAGGCCTCACCACACGGCTCACCTGGGGACACATCGAGACCAGCCTGCAAGACATCCGACCTGATGGAAAGGCTATCCTGGTGAGCCTGGGCGAACCTGACTACAGCATCCGTCCCTATTCCCGCAACCTGCTGATCGAAATCTCCCTGGATGACTTGAAGGCAGACACCCTCTTCGAATCTCCCTTTGGCTTCAACGCCACTTATGGCCCTGAGGGAAGCACGCTCCTGCTGACCGGGAGCCCTGCACTGTTTGGCAATACGGGCACCGCTACCCCGGACAGCCTGATTCCGAACGACTACGACACCCAGCTTTATCTGTTCGACCGCAGCACGGGCAAAGCCAGCTGCCCGAGCCTGAATTTTAATCCCAGCATCGAAAGTGCTGAATGGGACCTGAATTCCAACCGTATTTATGTCCTTGCCGAAGACCGCACTTACCGAAGATTGTTCAGCCTGGATCCGCGGAACGGACGCTTTGCGCCCATGCACGACTTGCCGGAAGTGGTGGATCAGTGGAAGCTCTCCGAAGATGGCCAATGGATTGCTTTTACCGGCAGTTCCATTAGCGAGCCGGACCGCGCCTGCATCATGCTTTCCACTGGAGGGAAGCCCTCAATAGCCGCGGCCCCTGAGGATGAGCGGTTTCGCTATGTGCAACTGGGCAAGACTGAAGATTGGGCCTATGAGTACGATGGCAACCTTATCGAGGGCCGGGTTTACTATCCCCCTAATTTTGATCCCCAACGCCACTATCCCCTCATTGTTTACTATTATGGGGGGACCAACCCCACACCCCGCGATTTCCGTGGCCGGTATCCGAAACACCTCTATGCCGCTGCCGGTTACGTGGTGTATGTGCTGCAGCCCAGCGGGGCCACAGGATACGGCCAGGAATTCTCCGCACGGCATGTGAACAACTGGGGAATCAGTGTGGCCGACGAGATCATCGGCTGTACCCGGGCCTTTATGCGCCAGCACAAGTTCATCGACAGCACCCGGATCGGATGCATCGGTGCTTCCTACGGGGGATTCATGACCATGCTGCTGACCACGCGAACCGATCTTTTTGCCGCAGCGGTATCCCACGCCGGGATCAGCTCCATTTCGAGCTACTGGGGAGAAGGTTACTGGGGGTTTGCGTATAGCGCAGTAGCCAGTGCAGGGAGCTTTCCCTGGAACAATCCTGAGCTTTATGTCGGACAAAGCCCGCTATTTCATGCCGATAAGGTAAAAACGCCCTTGCTGCTGCTGCATGGAGGATCGGATACCAACGTGCCGCCTGGGGAAAGCATACAGATGTTCACCGCCTTGAAGCTACTGGGAAAGACCGTGGAATTCATCGAGATTGAGGGACAGGACCATCATATCCTGGATTACCGGAAACGGATCAAGTGGCAAAAAACGATCCTGGCCTGGTTTGACCTTCAACTGAAAAAGGAGCCCGCCTGGTGGGACAGCCTTTACCCCAGGAAAGACCTCTGATCTTCGGTATCCCAAACAAAACGATACGGCCGACCCGCATCATCCCCGGCATAGTCGATGCCAATCCGTGTGGTGACCCGCACTGACTTATCAGGAGGGCGCACCCTGACATCGGCAATCCATATCCTGTTCCCCAGTAGGTCTGTGCCCGTCATGGAATGATGAATTCCCAGGGCTTTGCTCAGTTTTCCAGGCCCCCGGGTATGTGCGGCTTCCACCCTGCTGCGGCCCAGTCTCTGCTGCATAAGGCCGAGGCCTTCCAGCGGCCAAATACCCCGCACAAGCACCGCATGGGGCGTACCCTCGGAGCCTGTGACCACATTAAACAGGGAGTGCATTCCATAACATAAATAAATGTATGCCACACCCCCGGCAGAATACATGACCCTGGTGCGCTCAGTCCTGCGCCCCCCGTATGCGTGCGATGCCCGGTCCGTGGCTCCGGCATACGCCTCCGTTTCGGTGATCAGCCCGGCACACAACCCCTCCCCCAGATCCACACATAGGGCCTTGCCCAGAAGCTCCCTGGCCAGACCCACCACGTCATCCGACAGGTAGAAGTCCTTATTCAGCCGCTGCCGAATACCAGAGCGATCCCAGGCTATCTCCACCGGAACCTCCCCTGTGGATCCACCACCACTTTTCCTGCATCTCTTAACCACTGCAGGACCTTGAGCAGGCGGTCTTCGTCCATGCCTTCCAGTTTCATTATCAACTGCTCCGGGGCCATTGCTTCCTTCCTCAGCAGGGGCTTCACGAGGCCTACGAGGGAGTCGAACTCCAGCTCGCTTAAGCCGGTCCGGTTACGCTGCAGGCACACATCGCAAAGTCCGCAGCGGGGCGGGTCATGCTGTCCGAAATAGGAAAGCAGCTGCTGGCTCCGGCATTTGGAGGCTCCGGTAGCATATTCCACCACCGCACCAAGTCGTCGCGCCGCAGCCACCTCCCTTTCCCTGTATGCGCCCGGGGCGATGAAAAGGTCCGTTTCGTTCAACCGTTCGGTGGTATAAACCAACTGAGGCAGCAGTCTTCTTCGGGCATATCTCAATACCCCCAGCTGGTTAAGGTAATCCAACACCCCAACAACATTCTCCTCGCTCAGTCCTGCCCTGCGCGCCAATTCCTTTTCATTGATGATGGCCGGCTCGGAGAATATCCCGCTATAGGAGCGCAACAGCAGTTTGATGAAAGGATCATAGGCGGGATTGGAGACCTGAAAGCGGTAGAGGTCCTCAGGCCCCATGGGGATGTGCAGCCGGGAAACGCTATCCTCGACCGGGCTGAGCATAAGATAGCCTTCCCGTTCCAGCAAGTGGAGAATGCTATGAACTACCAGCCGGGGCAAGGCATATTGCTGGCAGAATGAGGCCAGGTCGAAATCGAAGCTGGCATCCATACCTGAACCGACGGCCAGCCCCAGGTAGTTGCCCAGCATGCGGTAAACCCTCCTTATTTCATCCAGGGGGGGGAAGGACGACTCATGGTAGCGCCGGATATTGCGGAGGTCAGTCTCTTCATAAAGGAGAACAGCGTGCGAGTGTTTTCCATCCCGGCCGGCCCGGCCGGCCTCCTGAAAATAGGCCTCCAGGCTGTCGGGGAGGTCGAGATGGACGACGACCCTGACGTCCGGTTTATCGATCCCCATTCCGAAGGCATTGGTACTCACCATGATACGGGTACGACCATTGATCCAGGCCTCCTGGCGGGCGTGGCGGTCTGCCGCCGGAAGGCCCGCATGGTAGTGGGAAGAAGAATAACCATTCTTTCGCAGGAACTCATCGATTTCCCTGGTCTGCCGGCGGTTGCGTACATAGACGATGCCGGTACCGGGAGTTTTATCCAGTATCCTCAGCAGCCGGCCAAGTTTATCCTCCTCCTTGAAGACATAGTAGGTCAGATTTTTTCGTTCAAAGCTGGTGCTGAAGACATTGGGTTGCGCAAACGCCAGTTTTTCCTGAATATCCACGACCACTTCCGGGGTGGCGGTAGCGGTAAGGGCGATCACGGGTACGCCTGGAATCAATTCCCTGACCCGGCCGATTTCGAGGTATGGGGGGCGAAAATCATAACCCCATTGGGAGATGCAGTGGGCCTCGTCCACGGCCAGCAGGCTAACATTCATGCGGTCGATATAGTCACGCATCATGTCGGTACCTAAACGCTCCGGAGAGAGGTAGAGAAAACGGGTGTTCCCGTACAGGCAGTTATCGAGCTGCCTGATGATCTCATCCATCGGCATTCCGGAGTAGACGGCTGCCGCGGGGAGGCCCCGCCGCTTGAGTCCCTCGGCCTGGTCTTTCATGAGCGCAATCAGGGGGGTAACCACTAGACAGACTCCCGGGCGCAACAACGCCGGCACCTGGAAGCATACCGACTTTCCCCCACCGGTGGGAAGCAGGGCCAGGGTATCCCTACCCTGGAGCACCGACTGTATAATCTCCTCCTGCAAGGGCCGGAAGGCTGCATGTCCCCAGAACCTGGTCAGTACCTGTTTTGGCGTCATTCCCATGAGGTGACAAGATATTACGATCGGCCTGCTGTGAAGCCCTGCATAAAAATACGGTCAATTCCTGAAACGCTCAACGTAACCTGTTTCAGCAAGGCACGGGATTTGTTCCGATTGACCGCTGCAAAAACCCAAAAACCGTAAATTGACCCCATGAAGCTGCACCTTAGGGTTCTTTGGATATTGCTGTGGTCTGCCCTGCTCCCTGGCACGTCCATGGTGGCCCAGGACAGCCTGGACCAGCGACTGCTGATGGCCGTATATTCGGGAGACTCCCTGGGTTGCGACAGCCTGCTCAGGCTGGGGGCCGATCCCAATGCCTGCACCTGGGATTCGGTTACAGCACTGATGTATGCTGTGGAAGGGGGTTACCCCCAGATTACCGCCCTCTTGCTCGATTCCGGCGCCGACCCTTCGCGGGGACGCAGCTTGCAGGACCCTCCCCTGCTCACTGCAGCAATGCGAGGAGACCTGGGCATGCTACAGCTGCTGCTCAGCAGCGGGGCGGCTCCGGATATCAAAGGTATGGAGGGGACGACGTCCCTCATGGAAGCAGCGTCGCGCAATGAGCTGCAAGTTCTGTTGGCTTTGCTGGCGGCAGGGGCCGATGCCCAGCTTACGGACCCGGGCGGGAGGAACACTGTGTTTCAGGCGGCGATGTCAGGTTCCTACGAATGCCTGCATGCCCTGCTCGACCACAGTGCTTCACCTTCCACCTCCAATGCTTACGGCCTTACCCCCTTGATGATCAGCGCCATAAACGGGGACCTCCCCATGCTGGACCTGTTGTTCCGCTATGGAGCGGCGACAGGCGCCAGGGATTCGCGGGGCCTGGATGCTACATCATACGCAGTGGTGAACGGACAGACCGCTGTGGTGCTCTATCTGATGGATAGCCTGGCTCCATCCCATGACTGGTATTCCTCTGCCCGCCTGGCCCTGCAGACGGGTCAACGAAGGTTATATCGTGCGATCAGCACGCGGGACCTTGCCCGGGTACCCCCACCGGTAGGCTACGGTATAGATGCCTCGACCGGAATGTTATGGAACGCCAGGGATCATTACGCCTCGCTCGAAGCCACATGGCTGGAGGCCCGTACGAACCTTGCCCTTAGCATCGGCTGGCTCCAGCGCCTGGGCTGGGTCAGGGTACTCGACCGTAGTGGGGACCCATGGCTCCAATACCGTGAAACCCGGGCAGCCCCAATGCTTGGTGCTGGCCGCCCCTTCCCGGGAATATTGAAAGAAGAGCTGCGGTACGAGCTGCTTCCGCGCATTGCGGCTGGATACTCCTATGCGCGTTACCGCGGTTCCTCCCGAAGCCCTGAACAGGGCCTTTTCCTCCTCGCAGAGTTCCGGGCCACCCTGCGCTATCGCTTCGCAGGCGCATCCCTGGGAATAGCCAGATCAGGGCTCACACAGGATGGGATCAGCCCATGGTATTTCAGCTCAGGTATTTCCATCAGGCTTAACCGCGTCAATTACAATAAATTCAGACCACAGTACTGATATGAAGCGTACCCTGGCAAGCCTACTTCTCCTCTGGGCCCTGGCCCTGCTGACCGGATGCTCCGAATATGCGTTTGTAGACTGCGAGACCTATGACTACTCCGACTGTGTCACCTGGCCTGCGGAAACTGGTTCGCTGCAGGTTACGGTGAACTTCCCGGATGGCATGGAACGAGTGCCTGTAATCCTGTTCAGGGGATCGTACCCATCATCGGACACGGTGTTATATGATACCCTTACGCGTTCAGCAGCGACCTATACCCTGGACATAGGACAATTCTACAGCATGACCGCGCAATACTTAGTGGACGGGCAGCGTGTCCTGGCTGTGGATGGAGACGAAGTCTCCCAACGTTCTTACAATGTTTGCGATTCCGTCTGCTGGGTGCACCGCGACGGGAGGCTGGACCTGAGGCTTAAGTTCGGCAACTGATCCCCTCTCCCTGGAGCGATACTATTCCTCCCTACGCGGGGCCTCCTGGGCATCGTACCTCCGGATAAAATCGGCCAGCTGGTCAGTGAGCAGCCTTTTAGCGATGATTTTCTTCTTTTCGTCCAGTAGATAGATCACAGGGGTGGAGTATACGTCATATGTATCATGGTAATCTCCTGTCAGCGTGCGTGGTCCGTTCACATTGACCCATTTCCAGCCGCCCTCCCTGACATATTTCTTCATTTTAGCGTATGAGGTATCCGTACAAACCGCAAACACCTCGAAGCCGTACTTGTCCTTCTCCTCTTCATAGAACTTCTTGAGCTTAGGCGTTTCCTTCTTACAATGTCCGCATTCCGTATCCCAGAACAGGATGATGGTGTATTTTGCCTGGATGTTGTGCAGTGCAACAGGTACCCGGTTGGTGTCGAGCATGATCATGTTGGGGGCTGTACGACCCAAAAGGATCGGGCGAAGGATATTGGCCCTTTCCGTTATGTTGGTTTTTACGGTTTCATTCACCCAGTAGGCCTCCCCGGTGCTGTAATAACGATCGACCATGTGTACAAATATCTCATCGAATCCCATCACCTTGGAGGTTTCATACTTTATGGTCAGGTACCATACCAGGTATTTGAACATCTCCTTGTTGGGGCGAGACAGGGCGATAATGCGGTCGGCCTCGGCGATGAGGGTATCCACCTGCTGCATCAGGACCTTTTCGAAATAGCGGTCCAGCTTCCCATGAAATACGGGGGTTCGCAGCAAGCGGTCATCGGCGAGGTCTGTTCCATCCCAATAGTGCGACTTGTAATACCGATAGGCAAAAGTCGAATCCTTCCTGCCATCGGGCAAAATCGGTGCGTCCGGCACTTCGGGCTCACGCATAGCCTTAAAAAAGGAAGCGATGAAGGATTGGGGGTGCTGATCGACCAGGTCGGCCTTGTACTTTTCTACCTCATCGTTTATTGCCTGCAATGAATTACGCAGTTCCTGGGCCCGGGGGTCATCTTCCTTCAGCTCCTTGAGCTCCTTTTGTATCGGCTGCACCTCTTTATACTTGCTGCTGTTAAAACGCATATAATCAAAGAAGAGCTGATTTTCAGGAGAGCCGCTGATCTTCATGTTCTCAACAAAATCCGGCCCTGAAGTACTTAGTTCAAACCGCTGTTCCTTGTTGACGATGAACTCGATCACCCTGTTCTTTCCGATGGCCAGGATGTAGATCCCTCCGGGGAGGGGCTCCAGCCCTTCGAACACTGCTTTGCCTTTGACATCGGCGAAGGCGGTATCGGTCATGTAGGTCTTGTCGCCGTAATAGTTGGCGAGGTATACCGTAGTATCGGTGAAATCGGGAATGGTTATCTGGATGCGGTAGCCCTGGCTCCCGCTCCTGGGCTGTGCCTGGAGTACCAGCAAAGGAAAGGCCAGGAGGAGCATGCCGACGATCCATGTCTTATTCTTCATGGCAAATAATGATGTTTACAGATTTTTCAGGGCCAAAATTACAAATTCCGAAGGAACCGATCGGACCAGCACACCCCTGAAACAGGAAGCACCCGGCGGATTGCCGGGTGCTTCGTTGAACCTGAGCAGCGCCTTGCTATGGCAGCGCCGTAAACGATGGATCAAGACCCTGAGTTGAGCAGTAGTGTCAGTAGCGTTCGTTTCAGGCAACGTGGTCAGCCAGCATGGTGTAATGTGCCATGCGAGGCATGTAGGATTGTGTCTTGTACCAATCGATAAAACGGCCGAGCTGGTCCTCTTCCCCTTCAAGCATAAGACTGGCCTGGTTCCCGGAGTGTGTCCGAGCAACACCAGTTAGCGCGAGATGAGAAGCATACATCATTGAGTAGAAACGGAACCGTTCCATCTCATGCAAGCCAGGAAGATCGACATTCAGCAAAAGGACCATATGAAAGGTCTAAACGGGTTCGACCCGGCATAACAATAGCTGTTCCATTATTTGTATATCATTGATAATATGACAAATAACAAACCAATTGCATCTCGTCTCCCATGAAACATCTCCGATTTCGGACAACAACGCATGCAGACAATTTCCATTCGCTTGATTATCAGGCCACAAAAAAGCGGATACCTCCGGGTATGCTCTCCGGAAACAGACAGGAGCGGGAAGTGGAAGGCAAAAAACCTAACCGGACCTACAGGGGGCGGAAAAATGATTTTCCCTGAAGTTCATGGAGCGTGCGTCATCATCGATCTGAATCATAACACACCTGGACAAGATCGGGTGCTTAAGGCGCGGCCTGGCCACTGGTGTATGAATCCGGGTGGATTGAAGCGCAGTGATCAGGCTGAGGGTTACCAGACCGCATCAATGGAAGAAGTTAAAAGAGAGGATGGGGGGCGGACCCTCTGAACGGTTTTGAGGTTGCTGGAGATTGGAAAAGGGGGACCAGGCCCTCCTGGAGTGGGCGATGTAACCTGATCAACGGGGGGCCGTATAAGGGGGGGCAAGGCAGTCCTGAAGGTTCTGCTGAAAGGGTTCCCTGAGCGTTGAGCAACAAGGGATGCACGAAAAGATAATTTAGGATTAATTTTGTTTATTGACCAAGTCCGCATTACATTTGCACGATATATCCGCAAACCATCGAAAATCCGTTCAATCAACTATTAACCAAATCTTTCTCATCATGAAAAGAATTACTGCGCTCGTGGCGGCCCTGTTGTTTGCAGTAGTGACATATGGCCAGCCAATTGTAACCAGCGTCGGTAACCTGACTGTTTGCACTGAGACGGTGGTCGTACCGGTCGAGGTGGTCAAGGTATCGAATGTTGGTGCCATTTCGCTGGTACTTCAGTACAATCCCGCCGTACTGACCTATGTTGGCTACCAGAACCAGCATCCATCCCTGGCCATCGGGTATTCCACGGTGGTCAACCAGGTCGGAAACAAGATCTACTTTTCCTGGCACGCCATCAGTCCGCTGAACATCCTGCAGGGAACCCTGCTGGAGTATGTGTTCACGTCTACCGGTGGATACAGCGCCCTAACCTGGGATGTTACAACCCAGGCCTCATGCGAATATGGTGATGTGAACGCCAACGTTTTGCCTGCAACCTTTACCAACGGCAGTGTTACCGTGGTTCCTGATCCGGCCATCACATCCGATCCGGCGAATGTTACCCTCGAAGAAGGCCAGAACGCCAGCTTCACTGTAACGGCCAGCAATGCTACCGGGTACCAGTGGGAAGTGAGCACCGACAACGGGAATACCTGGAACAGTGTAGGCAACACCCTTCCTTACATTGGTGCCAACAGCGCCACCCTGCAGATCATCAGCACCCCGGTCGGGTTCAACCAGTACCAGTACCGCTGCATCGCATCGGGGATGTGCCAGCCGGCCGCTACCTCACAGGCAGCGCTCCTCACGGTGACACCGATCATTACAACAACCATCGGCACCCATTCTTTCTGCGCCGACGAGATCATCGTACCGGTGAACGTAGAGCATTTTTACGGTGTCGCCGGCGTTTCCCTGACCATGGGTTACAATTCGGTGGTCCTGCAATACGCAGGGGTCCACAGCAGCCATCCGGCCCTGGCCAGCGGTACACTCTTCGACAATTCGATTCTGGGCAAGGTTTTCATCTCCTGGTTCTCCATTACTCCGGTGAACATTGGCGACGACCTGCTGCTTGAGCTTGCCTTCACCTCAAACAACCCCGGCGCCAGCTCCCTGGTATGGGACACCATCAACACCGGCAACTGTGAGTACAACAACATTGCCAGCGGCATCATTTCCTCGGTTTTTGTGGATGGGATGGTTAACGTCCTCCCTACCCCTGCGAAGTTCCAGGTGACCGGAGGCGGTGAATATTGCGCCGGTGGCATGGGGGTGATGTTAGGCCTGAGCGGTTCGCAGAACGGTGTGACCTATGAGCTGATGCTCGATGGCATTCACGTGATGTATATGAACGGAACGGGCAGCGCGATCAGCTTCGGCTACCAGACCGGTGCAGGCACCTATACCGTGCATGCCGTTACGGTCAGTTCAGGATGCGACATGCACATGACAGGCTCCAAAACTGTAACGATCAACGCCCTGCCGGTTGCCAACGCAGGAGCTGACCAGATCATGCTACTGGGCACCGGTGCCAGCCTTGATGGATCCGCCACCGGCGGTACCCCGGGCTACACTTACCTTTGGACCCCTGGCAACCTCGCTACGGAAGACGCCAACGTGAACCCGGCAGTCACTACCGTGTACACCCTCCTGGTAACCGACAGCAAGGGCTGCACCGACACCGACGATGCCACCGTTACGGTATACATGAACACCGTGAAGGGCTATGTCACCTATAACAATAACCAGAACACCCCGATGTCCGGCGTTACCGTGTACATGGAAGACGACAATGGTGGAAGCAAGACCGTGAGGACTGATGTGACCGATGCCAACGGATACTATGAGTTCCCGGCAGTGGCCAACGGCACCTACAACCTCTGGGCCACCCACAACGGCGCATGGGGCGGAGTCAACTCCACCGACGCTCTGGTGATTATGGAGCATTTCATCAAGCTGCACCTCATCACCGATCCCCTCAAGCTGGAAGCCGCCGATGTGGATGCCAGCACCTATGTGAACACTACTGATGCATTCCAGGCTGCCAGCCGTTTTGCACAGATCATCAGCGCCTTCAACGCCGGCGACTGGGTATTCGAGACCGCTCAGGTGACCCTGAACCTCGATGACTATGTCTCCGTGAACCTCGAAGGCATGTGTACCGGTGATGCCAACGGTTCCTACATTCCGGGCCTCAAGGCCGCTTCATCGGTCAGCCTCAGCCAGCAAGGCACACTGAACATCAGTGGTAAGAAAGAGATCGAGATCCCCTTCAGCGTTACTGAGCCCCAGCAGGTCGGCGCCATTTCCCTTGAGCTCCTGCTTCCCGAAGGTATGCAAGTGAGCAGCGTGATGGCCGGCAAGGAAATTGCCCTCTTCCGTCAGGAAGGACAGGTGCTGAACATCTCATGGTACAATACCACTGCCCTTGATCTCGAAGCCGGACAGACCCTGTTCAGCATTCGCGCCATGGTGAATGGTGACCTCAATGGGGCCATCAGCCTGGTCGACGGTGAACTGGCCGATGCAACGGCTCAGCCCATCCCCGGGGCATCCATCGTAGCTCCCAAGCTCAGCAAGCTCAGTTCCAGCATGGAACTCAGCAACTATCCCAACCCCTTCAGCAGCCGTACCCAGATCTCCTACTCCTTGCCTGAGGCCGGAAATGTAGTGATCCGGGTGTTCAACCTGCTTGGAGAAGAGGTAGCCGAGCTGGTTAATGCCAGCGCTGAAGCCGGCGATCATACGGTGAGCTTCAACGGATCGTCCCTGCAGCCTGGTCTCTACCACTATCGCATGGATGTGAACGGAGCCTCTGTGACACGCACCATGGTTCGTATCCGCTAATTCGCTGTAAAGGAATATCGGCGGGCCCCCATAAAGGGCCCGCTTTTTTTTTCTGGAATCGGTTTCAGATAATATGCAGCATCAAGGATCGTCTCAACTTTTTCTTTGTTTCTGCCTTGTTATTGGTTACCTTTCCCAATCCGTGTGGATAAATCGCTGAAATCTTCAGCAGATGGCCGTATGTGACTTTTGAAAACCTTATTAATTTTATATTTTTGCAGTAGATGGGGAGGACTATAGGCTTGCCCATTGTATTGATGACCTTTGGATCTAATCGTCACCATCTTAAACATTCAAACCAATCCGTTATGAAAGACCAGTTTACCATTTCCTTACGGAAGATCGGGATGCACCTGGCACTGAGCATGATCATGCTCCTGATGCTCGCGCTCGCTCCGGGAGTGTCCATGGCTCAGAACACGGTTGACATCGGGCTGTTCAACTCCACCACGGTACCCAACCAGGTAGAGGTGAAAGTCCGGCCCAATTTTACGTCGACAACCGCGGCCCTGACCAACATTCAGTTCACTATCCGGTGGGATGCGGCCGCCAGTGTCGGAATTTCCGCAGGCAGCCCACTCTTCCCTTACCTTCTCGCCCCAGCCTCCTCTGGAACCAGCGGGGGATACAACTACCAGAGCTTCGCCTCTGTCCCCGGCCAGGTGGTAAACTGGGTCGCAGGTAATGAATACACCGTACTCACCTTCACCTACAACACCTGCACAGGTTTTGAACTGGCCCCGGCTACCGATGCCTGGGTGCAGCTGAACAATGGGGTGTATTACGTGGAGATGTTCACCGCACAGCTGGACCACACCGGGAATTTCTACAACACCCCCCTGGTGTGCATCAGCCCCTTTCCTGCCACCGCTTCCAACCCAGTGCCAGCCAACGGCTCGCAGTATGTGGCCTACAACGGCAGCAACCAGATCGGTCTCGGCTGGGATTATGTTGCCGACCCGCTATACAATGATCCGGACAGCTTCCTTGTGACCGTTGGCCTGCAGACCTTCACGGTTCCCTTCGTGAGCGGGCAGACCACCTATGCCAATGCCGTGCAGATTGCTCCTCCTTACCTGACAACGGTCAACTGGTCAGTAACTCCGTTCAACAACAACGGCAATGCCGGTGGTGTTCCCACCTGGTCATTCCTGTCGGCCCCGGCTCCCCTTACCGTGGATGCCATGGCCACCGGAGCCAGCACCATCTGTCTTGGTGCCTCTGCCAACCTGCTGGCTGACCCTTCAGGCGGTGTTTCTCCGATGAGCTTTGCATGGAGCCCCGCCGGAAGCCTCGATAACGACACGCTGATGCAGCCTGTGGCTACCCCCAGCGTAACCACCACCTATACTGTAACCGTTACCGACATGCTGGGAAGCACGGCCACCGATGCGGTGACCATCGTAGTCAACGAAGCCAGCGTGGCCTTCAGTGCTGACCAGACCATCTGTGCCGGCGGTTGTACCGAGATCGGTGCCACCGGTGGCCTGGTGTACAGCTGGGGCGATGGTGTACAGTCGGCATTCGTCAACGTCTGTCCTGTACAGCATTCCACCTATAACCTTACTGTAACGGACACCAACGGCTGCGTTGCCACACATACCTTCAACGTTTTCGTTAATCCACTGCCCATAGTCGCTCTCGGCGCCATAGGGCCGTTCTGCGCCGCTGACGCACCCTACGCCATGACCGAAGGGACCCCAGCCGGGGGCACCTATTCAGGCTCCGCAGTCATCGGTTCCACGTTCGACCCCTCTATGGCGATGGCCGGTTTCAATACAGTGACGTACACCTTCACCGATACCAATGGCTGTACCAATGAAGCCACCACCCAGGTCGAGGTATTTGCCATGCCGGTGGTTGATTTCCCGGCCCTCGGCGGCGTGTGTGTCGACGGTGCCAATATCAGCCTTACCGCTGCCACCCCTGCTGGTGGTGTTTACAGCGGCCATGGCGTGACCAATGGCGTGTTTGAACCTGCCGTCGCAGGCGCAGGCACTCATACATTGTATTATGCTTTCGTTGATACCAACGGCTGCGCCGGCGCCGACAGCACCACCATCGTGGTCTATCCTGCGGCAACAGCATCAGCCGGGGCTGATGTTGCCTTGTGTGCCGGGGAATGCACCGACCTTACCGCTACCGGGGGTGTTGCTTTCCTTTGGAGCAACGGGGCTCAGACGGCTCTCATCAACGTATGTCCTGCCCAGACTTCTACCTTCAATGTCACTGTTACCGATGTGAATGGCTGCATGGATGTAGCTGAAGTCGTAGTGACCATAAACGCACTGCCGACGGTTAGCGCCGGTGCCGACCAGGCCCTGTGTGCAGGTGAATGCACTACCCTGCAGGCCAGCGGTGCTGCCAGCTATGTTTGGTCCAACGCACTGACCACCACCTCGATCTCAGTTTGTCCTGTGGAAACAACCACTTATACTGTGGTAGGTACCGACCTGAATGGTTGCGTGAACAGCGCTTCGGTAACTGTGACGGTAAACGCTCTCCCGGTTGTCAACCTGCCTTCCTTCCAGGGTGTTTGTATTGACGGCGCCGCCTTCAGCCTCACCACCGGCACTCCTGCCGGCGGAACGTACAGCGGGCATGGCGTGTCCAACAATATGTTCAACCCGGCCGCAGCCGGCGTCGGTATCCATTGGATCTATTACTCCTATTCCGATAATATCGGCTGTAGTGGATCAGACAGCGCTTCGATCGAAGTGTTTGCCCTTCCGACGGCATCAGCCGGCGCCAACCTGAGCATTTGCGAAGGAAGCTGCACTGACCTTACTGCTACCGGTGGCGTGAGCTATGCCTGGAGCAATGGCGGACAGACGGCTACCATCAATGTATGCCCCACTCAGCAGACTCTTTACACGGTAACAGTAACGGATGCCCATGGCTGCGTTGCCAACGCCGATGTGCTGGTCAGCCTCTTTGCCCTTCCGGTTGCCGATGCCGGCCAGAACCAGTCGATCTGCGCAGGAGACTGCATCAATCTGCTGGCCAGCGGTGGAGACACCTATGCCTGGTCGAACGGTATGACCGGTGCCGCCATCAATGTGTGCCCCACCCAGACGACCACTTTCGTGGTGACTGTTACCGATGCCAATGGTTGCCAGGATGTGGACAATGTCACCATTACTGTGGATCCGGTTCCGGTGGCCAATGCCGGTGCCGATGCCGCCATCTGCCTGGGCGACTGTGCCACCCTTACTGCCAGCGGTGGTGCCTCCTTCCTATGGAGCACCGGTGCAACTACGGCCTCCATTACCGTATGCCCCACCGTTAACACAACCTATACCGTCACTGTATCAAACGCCGGCTGCACTGCTTCCGACGATGTGAACGTGAATGTCGACCCTGCCGCAATAATCAGCGGACAGCCTGTAGATGTTGCTGTGGATCTTGGAGCTACGGCCAGTTTCAGCGTCATCGTCAGCGGTGCCAGCGGATATCAGTGGGAAGTTTCCACGGATGGTGGTTCCACCTGGAATCCTGTTGCTGATGGCCCGGTGTACCAGGGCGCCACAACCGGCACACTGGTGATCGGCGTTACTACGCTCAACCTGGACGGCTACAAGTACCGGGCACTGCTGGGAAGCCCCTGCGGACCTTCGGTCATTACGAATGTCGTTACCCTGAGCGTAGTAGCTCCCGCTATTTCGGCTCTGATGCCCAATATGACCTCCTGTGCCAGTGAGGTGGTAGTTCCGATCATCCTGGTGAAAACCATAGGTGTTGGTGCCATTTCACTCACCATGAACTTTGACCCCAGCGTGCTGGTGTATGACGGGTTCCAGAATTTGCACCCCTCGCTGCTCAATGGATTTGTCACGGTAGTCAATCCTACGGCCAATTCCGTATACTTCAGTTGGTACAGCATCAATCCGCTCAACATTCTGTATGACACCCTGGTCGAGCTGGTATTCCACTCCCCGAACGGTGGCACCTCGGCCCTGACCTTTGACCTTGTCACCCCGGGCAACTGTGAATTCAGCGATGTGGCCACGAATGTGATCCCGGCCAGCTATTTCGCTGGCAGTGTGGTGGCTATACCTTCACCTGTTGTAACGACCGATCCGGCCGATGCAGACATCACTGAAGGCCAGAATGTAAGCTTCAGCATCTCCGCAACCAATGCCACCTTCTATCAGTGGCAAATGAGCGACGATAACGGCACCAGCTGGTATAACCTTACGGATGGCGCCATGTACCAGGGCACGCACACCGGCACTTTGAGCATCTTCGGTGCCACCGTCTTTATGGATGAGTACCAGTATCGCTGCATCGCCAGTGGAACATGCTCGCCGGAAGATGTCAGCGATGCTGCCCATCTCAACGTACGCCCGATCATCAATGCCTATATCGGACAGGTTGTCCGTTGCGCTGATGAAGTGATTATCCCCATCCATGTGACCCATGCCTATGGCATCGCCGGGGTATCGCTCACCCTCGGTTTCAATACTGTAGTGCTTAACTATGTAGGACTTCATAGCTCGCACCCCGATCTTAGCGTTGGTACGCTATACGACAACAGCACCTTTGGGCGCGTATATCTGAGCTGGTTCTCCACCACCCCTGTGGATCTCGGTGACACCATCCTCGTTGAGCTGCGATTCACAGCCAACCCCGGAACCAGCACCCTGGTATGGGACCTCAGTTTACCTGACAATTGCCAGTTCAATAATCTCGCCAGTGAAATCATTCAGACCGTATGGCAGGATGGTTCCGTGACGGTGAACCAGACCCCTATGGTTTATAATGTGACAGGCGGTGGCGAATACTGCTCCGGTGGTGCTGGTGTGGCCATTGGCCTCAGCGGCTCCCAGACCGGACGTTCCTATTCCCTGTTCCGCAACGATGCCCCCACCGGGCAATCGGTAATGGGTACAGGCAGCGCTATCAGCTTCGGTATGCAGACCGTAGCCGGCACATACACCGTGGTGGCTACTAACCCCCTCACCGGCTGTGACAGCGAGATGCAGGGCTTCCGTAATGTGGTAATCAACCCGCTACCTGTGGCCAATGCCGGTGGCGATGTCTCCATTCTTCAGGGCACTTCTGTGGTGCTCAACGGATCGGTGACATTGGGCACCCCCGGATTCTCTTACCTGTGGACTCCAGGAGCCATGGCCACTGAAGACGTTACTGTTTCTCCCGCCACTACCCAGGGTTACACCTTCCAGGTTACTGACAGCAAAGGCTGTATGGATATTGACGATGTGACGGTTACGGTATACGCCAATACCATCAGCGGTCAGGTGACATACGACAACAATGCCGGTAGCCCCATGAGCAATGTGACGGTCTATCTAAACAATGACAGCAAGGCTGTGGTTGCGACGGCTACTACCAACGCCAGTGGCTACTATTCCTTCCCGCCGGTGCCCAATGGTAGCTATACCATCACTGCTGCCACGACCAAGGCTTGGGGTGGTGTGAACTCAACTGACGCTCTGGCCATCATGCAACACTTCATCAAGATCGACAGCCTTGAAGGCTTGCCGCTTGCCGCAGCCGACGTTGATGGTAGTGGCTATATCAATACCACGGATGCTTTCAATGCCGCCCGTCGTTTCGCTCAGCTCATCACCAGCTTCCCTGTCGGAGACTGGGTCTTCGAAGAGAAGATGATCACCCTTGATGAGAACGACTTCGTGACGGTTGACTTCATGGCCCTTTGCTATGGTGATGTAAACCGTTCACATACTCCTGCTGCCAAGGCAAGCACCACGCTCAGCCTGGCACACAAGGACGTTGTTCCTTACGCTGCAGGCAAAGAAGTAGTCCTGCCTGTCAGCATTGAACAGCCTATTGTGCTCGGTGCCCTTTCTATGGTTCTGGAGATCCCTGCCGGTGTGGCAGTGAATGAGGTCAGTGCCGACTTTACTCAGGACCTTATCTGGACCGTCAATGGTAATGAGCTCCGGATTTCCTGGTATAGCACCAATCCGGTATACCTGCGTCAGGGTGACGCACTGATGCATATCCGGGTGTCTGTTTCCTCCACGTTCCGTGGGGAGGCTGGGTTCGCTCTTGGTAATGAGAGCGAACTTGCTGGTGCCCATGCAGAGGTGTTGAGCTTCATTGGGTTGGAGATGCCCAAGTTAGCTTCGGGCGCCCTGCTGACGGGTGTAAGCATGCATAACTATCCCAACCCCTTCCGTGGCGTGACCAGCATCAGCTATGGCCTGCCGGAGAGCGGACATATCAGCCTCAAGGTGTACAATGTCCTTGGTGAAGAAGTTGCCACCCTGGCTGAAGGCGACCAGCTTGCCGGTGAATACCGGGTAGAGTTCAACGCTCAGGGTCTGCAGCCCGGTATCTATCAGTACCGACTGCAGGTCAACGGGATCAGCGAGACGGTAGTCACGCGCACTATGATCGTTACTGAGTAGTATTTTAGTTCAGGAAGAGGAAAGCCGGTCCAGTGGGCCGGCTTTTCTTTTTACCATTTGGTGGGTGACGTCGTCCCGAGGGGTGACGTCGTCCCTGTGGTGACGTCGTCCCGGGGGTGACGTCGTCCCGGGGGTGACGTCGTCCCGGGGGGGTGACGTCGTCCCGGGGGGTGACGTCGTCCCGGGGGGTGACGTCGTCCCGGGGGGTGACGTCGTCCCGGGGGGTGACGT
>JAKLHK010000023.1 GCA_022710185.1 Bacteroidota bacterium
CGGGCAACATCCATCTGTACCACAATACCTTCTACACGGCGGGTACGGGTTACGGGATCTATGTAGCGGCCAGCTGCAGCGGGATCGATATAGTGAACAACAACATCGTGAGCAGCGGCTATGCGGTATATACCTCGGCCACATATATCGCGGGGATAGGGTATATGGACTACAACAACCTGTACAGCAAGGGGGCTTCGCTGGCCTATGCGGGCAGCGCCCTGGCCAACCTGGCGGCCTGGCAGCAGGCATCCAGCAAGGACAGCAACTCGGTGTCGACGGATCCCGGCTTTTTGTCGGTGAACAACCTGACCCCGTCGGTGGGTACGATGAACAATATAGCCCTTCCGGTGAGCTGGATCCCGGATGACATTTTGGGCACCCCGCGCGGGTTTACCCCTGACCCTGGGGCGATCGAGTTCTCGCCCATGGCCTATGAGGCCGAGCTGGTGGAGATCACGGGACCCTCGGGGGGCTGCGACCAGAGCTCGGATTCGGTGCGCGTGCTGATCCTGAACCGGGGCGCCGCCGTGATCGACGACAGCCTGACGGCCAGCTACCGCATGCTGGGGAGCGCCACCGCAGTGACCGAGCCGGTGAACCTGGTGATCAATCCCAATGATACGGTGGAGTTCACCTTCAGTGTGCCGGTCAACCTGGTCACCACCATGGACACCACCTTCAAGATCCGGGCCTGGATCGATCTGGCCGGGGACCCGGTAGCAGCGAATGACACCTCTGATTGGTTCAACATTGCCTCCAATCTCAGCCCGACCCCACCCCAGGTGGCCAATGTGACCATCAGCCAGGGGGACAGCGCTACCCTGGTGGTACTGAATGCCGATACCACTATGGCGTACAAGTGGTACGATGTCCCCACCGGGGGTACCGAACTGGCCGAGAACGATACCTTCGTGACCCCGCCCCTGAACCAGACCACCGTGTATTATGTGGAATCCACTTCAGGTTCTGCCGTGTACAGCATCGGTATGCCCGATCCCTCCTACGGAACCTCCACGACCTATACCTCGAGCAACCACTATCTGCTGATCAACGTGCTGAGCCCACAAGGCATCACCATCGTATCCACAGATATTTATCCTACGGCCGCAGTGGGCAGTGCCTTCCAGGTGGTGTTGCAGAACTCCGCCCAGGCAGTCATCGGGACCTACAGCGGGGTGACCACGGTGAGTTCGGGCCCCCAGACGATCAATCCGGGCTTCTACCTCCCCCAGGGTACGGGCTACCGGCTCGGGATGGGCACGCCCAACCCGGGGGTGCTGAGAAACTCCACCGGGGGATCCTATCCATACACGGTTCCTAACGTGGCCACCATCACGGGCAACACCTTCGATCCGGCCTACTATTACTTCCACTACAACATCCAGATCAGCGAGGGAGCGGGTGGAGCCGGCAACGGCTGTCCCAGCCCACGCGTACCGGATACGGTGTTCGTGACTTCCCCGGTGATCACCGTCAATGCGGGCAACGATACCAGCATGTGCGCTGGGTCCAGTGTGCAGCTGAATGTCACGGCTTCGGGGGGCACCGGGATCTATACCTATGCCTGGAGCCCCGCCGGCAGCCTGAACAATGCGACCATCGCCAACCCAATCGCCAGTCCGGTGACCAATACCACCTATTCGGTAACGGTGACCGACAGCAATGGGGATACCGGTTCCGACGGGGTCATCGTGTTGGTGAACCCGGGTCCCAACGTAACCCTGGCAGCCATCCCTGACATCTGTATCAACTACGCGCCCTACACCTTCACCCAGGGCAGTCCGGCCGGCGGGGTATACTCCGGCCCCGGGGTGACCACGGGCATCTTCTATCCCGGAACGGCCGGAGCAGGCACCCATACGATCACCTATTCGTATACCGATCCGGTTACGGGGTGCAGCGGCACGGCCGCCAATACGGTGTTCGTCGACCTTTGCATAGGGGTGAACGAGATCGAGAACGGCCTGGGCCTGTCGGTCTACCCCAACCCGGCCAGCGGCCTGGTGACGGTGACCCTTTACAGCGAGGAAAGCAGCGTGCTGCTGAGCCTGGTGGATGTCACGGGCAAGGTGGTGTTGGAACAGCGTGAGCTGAACGCCCAGGGGCTGATGACGCGCACCCTGGACCTGGGCCAGCTCCCGCGCGGGGTCTACTCCCTGCGCCTGCAGGGCGCCGAACACAGCACAGCCCAAAAGGTGGTGCTGAGGTAGGCAGAGAGCATCGTCTTCAGACAAGACCTGATCCTGACACTGTTGCCGGCTCTTTAAGGGCCGGCAACTTTTTTGGCACAATTTCAGGCAAATCGCAGAACAACGGAGAATTCACGAGGGGTGGACATGACGGATCAACCGGAGTCCTCACTTCTCCGCTTTTTTCTGCGGGATCTTCGCCCAGTGGGTACCCCGCGTCAAACCCAAAGGCATAAAAGGACCGACATTGTTGGATTTCCGTAGAAAACAAGCCTGTTGATGAGTGGAGCGAGGTAAAAGAGTCTGGGAATGGAGCGATCCGTGAGCCAGGAAACGCAATCGCTTCCTTCGGTTGGTTCTTTTCTATCCGAAGGTTCTCCGGAATGCGGGTGTCGTTCAGATCGTTTCCCGCGCGTGCTTCAGTACATTGAACAGGAATTCCCGCGCCCGGAATAACTGGGCCTTTACCGTGCCCAGGGGCAGGTCAAGCTCCTGGGCAATCTCCTCGTAGCTGTACTCCTTGAAATAGCGCAGGTCGATCAAATGGCGGTAATGCGGCTTCAGTTTCTCCACCACTTCACGCATCAGTTTGATCTTCTGCTGCTTGATGTAGGTCTCCTCAGGGTCGGGCGATGACGAGGCCAGGTTAGCGGAAAGATCGCCCCCATCCTCCTCGTCACCTATGGGCCGGTCAATAGAAAAGGTGTTGTTCCGGCGCTTGCGGATGAAATCGATGCAGTTGTTCGAGGCGATCTTGAACAACCAGGTAGAGAAGGCATAGTCGGGCGTGTACTGGTGCAGGTTCTTGAACGCCTTGCCGAAAGCCTCTATCGTCAGGTCGTCGGCATCTGTCGGATTGTTCGTCATCTTCAGCAGCATGAAGTACAGGCTGTCCTTGTAATTCTTCATGAGCTCCGCATAGGCCGACTGGTCGCCCTGGTGTATGGCACGCTGCACCAGGTTGTAGTCCCTTAGGGCTTTTTCCGTCAGATGACCTACTTCCATTTCGTCTTCCTGAAGATCTTGTTCGATAGGGCCAAGAGGGGGATCGTTAGCAGAAAAAACACCTCCAGTACAGGCGAAAGTAACAATAAATCCCTTTCCTGTAACCGGATCATGGTTTTTTTAAGCACGAAGGCATAGGATAACATCCTGATAATAAACACTCCAGCAATGATCATCGGTTCGACCCTCAGGATCATCAGGGCAATGAACAGGGCATAGAAGAGCAATGCGCTGACCGCATCCAACCCCAGCAGCAATCGGTGCAGGGGCCGGTAATGTCCCCCGGTGAGCAGGTGCCTGCGTTTCTGACGCAGCCATAACCTGAAACGTTCCGGGGCCTTCGATACGGTAATGGCCTCAGGATCTGATACCACTGCAGTGTTCCCGGGAGTAGCCACTTTATTGATGAACAGGTCGTCATCACCGGAAGGGATGGAATAATGCTTCAGAAAGCCCCCTTCTCCAAAGAACAGATCCCGGTGATAGGCGAGGTTACGGCCCACCCCCATGTAGGGGATGCCGGCCAGGGCCCACGACATATAACGCATGGCCGTGCTTACCGTATCAAAGCGTACCAGCATGTGCAGCAGACTGTTCCGTGTACGGTAACTTCCGTAACCCAGCACGATCCGCTTTTCCTCACTGAAATGCGATTGCATCTTACGCAGCCAGTGGCGGCTGGTTGGGCGGCAGTCGGCATCGGTGAGCAACAAATAGGGCTTATGCGCCGACTTGATCCCTATGCTCAACGGAAACTTCTTGCCTTTGAAAAAGTTGAGATCAGAGTGGATAGTGACTGGCTGGAGGTGAGGGTAGTCCTTGGCCAGGTCTTCCAGCAGGTAGCCCGTGTCATCATCCGAAGCGTCATTGACCACGATCACTTCGAAATCGGGATAGTCCTGGTGCAAAATGAAAGGCAGGTTCTCCTTCAGGTTATGGTATTCATCCCGGGCACAGATGATGACCGAAACCGGACGGGTGGCCTCGTCGCCGCGCCGGGGGCGGGTCAGCCCCAGCCGGCCATGCAATACCCAGATGAACAACAGTTGAATGAGGCTCACCAGGAAGAACAGCAGGACCAATACAAGGATTTCAGGAGGATAGGTTCCCTGAAGGAACGGCATAGACGCTGGTTTGTTCCCGGCAAAATTATCCTTTCCACCCCAAGAAGGGCTATCTTTGCCCAAATTTTTCCAACATGCGGTTTGAAGTTATTCACCGCGACCCGGGTTCATCGGCGCGCGCCGGTGAATTGTACACCGACCACGGCGTCCTGCCTACCCCCATCTTCATGCCGGTGGGCACCGGGGGTACCGTCAAGGCCATACATACCCGCGAGCTGAAGGAGGACATCGGGGCCCCCATCATCCTGGGCAATACCTATCACCTCTATCTACGTCCAGGGACCGGGGTGCTGCAGGAGGCCGGCGGGCTCCATCGTTTCATCGGCTGGGATGGCGCCATCCTCACCGACAGCGGGGGCTATCAGGTCTATTCCTTGTCGGCCGTGCGCAAACTGCGTGAAAACGGGGTCACGTTTCAGTCGCACATTGATGGTTCCAGGCACGTATTCACCCCTGAAAATGTGATCGACACCCAGCGGCTCATCGGTGCGGACATCATCATGGCCTTCGATGAGTGCACCCCATACCCCTGCGATGAAGCCTATGCCCTGCGGTCCATGGAGATGACGCACCGCTGGCTCGACCGCTGCCTCGCCCGCTTCAGCGAAACGGAGCCCCTTTACGGCCACAGCCAGTCCCTGTTCCCCATTGTACAGGGAAGCACCTACCCCGGACTGCGGCAGCGCTCGGCAGAATATATCGCATCCAGGGGAGCGGAAGGTAATGCCATCGGGGGACTGTCGGTGGGTGAACCGGCGGAGGATATGTATGCCATGACCTCACTGGTCTGCGGCATCCTGCCCCAGGACAGGCCGCGCTACCTTATGGGGGTAGGCACCCCGGTGAATATCCTGGAAAGCATTGCCCTGGGAATCGATATGTTCGACTGCGTGCTCCCCACCCGCAACGGGCGCAATGGCATGATATTCACCAGCGAAGGCATCATCAACCTGAAAAACCTGAAATGGAGGAACGACTACGGCCCCCTCGACCCTGAAGGGACCTCCGAGGTGGACCGTCAATACTCCAGGGCCTACCTGCGCCACCTGTTCACTGCCGGCGAAATGCTCGGCCCCATGATCGCATCGCGGCACAATCTTGGGTTCTACCTTTGGCTGGTCAGGGAAGCCCGTAAGCATATCGTGGAGGGCACCTTTGCCTCCTGGAAGGCCCGCATGGTGCCCCGGCTGGGGCAGAGGCTTTGATAAACCATACGTATCAAGGAAAGCGCAAGGAACACTTCGGAATGGGAGCTCTCGGCAGGTTATCGGACAATATGGGGATTCGCAGGATCGACCGCTACATCATCCGGAAGTTCCTGGGAACCTTTTTTTATGCCATCACCCTGCTTATCCTGGTCGTGATTATCTTCGATGCCTCCGAGAAGATCGACGATTTCATCGAAAAGGATGCCCCGCTCAACGAGATTCTCTTTCAGTATTACCTGAACTTCATCCCCTATTTCATCAACCTTTTCAGCCCCCTCTTCACCTTCATCGCGGTGATCTTCTTCACCTCCAAGATGGCGGGCCGTTCGGAAATCGTGGCCATCCTGAGCAGTGGCGTGAGCTTCGCCCGCATGCTCAGGCCCTACCTCTTCTCCGCCTTCATCCTGGCCCTCCTTTCCTTCTTCCTGGCCAACTTCGTTATCCCCCATACCAATGCCCGCTTGCTGGCCTTCGAATACGCCTACCTCAAAAAACCCCCTTCCAACCGGGAGAAGGACATTCATATCCAGATCCGTCCGGGAAAGTTCATCTATGTGGAATCCTTCAACAGCGAGCTGAATACCGGTCACCGCTTCACCCTGGAAACCATTGACCCTGAGGGCCGGAGCAGTAAGCTCAGCGCCGACATCATCCGCTGGGACAGCCTGCAGCAATCCTGGGTGCTCGATAATTATTTTCTGCGGAGCTGGGAAGGACACTACGAAAGGCTGGAGCATGGCCTGCGCAAGGATACGGTTTTTGAATTCAGCCCTGAGGATTTCATCGTGAACTCTGACGATATGAAGCTGATGAAGTTCAGGGAACTGAGGGACTTCATCGACAAACAGAAACTGTCCGGGAACGAACAGGTGGCCGAGTATGAAGTAGAGAAACACAAGCGCATCGCTTTCCCCTTCGCCACCCTGGTGCTCACCCTGATCGGGGTAGCGCTCTCCTCTCGCAAGGTCAGGGGCGGCATCGGGCTGCACCTGGGGGTGGGCATCACCCTGAGCTTCGCCTTCATCCTGTTCATGCAGATCTCCACCACCTTTGCTGTCTACGGCAACCTGCATGCCGGCATCGCGGTCTGGATGCCCAACCTGGTGTTCGGACTTATTGCGGCATGGCTGCTCCGCATGGCCCCGAAATAGGGCTCAGCCATCCCTGCCAGCGGAATTCCCCTGCTGCAGGTTCCAATTTTTCCGGGGGTGCGTGGAAGAGCCCGAACACACTGCTGCCGCTGCCGCTCATGGAGGTGAAGAAGGCGCCGGCGCTTTTCAGCCGGAGGATCAGCTCACCCACCTGCGGCACCCGCTCGCTCGCCCAGCCCTCGAAATCATTCCTGAAATGCTCCTGCCATTGGGCGAATGGAAGCAAGAGATCATCTTGATGAAAAGAATGGGGACTGAAGGATATAAGATTCCGGAAGGCCTCGGCAGTGGGGATGGGAGAGGGGGGCTTCAGGATAACGACAAAGAGTTCCGCTCCTGGCCAGGGCACCGGACTGAACTTCTCCCCGCGGCCCCCCACAAGAGAAGCCTGGCTACGTATGAAAAAGGGACAGTCGCTGCCCAGCTCCAGGGCCAGGGACTCCAGCTGCACCTCATCCAGTCCGAGCTGCAGCAAGGCATTGCCCAAACGAAGCGTGGCGGCGGCATCCGAGGAGCCCCCGCCCAACCCGGCCCCGGACGGGATGGCCTTGTGCAGCCACATCCGGGCCCCGGGGGCCGAGTGTCGCTCCTGGAGCAGTCTCCAGGCCCTCCTCACCAGGTTGTTTTCTGTAGGTCCTTCCACCTTTAAACCGCTGGTCTCCAGCGTGAGCCCCGAACCACCCGGGAGAATTTCCAGGACATCGCATAGTCCCACCGGAAGGAAGAAGGAGGAAAGCGCATGGTAGCCGTCGTCCCGGCGGCCCATCACCCGCAATCCGAGGTTGATTTTCGCGTTCGGAAAACAAAGCAAAGCGCAGAAGTTGTTATTTTCGTCTAAGATAAGCATACCGGGCATATGGGGCCATTCCCCGGCAGGAATGCAATAAAGGAGAACGATGGCGCTGATAGGATCCATGATCGCCTGGCTGATGAAGAAGCGGATGCACCAGATCGAGCTGTTCATCCGCTATCCCCATGATGTCCAGTCAGAATGGTTCAAACGCCTCATCGCCGGGGGCAGGGATACGGAGTGGGGCAGGCACTATGGCTACGACAGCATCCGTAGCCCCGGGGAATTCCGTGAGCGGGTCCCTGTGAATGATTATGATGGGCTGCGCCCATATATCGACCGCCTGCGCCAGGGGGAGCAGCGGGTACTCTGGGGCTCCGATATCCGCTGGTTCGCCAAGTCCTCCGGGACCACCAGCGATAAAAGCAAGTTCATCCCCGTCAGCCAGGAAGCCCTGGAGGAGTGCCATTACAAAGGGGGCAAAGACCTGCTCTCGATCTACTGCAGCCTTTTCCCCGACACCGAGGTATTCGAGGGCGAGGGACTGGCTATGGGCGGCAGCCACTACATCAGCGAGGTCAGTAACGACCAGTTCTATGGCGACCTCTCGGCCATCCTTATGCAGAACCTTCCCTGGTGGGCCGAGTTCATGCGCACCCCTGACCTTTCCATTGCCCTGATGGGGGAATGGGAAGAGAAGATCCACCTGATGGCGGAGGTCACCAGCCGCCACAACGTAACCAGCCTGTCCGGGGTCCCTTCCTGGACCCTGCTCCTTCTGCGCAAGGTGATGGAAATGAACGATGTACGGGATATTCATGAGGTGTGGCCCCAGCTCGAGGTGTTCTTCCATGGAGGGGTGAGCTTCGAGCCCTACCGGGAACAGTTCAGGCAGCTGAGCGGGGGAAAGATGCAGTTCATGGAGACCTACAATGCCTCCGAAGGGTTTTTCGGGATACAGGACCGCACTGAGCCGGGAGAAATGCTGCTGATGCTGGACTATGGCATCTTCTATGAGTTTATGCCGATGGAGGAGATCGGCAGGGAGCACCCGCGCTGCATCGGGCTTGACGAAGTCGAAACGGGCCGGGACTATGCCCTGGTCATCTCCACCAATGCCGGACTGTGGCGTTACCTCATCGGCGATACCATCCGCTTTACCTGCACCGACCCTTACCGCATCCGGATCACCGGGCGTACGCGCAACTTCATCAATGCCGTAGGGGAGGAGCTCATCATCGACAACGCGGATAAGGCCCTCGCCATCGCCTGTTCGAAATCGAACGCCATCGTCAGTGAATACACCGCAGCTCCCCTGCATACAGGAGAAGGTACGGTGCGCCACCAGTGGTTGATCGAATTTGAACACCTTCCGGATAACCTGGAGTACTTCACCGAGACCTTCGACAATGCCCTGAAATCGCTCAACTCAGACTACGAGGCCAAGCGCTACCGCAACATGGTGCTGCTGCCCCCCGAGCTTGTGCTCATGCCCCGCGATGCCTTCTACCGCTGGCTGAAATGGAAAGGAAAACTCGGCGGTCAGCACAAGGTGCCCCGGCTTTCCAATCAACGGAATGTTGTGGAGGAAGTGCTGCGGCTGAATGCTTAGGCTATAATCTTGTTATCTTTGGCTACATCCTGAAAATCTCCTGAATATGCATATTGCGATCGCCGGGAACATCGGCTCCGGCAAGACCACCCTGACCGGACTGTTGTCCAGGCACTTCGGATGGACCCCGCATTACGAGGACGTGGAGGCTAACCCCTACCTGCACAGTTTCTACGAAGAAATGCAGCGCTGGTCCTTCAACCTTCAGATCTATTTCCTGAACAGCCGCTTCCGTCAGATCGTGGAGATCCGCAAGTCAGGCAAGACAGTGGTGCAGGACCGCACCATTTATGAAGATGCCTACATCTTCGCGCCTAACCTGCATGCCATGAACCTCATGTCGACGCGCGACTTCGACAACTACCTCTCCCTTTTCGAACTGATGAGCAGCTTCATCCAGCCCCCTGACCTGCTCATTTATCTGAAGGCCAGTGTTCCCACTCTGGTACGCCAGATCCAGATGCGGGGGAGGGAATACGAGGAGTCTATCCGGCTCGACTACCTGAAAAGCCTCAACGAACGCTATGAACGGTGGATTTCCGGATATAAGGAAGGCAAGCTGCTGGTGTTCGATGTGGACCGCATCAACATCACCGAGTCGAGGGAAGACCTCGGCATGGTCATCGAGAAAGTCAGCGCCGAGATCCACGGACTGTTCTGATCCATCCATGGCGAATCCCCGCATCCTGGGCCTTATTCCGGCCCGTTACGCCTCCACCCGCTTTCCCGGCAAGCCCCTGGCCACCATAGCCGGGCGCAGCATGGTCCGCTGGGTGCTCGACCGGGCGGGGGCTTCAGGGGTTTTTGATACCCTGGCTGTGGCTACCGACGACGAGCGCATCCTGCAGCATGTGCAGGAAGGCGGCGGGCGGGCTGTGATGACCTCCCCGGACCATGTCAGCGGTACCTCCCGCTGCCTGGAGGCCATGGATATCCTGGCCCGTGATCAGGGCCGCGCTTGGGATGTGGTGGTCAATATTCAGGGCGATGAGCCTTTCCTCGATCCCCTGGACCTGCAACGGCTCACCCTCCCCTTTGCGGGAGCAGGGCCGGACATCGCCACCCTGGTGTGCCCCATCCAGCGCCTGGAGGAACTGGAAGACCCCAACATCGTGAAAGCGGTGGGAGGGGAGCTCGGCCAGGCCCTGTATTTCAGTCGCAGCCCCATCCCTTACCTCAGGGACCTTCCACGGGAGCGGTGGATGGAACAGCCCCTGTTTCGCAGGCACATAGGGATTTATGCCTTTTCCTCCCTAATTTTGCGCGAGATATGTGCGCTTCCCCCGTCAGGGGCCGAACGGGCCGAATCCCTGGAACAGCTGAGGTGGCTGGCTGCAGGATATACTATCCGGCTGATCGGGACCTCGGCGCCCGGGCCCGGAGTGGATACTCCGGCAGACCTGGAAAAGGCGGAGCGCCTCGCGGCAAGGTATAGTGCATGAACGAGATATTCAGACATATCCGGCTGATGCTTTCCGAAGAGGGAAGGGTACCCCTGCCCGGCCTGGGTGAGCTCAGCGCCCATTATGTTCCCGCATCCGTGGACCTGTCCGCCCATCGCTTCAGCCCACCCTCCTGGCGCCTGGAGTTTGGCTCCGGCATCACCGATCCGCATGCCCTGGCCGGGTTCATCGCATCACGGCGGGGAAGCGATACGGCGGCGGCACGCCATGAGGTGGAACGCTTCTGTGCCTCGGTCCGGGCTTCCCTCACCGCCGGAGAAACCTACCGTTTTCCCGGAGTGGGCCTGATGGCCCTTGGCCGTGATGGTTCGATCCTCTTCGAGGCCGATCAGGAAAGCTACAGCAGGGGAGAAGGCCTGGGGCTGTCCCCGTTCACCATGACCCCGGTGCAGGTTAAGGAAAAGGAAAAGGAAAAGGTGGAGGATACCGTGGCCATCCCTGACATGCCTCCCCTCAGAACATCGGTACCCCGTCAGGGCAGGCGTTGGCTCCTCTGGGTCCTGCTTTTCTACCTGGTATTTGGAGGCATTGCAGGATATCTTCTGAATGAGGCCGGGCCGGGCCGGCAGATCATCGCCTGCTACCTTCCGCTCCCCGGCCGCCAGGCCCCCCTTCCCGAACAGCCTGCCCCAGTCCTCCCCACGGATACCGCCGGACCGGAGGATTCCCTGGGGTCCTCCCCCGTGGACACCTCAGCGACAGTGCCAGAGGACAGTATCCCGGCCAGGGTAAGGGACGAACTTCCCCAGGTCCCTGCCGGGGCCCGCTTCTACATCGTCGCCGGCGCCTTCCGTACCCCCCAGGGCGTGGAACAGACCCTGAACAAGCTCCGGAAGAAAGGATATCCCGCCCTGGTACTCGATACCACCTCCACCGGACTCATGGTGGTATGCTATAATGGGTACCCCACTCAGGAAGCGGCGGATGCGGCCCTGCGAACGATCCGCGCAGAAGGCGATACTGACGCCTGGGTAAGGAAAGCCAGAAACTAAGCTGCCTTGGGAAAGAAAAAAAAACTCCAGCGCTTCGCGGAAACCCAAAGTTTCCCGCACGTTGTCCAGGTACCTTATGCTCAGGCTATGGAGGGCTTTCCCATGAGGGGAAAATGGGCCCCGGAGTTCTTCGGGAACGACCAGGCCCTGGTGCTGGAGCTCGGTTGCGGCAAGGGGGAATATACCGTGGGCCTGGCCCGGCGCAACCCCGGACGGAATTACCTCGGCGTGGACATCAAAGGCGCCCGGATGTGGAGAGGGGCCAGGACCTCCCTCGACGAAGGCCTGAAAAACGTAGGGTTCCTGCGCACGCGTATCGAACTGATCGGGCTGTTCTTCGGACCGGAAGAGGTTCAGGAAATATGGATCACCTTCCCCGATCCCCAGCTTAAGGACAGCCGACAAAAGAAACGGCTCACCCATCCGCTCTTCCTCAACCGATACCGCCAATTCCTGGCTCCGGACCACCAGATCCATCTCAAGACCGACAGTGCCCCCCTCTACCACTATACTCTAGCGCTGGCGCGGCACAACGGATACAACGTCCATCATCATACCGAAGACCTCTATGCCGCGCCACCGGAAGAGGAGGCCTCCATGATACAAACCTTCTACGAAGCCCGCTGGCTCCAGGAAGGCCTTCCCATCCATTACCTGAGGTTCACCATGGACCTTCACCGCGACGCACTGCCCCTGCCCGGCGAACCCACTTCCGGAATTTCCGATGCAGAATGACCAGCATGAGCATTTCTTCGAGCGGGTATACGCCGTAGCCCGCTGCATCCCTTACGGGAAGGTAACTTCCTACGGAGCTATTGCACGCTATCTCGGGACCGCCGGCTCCGCCCGCATGGTAGGCTGGGCCATGAACCAGTCGCACCTGCTCCCGGATCCGGTGCCCGCGCACAGGGTAGTCAACCGCAACGGCCAGCTCAGCGGCAAGCAGCATTTCGGGGGAGGTGAGGTGATGCGTAATCTGCTCGAAAGTGAAGGGGTAGAAGTGGTAGACGATGCCGTGCTCCACTTCGCGGAACACTTCTGGGATCCTGCCAGTCTGGGGTAAGGCTTCTTTTTTCCCCGAATTTCCCTGTGGTTACAGAAAATCTGTGTAACATTGTGCCCGCTTAGATGCGTTATTTATAACTATTCTTAATAAAGATAATTCAGATGTCATACACCAGGGAACAGATACTCAAGGCCCTTTCCGAAGTGCAATACAAGCCCTCCGGAAAGGATATCGTGGCCAACGGCATGGTGGAGGAGGTGTGGACAGAAGACCGTAAAGTGGGTTTCACCCTCGTCTTCCGTCAGCCCGATGACCCCCATCTGCGACAGGTCAAACAGGAATGCATCAAGGCCATACTCATCCATCTGGATGCCATGGCCGATCTGAAGGACAACATCAAGGTCCGCATCGACAATATGGCTTCTTCGGCCGGCATACTCCCCGGGGTGAAAAACATCGTTGCCGTGGCTTCGGGCAAGGGCGGTGTGGGCAAATCCACAGTAGCCGTAAACCTGGCCGTGGCGCTGGCAGCTACCGGGGCCCGCGTAGGCCTGGTGGATGCAGACATCTACGGCCCTTCGGCCCCCCTGATGTTTGGGTTGACCGATGCCCACCCCGAAGCAGAGCAGATAGATGGGCGCACCCGCATCCATCCGGTCGAAAAGTATGGCGTCAAGGTCCTCTCGATCGGCTTCTTCGTGGACCCAGAACAGGCCCTGATCTGGCGCGGCCCCATGGCCAGCAATGCCCTCACCCAGCTCTTCAACGACGCAGAATGGGGTGAACTGGACTATATGGTCGTCGACCTTCCCCCGGGAACCGGCGATATCCATCTTACCCTGGTGCAGCAGATCCCGGTCACCGGAGTGGCGATCGTCACCACGCCCCAGGAAGTGGCCCTGGCCGACGCCCGCAAAGCCGTAGGCATGTTTACCCAGAAGAACATCAAGGTGCCTATCCTGGGCATCGTTGAGAATATGTCATGGTTCACCCCGGAAGAGCTCCCGGAGAACCGTTACTACATCTTCGGCAAGGAAGGTGGTCGCCGCATGGCCGCCGTAGCTGGTATTCCCCTGCTTGGGGAAATCCCACTGGTACAGGGCATCCGCGAATCCGGCGACAACGGCCAACCCGTGGCCCTGGGCGACGGCCCCCTCGCCAGGGCCTTCAGTGAGCTGGCTGCCAATGTGATCCGCCAGGTCGGGCAGCGTAATTTACGCATTGCCCCTACCGAGGTAGTGAAAATGAACGACGGAGGCCCGGCCTGTGCTACGGAATGACCCCAAACACACTATCAATACTTTCAGGAAAATGTCAAGTCAGGAAGAACTGACCATCAAGGTCAAGAATGTCATCGAACAGATCCGGCCCTTCCTTCAGGCCGACGGGGGCGATATCGCCTTTGTGAACATCACCGAAGACAATACCGTGAACGTGGAACTGCAGGGAGCATGCGGAAGCTGCCCCTACAGTCGGATGACCCTGAAAAACGGGGTGGAGGAGGCCGTGATCAAGGCTATACCCGAGATCAGGGCCGTGGAGGCCATCTGATCAGGAAAGGTAACGGCCTACGATAGGCATACGGCGGCCCATCCCGAAGGCCTTCGGCGACACCCGGAGGATAGGCGGGGTTTGGTGGCGTTTGTACTCGCTGGTGTTCACCAGCTTCAGCACCCGGTCCACCATAGCGGCATCGAATCCGGCAGCGACCAGCTCACGCGGTCCCTGCCGGTTTTCTATATATTGCCGGAGGATGGCGTCCAGCACAGGGTATTCGGGCAAGGAATCGCTGTCCTTCTGCCCAGGCCGCAGCTCGGCCGAAGGAGGCTTCTCGAGGGTGTTACGGGGGATGAGCTCCCCCTGCCGGTTCACATATTCCGCCAGGGCATAAACCTCCGTCTTGTATACGTCCCCCAGCACGCTCAGTCCACCGCACATATCCCCATACAAGGTGCCATAACCTACCGCCGCTTCGCTCTTGTTGCTGGTATTCAGTAGGATGTGTCCAAATTTGTTCGACAGCGCCATCAGGATGACGGCCCTCACCCTGGCCTGGATATTCTCTTCGGTGAGGTTGAACGGCAGGCCATGGAACTGGGGATCCAGGGTTTCGAGTACGCTGCGGTAGGCCGCCTGAATGGGGATAAGCTCCCAGGGACATCCCAGGCGTTCCGCCAACTCGCGGGCATCGGCAATGCTGTGATCCGAGGAGTATTCCGATGGCAGCAGTATCCCCCTTACCTGTTCTGCACCCAGGGCTCTGGCAGCCAGCACCATGGTCAGGGCGGAGTCAATGCCTCCGGAGAGGCCCAGGATGGCCTTGCGGAAACCCATCTTACCGAAATAGTCACGAATACCCATCACCAGGGCATCGTGTATGCCGGCGATGCGGTCCTCAGCTGGCGGGGGACCGGGCTGCCCTATTCCACGGCGGACCTTCTCCAGGTCATACACCTGAAGATCCTCCTCAAATCGCGCCATCTCACCATAGATCTCCCCATCGGGGCACACCACCATGGAGCCCCCGTCGAAAAGGAGTTCGGTCTGGGCACCGACCTGGTTGACATAGAACAGCGGTAAGCGGTATTTGCGCGCGTTGTGCTGCATCACCCCACGGCGTTCGGTGACCTTGCCCGCACTATAGGGCGAGGCAGAGATGTTGATCATCAGCCCCGGATGCTGTCCGATCAGCTCATCCATAGGCCAGACGGTGTACAGGGGGTTGTCGCCGATATCCCAGAGGTCCTCACAGATGGTGAGGGCGATGCGTTCCCCCAGGAACTCCACCACCTGAAAGTCGCGCGACGGCTCAAAATAGCGGTACTCTTCAAAAATGTCATAGTTGGGGAGCAGGGACTTATGCCGGGCGGCCACCACCTGTCCCTCATGCAGCAACAGGGCGGCATTCAGCAGGTCCTTGCCCTCGGGCCGGGGATTACGCACCGGGCTCCCCACGATGGCCGCGATGCCCCGGCATTCCCGGGCAATGTCCTGTACCGAGGATTCGCAACGCCGGATAAAGTCGTCGAACTCCAGAAAGTCCTGGGGAGGATAAGCAGGCACTACCAGCTCAGGGAAGACCACCAGCTGCGCCCCCAGGGCTTTGGCCTCCTGCAGGGCATGCAGTATGCGGGCCACATTGCCTTCAAAATGACCTATGTGGACGTTGATCTGGGCCAGGGCGATCTTCATGGCAGTAACCCTCAGACGGCAAGGGTTCAGAAAATAACCCCAAGACTGACCTCAATGGCATTGGAGATGGCGTGTTCCTCCTTGCTACTGTCCAAGGCGTTCTTGCCACGGAGAACATCGGTAAACCCGTTGTTGAAGTTGATGCCAGCGCAGAGTGCCGTGGTCCCCCCCAGGGAATACTCGGCACCCAGACCAATCAACATACCGGCGCGGAAGAACGAGACATCATCCTGGATATCGACCTTCTCTGCCGTGATCTTGTCGACCTGGGCGCTACCCTCATAATCGAATTCATCATCGGCATGGGCCTTCAGCAGAAAACCGGCAGTAAAACCGAACTGTCCGTAAAAGGTGAGGTAGCCCATCTGATTGGTGCGCATCCGTATGGTGAGGGGAAGCTGAAGGTATTGGGTGCGGTATTTTCGCAGCATGTTGCCTTCCTCCAGGGCCGTGTCACCGGCACTGATAAGGATGGCATCCGGGTACAGCAGTTTTCCGCCCAGGGTAATAAAATCGAGCCCTGTGGCGAAAGTGTAGTTCTGCGCCAGCATGAATTCGGTGCTGAAACCGTAATTGAGGTTCAGGGTGCTGCCATCCGAGGCATATCCCACAACGTCTGGTTTCATCCATCCTACCAGAGGGGAGATGTGCAGCCCGAAGCGGAAAGGGCGGTCATCCTGGGCCCTGAGGCTGAGGCAGGAGAGGACGATGAGCGCGATGATCAGGGGGGTGCGTTTCATGGCAGTATCTTTCAGTTTCGATCCAGGGCTTGTTCCTTTCAAATGTATGAATTTTACGAGGAATTTCAGGGAACGCGCCCCTGGCGGAATTATTGGCCTGCCAACACTGTCCCCATTTTCAACATTATGGTGTTACCAATTTGTTTTTGAGGAAGGTAGAAGTGCCCCGGATTGAACGGATATTTACCTTTGCATCCCAGGATCGCACCCGGGCCCAATTCTGGCATACTTATGGTGCGGTTCAGGCGTTAGCACAGGCATGTCAGCAGGCATAAAATACCTTTGGATCCTCTTCCTCTGGGGCGCGGTGGTACCGGTCCTCAGGGCGCAGAACATTCCGGCCGTAACCCTGGGCCCCAAGCTCGGCATCAACAGCAGCGTGCTGTATACCGATATCGATGCGTACAAGGAGGATGAGACCCTGGGCTACAAGGCCGGCCTGTTCTTCCGTCTGGCCAACCGTTCGCGTATTTACCTTCAGCCGGAGGCCTATTTCGATCTTAAGGGCGGAAATTTCACCTACACTATCGATGATAACGATCCCTATACTCCCAGTCCGAGCCCAATTAAGGATGCCCGTTTGAAGGTGAGGCTGAAGACGGTGGATTTCCCGCTCCTGATCGGCCTTAAAGTACTGGACCTGTATGGATTCAATTTCAGGCTCATGGCGGGACCCGTGGGTTCCTACGTTTTGGAAGAAAAAGCTACCCTGGAAGCCGACGGCATGGACGACCAGCCGGAACTGCCCTCCGACCTTTACGGGGATGCCATCTGGAGCTTCCAGGCCGGGGGAGGGATGGACATCCTGATGTTCACGGTGGATTTCCGCTATGAGTTCGGACTCAACAATATTTCCGCGGTCCAGTCCACCAAGACCCACACCTACTTGTATAACCTCAGCATTGGGCTGAAACTCTTCTGATGCGGACCTTCCATTCGATGATTTTCTGGATTGTCATGGCCTTGACCCTTCTCCTTGGAGGGGGCTGCACTGGTCATGGGGGCGGGAAGCGACCCGACTTCAAGGCTGGGGAGGTAGCGGCCGTTCCTATCCATGACTACGGCAGGGCACTCTTCTCCATTCCTTCCGGCCGCTTTATGGAAGGCCTGGCCGGGCTGAGCGGGGAATATGGGTTCTTTCTGAGGGGTAACCTCGCGGATACCCTGGCCGTACTGCGCATGCGGGAATTCGTTACCGATCCCTTCATCCGGACGGTGGCCAAGGAGTGCATGGCCCGATATGATGATCTCCAGGGGCTCGAAGACTCCCTGGGCCTGATGTTCGCCTACCTCCGTCATTATTTTCCCTCCGAGCCTGACCCGAAAGTTTATGCCTATGTGAGCGGCTTGCATTATGAGCAGCCGGTGGAGTATTTCGACAGTGTCATGATTATTGGTCTCGACATGTTCCTGGGGGAGGCTTCGCCCTTCTATGCCCAGGTGGGCATGCCGGCCTTCATGGCCCATCGCTGCACGCGTGCCCATATCCTGCCTTCCTGCGCCGAGGCCATATCCCACACTTACAACAGCCCTATGCAGCAGCAGGACCTGGTCAGCGCCATGCTGTTTGAAGGTAAACGATTGTATTTCATGCAGTCCCTCATCCCCGGGACCCCCGATCACCTCCTGCTGAAGTACACTTCCGCCCAACTGGAATGGTGCCGGAATAACGAAGAATCGCTGTGGGGCTTCCTTATCGACAATGAACTGATCTACTCCACTGACCTCAACGCCTTCAGGCGCCTGATGCAGGATGGGCCTTTCACCGCGGCCTTCGGCACAGAAAGTGCGCCGCGACCGGGCCACTGGCTGGGCTGGATGATGGTGCAGAAATATATGGAACGCCACCCGGAAACCTCTCTGGCGGAGCTGATGCAGATGAGCGATGCCCATGCGCTCTTCCAGGCTTCGGGCTACCGGCCCCGCTGAGCCTAAAGCAAGCCTTCCCGCTCCAGCCGCGCAATTACTGCGGCCTTTTCTTCCCTCGGCATGATGGACCAGGAAGCTACTTCGCTGGCCGTACGTCCGCAACCGATGCATACCATGGAAGGGTCCAGGACACAAATGTTCTGACATGGGGAGGGGATATCAGGGAGTGCCTGTCCCTCCTGTGATGTTGATCGTTCCTGGCTCATGGCGCGATCAGGGTACGGAAGGTAGTGTTCAGTTCGTTGCCCCGGCTGACCCGCAGCAGGTAGGGACCGGGCTCAAGGTGACCGGTGGAGGCCGTGATCCTTCCATCTGTGAGTAAGCCTGCACGGCTTTCCAGCACCCTTCCCTGCAGATCGGAAAACACCAGGTCCACCGGGCCGCTGGGGATTCCCGGCAGCTCCAGGGTGAGCTGGTCCCGCGCTGGATTGGGGTAGAGAAGGAAGGACGGCTGCTCATCTTCGTTCACGCTCAGCGGGCTGTGGGTGTAGTTCACCTGAACCGAGGTTTCGATTCCGGTGCCTGGAACAAAGAGGGTGTAAGTGATGGAGGAATACCCGGGCGGGAGGGGGGCAAGTTCCAGGTAGCGTTTATGGCACACATGGGTGGAGAAAAGGAAGGATGTGCCGTAGGGCGGAATGGTGTCGGCCACCGTAACGCTGTCTACCCCGAACCAGCACTGTATGCTGAAACAGTAGAAATCTATGGTGCTGTCGGGAATCTCGTGGATGGTCCGCTTCATCAGCACGGGCATCGGATCTGGGGTATTGTTCTTCAGTGCGAAGGAGGCGGTGAGTATGAGGGTGTTCGGGTCACTTTCGAAAATATTGACCACGGAATCGTTGACCAGGAGGTCGTTCTGGTCGCGATCATGCACGGTGAGCGGCTGGGCCCATCCCGCCAGGATGGCCCCTGACAGTGCGCTAAAGCATAAAATGGAACGTACGGAATGCATAGATTGGTTTTTTACTTTTCCCTGCCCCGGCTATGCCGGGAAGAACGCAGGGATAACAATCAAAGATAGTTTGTGGATCTTATATATGCCTAAAAATAAATAAATCGATATTTTTGAGCCGGAACCTATTAGGAAGAATCATGAGAACCCTGATAATTTTATTCCTGTTTCTTGCCGCCTTGCGCCCCATGGCCCAGACAGCGGTGAACTTCAACTGCAACGACTGCAACAGTGTAGGGCACGAACTGTTCACGGAGCTGGATGCCGGCAAGGTAGTCGTCCTTTGCTGGGTTATGCCCTGCGGGGCCTGCATAGGGCCTTCGCTGACAGCCAACAATGTGGTGGCGAGCTTCGATTCCGCCCATCCCGGCCGGGTGGTGATGTATGTAGTGGACGATTACGCCAACACCAGTTGCAGCTCGCTCAACAGCTGGCTTGCCGGCACGGCCATAAAAAATGTGACCACTTTCTCCAGTTCCACCATCAAGATGTCGGACTACGGTTCTGACGGTATGCCCAAGATCGTGGTGGTGGCCGGCAACGACCACAGGGTATTCTTTAATGCCAACAATACCGTGAACGGTTTTACGCTGCGGGATTCCATCGCTTCGGCCCTGGAGCACATCGCCTTATCGACGGATGACCCCGAGGGATCCCTCATGGCGTTGCAGGCCTGGCCGAACCCGGCTGTGGAGGAGGTTTTTCTGCGTTTCTCCCTGGACCAGCCGTCGTCGGTCCGCCTCGAGCTGGCCGACATGCAGGGACGGATCCAGGCCTCTTCACTATACTCGGCCGCCCAGGCCGGGGAACAGCAGACCAGCCTGCAACTGGGCACGCTGTCTCCGGGAGCCTATATTCTCAGGATATATGATGGCAGAGGGATACACCGGGCCCTGCGCCTGAATGTGCGGTGAGGCCATGAAGATGCGTAGACCAAGAGTCGCAGCCCTGAGGTACTCCATCATTCCGGCTTTCCTTATACTTCTGCAACCGCTTACGTTGCATGCCCAGTGTTGTGCGGGAGGGGCCGGTAGCCCCATAGCCGGGGGAACCTCACAAGGGGTGCTGCAGCAAGGGCAAATTGAACTGAATACCAATTTCCAGTACATCCGCAGCGACCGCTTCTATACCGGTTCCCGACGGGCCGATCGCAAATATTTCGACCGCTTTCGCAGCGCCTATCAGTATTTCCGCCTGGCCTACGGGCTCAGCGAGCGCTTCACCATGTCGGTGGAGACTGGCAATTATTTCGTTAAAGAAGAAATCGGGTTGAATGGCGATCCCGCGCGGACCTATTCCTCGAAAGGCATAGGTGACCTGGTCCTCTTTCCACGCTATACCGTGATGAACCGGGTCACCCCATCCCACACCACGGAACTCACGCTGGGCCTGGGGATTAAATTCCCGCTGGGCAGTTACAACGATTCCACCGGGGCCGTAGAGCCCTTTTCAGGACAAACCTATTATGTAACCAATCCCCAGGCGGTCCAGCTTTCATCCGGCGCCCAGGACGCCATACTTTACGCCTTCCTCTACCGCGGCTACCCGAGCCAGGGTTTCAGGGTATTTCTCAGCGGGTTATATGTGCGAAAGTCATGGAACCCCCTGGGAGAGCGCATGGGGGATTTCGCCAGCCTTGGCTTGTTTGCCGGCAAGACTTTCCGCTACCGATACGGCCTGACATTGCAGCTCAGGGCGGAATGGATGGACCGCATGGACATCAATTCCGACATCCTGATGTACTCCTATCCCAACTACGACCCGGAGGCTACCGGGTACCGCAAGGTCTTCCTTTCCCCTCAACTGAGCTATACCTACGGCAACCTTACCGGCTATGCCCTGGTCGACCTACCCTTATACCAGTATGTACGGGAGACCCAGGTAGGTACGCAATGGCAGGCCAGTGCAGGGCTCTCCTATAAACTGAAGGTCCGGGAGCGTTGAGCAGGCGGAGGAGTTCGCAAGAGCTGCCGCACTACTTCATATGATGGTCAATACATTATCCGGTCAGGGCATCCTGAGTGAATCAGGCCAGGCGCGCATGGTCTGGCGTATGGCCGTGGTCACCGGCCGGTCCCACTCCAGGGTCCAGTCCACCGCCTGAGGCGTGGTGGTACGGTCCTCGGAATAATGGAAGAACAGTACAGCCTTGATCCTGGGGTAGTTGGTCGCGATACTTGAAAACGCCTCGCGGTACCAATCGGCCCGGTTACCTCCTACCGACAGACAGCCCAGTTCCGAGATCATTATCGGCTTGTTTAACTGGCTCAGTTCGGGATAGGCCTTGAGTATGATCTCGTCGAAGGACCACCACTTCGACCATGACGCTACGTCGCCGTAGTTCAGGACGTTGATCCCGATATAGTCCACGAAATATTCTCCGGGGTAAAACTCATTGAACATCCCGTATGAGGGATGGGGGGACCATATCCAGATCACATTATCCGCTTTGGCTGCCTTAAACAGCACAAAGACATGTCTCCAGGCTTCGATGAAGGTCTCCGGCGTATTGTTGTGCGGGCCCCAGGGATAACGGTAGGGATCGTTCATTTCATGACCGAGCCGCAGAAAAATGGGCCTTCCCAGTTCCGCTGCTTCTTCAGCCCAGGCCGTAATGTATTCGTCAAACATGCCCGAAGCGATGGTGGCAAGGCCCCCCTTGTCCCGTTCTTCCATCGATGCCAGTCCGGGGTAGTTCTTCTGCTCGAAATCGCTCAGCCAGGGTTCCCAGGTGATCACCGGAATGGAGCCCAGCTCCATAATGGCTTTCACCTGTGCCCTGGGAAACTGCTCCTCCGGCTTGTCACCCCAGGCACTGTATATGTGAACCAGGGGGAAGGTGGTCCCCAGCGTATCTTCCAGATCGATGATGCTGGCGAACGACTCGCTCGTGCGGTTGTCGTAGGCACCCATCAGGATGACGCGCGGATCCTTGAGTCGGGAGATGTCCTGCTGGCATCCCTCCAGGTACTGCAGTTTATCCATGCGTTTTCCTACCCTCTTTTTATGGATGAAGCGGTCCTCGATACCGGCCACAGTGCGCCCGGCCTGGCGTAAAAGGTTGGCCACCGGTCCCCTGGAGCGGTCCCCCGCCATGGAAAGGATGAGCACCACGGCTATCCCGGCCACTATGGCCAGCAGGGTGATGAGCAATCGGTTGGTTCTTCTTGGCATTTCAGTAGGTTTATAACGTATCCGTATCGATCTCTTCCCAGGGATCGGTGACTTTCATCCGCCGGGTCTCCCAGGCTGCATAAAGCCCCCAAAGGCTCATCAGGGCCGCCAGGGCGGCGAATCCGAACATGCCCCAGGTGCGTTCCGCCGTGAGCACCAGCACATCCTGAGGGATATAGAACCTGCGCCGGATGAAGATGATGGCGAAGGTCAGCAGGAAAAGGATGAGGTGGAGTTGCAAAGGCCGGGCGAAGGGGGTGACCTTGCCTGTTACGGCATTCTTGGAGGTGGGGATGTAGGGGATGTCCACATTGACGACCGCCAGCAGGAATCCCAGGAAATATACCGGCCAGGCGGCATACTTCAGGATCATTCCCCTCCAGTGAAATCCGGTCTCGGTATCTGGATGCGCCATCCATCGCTGAACGTAGAGATAAATAGCCAGGGAGATGAGGGCCACAAATGAGCCGTTGATTACGAAATCCACGAAGGACATGCTGGCTGGCATTACCCCGGTGAAGGCGTAGAGAAAGGGGATGAGGGTGAAGAAGAAGGCGGTGGCTCCCACGAAGTAATAGGTGGAGATGGCAGCATAGCTAAGCCGTTGCCACCCGCTCAGCCTTCGGAAGAGCCGGGGAAGCTCGGTGAACGCGATCTCGAACACTCCCCGCGACCATTTGAGCTGCTGTTTGCAGTAGGACCCGAAGTCCTCGGGCACCAGCCCCCGGCTCACCACCACAGGGTTGTACACCGATTTCCAGCCGGCAGCATGCAGGCGGAGTGAGGTCAGCAGGTCTTCAGCCAGCCCCACGGCATGACCGCCGATCTCTTCCAGGGCGGCGCGACGAAAGGTGCAGTTGGCTCCGATGGCCACACTGCTGCCCGTACCGAACAGTCCCATCTGGGTGGGGCCATAGAAGGTATAGGTCTGCTCGGCCGCGCCCCGGGCAGTAAAGGACTGACGTTGATTGTAGTAGGCCTGTGATACCTGGACAAATCCAATTCCCGGGTCCCCGAAGTATCCCAGGGTGTGGTCGAGGAACTCCGGAAAGGGGATGTGGTCCGGATCCAGGATCAGAATGAACTCCTCGTTGGTCATGCCGAGGGCCTTGTTGATCTTACCCGCCTTGGCTCCCTGGGTGTTCCGCATATCGAGCAGCACAGCCCCATGCCGTTCGGCCATAAGGGCCACTTCCGGCTCTTCGCGGTCGGTAAGCAGATAGGTGGTGTGGGGGTAGCTCACGCGCCGGCAGGCGGCCAGGGTTTTCTCGAACATTCCCAGGGGTTCCCCATGGGTACAGGTGGTGAAGATCGCCACGCTGAGCCCCTCCGGCACCGGCCGGGGATCAGGTTTCCGGATCAGCAGGTAATTGATCCAGATCAGCACGAGACGAACCGCTCCATACCAAAATACCGTGCTGAAGATGATAAAGAACCAGATGTTGAGGATGTGCTCCGGCCGGAACCACCAGTCGGCCAGCAATCCCAGGCTTATGACCCCGGCAACGAACAAGGCCATGAGCAGGAACTTGTCCCTGCCCCTTACCGTGGCGGAGGCGCTGGACCTCCAAAGGGTGTTGCCGCCTTTTTTCATAGGTGCACCTTCAGTTGTAACCCCGATCCCATGCGGGAGTAGTACAGGGTTTTTGCATAAACGGCCTCCCAGTGAAGACTGTAGCGCGCACTCGCCCTGAACAGGGCACTGATCCTGACCTCCGCAGGGTGGAAGCGGGTGTCGGCGAAGCCGCGGGCCAGAAAGATCGAGCCATCATCAGCCCGGTCAAGATAGAGGTATGGATGGGATGCCGCGGCGAAGATCCCGTAGTTCAGGGTGCTGCTGAATGTGAAGCGTTCCCCCACCCGGTAGTCCAGGACGGCAAGTGCAGCATGGACGCTGAGGTCCCGTGGCGTGAAATAGGGATCGTAGCGACCGGCGATCGGGTCAGGAGACCAGGATGGGCCCAGGCTCTGTTCCAGGGGGATCACAGACTGGAACCGATCGTGCAGGGATTGTCCGCAGGAATAGCCATATCCTGCACTGAGCTTCAACGACCCCTGCGTAAACGGTGCGCTGAGGATCCAGGCTGAGAGGGAGTTTACCGCGTTGTCATCGTCGGGATAGGCGGTGCGCGCAGCCTTGATCTCCCCGTTCCATTTCCCGCTGCTCCCATAGCCCAGCGCAAGGTGGAGGTTCTCCGCGATCACCTTTTTGTCGATACTGCTGAGCGTACTCAGGTATGGCCTATGGTCCCAGCCGGTGGTCAGTTTCCAGCGGCGCAGGAACTGTTTTTCAAGCTTCAGGTCGGCGATGAATGCGCCGGTCCCGTCAGCAGGCCATGGGGAATACCCGGCGCTGAAAAACATCCGGAGCTGCAGATCGGCAAGCACCAATTCGTTGCTCAAGGTGGCCTGTGCGGAATGCCAGCGGCGGGTATCACTGATCCAGAATGGAAACTCGACCTGAATACCCGGGTTCAGCCAGGATTTTACATGCTGACTATAGCCCAGTGCCGGACGAAACCCACCCAGAGGCTGGTCGTCCTTCATAAGGGAAATCCCGGCCACCAGCAGGGGAGAACCTGCCTCCTCGATCTCTGCCGCGAGCCGAATGTTCTCCTGGTTGCCGGTAGAACCCTCCATTGCAGCCTTCATGAACTGCCTGGCCTGCCCGGGCTCCCCGGAATAATACGCTATGAGGGCCCTGCTCCGGCTCAACGCAGCCTCCGGAGCCAAGGTTGTGGGAAGGGCCCGTTCCACCGCCCTGGCCCGGGCGAGACGGCCGGTCCGGGCCAGTATTTCAAGGTACTCAGCCAACAGCCGCTCATCCTGGGGAGCCTGTTCATAGGCATTGGTAAGCATGCGTTCTGCAAGCCTTAGCCTTCCTGCCCAATAGGCGATGCGGCCACAGGTTCTGAGTGATTGCACATCCCTGGGATGTCCGTCACAGTATGCGCTGCACAAGTCCGTGGCCAACCCGAGCTCCCCGCCATAGGCCAGCGACTCGGCATGCCGCAGGGTGTCCATTCTCTCCTGCCCCTGCAGTGAAAAGAGTACCATCAGGATCCCCGTAGCGGTCAGGATCGTGGCCGTAATGGGGAAGCTGGCCCGTTGATTATCTTGCGGAGATCCCATACGCTCTGGATACCCGAACTCGCCTTTGGTTGCCCGGAACGCTGTCATATTTAAAAATTAAGATACTTTTGGTGCGCAAAGATATCTATATGCATTGGATGAAATGGATTTACAGGAATTGTTCCTGCAGGGGTAAGCAAGCGCTCGGAGCCTGGGTGATGGTGTTGTCGGTGACGGTTTCCGTTGGGGCCCAGCAAGTGGGAGTGGCAAACCTGCAGCAGCGGATGGACAGCCTGGTAAGGCTGGAGTGGGAGTCCTCCGCCGGACAATGGGTGCCTACCCTCAAGGATGTCTATACATATAACAGCCTGGACCAGCTGACGCAGGCCGTCAAGCATTCGCACGCTGCGGGGAATGGATGGAACGCATACTGGGAAGAGAACTATACTTATGGCAGTGGAGGGCTTATCACAGGATATCTGCTGCGCAAGCTCGATTCTACTTCCTTCCAGTTGAAGAATTACTGGAAAGAGGAGTATACATACAATGCCACAGGGGACATTACCCACTATCGCGTGTATGAATGGAATGGCTCGGCAGGGCAGTGGACTGATTCATGGAAGGCGGAATATACCTATGACGCATCAGGCCATCTCCTTACCTATCATGACTTTTATTGGAATGTTGCCGGGGCACAATGGGTGAACTCATGGAAGGCGGAGTACACCTATACCAGTGGGCAATTGAGCCAGTACAAGGACTATTACTGGAATTCCGGGTCCGCACAATGGGTGAGTTCCTGGAAGGCCGACTACACCTACACGGCAGGCCTGCTGACCCTTTACCAGGACTATTCCTGGAACGGATCTTCCTGGGTGAACTCTGGCAAGAAGGAATATACCTATACAGCCCAGGGCCTGGAAAGTACCATCTCTGCCTATTCCTGGAAATCAAGCAGTTCTTCCTGGTCATACCTGAAGAAGGAGGAGTTCTCCTATAACGCGGGAGGCCATCTTACCCTATACCTCATCAAAGGGCCGAACCAAAGTGGAAATCAATGGGTTAACCTTTGGAAGGAAGAGCTGACCTATGATATCAGCTCCAATCTGATCAAGGTGGAGACGGCCAACTGGCAGAGTCCGACCTCCCAATGGGCGGGCGACGACAAGCAGGAATACCAGTACGATACAGCCTACAGCATCCCTGAGGTGATCCTTCCCTTCTGGTATATCACTAACAGGGCTTTTCAGACCTTCAAGCCAACGGCATATCAGGAATATGGATTTTTCAATGGTTCCTGGGCGGAGACCTCAAGGAACACCTTCCATTACACTTCCCTCACGCCTGCCGGAGTGGGCACATATACGAGCGAAGGCATAGGGGTTTATCCCAACCCGGCGCGTGACTTCCTGTTCATCTCCTGGCCCGTGGACAAAGGCCAGGGCTTTATTGAGCTGTTCAATATGCGGGGCCAGCTGATCTGGAGCTCCCAGATCCACGAAGATCAGGGCTGTTCGCTGCCGGCCCTGGGAGCCGGCCCTTACCTGTACCGTCTAACAGGCAAAGGGGTGGATGCCCGGGGGCATCTCATTATTCAATAAAAATTTTCGTTCCCGGCCCTGGGTCAGGCAATTCAGGCCCCGGCAGGCAGTCTTATGCAATAAACGGCGGAGCTGTTCCGCAGAGGTTATGATGAAAGTGGTAATACTGGCCGGGGGATTCGGTACCCGGCTGAGCGAAGAGACCGGGATGATCCCGAAACCGATGGTTAGCATTGGAGGTAAGCCCATCCTGTGGCATATAATGAAGATCTATGCCCATTTCGGGTTTACGGACTTTTTGGTGCTGGCAGGCTACAAGAGCTACGCCATCAAGGAATACTTTGCCAATTACTTCATGCACCAGTCGGATGTCAGTTTTCACCTGGCGGATAATTCCATGGAGGTGCTCTCATCCCAGGCCGAGCCCTGGAAAGTGACCATCATGGACACCGGCCTGAATACCATGACCGGGGGGCGCATCCTGCGGGCGCGCAAATACATCGGCGACGAGCCCTTTATGCTGACTTACGGTGACGGCGTGGCGAACATCGACCTGTTTGCCCTGCTGTCATTCCATCGCCAGCATGGGCGGGCCATCACCATGACGGCGGTGCAGCCCGAAGGCCGTTTCGGCGCCCTCGAAATGGAAGGGGGCAATGACAAGGTGCTGCGCTTCATGGAAAAGCCCAGGGGCGATGGTGCCTGGATCAACGGGGGTTTCTTTGTGTGTGAACCCCAGGTCTTTGATTATATCGGGGAAGGCGACCAAACCGTGTGGGAACGTACCCCGCTGGAACGGCTGGCCCTGGATGGAGAACTTTATTCATACAAGCACTTCGGCTTCTGGAAACCGATGGATACCCTCAGGGACAGGCAGCAACTGGAGGAGATGTGGAACGGTGACAGGGCAGATTGGAAAATATGGAAATGACGGCATTGTTCGGCGGGATTTACCGTGGTCGTAAGGTGCTGATTACCGGGCACACCGGCTTCAAAGGCTCCTGGCTGTCGAGGTGGCTGGAAGGCATGGGCGCCGAGGTATACGGTATCGCCCTGGAGCCTGACACCCAGCCCAATCATTATGATCTGTTTCCCTTGAGGGCCCGATCATATATCCTTGACATCCGCGAAGGGGCAAAGCTCAGGCAGCTGATGCAGGCCATCGCGCCGGAGGTGGTCTTCCATCTGGCGGCACAGGCCCTGGTCCGCCGGTCGTATGCGCAACCGGAGGAAACCTTCTCCAGCAACGTGATGGGCACCCTCAATGTGCTGGATGCATGCAGGGACCTGCCTTCGCTGAAAGCGGTGGTCGTGGTGACCACGGACAAATGCTATGACAACAGGGAATGGCCCTATGCCTACCGGGAGAACGACCCGCTGGGGGGTAAGGATCCCTACAGTGCCTCCAAGGCATGTGCTGAGATACTGACAGCCTCCTATCGTCATTCCTTTATGCAAACCGCGGCTGGGGGCCCATCCTCGTCCGTGCTGGTGGCCACGGCCAGGGCTGGCAATGTGATCGGTGGAGGGGACTGGGCTGAGGACCGCATCATCCCTGATCTGGTAAGGGCTGCGTTGGCTGGTAATCCGCTGAAAGTCAGGTATCCACAGGCTACCCGCCCCTGGCAGCATGTGCTGGAACCCCTCAGCGGATACCTGATGCTGGGCTGGCGGCTCCTCGAAGGCCATGCCGCTTTCGCCGAAGCATGGAACTTCGGTCCTGACCCCTCCAGCAACCTCTCCGTACTCCAATTGGTCGATACAGCAATGGGACACTGGTCATCGGTGAAGGTGGAACTCCCCGTTCAGCGCGAGCCACACGAAGCCGGTTTGCTGATGCTCGACAGCACCAAGGCGCGTAATGTGCTGGGGTGGAACAATGTATGGGATTTTCCCCAGTCGGTCGCGCACACCATCGAATGGTACCGCGATTTCCATGTTGCCGCGCAGGTCAGCACCGACAACGACCTGATGGAATATTGCAGCAAGGCCAGTGACCTGGGCCTGTCCTGGGCAAAACAATGAGCGGGAGGCCGTCAATACTCATCACCGGCGGGGGAGGCTATCTGGGCTCCATGCTGGCCCGCTCCCTTCTGGACGCCGGCCATGACCTGCACCTGGCAGATATCTGCTTCAGCGAGGCTGCCCTGAAGGAATTCCCCAGGTATTCCCAGGTATACCTGCATACGCTGGACCTCAGGGATGCAGTTGCCGTGGAGCGCCTTTGCCGCGTCGCGGAACCTGCCCACATCTTTCACCTGGCAGCCATGATCGACCGGTCCAGGGATCCCGCGCTCATGGCCCCTATGCTGGAAGTAAACCTGGGAGGTACGCTTAACCTTCTGATGGGACTTAAGGATATCCCCTACCTCTCCTTCGGATTCTCCAGCACATCGGAAATTTATGGGAACAAGAACCCCCTGCCTTTCACAGAGGATATGCCACCTCAGCCTGTCTCGCCTTATTCCTTGAGTAAATGGATGGCGGAGGACCTGATCCGGTCCTGGTCAGGCATGCTGGGCAAGCCCTGGAGGGTCTTCCGGATCTTTAATTTCTACGGACCCGGCATGCCCCCACAGACCTTCATCCCACAGCTGCTTGAGTCGCTGGAAAGACGGACCTCCTTCCACATGACCCCTGGCGCACAGCGAAGGGATTATCTTCATGTGCACGACCTGCTATGGTACCTGCGCGAGATGGTGCTGGGCGAAATGCTACAGAATGAAGTCATTAACCTGTGCAGCGGGGAGTCGGTATCCATGGACGAGATTGCCGATAAACTTACCCCCCGGGAACAGGACCGGGCGTTGCTGCATAAGGACCTGCCTTACCGGGAGAACGAGATATGGGATATCCGCGGTGATGCCAGTAAACTCAGGACAGCCTTCCCACATCATCGTCCGCGGCGGATTGAGGAGGGACTCCAGGGCCTGGTCCGCTGAACAACCCATCCCACAGCTGCCTGAACACATCGGCTTATCGGGGCCTCTTTGGCGCCATCAATCCCCCCATAGTGTGTAGTTATTCATGATCAGATTTATAGGATCTCTGATAATGAGCAATTTAGCTAAAGGTGTTGAAAATAACAACAGGTGTTGAATAAATAAACACTCTTCTGTTATGGTAATGCCAGCAGGCCTTTCTTCCCACTTTATCGAATGAGTGTTGAAATAATCAACACCTCTGGTGTAGAGAAAATTTGCAATGGAGGCTTTAAGTATCAGATAAACAGGCGTATACGAGTTTGGTATCCTTATTGGATGACCAGGGAAGTCATATAATACCTGAAGTCATGAAGACAAGGATCCTTTTCGTAGCCGTTAGCGGAATGCTGCTCTGCCTGGGCAGCGTCCGCGGACAGGGCCTCTCCGGGGAAGTCTCCAGGGAAGGTCAGCAGACCCTGAATGTGGCCTGTTCCCCCTCCACGGAAGACTTGGCCCGTGCATGGGCCAACGCCTATAACCTGACCAATCCGGAGACCCGGGTGGAGTTGCAGGACCAGTTCACGGCCGGCAACCTGATGATCCTGGAAGGCAACCAGCCTGGGAAAGCAAGCCCTGCACCGGAATGGCGAATGCTCGTCGGGCGCCGTGTCGTGGTCCCGGTAATCCACAGCAATAACCCTTACCTTGCTGATTTGCAGCAAAGAGGGGTGACCTCCGATGCCCTGGCCACGGCCCTGGGCGATCCACAGTCGATGCGCTGGGCCACACTGCTGGGACAGGATAAGGGCGGAATGCTCAAGGTGTATGTTGCCGGGGGTGAAGGGGTGATGGACAGGGTATCAGCCTTCCTCGGCGGGTTGGATGCCCCGATGGAAGGAATGCAGGTTTTGGCCCCGGAGGAGGTGATGCTGAGCGTACAGGAGGATCCCCTGGCCATCGGATTCATTAATGTGGCCGGTCTGCTTCCCGAAGAGGGCCTTCCCTCCGGCCTGACGCTCCTGCCCATCGACCGCAACGGGAACGGGCAGATCGACCCCGTGGAGGATATCTACACTGATCTTTCCCATCTCCTGCGCGGAGTATGGATCGGGAAATACCCCCGGGCCCTGGTGGCCAATATTTATGCCGCCGGTGCCTCGACAGTAGCTGAAGGTGAAGGCAGGGATTTCCTGCGCTGGGTACTGGCCGATGGACAGCCGGGTCTGGCCGCCTTCGGGCTCTGTGCCCTGGAACCATCAGAAGGGTATTCCGCTATAGCCAGGCTTGAAGAGCCACAACAGCTTCTGCAGGAGCAGTCCGGCCGGGCCTCCAGTCTGCTCCTCGCCCTGGCGGTAATCCTGGGTGTTGCCGTGATCGCCCTGCTGGTCCGCTGGCTGGGGATCGCCCGGCCGCGGCCCCGCATGTCCCCCGCCCTGTCCGCAGATCACGCTTCCGCTGCCCTCGACGAATCAAGCCTCGCCTCCCCCGAAGGCCTGCTGTACGACAAGACCCATACCTGGGCCTTTATGGAAAAAGACGGTAAAGTCAGTGTTGGCCTCGACGATTTTCTCCAGCATGTCATCGGCCCTGTAACCCGCGTCATGCTGAAAGACCCCGGGGAGAGCGTTCGCAAAGGGGAAGTGCTCTTCTCTGTGATGCAGTCAGGAAAACAGCTCCATATCTATTCCCCCATTTCCGGTACCATTATCCGGCAGAACGAACAGCTCCGCAGCCATACCTCCCCCCTCAACGATTCGCCCTATGCCGAAGGCTGGGTGTATGCCATCGAGCCCAGTAACTGGAATATGGAGGTACAGCTGCTGCAGGTGGCCGATCGCTACCGCCGGTGGATATCCACGGAGTTCAGCCGGGTGAAGGACTTCTTTGCCACGCGGTTCGTTCCGGAAAGCCCCGAATACGCCTATGTTGCCCTGCAGGATGGGGGAACCCTCCGCGATGGGGTGCTGTCGGAGTTCGGCCCCCAGATATGGGAAGACTTCCAGTCGGAGATCCTGGATTCCAACCGTTAGGGTCATGATTAGAGAAATCAAACCATAAGCGATAGATACCATGGATATTAACCGCCGGAATTTTTTCAAGGTCATGGGCGCAACAGGGGCTACCCTCGCGCTCGGCAGTGAACTGCAAGCCAGGCCAAAGAAAGGAGCGGACACGGAATTCTACGGAGTACTGTATGATTCCGTCCGCTGTATTGGATGCTACAACTGCGAATATGAATGCGCCTCCGCCCATGGGTTGCCGGAGCCGGTGATCCCGGCCGAGGACACCCAGGTGCGCAAGCCCGATGAGACGTGGCGTACCGTGGTCAACGGCTATGAAACGTCCAAGGGCAAGGTATATGTAAAACAGCAGTGCATGCACTGCAACGAGCCGGCCTGTGCCGCGGCCTGCCTGACCCAGGCTATGTACAAGACCGAGGAAGGACCGGTGATCTGGAGGGGGAACAAGTGCATGGGCTGCCGCTACTGCATGGTATCCTGCCCGTTCGACAGCCCCAAATTCGAATATTTCAGCGCCAACCCGAAGATCAACAAGTGCACCATGTGCTTCGAGGAGAAGGTTAAGCAGGGCGGGATCCCGGCCTGTGTGGAATTCTGCTCGGGCGATGCCCTGATGTTCGGCCCGCGAAGGGAGCTCATCAAGGAGGCCAGGCGAAGGATAGCCGAGCAGCCTGATGTATACTACGACCATATCTACGGGGAACACGAGGCCGGGGGCACCGGGTGGCTATACCTTTCGCCGGTACCCTTCGAGGAACTCGGCCTCCGCACCGGCATTCAGCGCGATTCATACCCCGCCCTCACCAAGGGCTTCCTCTACAGCGTACCCACGGTGTTCATCGCCGTCCCGGCCCTGTTGCTGGGCATACAGCAAGCCACCAGTAAGAACCAGACAAATCCGGAGAACGAAGATGAATAAGACCATCGCTTTGACCAGGGACAACGACGGGCGTCCCATGTGGAGATTCCTGCTTCAGGAGCTCAAGCCGAAAGGAAAACTGTTCACCCCTTTCAATATCATTTCTGTCCCCATCATCCTGCTGGGTACCGCGCTTATCGTGTATCGGTTCATATACGGCATCGGGTCCATAACCAACCTGAGCCAGGAAGTTCCCTGGGGGCTCTGGATCGGTTTCGATGTGGTCACCGGGGTCGCCTTTGCCGGAGGGGCCTACGTGATCACGTTCATGGTCTATGTCCTGAACGTGAAAAAGTACCATTCCATCGTCCGGGTCACCGTGCTGAACGGTTTCCTGGCCTACCTCTTTTATGCCGGGGCCCTGCTGCTCGACCTGGGCCGGCCCTGGAACGTGATCAACCCCATCATTGGCAACAGCTTCGGCGTCAGCTCTGTACTTTTCCTGGTGGCCTGGCACTTCCTGCTGTATATGATCGCCCAGCTGATCGAGTTCTCCCCGGCCATCGCCGAATGGCTTGGCGCCCGGAGAGCCCGGAAGATCCTCTCGGGCATGACCCTGGCCGCAGTGATCTTCGGGATCACCCTGTCCATGCTGCATCAAAGCGGACTCGGCGCCCTTTTCCTTATGGCCAAGGAGAAGATACACCCGCTATGGTATTCCGAGTTCATCCCGGTGCTCTTCCTGATTTCCAGCATCTTCGCTGGACTTTCCATGGTCATCTTCGAAGGTTCGATCAGCCAACGGGTGTTCTTTGACCAGATCAATGAGCATCATCGCAGGGAACATAACGATATCGTGCACAGCCTCGCCAGGATATGTACGGGCGCCATGTTCGTCTACTTCTTTCTGCAGCTGGTGGTGCTGATCCATGGCAAGCACTGGGACCTGCTCGGTACCCGAATGGGAGCATGGTACCTGCTTGAGATGATCGGCTTTGTGCTGCTGCCTATGCTGCTCTTTTATTACAGTTATCGCTCACGCAAGCTGCTGCTCGTAAGGATAGCGGCCATCCTTACCATGCTGGGGGTCATCCTCAACCGTCTCAACGTTTCCGTGATCGGCTTTCGCTGGGATATGGACATCCATTATGTGCCTTCATGGCAGGAGCTTGTGGTCACCCTTACGGTGCTGTTCACCGAGATCTGGATCTTCCGCTGGGTGATCAACCGCATGCCGGTGCTCCGCGAATCTCCGGCCTGGGCAAGGAAGTGAACGGGAATTTGTGATTCATCAGATTAACTTAAAATCAATGTGTTATGGATGGGTTTAGTTATTACAACATATTCGATACCAAGGGTATGGAATATATCGTGATCATCGCCTTCCTGCTGCTGCTGATCCCCTTCTGGCTGATCCTGAATCGCGGAGACCGGCTGCGGCAGGGTGTCCGCAGGGCACTGGGAGTGCTCACCGCAGGGGTATTGAGGGTGCCCCAGGGCATCTATCACAGCCAGAACCACACCTGGGCCTTCCTGGAGCGCTTCGGTGCGGCCAGGGTAGGCCTGGACGACCTGCTGATGCGCATCACCGGAGAAGTGGAACTGAAGTTCATGCGCCAGCCGGGCGAAACGGTCCGCAAGGGGGACCTGCTGGCTGAGATCGCACAGGACGGGAGATCGCTGAAGGTCTATACCCCCCTCTCGGGCCGCATCGTGTCCCGTAATGAGGCGGTGGAAAGCGACCGCATGCTCCTGGGCGAGGATCCCTATGGCAAGGGATGGCTCTACCGCATTGAGCCGGCGGACTGGAAAGGGGAAGTGGCAGACTGTTACCTGGCCGCAGAAGCCAACCATTGGCTCAGTGACGAAGTGGAGCGGTACAAGCATTTCGTGGCACTGAACCGCGGCGGACTGGAGCAGGGTAGCGCCCAGCCGGTGCTGCAGGACGGGGGCGAGCTTACCCCCGGATCCCTCGGTTATCTGAGTCCCGAGGCCTGGAGCACCTTCCAGCAGGAGTTCCTCGATCGCCGGGGATGAGATGCTTGCGGGCGCCTCACATCACCCACAACACACAGCCAACCCCATCCCCCCTGGTCCATCGGCCCTGAGCCTGGACTATGGGGGATGGGCTGTATCATCGCCAATCGAAAAACAGGGGAAAGAGGGGCAGGTTTCGCTCAGGATTCTGAACAATAACCATTACATTTGTTAGGGACTTATGTGATTGATGTATAGATAAATATGAATAGTTGAATGCATTGCAGCAGGTTCCAGGACAACGATTCATGAGGTAGGAATGGCCCCGGCACCGGGGGGGCAGGCGGCAGATCGGGGATACATACTCTATAAGAGAAAAGCCATGAAGAAGCAAGGCAAGGAAGAGAAGAAGAAGCGCTCCGCCGCAGGGCAGATGTGGGACAGGTTCAAGGTCTTCCGCCGGTCCATTTACGGCAGGGTGGTACTGATCATCGCCATCCTCTCTTTGTTCATGTATGCCTCTTTTGTGTTCATATTCAAGTCGGTGTATGAGCGCCACCTGAACACCATGATCCTGCAGAACGGGCATAACGTAGGTTCCCTGGTAGAAGGTGCCCTTTACCACTCCATGCTGGAGAACGACAAACGATCCCTGCAGAACATCCTGGATGTCATCCATACCCTCCCAGGGGTCGAAAACGTGAACATGTACGATGGACAGGACGCCCTGGTCCATACCTCCTACACCCAGGACAGTGCCGACTATTCCAGGGCCAACTGCCTGGGTTGCCATTCCGATATGGGGGTGATGTTCCCCTATAAGGAGAAGGCATACCGCATTATCACCCCGGACCATGAGTGCATGATGAACCGCAGCGCCAACGGCCAGCGCCATCTGTTGATCCGTTCCCCGATCCTCAACTCCCCAACCTGTTATCAGGGGGCCTGCCATTACCACGGTCCCCAGGAGCAGGTCCTGGGATCCCTCATCATCGAAGTTCCACTGCAGGACCTGGATGAGGCGGTGAACGAATCCAATATGCAATTCTTTGTTCTGGCCACACTCATCACCCTGATACTGGCCACCGTCCTCATCCAGATTACCAAGCGCCAGGTGCGCCGCCCCCTGAGTGAGCTCATCCGCGCCAGCCTGGCCTTTTCGTCCGGCGACCGCAGTACGCGGGTGTCGGTCCACGCCAACCAGCTGGACGACATGAAAATGGTGGCACACGCCTTCAATAAAATGCTTGACCACCTTGAAGTGGCCACCACCGAACTGGAGAACTGGTCCCATCAGCTGGAATACAAAGTGCAAAAGAAGTCGGAAGAGCTGAGTGCTGCCCAGAACGAACTGATCAGTATCGAAAGGCTGGCTTCCCTGGGCAAGCTGTCCTCTTCCGTTGCCCATGAGATCAACAACCCCCTGGCCGGGATCCTGGTGTATACCAAGCTGGTCCATAAGCAACTGGGGTCCACTGAGGTGCCGGAAGAAAAGAAAGTGCAGATGCTCAAATATCTGCAGCTGATCGAGGGCGAGACCAAGCGTTGCGGGGAAATCGTCAAGGGATTGCTGGATTTCTCCAAGAAGGAACAGGACGACTTCGAGCCCCGCCACCTGCATGAGCTGCTGATCGAGACCTGCGAGCTCATGATGCATTCCCTGAAGATCGCCAATATCGCCTTCCGCAAGGAATTCGAGGCCACCGCCGACCTGATCTTTTGCAGCCCGAACCAGATCAAGCAATCCTGTATGGCCATCGTGGTGAATGCCACAGAGGCCGTAGGGGAGAACGGGGAAGTGTCGATTAGAACTTTTAATACAGATAATGAAAGCATTACAGTTGAAATAACCGATAATGGCATCGGGATTTCACCGGAGGATATCCCGCACATCTTCGAGCCTTTCTACTCCACCAAGCAGGAGACCCACGGCATAGGTCTCGGGCTTGCGATCACCCACGGCATTATCCAAAGCCATCAGGGTAAATTGGCGGTACGCTCGGAAGTGGGGCTGGGAACCACGATCTCGGTCACTTTCCCTTTGATCAGGTCTTAACTAAGGAATGCTATGGAAAAAAAAGTCTCCATACTCATCGTCGACGATGAGGAAAGCGTAAGGGACTCCCTGAGCAACTGGTTTACGGAGGACGGTTACCGCGTCGCAGCAGCGGAACATGCCCGGAAGGCCCTGTCAATGCTTCAGAATGAGCGCTTCGACATCATCCTTGCCGATTTGAAGATGCCCGGCATGGATGGCCTGGAGATGCTCAGGCGGATCCGCACCCTCGACAGCGAGGCCGTGGTTATCGTGATGACCGCCTTTGCCACCGTGGACACCGCCGTGCAAGCGCTCAAGGACGGGGCCTTCGACTATATCACCAAACCCTTTGACCCCGACGACCTTTCCCACCTGATCCGCAACGCCTCCCGCCAGATCAGCCTCTCGCAGGAAAACGAGATGCTCCGCCAGCGGGTGGATACCCTGGAGAGCGTAGAGGACCTGATCGGCAAGAGCGAGGCGATACAGAGGGTGCTGAAGGTAGTGGAAAGCGTGGCCCCTACCAATTCCTCGGTGATCATCACCGGGGAGAGCGGAACTGGCAAGGAGCTGATCGCCAGGGCTATCCATGCCAATTCTCCACGGCGCTTCTTTCCCCTGGTGAGCGTGCATTGCGGTGCCCTTACCGAGAGCCTGCTGGAGAGCGAGCTCTTCGGCCATGAAAAAGGGGCCTTCACCGGCGCCATATACAACCGTAAGGGGAGATTTGAAATGGCAGACAGCGGAACCATCTTCCTTGATGAGATTGCCACGATCTCCATGAAGATGCAGATCGAGCTGCTCAGGGTGCTGGAAACCCATAAGTTCACCCGGGTGGGCGGCAACAAGGAGATCTCCTCCGATTTCCGCACGGTATGCGCTACCAACCGGGACCTGAAAGGCATGGTGGAGCGGGGAGAGTTCCGGGAAGACCTCTTTTACCGCCTTAATGTGGTGAATATTCATGTGCCTCCCCTGCGTGAACGGGTGGACGACATCCCTCTGCTGACCGATTATTTCATCAGGAAGTATTGCCGGGCCATGAACCGTCCGCTGGTCACGGTGGAGCCCGCTGCCTTGAAACGCCTGATGGAATACGCTTTTCCCGGAAACATCAGGGAATTGGAGAATATGATCGAGCGGGCCATCGTGGTGGGCAACGGCAAGAAGATCGCCTTGAAGGACCTTCCCCTCTCCCGCGAGTCCGTTGAAGTCGTTGCGGAGAGCCTGGAAGATGTGGAAAAGACCTTTATCCAGCAGACCCTCGGCAAGCACGGATGGAACATTTCGCGCGCCGCCCAGGCCCTCAAGGTAGACCGGGTGACCCTTTACAACAAGATCAGGAAGTACGGACTGCAGGCACCGGCGGGGAAAAAATAGACCAGCAAGCCGCTGGCAATCCTATTCTCCTCCGGCCGGCAGGGCCATCTGCCGTGAAGTCGGCCTCTGGCCCGGGGGGGATATCAAGAACCTCAACCCATGGATCCTGGAACCATCAGAATGTACGCCTTCGCCCATTTCGGTAAGGAGCTCCGGCAGCGGATCTCCGATGCCGTGGGTTTGGAGTTCGGGCACCGGGTGGACTTTCAGGAGACATATCTCGACCTGAGCATGTATTTCGATGCCCGCCGCCGCCAATACAACGGGGACCAGCTGCTCAGGGTAGTGGGCGAACTGGCCGGCCCTGGCCCGTTCAAAGTAGTCGGGCTGTTCAATGTGGACCTCTTCATTCCTATTCTCACCTATATCTTCGGGCAGGCCCAGTTCGGCGGACAGACCGCCATTGCTTCCATTTACCGTCTGGCCAACGAACGCTACGGGATTCGCAGCACTGCCGCTGATGTGCAGGACCGTTTCATCAAGGAAGTAATCCACGAGCTGGGCCATACTTTCGGGCTCCCGCACTGTCATGTCCCGAACTGCGTGATGCGGTCCAGTACTTATGTCGAAGACATCGACCAGAAGGACATGGGCCTTTGTCCATCCTGCCGTTCCCTGGCCGGACTGGCCGGCTGAGGCGGTTGCTGCTCTTCTATCTATCCCCCTCTTCACTTTTTTTGTCCGTTTCACCCCCCCCAGAACGTCTAATTCCGCATAAGCCTTTCCGAGATGCTGGTCAAGACGTACGGGAGTACCCTGGTAGGGATCAACGCGGTGGTGATCACCGTGGAAGTGAGTGTGGATAAGGGGGTGGCCTTTTTCCTGGTCGGCCTGCCCGACAATGCCGTGAAGGAAAGCCAGCAGCGGATCGAGTCGGCAATACGCAGCAGCGGCTTCGAATATCCGGGCAAGAAGATTGTGATCAATATGGCGCCGGCCGACCTGCGCAAGGAGGGCTCGTCCTATGACCTCACCATGGCCCTGGGGATACTGGCCGCCTCGGAGCAGGTGCCGGAGGCGCAGCTGGAGGGCATGCTGGTGTTGGGCGAGCTCTCGCTCGACGGCACGCTGAAGCCCATCCGCGGGGCACTTCCCATGGCCATCGAGGCGCGTAAGGCGGGCTTCCGGGGGTTCATCCTGCCGGAGACCAATGCCAGGGAGGCGGCGATAGTGCAGGGGCTGGAGGTCTATGGGATGCCCAGCCTGAAGGATGTGACCGATATGCTGCTGGGGATCAGCCGGCCCGAGCCGGTGACGGTGGATGTGCGGGGGGAGTTTTTCGCCTCGGCCGACCGCTACGAGGTGGACTTCGCCGACGTAAAAGGCCAGGATGCCATCAAGCGGGCCCTGGAAGTGGCGGCGGCAGGGGGGCACAACGTGATCCTGATAGGTCCCCCGGGGGCCGGCAAGACCATGCTGGCCCGCCGGCTTCCCTCCATCCTCCCCCCGCTCAGCCTTCAGGAGTCGCTGGAGACCACCAAGATCCATTCCGTGGCCGGCAAACTGGGAAGGAATACGGCCCTGGTGACCCAGCGTCCTTTCCGGGCACCCCATCATACCATCTCTGATGTGGCCCTGGTGGGCGGGGGCAGCAACCCCAAACCGGGGGAGATCTCCCTGGCCCATAATGGGGTACTGTTCCTCGACGAGCTGCCGGAGTTCAAACGCACCGTGCTGGAGGTGCTGCGCCAGCCGGTAGAGGACCGCATCATCACTATCTCCAGGGCGCGCTTCAGTGTGGACTATCCCTCCAGTTTCATGCTGGTGGCGGCTATGAACCCCTGTCCCTGTGGTTATTACAACCATCCGCAGACCGAGTGCGTGTGCGGGCCGGGCATAGTGCAGAAATACCTGGGCCGCATCTCCGGTCCGCTGATGGACCGCATCGACCTGCACGTGGAGGTGGTGCCGGTGCCCATGGCCGAGCTGGCAGACATGGAGCCGGGCCGCCCCAGCGCCGACATCCGGGAGGGGGTGATGCGGGCAAGGAGGATACAGGAGGAGCGGTTTCGGGAGGAGCCGGGAGTGCATTGCAATGCCCAGATGGGCTCGCGCCTGTTGCGCGAGCATTGCAGGGTGGGGGAGTCAGGGCGCCAATTGCTGAACCGGGCCATGGAACGCCTGAACCTGAGCGCCCGGGGCTACGACCGGATTTTGAAGGTGGCCCGTACCATCGCCGACATGGATGCTGAGGCTGCGATAGGGACCGAGCACCTGGCCGAGGCCATCACCTACCGCAGCCTGGATAGGGAGCGATGGGGGGAGAAGTAGTTTGGAGTGTGGAGGAGGAGTGCGGCCACCCCATGTTGCTAGCTGGCGCGCGTCTGTGACGCGTGCCCTAGCTGGCGCGCGTTTACAACGCGTGCCTGAGGGCTTTGCGTTTATAACGCAATGAACTATGTCGGATAAGTACAAGATTCATACAAAAGACGGAGTCTATTTCGTGACCTTGACAATTGTCAGTTGGATAGATATTTTCACCCGTCCTGAGTATAAAAACCTCATTGCTGATTCTTTGATTTATTGCCAGAAGAATAAGGGTCTTGAGATCTATGCCTGGTGCCTGATGTCGAATCATCTGCATATGATTTGTCGCGCAACAGGCTATCCGACACTATCCGATATTCTGCGTGATTTCAAGAAATATACAGCCAAAGAACTGATTTCAAAAATGGAGCAAGGAACAGAGAGCCGGAAGAAATGGATGTTGAATGAATTTGAGTTTGCAGGACGCCATTTAAACAGAATAGAAAACTACAAGGTATGGCAGGATGGAAATCACGCGGAAGAAGTATATTCCCTGGGCTTCTTATATCAGAAATTGGAGTATATTCACCAGAACCCGGTGCGGCAAATGATCGTGGTAAATCCAGAGGATTACCTGTACAGTTCTGCAAGGAATTATGCAGATCTGAGTAGTATGATTGATGTTATTAAGATCAGTCCAAGGCTCAGGCAGTGGTGAAAGTGTTTGTCTGGATGGACGGTCAGGCAGGCAAATAATTGAGTTGGCACGCGTCTGTGATGCACGAGCTGGCGCGCGTCTGTGACGCGTGCCGAAGGACTTTGCGTTTGTAACGCAATGAAAATTGCTGAATTGCGGCAAGATGATGGTACGTAGAGGATGAGTTTGGCTCGTCAGAGACGAGCGGCCCTTGCGCACGCGTCACAGACGCGCGCGAGCTAGGGCAAGATGATGGTACGTAGAGGATGAGTTTGGCTCGTCAGAGACGAGCAGCCCTTGCGCACGCGTCACAGACGCGCGCGAGCTGGGTTTAGTAGATAGAGTGCTCCAGCATATCCCTGAAGATCGTAATGAGGATATTGTACTCATCGATCCATCTGATGAAGATTTTCCGGAAGGCATAAATCTATTACAAGCCGGCTCAGAATCAGAGAAGATAATCCTATCCTCTGATCTTGTCTCCTTGTTCAGAAGGTTCTCTTCTAGCTGGGGTGATCAGATGACTTCAGTCCTGGGTAATGCCATCAACGCTTTCATTGCTATAGACGGTGGAGGAACATTGGTAGAGTTGAAGCGATTTCTTGCTGAAAAGAAGTACCGGGATGGACTACTGAAGCAAATCTCAGATCCCAACGTTGTTTACTATTGGCGGAATGAATTCCCTCATCTACGCACAAATTCCATTGCACCGATACTTACTCGGCTTGATACATTCTTACGATCCTCCATAATTCGAAACATGATGGCTCAACGTGAGGGAATTAGTTTCCATCGCGTGATTAACTCCAGAGGAATTCTCTTGGTCAAACTAGCCCAGGGTCTGATCGGTGAAGAGAATAGCTATTTATTAGGTTCAATCATTCTGGCTAAGCTGCACCAAGCAGCACTGCATCGCCAAAAGGTGGGTGAGAAGGATAGGTCTCCATTTTTTCTATATGTAGATGAGTTTCAAAACTTTGTAACTCCCTCAATGTCCGCTATTCTCTCCGGTGCGAGAAAATACGGATTGGGAATGATTTTAGCACATCAAGACTTGGAACAAGTCCGGTCGGCTGATAGAGAACTATTGAACTCACTTCTGGCAAATCCTGCGATACGAGTGATGTTCCGATGCGGTGAGCAAGATGCCCGTACTCTGGTGCAAGGACTCTCTGGCTTTGATGAATCAGATCTGCAGAACCTGGATGTTGGACAAGCCATTGCCCGGATCGAACGCAAAGACCAGGATTTTAATATTACGACTCCGCTTGTACGATCTGAGTTATCCAGTGAGTTGCAGGAAGAAAGGACTACCACACTGATTGATCTTTCAAGAGGCAAGTATGGAAAGAATAAGGTGGAGATTGAAGCTGAGATTCTTGATCAGCTTGGGAATATTACTATCCCCGAAGAAATCAGGCCACTACCTTTTGCTGCACCAGGTAAATCAAAGAAGCAAGAAATTCCTGAAATCCATGATCCTGCTATTGTTGAAGACCAGGCAAAGGAATATGTACAAAAGGATGCTGAAAGACGCTCGATCCGTGAGCATCGGTTTCTGCAGGAGTATATAAAGAAAACAGGTGAAAATTTTGGGTACAAGGGAATAATTGAAGCAGCTACACCTGATGGCCAGGGGAGAATTGATATTGCGCTGGTCCGAGATAATTTTTCTATAGCTGTGGAAGTTGCCGTCACCAATACAGTTGAGAATGAAGTAAATAATATCCGAAAATGTCTTGCCGCTGGATATGATAAGGTGGTGGTATGCTCCAATGATAGGAAGCATCTTGATGCCATCCAGTCATTGTTCCTTGCGAAAGAAATTCCGGGTGATGTTGGGTTCTTTATGCATCTGCCGCCTAAATTGACCACCCTACGCCGCTCCAACCTGACCACCTTCCGCCGATGCATATTGACCACCCTCCCTTGTTGAAGGCAGAATGCAGCTTGAAGTGACCCTTGAAACAGTTTTCATCCTCACGCATTAACATCCAAATTTACATTATAGATTCATTTGATTGCTCATCGGTTTCCGCGACCATCTTTCTTCGCTTACGCAAAGACTCGCCCATCAGGGCCAGCCTGTGCGCATCGTGTACCAGCCTGTCCATAATAGCATCTGCCACTGTTTCTTCACCTATCATACTGTGCCAGAGAGCTACAGGGATCTGTGAGGCCACCACCGTAGATTTCTTCCCGTGCCGGTCTTCCACCATCTCCATCAATGTTGAACGTGCGAACGCATCGAATGGCTGAAGCGCGAAGTCGTCAAGCAGCAAAAGGTCCAGTTTCTCAATTTTATTCATCTCCCTGATATAGGAGCCATCAGCCTTCGCTTGCCGAAGCCGGGTGATCAGTTTAGTGGTGTTGCTGTATAACACCTTGTACCCAAGGGTACAAGCCTGGTTACCGAGTGCAGAGGCGATGTAGCTCTTGCCCGTTCCGGTGCTGCCCGTGATCAATACATTCTCAGCACGGCCAAGAAAACTACAGTCTGCCAGCCGCATTAAAAGATTTCTATCAATCTGGCGCTCCGGATCGTAATGAACCTGATCCATATTGGCCCTGTAACGGAACCTTGCATTTCGAAGGTTACGGTCGATACGACGGTTGTTGCGGTCGTCCCATTCCGACTCCACTAATAGGGATATCAGTTCATCTGCTGTAAGCGAAGCACTTCTGCCCTGTTCCAGCACCGCCTTGAAGGAATGGAACATCCCGTAGAACTTAAGTTGCTTGAGTCTTTGCAAAGTGGATTCATTCATAAGATTGCTGTTTTAAGTGAGAACTTTGAATAGTAGAATGGAGGGGCCATCCCTGTGGAACAGCCCCACCAATGGATTATTGGAAGTATTCGCTGCCGCGGATATTGTCGTGTCCGGGAGGATTTGTGTTGGGGTGATCCTCGGGCATTTCCTGCTTATCCAGACCTTTTTCAAGGATAACCCGCACGGTGTGATAGCTGTGGTCCTTATACAGCAATGCGCGCAGGCAGGCCTTCTCCAAACGTTCCGCACCCACACGTGAGCCCAGGTTCAGCACGCCCTGACAGGCGCGGTAGGCTTGCTCCGGGTGAGGCCTTTCACTCAGGATGATCCCGATCAGCTCCAAACAGCCAGGCCCGATAACCCTGGCCTTTTCCAGGAACTTATCCGGGTTCCATTCTGCCGCGAACCGGTTCCAACTGGCAAGATGTTCAGGCACTGCGGTGTACTTGAACTGTCGCCTGTCGCGCTGGTGAAGGGCGATGCGCTCATAACGGTAGTATACCTCCACCTGGCTCTGGTTGTAGAGAACGGTCACTTTCTTTCCAATGAAGCGGTAGGGAACCGAGTAGTAATGTTTGTCCTCGGTCAGGCTTACAAAATTGTTCTTCATCACCGTAGCTACCTTGCGCCGCTTGATATCGTAAGCTATGGCTGGCAAGGGTTGCAGCGTGGCAGCCTCGCTATCGGAGAACTGTTGCCGGCGGCTGTACGCCCTGCCTGACATAGGTCGGCTGTTGTACTCTTCCAGCAACAGGTGGATAGCCTCATTGATGGAAGCAAGGCTGGTGTACACTCCTTCCCTGATGCGGGGGTAGATGAACCGGTAGATTATTTTTACAGCCCCTTCAACCAGGGCCTTGTGTGTGGGCTTATAGGGTCCTGCAGGCAGCACAGCCATCGCATAGTGGCTGGCGAAGTCCCGGAAGGCATCGTTGATTACGGGCTCATAACGGCTGCTTTTGATCACTGCAGCTTTCAGGTTATCGGTTACTATGGCACGCGGGGAACCTTGGAAGTATTCCAGGGAGTGCACACAGCTTTGAATAAAATCTTCGGTCTTCTGACTCATACTGGCTTCCACATAGGTTAGCTGACTGCTGCCCAAAACAGCCACGAACACCTCCAGCTGGATCAGCTCTCCGGTATGGGGATCAAGCATTTGCAGCTTGTCTCCGGCGTAGTCCACATACATTTTGTCACCATCCTTGTGCTCGATGTGGGCCACCGGATTGCGTGCACGTAACCAGCTCAGGTAATACTTCTTGAACTGCGTGTAGCCGAAGCCATCAGGATCAAATCCCCGGTAATCCTTCCATAGCTTCTCCTTGGTCACACCCGGCGATTTCAACGCCTTTTCCACAAGCGGGAAGTACTGGCTCAGACGCTTGTACTTCTCTGTGTCCTCGACATAGGATCTGGGCGTCATTTCCAGGAACATACGCTCCAGCTCCGCATCGCCCAGGCTCAACAGCTCCTGTACGCTGCGCTGTGATAACAATAGTAGCCTGAGGTAGCGCTTGACCGTGTTGCGGGGGAGTCCTGTGCGTTCGGCGATGGATTGTTTGCTTACGCCCTCGGCGTACAAACGAAAAACACTTCTAACCTTGCTCATAGTGATTAGTTTGTTTGACATGAATGGATTGGGTTAATTGGATAAATCCAATACGCACCAACCAAGCCAAAGTCCCGGCAAGGATGGAAAGCTGTTTTAGGTGGTCAGTTTGAGCCGGCAGCGGGTGGTCAATTTGGGCCGGCGGCCCCTGATCAAGTCAGGCGGCAGGGGGTGGTCAGGATGGGACGGCGCACAGTGGAAAATTCATTAGCTTTATCCAGCTGAGAGAGGCTTCCTGAAGAGTTTGTCATCCTGGACAAGCTCCGATAATTATATGCAACAGAATTCGTACAGTTTTGACGAGGTTGGGAACATTATTTCGATTTCCAATAATGCGGGAACAGGTTCAGGCATGGGAGGAACATCCTATTATGAATTTGAGTATGACAGCTTATATCGTTTGGTACGAGACAGTGGGTATTGGGATAATGGGACCAGATATGATCGTTTGTTGAGTATGTCATATTCCAATAATGGGAGAATAACAAATAAAACTCAAACAGCGGAGATCCGAAATGCCAATGGGAGTAGTTCAATAATGAATATTGACAATGATTATCTTTATAGTAGTTCTTCTCAACCTAATACGTTAACTGAGATCGAAGGAACGACTGAAGGATTTTCATTCGACTGGGATCCGAATGGGAATATGACCATATTTAGGCACACTGATAGTCTTGATGTTAATACAAGGAGGTTCCAGTGCTGGGATGAGGAGAACAGATTATTTGCTACTAGTGATGGAGATATGATTTCTCATTATATTTATGATGCGGGAGGGGAGAGAGCAATAAAGTATACAGGAAATACATCTCATGTTCAGATTAATAAGTACACGACGATTGATTATGCAATACATTCGGACTATACCTATTATGTGAATCCATTATTTGTTGTTGGGACTAATGATTATACTAAGCATTATTTTGCAGAAGGAACAAGGATTATGAGTAAGATAGGTGCAGGTATGCAGAATAGCTTGATTGGGATTCACGCAGAACCAGATGGCATAGATCTTAATGACAAAGCTCAGGCAATCGTATCCCAGTTTGAGAATAATCTTGAATGCCTGGAGTTACCAGAGTACCAGACTGATTATTCCTTTAACATGGAATGGATAAATGAGATGGCAACCTTGGATGATGAAGAAACCGACCTATATTTCTATCATCCTGATCACTTAGGTAGCTCTACGTTTATTACCGATGCCTCTGGTTCTGTAGACCAGCATCTTGAATACCTTGCCTTCGGGGAATTATTTATCGAAGAAAGAGATGCTCAATCCTGGAATACACCATTTAAATTCTCAGCAAAAGAAAAGGATGTAGAAACGGGATTGTCGTACTTCGGGGCAAGATACTATGATCCGAATATCTCCATCTGGCTCTCCGTGGATCCCGTTACGAGTGATTTACCTTCGTTTTCACCATATACCTATTGCTATAATAACCCAATCGGATACGTTGATGACTGGGGACTGTGGGGTAAGCGTAAGGCAGAAAGAAAACACGAGAGGGCAGTTAAGAAATATGGGGATGAAAATGTTGGTGCTGTTTACAAGAATGATGATGGAGAATATGGCTTTAGAATATCAAAAACCGGATTTAAACAAGCCACAGGAAAAGATATACCAGAAGGATCAGATGCTCATGCAGATGCAGGTACTGCTGTTTTCAATAGGGGTGATCTCAAGAATTTTGAAATGTTTGGATATGATGCAGGAGCAACGGGAATTGAGAGAACAATAACATTTATGACCTATCTTGGGTTAAATGCCATAGACTTTTGGAGTGACTTTAATGGGGGACCATCAGGTCCTGATGCAACACTTTCAGACAAAGCATACTATCTTGCATTACTGGCCGTCATAGGTAAAATTGGGCTACCTACAGAAGGGACATATCAATATAAGGCACCAAAGAGATGGAAAAATAAAAGTAGGTTGCCAACAGCTCCGCGAGGTGGTTTTTTAGATGAACTTGGTAATGTATGGACGAGGCCAAGAGGAAGCAATATACAAGGCGAACTACATTGGGATGTCACACTTTCAAGAAGAGGGCAACAACGTTGGGGAACACAGGAATCACATTTAAACATCAATAATAATGGAGAGATTTGCCACTAACTCAAAAAGAAAATATAAATATCTTGAAAAGGTAATTGTCCAGCCAAGTGAAGATAATATGAAGGATGAAATTGCTGGTAGACAAGGTACTATTCTTGGATATGATTTTTTTGAGAACCAATGGTTTTATCAAGTAGATATTGAGGGGGCTATGATGCTCTATTCGCTTAGAGAGGATGAGCTGACCTCAACGGGGCACTTTGATAAGGAAAATAAGTTTTATCCTGAATCTAGATAGAAAATCGTCCCTGAATTCTCTGTAGGTTATAACAATACATTAGAAAATTACAAGCGCCCGGCTTTCTGCTGGGCGTTTTTTAAGAGGCGTAAGCTTGTTGTGTATTGAAATCCCGGATATAGGCCTTGATGACCCTGAGAATGGTTTTACGTTCTTCTTCCGGGAGTTGGGCTACCTTTTTAAAATCAGCCACCAGTTCAGCATCTTTTAAGGTTGTAAGCTTCTCGATCTTGTAGCCTTCTCAAAAAAATGGACAGTTTAGAAGTAGAGAGTCTTACCTGTGTAGGAATTCCACTACCTTATTAAGTCGCTTGCCCACCGGATAGGTATGCCCCAACTCCCAGTTAGTTATAGTACACTGCGACACACCAGCATTCATTGCCAATTTGTTCTGATCCCAGCCAAGATCCATTCGAGCAGCACGGATCGCATCTCCCAGAGAAACAATTTCTGTGGGGTAGCCTGAGGGTAAGGGCTTTACGTAGGTTTTTATAAAACTACAACTTGGCAACGCAACCCTGTCCCTGTGGTTATTACAACCATCCGCAGACCGAGTGCGTGTGCGGGCCGGGCATAGTGCAGAAATACCTGGGCCGCATCTCCGGTCCGCTGATGGACCGCATCGACCTGCACGTGGAGGTGGTGCCGGTGCCCATGGCCGAGCTGGCAGATATGGAGCCGGGCCGCCCCAGCGCCGACATCC
>JAKLHK010000024.1 GCA_022710185.1 Bacteroidota bacterium
GCTCGTGGCTGAGACAGTGCCCAGATCGTTACACCATTCGTGCAGGTCGGAACTTACCCGACAAGGAATTTCGCTACCTTAGGACCGTTATAGTTACGGCCGCCGTTTACCGGGGCTTCAATTCAGACCTTCTCCCTTGCGGGATGAGCCCTCCTCTTAACCTTCCGGCACCGGGCAGGTGTCAGGCCCTATACGTCATCTTTCGATTTAGCAGAGCCATGTGTTTTTGATAAACAGTCGCCTGGGCCAATTCTCTGCGGCCCCTCGCGGGGCGTCCTTTCTCCCGAAGTTACAGGACAATTTTGCCTAGTTCCTTAGCCACGGATCACTCGAGCACCTTTGGATACTCTCCTCGACCACCTGTGTCGGTTTCCGGTACGGGTAACAACAACCTGAAGCTTAGAGGTTTTTCTTGGAAGCTTGATTAGGACCACTATCCGTTTGTCCGAGGACTCACGGTACTATCAGGTTCGGCACCCCCGGCGGATTTGCCTACCAGGAGTATACCTACACCCTTTAACGTACTATTCCGTCAGTACGCGGGTCTTTCACATCTTCGTCACCCCATCGCAGTTGTCATTAGTACAGGAATATTAACCTGTTGTCCATCGGCTTCCCCATTTGGGTACGCCTTAGGCCCCGACTAACCCTGATCCGATTAACGTTGATCAGGAAACCTTGGTCTTTCGGTGTGCAGGTTTCTCGCCTGCATTATCGTTACTTATGCCTACATTTGCTTTTCCAGCCGCTCCAGCATGCCTCACGACACACCTTCTGTGCAACTGGAATGCTCCCCTACCACTCCCGCTGATGCGGGAATCCATAGCTTCGGTAGTATGCTTATGCCCGATTATTATCCACGCCCGATCGCTCGACTAGTGAGCTGTTACGCACTCTTTAAATGAATGGCTGCTTCCAAGCCAACATCCTAGCTGTCACTGCAATCAGACCTCGTTTGATCAACTTAGCATACGTTTGGGGACCTTAGCTGATGCTCTGGGTTCTTTCCCTCTCGGGCACGGACCTTAGCACCCGTGCCCTCACTCCCAGATATATGTACTAGCATTCGGAGTTTGTCAGGATTTGGTAGGCGGTGAAGCCCCCTAGTCCAATCAGTAGCTCTACCTCTAGTACACTAACTCTGAGGCTGTTCCTAAAAACATTTCGGGGAGTACGAGCTATTTCTCAGTTTGATTGGCCTTTCACCCCTACCCACAGCTCATCCAAAGACTTTTCAACGTCAACTGGTTCGGTCCTCCACTCCGGATTAACGGAGCTTCAACCTGGCCATGGGTAGATCACAAAGTTTCGCGTCTACCCCCTCTAACTATACGCCCTATTCAGACTTGCTTTCGCTTCGGCTGCTCCCGTCAACGGGATTAACCTTGCTAGAGAGGAGTAACTCGTAGGCTCATTATGCAAAAGGCACGCCGTCATCCGTCACTTGACGGACTCCGACAGGTTGTAAGCGCACGGTTTCAGGTACTATTTCACTCCCCTGTTCGGGGTGCTTTTCACCTTTCCCTCACGGTACTAGTTCGCTATCGGTCTCTCAGGAGTATTTAGCCTTACCAGATGGTGCTGGCAGATTCCCACAGGATTTCTCCGGTCCCGCGGTACTCAGGATACTGCTAGGTAGCTGATCGGTTTCGCATACGGGACTATCACCCGCTATGGTCCAACTTTCCAGAAGTGTTCTGCTACAAATCAACAGTCCACGTTGCAGTCCTACAACCCCAGAATTGCCGTAACAATCCTGGTTTAGGCTGTTCCCCGTTCGCTCGCCACTACTTGGGGAATCACTATTGTTTTCTTGTCCTCCAGGTACTTAGATGTTTCAGTTCCCTGGGTTAGCTCCCGCTTGTTAGCGGGTATTATGCAAACGCATAATGGGTTGCCCCATTCGGAAATCTCCGGATCAAAGGTTATTTGCACCTCCCCGAAGCTTATCGCAGCTTGTCACGTCCTTCATCGCCTCTGAGAGCCAAGGCATCCCCCGTGCGCCCTTAGTAACTTTCTCGATGGTCGCATCGGTGATCAATCATATTACTGATTTTCACTTGTTCTCTTCTCTTCAATATGTCAAAGAACGTTGCCGCAATTGCGGTGGCGGATTTCCCGGAGTCGAACCGGTGCCATTCCCGTGTACGGGCCTGCTCTGCCTTGAGCTTAATCCAGTGTGTTGTCCTGCTTTCCTCGTTTGGAAAGCTAGTGGAGAATATCGGATTCGAACCGATGACCCCTAGCTTGCAAAGCTAGTGCTCTAGCCAGCTGAGCTAATTCCCCCTCTCGTGTAGTCCCGAGCAGATTTGAACTGCTGACCCCTACATTATCAGTGTAGTGCTCTAACCAACTGAGCTACGGGACTAGGCAAGAGTTCCTGCCCCGCATGTGGGCTGTTCAATGAACTCATGTTGAGGACAAGGTCCTTGACGATTGGGAAGAAGAATGCGCAAATGCTTACCGGCGTAAACCGGCCAGAGTATATCACTCTAGAAAGGAGGTATTCCAGCCACACCTTCCGGTACGGCTACCTTGTTACGACTTAGCCCCAGTCACTAGTTTTACCCTAGGCCGCTCCTTGCGGTCGCGGACTTCAGGTACCCCCAGCTTCCATGGCTTGACGGGCGGTGTGTACAAGGCCCGGGAACGTATTCACCGCGCCATGGCTGATGCGCGATTACTAGCGATTCCAGCTTCATGGAGTCGAGTTGCAGACTCCAATCCGAACTGAGACCGGCTTTCGAGATTTGCATCCTGTCACCAGGTAGCTGCCCTCTGTACCGGCCATTGTAGCACGTGTGTAGCCCTGGATATAAGGGCCGTGCTGATTTGACGTCATCCCCACCTTCCTCACTACTTGCGTAGGCAGTTTCCTTAGAGTCCCCACCATGATGTGCTGGCAACTAAGGATAGGGGTTGCGCTCGTTATGGGACTTAACCCGACACCTCACGGCACGAGCTGACGACAACCATGCAGCACCTTGAAGGTCGCTCCGAAGAGAAGTCCGGTTTCCCGAACGGTCGGCCTTCATTCAAACCCAGGTAAGGTTCCTCGCGTATCATCGAATTAAACCACATGCTCCACCGCTTGTGCGGGCCCCCGTCAATTCCTTTGAGTTTCAACCTTGCGATCGTACTCCCCAGGTGGATCACTTAATGCTTTCGCTCAGTCGCTGACAGTATATCGCCAACAACGAGTGATCATCGTTTACAGCGTGGACTACCAGGGTATCTAATCCTGTTTGATCCCCACGCTTTCGTGCCTGAGCGTCAGTATTAGCTTGGTAAGCTGCCTTCGCGATCGGTGTTCTGTGTCATATCTAAGCATTTCACCGCTACATGACACATTCCGCCTACCCCAACTGTACTCTAGGATATCAGTATCAATGGCATTTCCCCGGTTGAGCCGGGGGCTTTCACCACTGACTTAAAATCCCGCCTGCGCACCCTTTAAACCCAATGAATCCGGATAACGCTTGCATCCTCCGTATTACCGCGGCTGCTGGCACGGAGTTAGCCGATGCTTATTCATACGGTACCGTCAGCCCCTTACACGTAAGGGGGGTTCTTCCCGTATAAAAGCAGTTTACAACCCATAGGGCCGTCATCCTGCACGCGGCATGGCTGGTTCAGACTTGCGTCCATTGACCAATATTCCTTACTGCTGCCTCCCGTAGGAGTCTGGTCCGTGTCTCAGTACCAGTGTGGGGGACCACCCTCTCAGGACCCCTAGACATCGAAGCCTTGGTGAGCCGTTACCTCGCCAACTAGCTAATGTCACGCATGCCCATCTTTGTCCGCCGGAGCTTTGATCACAAACAGATGCCTGTTCGTAATGTTATGGGGTATTAATCCCGATTTCTCGGGGCTATCTCCCAGACAAAGGTAGGTTGCATACGCGTTACGCACCCGTGCGCCACTCTCATACCTCCGAAGAAGTACTACCGTTCGACTTGCATGTATTAGGCCTGCCGCTAGCGTTCATCCTGAGCCAGGATCAAACTCTCCATTGTAAAAGTTTTGATCTTAAATGTCTCAAGGATCTACTCTTCCAAAAGAATTAACTTTCGGAGCATTTGCTGCATTCTATTCTTCCTCAATACGTCAAAGAACTCTTTTCCTCGTCCCTTATCTCTCGCCTCACTCACTCTCTCCAAAAGGGGCTGCAAAATTAACTATTAAAATCAATCCTGCAAACTTTTTTGAGAAAATCTTTTAAAGAACGTCTGTTGATCATTCCCCCGTAAAGCAAACGGGAGTGCAAAGGTAAACACTTTCCGCAATCCCACAAAATATTCGAAAAATATTTTCAGGGAACCATGCTGTCAAGATGTCAAACCCTTCCTTCCCAAACGGGGCTGCAAAGATAAACTCACTTATTCCAATTATCCAAATCACTAAACCAGAAAAGTGAAAAATAGTAGGCAATGAACTGATAAACACTTCAGTACACTTATCAACAATCCTCCCGCTTCCCGCCCTGACACCCTTCTACGTCCCCTGACGCCCCCAGGTTACACCCCCGATAAACCCGTGAAATTCCTGCCCCTGCCGATACCAACACCCGGGTTTTCCCGTAATTTTGAGCTCAACGAAAAGAATGCGGTGCCTCTCAGGTCCACTAAGATATATTATAATGTGTAGAAAAGCAATAGCCCTCCTCGTCCTTATCCTGCTGCCCTGCATCGGATCCTCCCAGCCAAGCCCCGGAAACGGCTTCCAACGCGACCGACTCTTCACCGGGGGTGGGCTCGGACTCCAGGTAGGCAGCGTCACCCTGATCGATGTTTCCCCCCACATCGGGTACTACTTCACCGAGAAGCTCGCCCTGGGCATTGGAGGAACATACCTTTACTATCGCTCCAATACGGATTACCTCAAATACTCCACCAGCATCTGGGGAGGGAGGGTCTTCGGACGCTATTATATCATCCCAGAAGCCTTCGCCCATGTGGAATATGAATACCTCAACTACGAGGCAGCCCTGGTGGACCCCTATGGCTACTTCACCGGAAACACCGAGAGGGTCGGGGTCGACAATGTCCTCGTGGGCGGGGGGTACCGCCAGAACATCGGAGGCAATGCATGGATCAACCTCATCGTGCTCTGGAATATCAACGAATCCGTTTACACCCTCTACGAAAACCCAATCATACGGGTGGGGATGGACCTGGGATTGTAGATGTACGCATGTACGCATGTACGCATGTGCGCATGTGCGATGTGCGATGGGCGATTGAGGTTATGGCTGGTTATCCCGCGATGCGGAATGTACCGTTGCGCGCTCAGGGCATCACACCTTCCTAAGCACTTCCAGGGTGAGCGCCCAGAACCTCTCCACGGTATCGATCTTCAGCCGCTCATCGGGAGAATGGGCCCCTTTGATGGTCGGTCCGAAGGAGATCATATCCATCCCAGGGTATTTTTCGCCGATGAGTCCGCACTCCAGACCGGCATGTATAGCCAGAACCCTGGGCTTTTCCCCGTAGAGCCTTTCCCAGGCTTCGGCGGTGATGCGGGTGATTTCGCTCTGCGGGTTGGGCGTCCAGCCAGGATAGCCATCGGTATGCCTTACCTCGCAACCGGCCAGTTCGAAAACGCTGGCCACCATGGTGGCTACGTCGTCCTTGGCTGTCTCAACACTGCTGCGTTGGCTGGTGGTGATCTCGATGTGCCCTGGATGGGTTTTTACGGACGCCAGGTTGGTGGAGGTCTCAACAAAGTTCGGGATGTCGGCCGACCAGGCGATGACCCCGTGGGCACAGGCATAGAGGGCACGCACCAGGGCTTGGGCGGTGGAGTGGTCGATGGCCGTGGCCGGCAGTTCACAGGTTTCCCAGCGCATCCAAAGGTCCGGCTCCGTTACATGGTATTCTTTGCGGAAGGTTTCGGCCATGCGCGAGGCGGCAAGGCTGAATTCATTGGCCTGGTCTGATGGCAGGGCCAGCAAGGCAAAGGCTTCCCGGGCGATGGCGTTGCGAAGGTTGCCCCCGTCGAAGGAAACGAGGCGGGCGCCATAATGGGTCAGGCCCTCATGGACGGCCCGGTTCATCAGTTTCACGGCATTGGCGCGCCCCTTGTGGATGTCGTCGCCGCTATGTCCTCCCGTGAGCCCGCCCAGACTGAGCCTTATGCCACTGTAGCTGCCTTCCAGGGCTTCACTGCGGTATGGCAGGCTGGCCACGGTATCTTTGCCGCCGGCGCACCCGATGAACAACTCCCCCTCATCTTCAGAATCCAGGTTGAGCAGGATGCGCCCCTTCAGGGCCTGGGGGTCGAGCCCGAAGGCCCCGGTGAGTCCGGTCTCTTCGTCTACGGTGATCAGGCACTCGATGGGCCCGTGGGGGATATCTTTGGCCTCCAGCAGGGCGAGCTGGGCGGCCATACCGATCCCGTCATCTGCCCCAAGGGTGGTTCCGGTGGCCTTGATCCATTCTCCATCAATACGCGAGAGGATAGGGTCGCGGTCGAAATCGTGGGTGGTGTCAGCATTCTTTTCGCATACCATGTCCATATGGCTCTGAAGCACCACGGTTGGCTTGTGCTCCATGCCAGGCGTGGCCGGTTTACGGATGATGACGTTGCCGATCCCATCCCGGAACGCCTCCAGGCCCATGCCCTGGGCGGTCTTCAACAGCCACTGGGCGATCTGGTCTTCCTTCTTTGATGGCCTGGGAATGGCCAGTATCTCTGCAAAATAATGCCAGAGGCGCTCCGGCTGCAAATGACGAATTTCCTGGTTGATCATGTGATGTTGTATGTTGTATGTTGTATGTTGTAGGTCCGTTGTCCCTTGTCCTTTGCCCGCAATCCCCCTACTTTATCATTTCTTGTTCTTTGTTCCTTGTTCGATATTCCTATGTCCTTCAGGCGTTCCTTAAGCGTTCGATCATACTGACAGGGTCCTCCGCGGTAAATACGGTATTTCCTGCCACGAGGACATTCACTCCGGCTTCGATCAGGGGGCGGGCGTTGGCCAGGGTCACTCCGCCATCTACTTCGATCAGAAAATCGCAGTTCATGCTGTCGATGAGCTCCACGGCTTCCCTGACCCTGGCATAGGTGCGGGGAATGAACTGCTGTCCGCCGAATCCGGGGTTGACCGACATGATAAGCAGCAGGTCGAGGTCACAGAGGACATCACGGACCTGAGCCACGGGAGTATGCGGATTCAGGGCCACCCCGGGCCTCATGCCCAACTCACGGATGCGGGCCAGGGTGCGATGGAGGTGGGTGCAGGCTTCCACATGTACCGTGAGGTAATCGGCGCCCGCATCGCGAAAGGCTTCCAGGTAGCGGTCGGGCTGTTCTATCATAAGATGAACATCAAACACCCTGGAACTATGTGGACGTATAGCCTTGATTACGGGAGGGCCGAATGTGAGGTTAGGGACGAAGTGCCCGTCCATCACGTCGAGGTGAACCCATTCGGCCTCGGAGCCTTCGATCATTTTCAGTTCATCTGCGAGACGGCTGAAATCGGCGCTCAGCATCGAAGGGGCAATCAGGGGGGGCATCGGAATGGTTTTGGGCAAATATAAAGGTTTAACGAGAGAATTGCCTCCACCTGAGGGTAAGCATTATGATCCTGTACCGCTTCCGTAAGGTAATAAAGGCGGAGGTGCTGACATCGGTGAATGCGGACATAAAAAAGGCCGCATCGCTGCGGCCTTGGCTTATCCCAGGTAGGATTTCAGTATTTTGCTCCGGGAGGTGTGCTTGAGGCGCCGGATGGCTTTTTCCTTGATCTGGCGCACGCGTTCCCGGGTGAGGTCGAAGCGTTCCCCTATCTCTTCCAGCGTCATAGGGTGCCGCTGGTTAAGCCCGAAGTACATGCGGATCACATCAGCTTCGCGTGGGGTGAGGGTAGATACGGCCCGGTCGATCTCCTTGCGCAGGGACTCGTAGATGAGCCCCGACTCGGGCGTGGGGCCGTCGTCGTTCTTGAGCACATCGTACATGGTGTTGTCCTCATCCTGCACCAGGGGGGCATCCATGGAGATGTGACGTCCGGAATTCCGCATGGATTCCTTGACCTCGTTCTCGGGGATCTCGAGCATCTCGGCGATCTCGGCGGCGTTTGGCTCGCGCTCGTATTCCTGCTCGAGGAGGGCGAAGGCCTTGTTGATCTTGTTGATGGCCCCGATCTTATTGAGGGGGAGGCGGACGATCCTGGACTGTTCGGCCAGGGCCTGGAGGATGGATTGACGGATCCACCAGACAGCGTAGGAGATAAACTTGAACCCGCGGGTTTCGTCGAAGCGCTGGGCGGCCTTAATCAGGCCGAGGTTGCCTTCGTTGATGAGGTCGGGCAGGCTGAGACCCTGGTTCTGGTACTGCTTGGAAACGGATACCACGAAGCGGAGGTTGGCCTTGGTAAGCTTTTCGAGCGCCAGCTGGTCGCCCTGCTTGATGCGCTGGGCCAGGGAGACTTCTTCTTCAGCCGTAATGAGCTCCACTTTCCCGATTTCCTGGAGGTATTTGTCCAGGGAGGCGGTTTCGCGGTTGGTGACCTGTTTGGTGATCTTCAGTTGCCTCATATTCTCGGGCGGTATTGATCTATCTGCGGGAGAATTTTACGGGAAAAAGGCCAGCGGGTTACAATTATTCCCCATCGGGAGGGTTGGACGGTTCTGTACGTTCAGTGTTTTCGGGGCGTTAGGGGCGGTCGTGCCGTTCTCCACGCTCTCCTCTGAAGTCGCGGCGTTCTCCTCTGTCGCGGTGATCCCCGCGGTCACGACGTTCGCCATGGTCACGGCGCTCGCCGAAGTCACGGCGTTCGCCGCGGTCCCTGCGTTCACCCCTTTCGCCCCGGTCGCGGCGTTCGCCACGATCCCCGCGTTCATCCTGTTCGCTGCGTTCCGGGCGGGGCAGCAGGACCTTGCGGGAGAGGCGGAGCTTACCGGTCTTGGGGTCGACTTCGATCAGTTTTACATCGATCTTATCTCCTACCTTGAGGAATTCTTCCACGTTCTCTACCCGCTTCCAGTCGATCTCACTCACGTGGAGCAGGCCATCCTTGCCGGGCAGCACTTCCACGAAGGCTCCGAAGGGGACGATACTCTTCACGGTGCCGTGATATACTTCGCCCACTTCAGCGACGGCGGTGATGCGGCGGATCATCTCCTTGGCCTTGATGATGCCTTCGGCATCGGCGCTGAAGATGTCGATGACCCCGAAGTCGCCGACCTCTTCGATGATGATGGTGGTATTGGTCTCCTTCTGCATCTCCTGGATGATCTTGCCGCCGGGGCCGATGATGGCGCCGATGAACTCCTTGCCCACCTTCATTTGCTCGATGCGGGGGACATGGGGTTTGTATTCCGGTCGGGGAGTGCTGATGGTCTGTTCCATGATGCCGAGGATGTGCATCCTGCCCTGGCGGGCCTGGTCGAGGGCTTCGCTGAGCACGGCGTAGGAGAGTCCTTCTACCTTGATGTCCATCTGACAGGCCGTGATGCCATCGCGGGTGCCGGTGACTTTGAAGTCCATGTCGCCCAGGTGGTCCTCATCGCCCAGGATGTCGGAGAGCACAGCGTACTTTCCTGTCTTGGCATCGGAGATCAGTCCCATGGCGATGCCCGAGACCGGTTTGGCGATCTTCACCCCGGCATCCATCAGGGCCAGGGTTCCGGCGCATACGGTAGCCATGGAGGAGGAGCCGTTGGACTCGAGGATATCTGAAACGATGCGGATGGTGTAGGGGTTGACTTCGCCGGAGGGGATCATGTTTTTGAGGGCGCGCTGGGCCAGGTTGCCATGGCCGATTTCGCGGCGTCCGGTGCGCAGGAAGCGTACCTCGCCTGTGCTGAACCCAGGGAAGTTGTAGTGCAGGTAGAAGTTGTTCTTGCCTTCCAATACGGCCCCGTCGATCACCTGCTCGTCGAGCTTGGTGCCCAGGGTGCAGGTGGTCAGCGACTGGGTTTCACCCCGGGTGAACACGGCGGAACCGTGAGCGGAGGGGAGGTAGTCCACCTCGGCCCAGATTGGCCGGATCTCGTCGAGGGCGCGTCCGTCGAGGCGGCGGCGTAGCTCAAGCACGGCCCGGCGCACCCCTTCCTTCTGGGCTTTTTTCCAATAGCGTGCGATGAGGGGAGCCTTTTCGGCCTGAATTTCTTCAGGAAGGGTAGCGAGGAACTCAGCCTTGATGGCATCGAAGGCTTCCTTGCGTTCGTTCTTGTTGGCGCTGCCTTTGGCAGCGACATTATATACCTTATCGACGGTGGCAGCCATCAGGGCCTGCTCCAGTTCACTGTCGTTGGTTTCGTGGCTGTATTCCCTTTTGGCCTTACCGCCCATCATTTCCAGCAGCTCGAGCTGGGCGCGGCACTGGACCTTGATGGCTTCGTGGGCCACTTTAAGGGCTTCCACCATGACATCTTCTGACACCTCCTTCATTTCGCCTTCCACCATCATAATGCTGTCGAGGTTGGCTGCGACCATCAGGTCGAGGTCGGCGTTCTCCGTTTCAGCGATGGAGGGGTTGATGCGGAACTCCCCGTCGATGCGGGCGATGCGGACTTCGGATACCGGGCCGTGGAAGGGCACGTCGGAGACCGTGAGGGCAGCAGAGGCTGCGAGGCAGGCGTAGGCGTCGGGAAGGTTTTTCTTGTCACCGGAGATGAGGTAGATGATGACCTGGGTCTCGGCATGGTAATCGTCGGGGAACAGGGGGCGCAGGGCACGGTCCACCAGGCGGGCGATGAGCACCTCATAGTCGGAGGGCCTGGCCTCGCGCTTGAAGAATCCGCCGGGGAAGCGGCCGGTGGCGGCATACTTTTCCTGGTATTCCACCGAGAGCGGCATAAAGTCAACGTGCTCGGCGGCATCCTGTTTGGATACTACCGTAGCCAGTATCATGGTGTCGCCCATTTTCACGACCACGGAGCCATCGGCTTGTTTGGCCAGTTTTCCGGTTTCGATGCTGACCTGTCTGCCGTCACCGAGGTCGAAGGTTTTGGTAATTGCTTGCATGCTGTTGTGCTTGTGTGTTGTTGTCTTCTCTCTTCGTTTGCCGCGCCGGTCCGCCATCAGTATTACGGGCCGGATGAAGGTCGTGTTTCAGACCGCTGTAATACAAAAAAAGGCAATCCTGGAATTGCCATTTCTTGTCGGGGACGAACGAAAAAGTTCGTTATTTCCTGATGTTGAGCTTCTTGATGATCTCCCTGTAGCGATCGATCTCGGTACGCTTGAGATAATCCAGCAGCTTGCGCCGCTTTCCTACCAGGCGGACCAGGGAGCGTTCCGTCACCTTATCCTTCTTGTTCTTCTTCAGGTGTTCGGTGAGGTGGCTGATCCTGAACGTGAACAGTGCGATCTGGCCCTCTGCCGAACCGCTGTCGAACTCCGACTGGCCGTGCTCCCTGAAGATGTCTTTCTTCTTTTCAGCTGTAAGATACATCGTAACAGTTTCTTTTGATTGTGTTCAATCCCTCCAAAAGGGCTGGCAAAAATACAAACTATCTTTCATCTGCACAAACATCTGATAATTTAATCTGTATCAGCCCCGGCTTACGGGCCGCTCACCTGCCCAGCCCTCGGCCAGGTCCAGGATGTCCCTCATCTCTGGTTCAGCGGTAAAGGGGTTCATCACGGTCATCCGCAGCCACAGCCTTCCGTCCAGCAATGTCTTTACCAGGTAGAACCTGCCCTCCTGGCGAAAGCGTTCGCGAAGGGTGGCATTCAGGTTGTTGGTCTCTTCCGGCCCAAGGCCTGATGGTGCATAGCGGAAGCAGAGGATATTGGACATGGGTGCCGTGGCAATTTCCCAGCCGGGGCGTTCGACCACCATCTGCGCAAAGCGGCGCGTCATATCATAGCGGCTGTCGATGTATTCCCTGAAAATCTCGTCGCCATAGGACCTGCGCAGCAAATATATTTTCAATCCCATCATCTTCTTGGTGCATTCCAGGGTGCGGGCGGCGCTGTCGTACCAAGGACGGTCGGCAGGATCCAGCAGGTAATCCGCCTCCTGGGCGAAGGTGCTGTATGAACGGGATCCTTCACGGAAAAGAACGGCGGTGGTCAGCGCCGGGGTGAGGAGCAATTTGTGGAAATCGATGACGATGGAATCCGCCAGCTCAAATCCACGGGCCAGGTGGCGGTACTTTTCAGAGAGGACCACCGCGCCCCCGTGGGCTCCATCGACGTGAAACCAAAGGTTGTGATCGCGGCAGAATGCAGCAAGGAAGGCCAGGTCATCGTAGGTGCCGGTGGCCGTGGTGCCGGCGCTGCCCACCAGGGCTACCGGCGTGATTCCCTGTTGCCTGGCAGCGGAAAAAGCTTCTTCCATGCGGGAGGGATCGATGCGGAAGGCCTCATCCACGGGCAGGGGAATGATGCCGGCCGCTCCCCATCCCATCACCCGCACCGCCCGGTCGATGCTGTAGTGGGCGGTGCTGCTGACCATGACCCCGGGCCGCATTCCGGCAGGGAGGCCGTTGGCCCATACGTTGCCCGGGACCTTGTGCTGGCGGGCGGCCAGCAGGGCGGTAAGGTTGCCGGCCGTGCCGCCCGAAGTCAGAAACCCGTCGGGTGAGTCAAACCCGCACTTCCGTCCCAGCCATTCGATCACTTCCCTTTCGATTACCGTTCCGCTGGGCCCCATCTCGTATATGGCCATGCCGTTGTTGAGCAGGGCGCTTACCATCTCACCCAGTGCTGCCAGGGGTACGGGCGGCACCACCTGGTGCCCGGCATAGCGGGGATGGTGCAGGCGGTTGGCGAAGCGGAGCACCGGTTCCAGCATATCCATGAGGTCAGCGTCCGGGGCAAGGTCCGTCCATATCTTCCACAGGTCCTGGGGCTCCCCGGCCTCGAGCACCGGCAGTTCGCGGTCGTGGTAACAGGATTCCAGGTAGGCGGCCATCCGGTCGATCAGCGGGTGGCCTTGTATACGAAATAGTTCGGGGTCGTATGCTTTGTTCAGGATACCGGTCATATCTGACGTGCTGTTGGCGTGGGTCCAATTTCACAGGCGAAGATAAGCAAGCAAGTAAAGTGCTATGTTCTGCGTTCTCTGTTCCTTGTTCTTTGTTATGTGTTTAAAAGCTCCACCTCAGCCGGATATGCCCCAGCTTTCCATAGTCGCCGAATTCGGTGCCGCTTTGCCCTTCGAACACCTGGGCCAGGATCATCACGGAAGCATTATCGGCCAGGGAGAACTCTGCGCTGGGCCCCATAAAGCCGGATCGGTCGAAGGGGTTAAGTATGCCTGCCATACCCAGGCTGATGAGGGGGGTGAGGGGATAGGCGGCCTGCGCAAAGAGGGAAATCCGGGACCGGGTCAGTGTCTTCACGCTGAGCTCGGATTCTGGCATTATCAGCCCGGCCCCGGCTTTGCCGGTGGTGCCTGCGCTGTTGAAGAGCAGCGCTCCGTGAAAATACCAGCCGTCGCGAAGGGTATAGTCCCCATCAAGGGTGGCCACCAGCTGGCTCCTGCCCCCGTCCCTGGGTTTGAACCAGCTGGCCTCTCCACGGAAGCCCCCTTTCAGCACCTGTCCGGCCCAGCCGGCCCCGATCACCAGGTCGGTGGGGGTAGTGCCCACCAGCCACTGGAAATCGTAATTCCAGCGATTGAAGCGGTACATCAGCGCCACCGTGCCCTGGTGCGCACTGTCCAGTTTGCCCACGAGCTGCATTGCGGCAGTGGAACTGCTGAAGTACTCCAGTTTCACCGCATCGCTGCCGGGACGCTCCTCATAATCGAAGTCAAAGTAGGAGAAGGTGTTGAAAAGGTCATTGGGGTTCCACACCAGCCCGATCCCCCAATTGACCCGCTGACGGCCAAGTCGCAGGTTCCATTTGTTCCGGCTGAATTCCACAAACGCACGGTCCAGTTGGGTCGTCATGAGATATGATGCCCCATGGCCCGGCTTCCAGCTCAGGTCCAGTAAGCCTGGATCTCTGTCTGCCGTAGTGGCCAACATGGGGTAGCTTGTGATCAGTTCCCCGAAAACCAGGTTGTTCCTGGCGGATATTACGGCATTCACCCAGTCCGCCGGGGCGTAACGGAAATCCAGACGATTGTGGAGGGTGGTCCAGGTGACCCAGGGATCCCTGATGTCCTGCATCCATACCGATTGCAGGTCCTTGACATATCCATTCAGGGTCCAGCCCCGGTCCCTTTCCTGACTGAAAAGGGCGGCACAGCCCCCGAGAATCAGTAGGACCAGAATGAGCGGAACTTTCTTCATGTGGATGGTCGTCATGGGCAGGTGGGTAGCTCCTCTTATTCAAACCTATGGGAATATATGCTGCATGAGGTGGCTTAAGATCTGATAACCTCTGATCAGTAATCGAGTAATCCATTAATCGGCTGATCTTTTCACGTCACTGATCACCTTCCCATCCTCCATGGTGATCACCCTTCGGGCTTTGTTCATCACCCGTACGTCGTGGGTGGAGAAGATGAAGGTCATCTGCTCTTCCAGATTGAGTTTCTCCATGATGTCCAGCAGGGTATGGGTAGAAACACTGTCGAGGTTAGCCGTGGGTTCATCGGCCAGTACGAAGCGCGGCCTGGAGGCCAGGGCCCTGGCCACGGCAACGCGTTGCTGTTGTCCGCCTGAAAGGCGGGAGGGGCGGCTGTCGGTGCGTTCTCCCAGGCCCACGGCCTCGAGCAGCTCCAGTGTACGGCATTCCCTTTCCTGTTTCGGCCGGCCCTGCAACTGCATGATGAACTCCACGTTCTCGCGCGCGGTGAGCACGGGGATCAGGTTGTAGGACTGAAAAACAAAGCCTATGTGATCGAGTCGGAAGCGGATGAGTTGGCGTGGACTGAGCCGGCCCAGCTCCGTTTGGTCAATCATCACGCGGCCTGAGCTGGGCTGATCGAGCCCGCCCATGATGTTCAGCAAGGTGGTCTTGCCGGAACCCGAAGGCCCCACGATGGCGGCAAACTCCCCGGCCTCGAAGCTGAGGTCGATGCCCCGTATGGCATGTACCGGAACCACCGTTTCGTTATACACCTTTTCCAATCCTTGAATCTCAATAACATTCATGATATTCTCATATTATTTGCATAACCCATTGTATATCATATATCATACATCAGATATCAGATATCAGATATCAGATATCAGATATCAGGTGTTCTTCATTCCGTCCTGAGCGCCTCAGCCGGGTTGAGCCTTAACGCCTTTATGGCCGGGTAAACAGAGGCCAGGATGGCCGTCAGGGCCACCAATGCTGCCAGGACCAGGTAATAGTCTGGATTGACGTAAGGGTAGGCGACCGCTTCATAGCCATAGGCCTCGAATCCTTCGGTGAATTCCTGGAAATGCAGGCCGTTCTTAAAGAAATAGGCCATCACCGCGGCGCTCAGGCCGGCTCCTGCCACCGCACCGGTAAGCGAGAGGAAAAGGGTCTCCAGCATAATCATCAGGAAGACCCTTGTCCGGGTCATGCCAATGGCCATCAGCATCCCCAGCTCTTTCACCCTTTCCAGGACCACCATCAGCATTGTGTTCACGATACCGAAGGCCAGGGCCAGGAGGATGATGATCATGAAGGCATATAGGTAATAGTCCATGTATTCGGTGAGCAGGCCCAGTTCTTTATTAAGCTCAAACCAGGGCCGGATCTCAAGTTCGGGATACAGACCTTGCATACGTTCCAACACACGAACGGTCTGGTCATTATCGGTGAGCCTCACGGCCAGCTCGTGGGATGCTCCTGCAGGTAGCAGCGCCAGCGCGTTGATGTCGTCCTGCCTCACGAAGACATTCGTTTCATCCCAGGCCGTGTTGCTCGTCTTGAAAATGCCGCTCACACGGAAGGCCCCTGCGGTGATATGGCCATCGGCTGACTGCAGGGTGATCACGATGCGGGAGCGGAGGTGGATGTCGAGCTTGTCGGCCAGCTTTTTACCGATGACCACAGGGTGGCGCGACCCTACTTTAAGGAACTCCCCTTCTATCAAACGGGTGTGGAGGTCGCTCACCTGACACTCATGAGCCGGGTCCACACCGAGGACCATCACCCCTGTGCCGGTTTCCGCCGAGGAAGCCATAGCGAGGAGCCGGGTGCGGGACGACACGGCCTCCACCCCGTCCAGGGCCATAATCCGGCTCCCGATTCCATCGCCAGGAGGAAGCAGGAAGCGGGGTTCATTATTTTCAGGGTATTCAGGGTGGTGTACCTGGATATGGGAGAGTTCGGTATTGATGCCGGTGTATATCCGCCGATCGATCATTCCCTGCATTACCCCTGAGGAAAAGATGCCGGCAAAAAGACCGAGGGTCACCGCCATAATGACCACAATGCTCCGCAGCCGGTTTCGCCAGATGTTCCTCCATGAGACAGATGTTATCATAGGTCGCTGGTATTGTTTAATGGCGCAGGGCCCTGATAGGTTTGAGCAACAGTATGCTGACCACGGGATAGGCGAGGGTGGTCAGTGCGATGAGTGCCACGATGAGGGCCTGATCGCGGTAGAGTGCGGGATCGCGGGAAAAGACAAGGACGGCTTCCATACCATACTCTTCGATCATTTCCTTCATCTCTCCGGTCGCGGGCACGGGGTGACGGTGGAGGTATTCAAGCAGGGGGATGGCAGTAACCACCCCGGCGGCGACACCGATCAGCGCCAGTGTCAGGGTCTCGAGGGCCGTGATCAGGGCGAGTTTCCATCGCTGCAGCCCAACAGCAACCATTACGCCCATTTCCCTGCGGCGTTCAGCCGTCATCATGATCACCGTGCCCAGGATGCCGAACCCGATGACCATATACAATATTCCGAGCATGATCTTGCCGCTGGCATTGTCGGATTCAATGGCCTGCACCAGCTCGGGCAGCATCGTCTTCCAATCCATCGCGGTCAGGCCCGGGGGGAGCCCGGAGTCGAGGCTTGCTGCCGTTTCACCTGCCATTGCACGATCACGGACATCCAGTACAATGGATGTGACACGCCCTTCTATGGCAAGGAAATATTGTGCCTGAGAGAGCGACATCACCACCATCTGGCCGCTCATGTCAGGATTGGGGTAGTGCACCAACCCGCGGACCGGAAACTTCCCTGCGGCGCTCACCCCGTGATATCCCTGCCCGATAAGGACCAGGGTGTCGTTTACGGACAACTGCAGATATGCGGCCAGTTTTTCGCCCAGCAAGACCCCCTCGTCCGTGGGGGTAAGGTAATTGCCCTGGTTCACCCTGGCGGCGAGCTGGGTGAGGAGGTCTTCGGGTCCGGGGTCAATACCAATGACCATTACGCCTTTGGTGAGCTCCCCGGAGGATGCGAGGGCGAATGACTCCAGGCGCGGCACCAGGCCTGAGACATTCCTGTCGGAGCGGAGTATATGCTGAAGGCTGTTGTCGTACCTCAGGCTGTGGTTGATAGATCGGTTCTTCCAGTAGGCAGTATCCTGTACCTGGATATAGCCGTTGAACATGCCGACAATGTTCTTCTCCATGTTGTCGTAACTGCCCAGCTGCATAGAGCGCATGGCCAGGGCGAAGATGACGGCGAAATATACCGAGGCTATGGTGATCATTGCCCGGCGCTTGTTGCGCCAGATATTCCTCCAGGCCAGAATGAAGTATGTTCTCATAGGATATGCGGGTCAGCGGACCTTCTTCATGTTCTGCTGGGAGAAGAAGGACTCCTGGAGGGCCTGGTCGAACTTCATCTCCTTAATGATTAGCACTGTGCGTTGTGCGGGTTTATCGGCCGGGATGAGTACCATCTCTGTAGGGATGACCCGGTCACCCATGCGTTGGGGCTTATAACTATGCTGTGTACTTACCAGGCTGCCATCCTCATCATAGTATTCCGACATCCAGCTGTCGAAGCTGTCCGTGGTGACCCATGCGATGATCTTTCCCCATACCACCGGGGCATCTTCCCTGGGCGTGAGGAGTATCCTGAAACACTCCCTCTCCCTCACCATTTCCCGGCCCATCAGCTTATGTGTGTAGTCCTTCACGATCGATGATTCCCTGACAAGATCGTCGTTGGTGAAATCCGAACCCATCCAGCTTTGCATCATCATGGATGGCGGAATCTTGATCATGCGTTCGATGCCGGGGACCCAGTTCCACATCTCGGTACCTCTTTTCAGGAATACCTGTCCCTTTTCCCGGGCAGGGCTGAGGATGTAGATCATGGAGTATTCGGTCCCCAGCGACCAGGACTTCATTTCCACGGTGCGGCTCCATCCGGGCCGCTCAATGGTCATGCTCAGCACCCCGTAGCTGCTTTTTCCACGGGTCTTGTCGTCGGCTTTACGGATGATCTCTGTGGCGCTCATTCCCTGCGCAATGCCCATCAAGGGAATCAGGCCCAGAAGAAAAAGGGATGTGTAATGGGGGAGCATCATCATTTCGTGCCGGATCCGCGTTCGTGTCATGGCGTGGGTTGTTCCAGGTTTCATATTCCATTGAGTATCCTCTCCACCAATTCGTCGAGGCTGGTGCCGATCTCGATCAGGTAGGAGGGGTTCATCACCAGGTTGAGGCCTATCCCGTTGAGTAGCGCTCCAAATATGAAGGCCCGAACCCTGCCGTCGGTATGCCCCAGCCGGTCGAAGTATTCAATGAGGAAATTCATCCAGGGTTCAGACACCTCCCGCTGAAGTTTCTCGAAGCGGGCACCCACGGCAGGCTGCAGCAGCAACTGATAGTATAGTTTCCAGTGGTGCTGGTTGCCCATCAGCTCGTTGAGGTTGGTCCGGACGAACCATCTCAGGTCTTCTCTCGATGCAAAAGGCCTCGGCTCCCCTCCCAGAGGCATCAGCATTTCTTCAATCCCCTGGCGCACCACCTCGTTCAATAAGGCCTCTTTGCTTTCGAAGTAGTTGTATAATAAGCCTTTGGATACATTGCTCTCCCTGGCGATCAGGCTGATGGAGGTATTCTCGTACCCAAGCTCCGCAAACAGACGCAATCCCGTCTCCAACAGCTGTTCCCTACGATGTTGGCGGATTGTCTCAAATTGTTGCTCAGTACGTGGGCTCATGTTATGACTGAACGGTCGGTCAAAGAAAATAAAATATCAGGCTGATGTCAATGTTTATTTTGAAAAAATCCCGGGATTGTTTAACATTTGTACACTCCGGCGTGTTGTATCGCCGTCATCCTTATTTATCCAGAACATGACAACCCACCCACAGCATCATCTGGTGATCGGAGCCGGCTTTTCCGGACTGGCAGCGGCCGCAACCCTGGCGCGTTCCGGCAAGCGTGTTACACTGATAGAGAAGCATTCCCAGCCCGGTGGCAGGGCAAGGACCTTCAGTGAACAGGGGTTCACTTATGACATGGGTCCCAGCTGGTACTGGCTGCCTGATGTCTTCGAACAGTACTTTGCCGGGTTTGGCCGGCGGCCTTCGGATTATTACTCCCTGGTCCGCCTCGACCCATCCTACCGCGTTTATTATGGCAAGGATGATTTTGTGGATCTTCCGGCTTCACAGGAAGGGGTGGAGGAGCTTTTCGAGCGCATGGAGGCGGGGGCCGGTGCCCGCCTGCACCATATCCTGGAGGAGGCAAAGTTCAAGTACGAGTTGGGCATAGGCGAGCTGGTACGCAAGCCGGCCAACAGTTGGCTGGAGTACCTCAGCTGGCCGGTAATCAGCGGCTCGCTCCGGCTCAACGTCTTTCGTTCGGTTTTCTCCTATTACCGCAAGAACTTCCGCAACCCCCGCCTGTACCCCATCCTGGAGTTTCCCATGATATTTCTCGGGGCCACCCCCCGTAAGACCCCGGCCTTGTATACCCTGATGAACTATGCCGATATCAGTCTGGGCACCTGGTACCCCATGGGGGGAATGGGGAAGGTGGTTGATGGCATGGTGGAACTGGCCAGGGAGGCTGGGGTGGAATTCCGTATGGGTGAACAGGCAGAGCGGATGATGGTGCGGAACGGCAGGGTAGCCGGGGTAGTGACTGCCTCCGGAGAGATCCCGGCCACGGGTGTTATCGCTACGGCAGATTACCAGCATGTGGAGGCAGGCCTGCTTCCCGAGGCATACCGCAGGTATGACCGGACATACTGGGAAAGCCGTGACCTGGCACCTTCGGCCCTGCTGTATTACCTGGGCATCGACCAGCCCCTGCCCCAATTGCTGCACCACAACCTGCTGATGGACGAGAGCTTTGACCGGCATGCTGAGGAGTTGTTCGAAGATGCCCGCTGGCCGGAAAAGCCGCTGGTGTATGTCTCCTGCACTTCGCGGACCGATCCGACGGTTGCCCCTGCCGGCATGGAAAACATGGTCATCCTCATCCCGGTGGCTCCCGGGCTGGAGGATACAGACGAGGTGAGGGAGCGCTACTACCGCTACGCCCTGGAGAAGCTCAAGGCGATCACCGGTGTTGACCTGGAGGGGCATGTGGTGTACCGCCGCGACTATTCGCAGCGGGATTTCAGCCGCGATTACCATGCTTATCGCGGCAATGCGTACGGCCTGGGCAACACCCTGATGCAGACGGCGGTGCTCAAGCCCCGTATGAAGAGCCGGCTGCCAGGCCTGTGGTTCGCCGGGCAGATGACCACACCAGGACCCGGTGTGCCCCCAAGCATCATCTCCGGACAGGTGGCCGCCGAACAATTACTGAAAGCAGGATACTGAGATGATATCGATATACGATAAGGTATCCGCGCGCGCCAGCAAGCAGACGACCCTGGCCTATTCCACTTCCTTCTCTATGGGGATCAAAGTGTTCCATCGCCGTTTTCATGAGCCCATATACAATGTTTACGGCTTCGTGAGGCTGGCGGACGAGATCGTCGATACCTTCCACGAGTTCGACAAGGCTGCAATGATGGCCCGATTCAGGGAGGATACCGAGATGGCCATCCGCGACGGCATCAGCGTGAACCCAATCCTGCATAGTTTTCAACGGACGGTTCGTGCCTACAGCATCGAATGGGAGTTGGTCGACACCTTCCTTAAGAGCATGGAAATGGACCTCGAAGAGCGAATCTACGATGTGCAGACCTATAAACAGTATATCCTGGGCTCGGCGGAGGTGGTGGGCCTGATGTGCCTCAGGGTATTCCTGGAAGGGGATGAGGCCCGGTACCAAGAGCTGAAACCCTATGCCATGAGCCTGGGCTCCGCCTTCCAGAAGGTCAATTTCCTTCGCGATATCCAGGCGGATTTTATGAAGTTGGGACGTTCCTACTTCCCGGGGGTAAGGCCTGAGACTTTTTCCATGGAAGAAAAGCTCAGAATAGAACAGGAGATAGGGGAGGAGTTCGCATACGCCGCAACCGGTATCCGCCGCCTTCCCCGGGCTGTACGCATGGGGGTCCACCTGGCCTTTGCCTATTATGTGGCCCTCTACCGGAAGATTCAGCGAAAGTCGCCCGGGGAGATCATGAGCCGGAGGGTCAGGATACCCAATCCCGTGAAGTACCTTATCCTGCTCAAATCGTATTTTAGCCGAAAAATATAGCGAAGCATGGAAGAAGTCGTCCTGGTTGACCGTAACGATGCGCCCCTGGGTACCATGGAGAAAATGGAAGCCCACCTGCGCGGGGAACTTCACCGCGCGTTCTCTGTATTTGTCTTCAACAGTAAAGGGGAAACCATGCTGCAGCGGCGTGCTGCGGGAAAATACCATTCCCCAGGCCTGTGGACCAACACCTGCTGCAGCCACCCCCGCCCGGGTGAATCCCCGATCGAAGCCGCAATGCGCCGGATGCCCGAAGAAATGGGCTTCAGCGTGCCCCTGCAGCCGGTATTCACCTTCATTTACAAGGCCGAGGTGGGGCAGGGGCTCACCGAGCATGAGTTCGACCATGTTATGATCGGTTCCTTCGAAGGAGAGCCCCTTCTGAACCCTGAAGAGGCCGACGAATGGAAATGGATGCACCCCGACGCCATTGCCCTCGACATGGAACAGCACCCGGAAAACTATACGGTTTGGTTCCGGATCGCCCTGCCGGAGCTCAGAAAGTACCTGGCAACTCAGAAAATCAATCCCTAAATACTATAGACCTATGGCATGGTATTTCGCATTGGCCCTTGTCCTCGCAGCCTTCCTTTTCATGGAGTTTGTGGCCTGGTTTACCCATAAGTACGTAATGCATGGTTTCATGTGGTATTTTCACAAAGACCACCACATTCGTGATGGCCGCAAGGTGGAACGCAATGACTTCTTTGCGGTGATCTTTGCTGTGCCCAGCATCGTGCTGATATACTTCGGCTACCCTGCGGCCGACTACCGGCTTTGGTTAGGGATAGGGATCGCCCTTTACGGTCTTGCCTATTTTCTCTTCCATGATGTCATGGTTCATCAGCGGCTTAAACTCCCGGTACACGGCAGGAACCGATACTGGCAGGCAACAATCCGGGCGCATATGGACCACCATAAACCCAATGTGCACAGCAACTATGGCTTCCTGGTGGCACCCTTCAGGTACTACCGCGAGGCGTTCGGAAAAACGGCCAAGGATATCTGATATCTGATATCTGATATCTGATATCTGATATCTGAAGTGAGATATGTGATATCAGGCATTTGATTTACAGTCATTTGTCGGGTAATTACAACCGCTATAGTTGATCCGGGCGGTGGCTTTGTTCCGCCGGCAGATCATCTTTACTGCTTAGGGCGATGGAGCGCATATCAACCCCTGTCGGGTTCTGGAACACCCTGAGGCCGAAATGCCCGATGCTGGCCAGCACGTGGTCGAAGACATCCGCCTGTATGCGCTCGTAACTTTCCCATTCCTTCACTTTGCTGAAGACATAGATCTCCATGGGGATGCCGTTCTCCTGGGATTCCAGATGGCGCACGACAAAGGTCATATTCTGATGGATGTGGGGATTGTTCCTCAGGTAGTTCTCCAGATAGGCCCTGAAGACCCCCAGGTTGGTCTGGCGCCTGCCATTGACCACTACGCTCTGGTCAATCCCCAGGCTGTTGTTGTAGTCCTTGAGCTCCTGCTCTTTGCGGTCGATATAGTCCCTGATCAGATGGATCCTGCGGAATTCGTTCAACATCTCTTCGGTGCAGAACATCACACTGTTCATGTCTATACGTACTGAACGCTTGATCCTGCGTCCTTCGCTTTCCTCCATACCCCTCCAGTTCTGGAATGAGTTGGAAACCAGGGCATATGTAGGTATGGTAGAAATGGTCTTGTCCCAATTCTGTACCTTCACCGTGGTGAGTCCGATGTCGGTAACGGTGCCATCCGCTCCAAACGAAGGCATGGTAATCCAGTCGCCGGGCCGCACCATGTCGTTGGCACTGAGCTGGATACTGCCTACCAGTCCCAGGATGGTGTCTTTGAAGATCAGCAGCAGCACTGCTGCAAAGGCTCCCAGCCCGGTGATGAGCAGGATGGGGGATTTGCCGATGAGGATGGCGATGATGAGTATGACGATGATGAAGTAGGCAATGATGCGGGCTACCTGCACATAGCCTTTAATGCTCTTGACTTTCGATATCTCGTAGTTCTGATAGATGTCCAGTATGGCGGTCAGGAAGGAGTTGATCACCATGAGAAGGATGGCCAGCATGAAAATGCCCATACCCGACTGGGTGATCTTCAGCCATACCGGATAATTCTCCAGGGCGGCCGGGGCCACCATATAGACCACCAGGGCGGGGACGAGGTGACTGAGCTTGTTGAACACCTTACGCTCGAGCAGTACGTCATCCCAGAAGGTTTTTGTCTTGCGCGTAATGATCTTCAGCACCCTCAGGATGATGTTCCTGGCCAGCAGGTCGACCAGCCATCCGATAAACAGTATGCCCAGGATGAGCACAACGAAACGGAGCACGCCGGAGATCTCGGGGCTGAATCCGGTGCGCTGCAACCATTCATTGAGGTAGATCAGGACCTTGGCTTCCATACGCGGTGGATTTTTCGGAGACAAAGGTACCCGATTGCCCCCGGAAATTCAATGCTCCCTGCCGTAGTAGTGCAGATCGACAAATACGGGAAGGTGGTCGCTGAAGCCTCCCTGATAGGCGTTCCCTGCGAAGCTGCGGAAAGGACGGTGTCCGGTCTGGTTGGTTTCCTCCTGAAGAAGGTAGGGGGCCGAAAGGATACTGACCGGTCCTGCTTCCCAGGCCTTCCGGTCGCGCAGTAAGGGCGAGACCAGGATCTGATCGAGGATGCCCCAGTGGCCGGCATGCTTGTGCGTGCCCCCTGGCTGCCCCATCAACGGCAGCATGAGGTTGAGCAGTGAGCCGTCGGCGATCAGCCACTGCAGGCTGGTGTCGCTCGGGCCATCGTTGAAGTCGCCCATGGCCAGGATCAGCGCGCCGGGATCCTCGCCCTTCAGACTATCGATGGCCCCGCGCAGGCATTCCGCCGCCGCCAGACGAAGGGGCGCCGTGCGTTGTTCCCCTCCGAAACGGGAAGGCCAATGGTTGATGAACACATGCAGGACCTGTCCGTCAGGAAGGCGGAACCCTGCCTGAAGGATGTCCCTGGAACGGCTGCCTGAAGAAGGAAATGTAATCCGTATTGGCCGGGCACTGACCGGCTGCAGCCGGGAGGGCCGGTAGATCAGGCCCACATCGATGCCGCGGGGATCGGCCGATTCGAAGTGAATGAGCTCATACCCCTGGTTGCGTAAAGGGCTGTATCGAAGGAGGTCCTCCAGGACACCCCGTTTCTCCAGCTCGCATAAGCCCGCCAGATCAGGCAGGCGACCCTGGCCGCAATGCAATAATACCCTGGCCAGGTTAAGAAGCTTGCGGCGGTAGAGAAAGAAGCTCCAGGCCCTTTCCCCCGCGGGGGTGAAGGCCGCATCGTCGTAACCGGGGTCGTCGAGGGTATCGAAAAGGTTTTCGGCATTGTAGAAAACAAACCTCAGTGCCGCGGATTCTTCCAGGGTTCCTCCGGCTGTCTGGGCGGAGAGGTTCACACCTTGCAGGATCAGGAACAGGATGAAGGAAAGCAATATGGCTGTTCGGGCCGGCTTCTTGCAGCTTAATGTCATCATAAGGATCAAGGTTTGATCAATTAGACGGAATTGGGCCTCAGGACGGACATTTTAATGGAAAAAATCTTTGCACCTCCCTCGCATCGCCGAAAGTGACATCTTTGTCCTTAGAACAAGGCCATATCATGGATACACTGCACACCCTGCTGAATCATCGTACCATCCGGAATTATCTGCCCGATCCTGTACCCTCAGCCGTCCTCGACGATATCCTGAACGCGGCCTCACGGGCCTCGACGACGGGGAATATGCAGGTATACAGCATTATTGTAACCCGGGATCCCGCCCTCAAGGAAGCGCTATACCCATTGCATTTCAGGCAGGAAATGGTCCGTCAGGCCCCGCTGTTGCTCACCTTCTGCGCCGACTTCAACCGCTTCAACCAGTGGTGCCTGCAGCGGCAGGCTGAACCGGGCTACGGCAACTTCCTGTCCTTCTTTACCGCATCAATCGATGCCTTGCTGGCATCGCAGAACGCCGCCGTCGCGGCAGAGGCCCATGGCCTGGGCATCTGCTATCTCGGCACCACTACCTATATGGCCGCCGAGATTGCCTCCACCCTGAACTGCCCTGCAGGGGTGGTACCGGTGACCACACTGGTGGTCGGTTATCCTGCCGGGGATCCTGGACTGACTGACCGCCTTCCCCTGGAGGCCGTCGTCCATCAGGAAACCTATCGCGACTATACTCCTGAAGATATCGACCGCCTGTATGCGGCCAGGGAATCCCTCCCTCTTACCCTCAAGCTGCTGGAGGAGAACCAATTGGACACCCTCGCTCAGGTGTTCACCCAGAAGCGCTATACCCGCAGGGACAACGAGGCCTTCAGTAAGAAACTGATGGATTTCATTCAGAGACAGGGGTTTGGGATATCTGACATCTGATATCTGATATCTGATATCTGATTGTTGTTTTTTGATTTGGGGAGGCGGTTGATTGTTGATCCATACATCTTTAATTAAAGGGGTAGTGTCTGAACAGTGATGCAAGCTTACCTTCTTCCACAGGGGATGGGTGGCAGGAGTTGTGGCTGTTCCGGAAAGCAGCATTTTCGTATATTTGTATTAATATGATTTAGATGTGATGTGGCGGGGTGCCCGTGTTCTTTTTCTATTCCTGCTCCTCCTGTCAGGATCTGCATCGGGGGCTTCCCTGGTCCATGCCCATGCCGGCTCCGGCAAGTCCCTGACCTTTATTCCCAATCAGGGGCAATGGGATGCCCGGGTACTGTACCGGGTAGAGCATCCCTCGGCCACCGTGTTCATCGAAAGGGGAAGTCTGCTGATCGTCCTTAGTGACCCTGACCAGATGGATGCCCTATTCGGGTTCAAGTATAAGGGAATGTCGGCGGCCCAGCCCCGGCCGGAGGATTTTCTCATTGACCACTTTGCGCTTCGTATCCGTTTCGACGGCTGCAATCCGGCACATAAGGCCGAGGGGATAGGTGAGCTCCCCCATTACTTCAATTTCTTCTCCGGGGCAGAAGATTTCCGGTGGAAGGGGGGAGTGCCCGGCTTTGGGGCAGTCCGCCTGAGTGGCTTGTACCCTGGGGTCGACCTGGTGGTGGAAGGGGAAGGAGGGGTGCTGAAGTATTCCTTCGTGCTGTCACCAGGAGCAGATCCCGGCATCATTCGTCTTTCAACTGAGCCCGGCCTGAGACTGGACCGTGAGTCTTCCGGGAGGCTGAAGATACCCACCCCTTTCGGGCCCTTGTTCGAAGAGGCCCCCAGGGCCTGGACGCAGGGCAGTGAAGGCCTGCGTCCTGTGGAATGCCGTTGGGTCACCGAAAAGGGGACGGCCGGGTTCCGTCTGCGCGGTGCCTGGTCCTCCACCGATACCCTGGTCATTGATCCGGTGCTCTCTTTTGCTTCCTATTCCGGTTCCACCGCAGACAACTGGGGCTACACTGCCACCTACGACGACCAGGGATATTTGTATACCGGCGGAGTAGCCTTCAGTGCCGGCTTTCCCGTGACCACCGGGGCTTACCAGCTCAACTTTGCCAGCGGGGCCTGTGATATTGCCCTCAGCAAGTACGACACCAGTGGAGGTTTTCTTATCTATTCCACTTACCTGGGCGGTTCTGGCACCGAAGTGCCGAGCAGTCTGGTGGTCAACCACAGCAACGAACTGGTATTGCTGGGAACAACAGGCTCGTCCAATTTCCCGGTGACGGCCCAGGCCTACGATATCACCTTCAACGGGGGCACACCCTATACGCTTACCAGTATCCTGGGCTTCCCCAATGGGGCGGACATTATCCTGGCCCGCTTCAGTCCCGATGGAACCAGCCTGCTGTCGTCCACCTATTTTGGAGGTTCAGGCAACGAGGGCCTCAATATGTATACACCGCTCCGAAAGAACTATGCCGACGACGTCAGGGGGGAAGTGATCGTAGATGAACAGGACAATATCCTGGTGGTCTCCTCTACCTCTTCCTCCAACCTTCCGGTTTCAGCCGGAGCCTTCCAGACAGTCCACGGGGGCGACCTGGATGCCTTCTCGGCCTCATTCAGTCGTGACATGGCCGTCAGGATATGGGCCAGCTATGCCGGGGGCAGCGGCAAGGATGCCGGGTACAGCATCACCCGGGGGACTTTGGGCCAGCTCTACCTGGCCGGCGGCACCACCTCATCCAACCTGCCGTGCGCCTCAGGCTTTCAGCCCGCCTACGGCGGCGGGTCCGCCGATGGCTTCGTTTACCGCATCTCCCCGGATGGCCAGGTGCTACAGGCGGCATCCTATCTGGGCTCTTCAGTGTATGACCAATCCTACTTCGTGGAAACGGATGCCCAGGATCAGGTGTTCCTGCTCGGGCAGACCGAAGCCAGCGGAACTACCTACATCCATAATGTCAGCTGGGCGCAGAACGGAGGGGGGCAGTTCATTACGGCCCTCACCCCCGACCTGGCTTCCAGGTTATGGTCAACCGCTTTTGGAACCGGAGGCGGTGGCCCGGATATCTCCCCCACGGCCTTCATGGTTGACGTATGCGGTAACCTCTACCTCAGTGGATGGGGCGGTCCATCCCTCAACGGATTCGGCGGGACAGCAGGACTTCCCCTTTCGGCCAATGCCCTGTATGCCACCACAGATGATAATGACTATTATTTGCTGGTGCTCGATAAGGACGTGACCCAACCGGTCTTTGCCTCCTTTTATGGAGGGAGCAGCGACGAGCATGTGGACGGGGGCACCAGCCGTTTCGACCGCCGGGGCATCATTTATCAGGCCGTATGTGCCGGCTGCGGGGGCAGCGACGATTTTCCCACTACAACCGGGGCCTGGTCGAACCTTAACGGAAGTGCCAACTGTAACAATGCCGTCATAAAGCTCGATTTTAACCTTCCCCTCGTCATCGGGGGCATGGACCCCCTGGCTTCCGGTTGCGTACCCTATTCCATTCAGTTTCAAAACCTCTCCACAGGCGTGGCAGGTTCGACTCTCACCAGTCATTGGGACTTCGGCGACGGGGGGACATCGAACGCATTCAATCCCACACATACTTACACCACCGGCGGGGTGTACGAGGTCAGGCTGGTGGTTGGTGATACTGCCGCTTGCAACACCACCGACACAGTCAGCCGTTTTGTGGTGGTGCTGTCGGGCACCACGGATACCCTGCCGGAGGAACACGTTTGCCTGGGCAACCTGGGGCAAATCGGCTTGCCCCCTTCTCCTGATCCCAGCGTAACCTATGCCTGGCAGCCTGTCATTGGACTGAGCGATGCCACCGTGCCCAATCCGGTGGTCAGCAGCAACCAGTCCCGCTGGTACCGCCTGATCGTAGACAATGGTTTGTGCACCGATACCCTGCACCAGTTTTTTAATGTGCACACCGTGACCCTTGACCTGGGACCGGATACCAGCATATGCCGAGATACCGTGGTGCTGAAGGCCTCTGTGAACAAGCCGGGGATGAGCTTTCACTGGTCGTCAAAACCAGACTTCTCCGATATGCTCAATACCAGTGCTTATGCTGACTCACTGGTGCTGCAGGTGAATTCACCCCGCTTCGTATATCTGAGGGTATCCGATGGTTACTGTGAAGCCAGCGATGCGATTTTTATCGATTTCCAGGTGATCAGTGCACCGGTACAAGCGATTGAACCTTCCTGTGCCGGAGATTGTGACGGTCGCCTGGTGGCCCAGGGCCTGGGGGGTACCCCGCCCTTTGCTTACACCTGGAGCAATGGACAGACCGGCGATACAGCCTTCTCCCTGTGCGCGGGCAGCTTTTCGCTCACGATCACCGATATGATGGGTTGTGTATCGGTCAGCCAGGTCGTTCTCGGGGAGCCGGATGCCCTGATGGCCGCTCCGGTGAGCAGCACGGTTCCCTGCGCTGAAGCCTGCCTGGGAACCATGAACCCGGGGATCAGCGGAGGGACACCGCCCTACGCCTATCTCTGGGATCAGGGTATGGTACAACCCGTGGCCAGCGGACTCTGCAGCGGACCACACAGCGTTACGGTGACGGATTCCAGGGACTGTGCCATCATCGCAAGCGATACCGTCACCATCGACTGGGTCTTCGAAGGGTTAACAGTCATCCCAGCGCAGGATACCGTGTACCGAGGTCAGCCGATACTGCTGCAAGCCACACCAGTTAACGGACTGAGCTATCTCTGGAGCCCCACCTCCGGTCTCAGCGATCCGTCATCCTACTTCACCGAGGCCCGGCCGGGGCAGTCCATCACCTATTATGTAACCATTCGCGACGGCTTCGGTTGTGTTTATGTCGATTCGGTAAAGCTGATGGTGCTCGATGTGATCTGCCGTGAACCCTATATTTTTGTTCCAAACTCCTTCACCCCCAATGGCGATCACCTGAACGATGTCCTTTACCTCCGCTCGGCCGTAGCTGCGGAAGTAGAACTCATTATTTATGACCGTTGGGGGGAGAAGGTCTTCGAGACCGACCGCCTGGAGCGGGGTTGGGACGGCACTTTCCGTGGACGCCCCTGCGACCCCGGTGTCTTTGTTTACCATTTGCGTGTCCTTTGCTTCGACAAGCAGGTGTACGAAACGAAAGGCAACATCACATTGATACGCTAAGGCCGGGGAATCATGAGGCGCCGAATCCAGCTGATCCTGTTCCAGTGGTTGACCCTCACCGCCGTTCCGGTGGCCCAGGACATCCATTTCCTGCATTTCTCCGGGACCGGCCCATTGCTCTCCCCGGCCGAAGCCGGGCAGGGGAAGGGCGGATTACGCTTCACCCTTGGTCATCGCAGCCAGTGGGCGTCCGTCACTACCCCTTTCCTTTCAAATTACATGACTTTCGATGCTTCGCTCCGGGAAGGCCGTAAAGGCCCTGGAATAGGGCTGGGCATCAGCATGCAACAGGATGAGGCCGGAGATGCCGATTTCGGCACTACCGGGGCCATGTTCCATCTCGCATTGGATGCCGCGCTGAGCAGGACACAACGGATCATAATGGGTGCCGGAGCGGGGATGATGCAGCGAAGGTTTGACCGTGAAGCCCTGAACTTCGATGAGCAATTCAATGGGCTGGTCTACGATCCTGACATCATCCCCATGGACCTGCTGGGCGAAGGCCCCCTCAACTTCGTGGACCTCAGCCTCGGAGTGGCATGGATTCATACCCTAAACGAAAGGGAGTACCGGCGGGGGGGGCTTGCAGTGCACCACCCCCATCGTCCATTGATATCCTTCCTTGCCGATAACGAGGTGAGGCTTGACAGGCGATGGACAGCCTACTTCATGGGCTCCTGGCCCTTGGGGACCCAGTGGTCGGTGATGCCCGAGACCCGACTGATGAGCCAGGGCCCATACGTAGAGTGGGTGGTCGGTGGCTGGTTCAATCGCTCCGAAGCGGGGGCTTTCCCGGAGGAGCTGGGGGTGGATGCGGGAGTGTTCACCCGGGCAGGGGATGCCCTCATCCTGGCCCTGGGGGGCGATCTCCGGGCATGGCATGCCGCCATGAGCTATGAACTGAACTATTCCGGCCTTCGCCGGGCTTCGGCCTGGAGGGGAGGCTATGAACTCAACCTGGTGTACCAGCTGGGCCGACTGGCCCCGGGACTGCGCCGTAATCCCGGATGCTATATCCTATGATGAACCCGCGTTCCTGCCGTTACTTCCTCACTGCCCTGCTGCTGATGGTGCTTTCCCTGCCAGGTCACATCCTGCTTGCGCAGGGAGCGGCCGAATGGGTCCGGGCCGGGGAAATGATGATGCGTGAAGGGGATATGGTTGGTGCCATGCATTGTTTCCTGAAGGCCAGCGAACAGGATAGTGCGGACCTGGCCCTGAACCGGAAACTGGGCGAAGCGGCCCGCGGAGCACGCGATTACCCAGTGGCGGCCAGAGCCTTCGACCGTGCCGCACTGAAGGTTGCAGAGAAGCACAAGGCGGAACTGCTGCTGCAGGCCGCCCTTATGCACAAACAAAGCGGCGACTATACCTCCTGGATGCAGCGTCTCCTCGCAGCCACCCAGGCCATGCGGCCCGGGGATGAGGTCATGGCATGGCGAATAGACCAGGAAAAAGCCTCGATGGAAACCGTACGTCGGCTGAGACAGGACAGCGCCCGCGTCAGGGTATGGAATGCAGGTACAGGGATCAACGGGGAATATGCAGAGATCTCCCCCTTTCTTCAGGGAGACAGTCTGCTCATTTACGCCAGCAGTACACCCCTGCACCCCTTCGGAGAGGACTTCCATCCGGAGGAGCAGCAGTTCCATCTGCTGCAGGCCGCTTTCCAGGCCATGGCCATCGGCAAACCTTCCGAACTTGGGAGCAGGCTCAATGCAACGGGTTATCACAACGCCAATGCCGTGATCAGTGCCGACGGCAACATTATGGTCTTCACCCGTTGTGACCCCGGCATACCCCGCCAGGGCAACTGCTCGCTGTGGATGTCGCGCAACCAGCGGGGCAAATGGGGAAAACCGCGTCCGTTGGAAGGGGTGAATACTTCAGGATTCAGCACTACCCATCCCTGCCTGGTGGGTATGCAAGGGAAGGAGGTACTCTATTTCGCCTCCGACAGGCCCGGGGGGCTGGGTGGCTGGGACCTCTGGTATACCGTGCTAACCAAAGGAAGGCCTGGACCGGTAGTGAACCTGGGTCCGCCCTTCAATACCCCGGGCGATGAAATGGCCCCCACCGCCACCGACAGCAGTGCCGGACTTTGGTTCAGCAGCGACGGGCATCCGGGTTTGGGAGGGCAGGACCTGTTCTTCTCCAACGGAGGCTTCAACCAATGGGACAGGCCATACAACCTGGGCCTGCCTTTCAACTCCCCGGCCGATGATTTCTGGTACCGGCCCTCCGGACCAGCACGGCCCGGGCTGCTGGTGTCCAACCGGGCAGGGAGCCAATCGCACACTGGAGAGACCTGCTGTTATGACATATACTTACACCGTGCGTCGGACAAGGTTCTCCTTGCCCGGCCGCCCGACAGCCTCACCCTGGTGAAACGCCTTGCCGCAGAACGGCTGAATGCTCTCCTTCCCCTCGAGCTCTATTTCGACAATGACCGTCCTGATCCTGCTTCGACTGCCGATACCACCCTGGCCAGCTATTCTGCCCTGCTGCAGGATTACCTTTCCCGCGAGCGGGTCTTTGAACAGGCCTATGCTGCCGGGCTTTCCCAGCCTGAAGTGGCACGCGACAGCGTGAGGCGGTTCATGGAGTCTGAAGTCCGGCCCTCAGGACCCAAACTGGACAGCCTTCTCCGCCATCTCGCGGGCCTGCTGCCGGAAGGATATGGGGTGACCCTGGTGCTGAGGGGTTATGCCAGTCCCCTCAATACCCCCGAATACAACGAGAAACTGGCCGGGCGCAGGGTGGCCAGCGTCCGGAATGAGATGATGCAGTGGAAGGCCGGGGAATTGGCCGTCTGGATCGGGCAGCCAGATGGGTTACGGATCACGGAAGTACCCATGGGCGAGAGGGCAGGGTTGCACAATGTCAGTGACGACCCCGCTGATCCGAGGAATTCGGTGTATAGCCCGGCGGCTTCGCGCGAACGTAAGGTGAGCATTCTTTATGGAATGGTGGATGGACAGACCGGCCTCTGGGGGGGCATCCCTACCACAGTGAGACTCAGACTGACCGAGCCCATGCCTGAAACTCTCCGGGATGGAGAGCACCGTGTCCTTCGACTGATATTGGCAAACGAGGGAACTTCCGTCTTCTATTGCCGGGGGGTGAGTGTCTCAGACCCAGCTGCTGAGGCCGTAATCAGCGGGAACCGCGTGGAGCCTGGACAGGAAGCTGACCTGTTCCTGCTGCTCCGCGGACCGCTTGGCCATGAAACCCCCGATATCCGACTAACGGTCTATGGTAACCTATATGAAGATCCCTATACCATTGTGCTCCGGAACCAATAATTTCCGACATGCTATGGGGCAAAGCGATAATTCCGTATGATTTTTTATATTTACTGCGGAATAGTGTAACCATTCGAACTTGTTAACACTGAATGTGTTTATAACTAAATTCTGACTCCAGGGTTACCTTTGGGTTACCCCGGAATTAATCAATGGTTTCGGATGCACTACGATGGTGGGCTGATCATAGATAATTTCAAGAAACAGGACAATGACACCCTGGATTTTATCTATAGGAAGTTTTACCCTGCAGTTCGGAACCTGGTGGTGCTGAACAGCGGTTCAGAGGATGATGCAAGGGATATTTTTCAGGAATCCATTGTGGTCATCTACCGAAAATTGACATACGATGACCTTACGCTGAGCTGTTCATTCAAGACCTACCTTTATGCTATAGCCAAGCGGCTGTGGTTGAAGGAGCTCGAGAAACGCCGGCTGAGCAGGGAGCGGCTGAGTGCCTGGGAAGTCTGGGAAGACGAGGGAATAGAAGAACCGATCATCGAGGAAAAAGATGCACGGTACAGGCTTTATCAGGATCATTTCATGTCGCTGAGTGAAAAATGTCAGCGTTTGCTGCGGCTTTTCTACCAGAAGGTTCCCCTCCGCGAGATCGCAGAGTTGATGGGGTTCTCCAGTGAGAAATATGCCAAGAAACGCAAGTATCAGTGCAAGGAAAATCTGATTAAGCGGATCAAGGAAGATCCAAGATTCGCAAACCTTTGAAAACAAGGTATATGAAGTATTCTGAAATGATTCCCGCCTATTTGGATGGGGAACTGGAAGGGGCCGAAAAGCAAGCGTTCGAAGATGCCATGAAGCGGGATGATCTCCTGCGGAAAGAGGTGCAATTGCACCAGGAAGTGGACGCCGCCCTTTCTGAAACCGATGTTATTAACCTCAGGACCAAGCTCCACCGCGCCCATGACCGCATGGAGCGTGGGGATGAGGAAACGCGGATACTCCGTATGCGCCCCCGACGGGCCATCGGTGCCGTGGCGGCCGTGGCCGCCCTGTTGATCGCCTCGGCCTGGGTATTTACCCTCCTCAACCAACCATCCATGTCACCGGATGAAATCTACGCCATGTATTATCAGCCTGACGATGCCGTCATGGTCATGCGATCCGGGGAACAGTCCGGAGAAGGTGACCAGCTGGCCGAAGCACTCCGGCGCTACGAGCAGGCCGACTACGAAGGCGCCCTGCAGCTCTTCAAGGAAGATAAGTCCAGCCTGATGGTCCATTTCTACAGTGGCCTGGCCTACATGGAGATCGAAATGTTCCATGAGGCGATACGATCGTTCCAGACCATATTGGATGACCAGCAGAACCTGTTCATGGAGCAGGCCCAGTGGTACCAGGGACTCTGCTACATCAAGATCGGCCAGCCGGAAAAGGCCAGGGTAGTATTCAAGGAACTGGCGGCCAGCAACGGACCCTACAAGGCTAAAGTGGACTTCATTCTCAAGAACCTGAAGAAATGATCCGTCGCCTCCTGCGGAGGAGGTAAAGGACAAGCAACCCCACAGCAGAGAGGGACAGGGCAATGATCCATGCCAGGTCCCTCCCTTCTTTTTTATATAAAGGGGCATCTTCTCCGATCGTAACATAAGCCGCCCAGAAATAGGGGTGGGCATGCAGCCGGTCGGCCGAGCTGAGGTAGGCAAGCTTGCTGCTCCTCAAGGCCTCGCTCTTGCTCTGGCCCCGCGACAGGTTCTCGTAAAAACCTTCCATGATCTGTGCCCCGGAACGGTCTTCCACAGCCCAGAGCGTCATCACGATGCTGGGTACCCCGGCATATTTGAATGCGCGGGCCAGGCTGATGATGCCTTCGCCCCGCAACAACTGCCCGATTCCGGTATTGCACGCGCTCAACACTACCATACGGGCCCTGAAGTCCATATTGTAAATCTCATAAGTATTCAGCAGGCCATCCTCCTGGTCTTCGGAAGGCAAGGTGAATGCCAGTTTGGAAAACATGGGGTCATGATCGTCCACCAGGGTGTGCATGGCCAGGTGGATGATGTCGGCCTGATCGGCCTCGGCCTTGAAACGGGACTCGCTGGCCCCGCTGCCATTAAAGATCCTGGCTCCGGTGATCCGTTCTACCATTTCCATCTCCGACCGCGCATGTTCGATGGGAGGCAGGGCTTTTTCCATCCCACGAAGGTTCCCCAGCTTCACCTCCGGGAGCCCGGACAAATGGCTGTAGTCGGGGGCGAAGCCCAGGACCTGCATGCGGCGCCGGCTCTTTTCCTCGCGAGCCCCATAGGTCAGGGTGGCCAGGTAGGAATAGCTGATGTCATGATCCCGCAACAGATAGGGAAGGTTGCGATAGTCCATGGTACCAGTATCCGCCGGACGGGTCAGGAGGAGGTCAAACGAGAGGTATCCCAGCAGCTCATCCGGGATGATGATGAGGTGGCGATCGCGAAGGAAATTTTCCACCGGTGCAAGCAACAGGGTGTACATGCGATGGGCTGCTGCCTGCTGTTCATTGAAGCCTGCATGGTTCAGTTGGGCCAGCGCACCCGGGGCCAGGGACTCCCGCAGCAGACGGATATCCGATTCGAAATGGTGTGGGAGCTCCCTGCGCAGCGGGATAACCGAATATGGCGAAACGAAGAGGGCATACAGGGCATGCTCTCCCAGGAAATACTCCACCACTACCTCATCAGGATGAAGGGCCTGTTGCAGGTCGGGAAGTGTCATCACTTCCTGGGAATATTTGAACTGATAATATTTGGGGTACTCCTGTTCAAAGCGTTCGATGAGTTCTGCCTGTTCACGTTTCAATTCGAAGATGGTGTTTTCCCAGCGGGCGATCCGTTCCCCATCCGGGTTGCCTCCCATGTTCTCCTCGTTGATGAGTTTCTGGTAAGCTGTGATGCGGTCGCGGGTCATACGCTCCCCGTCACGCAGGGAGTCGGGGATACCGCCGAACTCTCTCGCTTCCACGTCCCGCATGGAGGACAGCAGTACAGCATATTTGCTCTTTTCTGTGAAGAGGAAGGCATGTTCAAGCAGAGAGGGGTCTCGCTCCCGTTGATGGAGGAGGCAGGTGAGGTACAGCCCTTTCTCATAGAGGCTGCGCAAGGTGCGCGTCAGTAGTTGCTTGCTGTTCTCCGCCAGCTGGTTCCTTATGGCATCGGCCAGCTCCGACGCCTGAAGCAGCATGTCAAGGGCGTGCCTCAGGTGAGGGCCCCTGGGATCTCGTCCGGCCAGGGCGGTCAGTGCCTCGGCCTTGCCAAGGATGGGGTCCAGGACTTCGATCGTAATGATGCCCTCTGAATAGACCGGATTCATCAGTGGATCGGTAGCGTTAAATCCTGGAACCAGGGCCCTTAGGGCATCGTGGTACAGCAGGAGGGCTTGCTCCGGCTGTCCATTCATCTCTAACAGCGCAGCCTTGGCCTGGTAAGCCTCTGACAGGTCTGGATGGTGCTGGCCGTAATAGCTGATCAGGATGCGGATGGCCTCCTCCGTGCGCGCCAGGGCACTGTCGGTAAGCCCCATATCCTTGTAAAGCAAACCATAGTCAAGGGAAAGATTGGCTGTCTCGGCCCGAAGGTCCCCTTCGGTTGACGAAAGGGTCTGTCCTGCCCGTTGCAGGTAGGCCAGGGCGGAGGCATAATCCCCTTTGCGTTGGCGGATGCGGGCAAGGTTACGGAAGGTGATGGTTTGCAATGACTCTTCGGTGCCCAGGCTGAGACTGCGGCTGAGATGGTCCTCTGCAAGACTGTCCTGGTCCATAAGGAGGTAGACGGCCCCCAGATTGTTGTATATCTTGGCAATATTGGGGTGGGAGAGGTTTCCACCCAGGGTGTATATGTGCAGGGACTTACGATAGTAGCTTACTGCCCGGTCATAGTCTCCCATCACTTTAAGGTTGTTGCCGGTATTCAGGTAAAGTGTGCCCAGGCCAGGGTACTCGGTGCCGAAATGCTTGATATACACTTGCTCCGCCCTGGTGTTGTATTCAAAGGCCTTGGGATCGTCACCCAGCATGCGGTAGAGCCGTCCCAGGTTGGTATAGGTGTAGGCGAGGTCGGGGTCATCGTCGGGCAGTCCTGATTCCCGTATCCCGGCCGAGCGTTCCATATAGTTAAGGGCCGTATCCAGCCTTCCCTGTATAGCATGCACTATGCCAATGTTCTGATAGTACATGGCCAGGTCCAGGCTCGCGGGGTGGGCAGCAGGGTCCAGTACCTTCACCGCCTCCTGGTAGTAATGCAGGGCGGAGTCGTATTGGTTGAGGAAATAGAAGTTGTATCCTATATTATTGATACTTAATGAAATGCTGCTGTCCTGTGAGGGCCCGCCCAGGCGTTTGTAACGAACGGCCATCTTCATCTCCCGAATAGCCCTGGGATAATCCCCTTCGTCGGAAAGCAGGTTGGAGCGCAGATGGAACAGTTCTCCGCGTATTTGAGGGCTCAGGGAGGATTCCGGCCCTATGCCTTCCGCCCGGAGGAGGTATTCGTGGGCTTTCCCGATCTCGCCCATGGTCCGTGCAGTTTCCCCGGCCCTGATGAGGGCCGTTGTCTCACCCATCGGATCTTTGAACAGGCGGTAGGCGATCGCGGCCCGTTCGAAATGCCGGATGGCTGCATGGAAATCAGCATTCCTGGCCTTATGCTGCCCTTGCTGCATCTCGGCTTCCGCTGCAGCACGACCGGGCCTGTCCTGACCAGGAAGCAGGAGCAGAAGGATGGCCAGGAGCACAATCAGCCCCGACCTCTTCGAATGAACGTGATGAGGCATAAGTCCTACGCTGTCCCTTTTTACCGCTGCAAGGCCGTAAAGTTACATACAGTATCTATGGGACATAAAAAACGGAAGGCTGGTTGCCCAGCCTTCCGTGAACAATATCGTTGTGACCATCAGTGTCCGGCCACGGAAACCTGGCGGGAGATGTGCATTTCTTCCCCGGATTTACCCTTCAGGAGGAGGTGAGCGACATAATGCCCTGCCGGAAGGGAGGCCAGGTCGAGCGAAAGCTCATGGGCTCCCGCTGTCAGCGTTGTGGACGGGGCCGTCAACAATACGCGACCCGTGAGGTCCATAATGCAATACCCCACTTCGGCATCGCTTAACAATTGTAATCCGATACGCGAGTGATTGTTGGCAGGATTGGGATAGGACTGACCCACCAAGCCCAAATCCTCGGAGACCATAAGGGCAGGATAGCTCAGCGAAGCATACATTTCTTTGGTGCCTCCCGAACCAATGAAATGGCTTCCATGCAGGCTGGTCAGGGGATCGATCTCTCCCTTGGATGCTGCGCGCACCGTAAAGAGGATATCGAACACCACCTCCCCATCCGTATAGGAACGGGGGAGGTCATCAACGCTCATCCATGCCAGTTGGATGTATCCTTCGGCGATCGAGAACACGGCTCCTTCCGGGAGGCCTTCAATCCCCTTGGCTGACAGACGTGATGCATCATATCCTATGCGCAGTCCGAACCCCCTGATGTCATTCATTCCTATGGCCTTGAAGGGAATGCGGACTAGGTCGCCGGGCTGGGCGGAAAGATATCCTTCGGCGCTCAGATATTGGACATCCCCGGGCTTTTTCTGAGGCTCGAATGCGCCATCCACGTCCCCACGTTTGGATCCTTCGGACTCATAATAAGTAGTATCACTTTCACTGGTATCTGTCGTGACAATAAAGGTGTCCAGTATCTGTGTGTTCAGAAATACCCATTCCTCCTCTACGGTCGCAATGGCGCCATGGTTATTGTTGCCGTTGCCGTTACCATTTCCCCCTGCATTGCTGTGATTGTGCGCCCAGAACTGTACTATGGCGACTTTGTCTGCCTGGGTCACCAACCCATCCTTGTTCATGTCAGCGGCCATGAGCTGAATGGGGCTGAGCACGATCTGGCTGTTGGGATTGAGATAATCCATGATGAGCGCGGCGTCAGCAAGGTCTATCCCGCCTTCGTCGGCTTGTACACTGATTTGAAGGGTGTAGACCCCGGGATAAAGCCCGCTGAAAAAATACAGCCCGGTACTGTCTGTGACTGTAGTGGCTACCGCGGTTCCACTGACCTGGTTGACCAATACCACCGTAGCCCCTCCAACAGGCCAGTTGTCGTGGTAATAAAGCCTGCCTTCAATGTTGCCTTGCTGACCTAAGGCTGCCATCGTGGTTAGAAGGAGCAGGAAAGCCATGATACAGGGAGTAAAATATCTGGTTCTCATAGGAATCTGGTTTAAGGCTTATGGCAACTATCCGGAGAATTGATTCCCTAATTTATAAAAGGTAACCCCCGGAATTGTCAATTTGCCTGTTCCTGCGGCAAAATTAAGTTATTAACAAGTGTGTATTTATAAACAGCAGAAAAACGGTATCTAATGTCCCGGTAACCCCAATGCAAGGTTACGTTTGCACTTCAAGGAGTATAAAGCAGGGAAGCCTTGCCGTTCGGGCGTTGTAATTGCCTGAATCGTGGTCTATCTTTGTACCGCTGCAAATTATACTAACAACATACCCTGTCATGAAGAAAATTTACGGAACCTTAACCTTCCTTGTACTGGTATTCCTGCTCCAAGGTTTCCCGATGCGTGGAAATGCACAGAATATCGATACCGCTTATGCGGTAGCCGATAGCGTATGCTCAGCCGATTCCTTTCTGCTGATCGCGAAGTTCAGTAGCCCGGTCGCTGTTGAGGCCACCTGGGATGGCCCTAACATCTCTGCTCCGCTGGTTTGGCAGGATACGGCCATTGTTGACACCCTAAAATGGGCCTACACCACGGGCACCACCAATGTTTACCAGTTCAATATCCAGTTGCGGGACGCATCTACCCTGGCGCTGTATCAAACCAAATATGTCAGCGTCTTCATCGGGGCCCGCCCGAACGGGGGTTTCGGCGTGGATTCCGTTTGCGTGGGCGACGTGACCAATTTCACAAACACATCTACCGCCTATGGGTCCGAGACCATGACCTATGCCTGGGACTTCGGGGACCTGTCCGGGACCTCCACCCTGGAGGATCCGACCTACACCTATGGGGCCCCCGGGAATTATCCGGTGCAGCTCGTGGTCACTTCTTCGTATGGTTGCACGGATACGGTGACCCATACCGCCTATGTTTTCCCATATCCCACGAACAGTTTCAATTCTCCTGATGGCTGCGAAGGCCAGGACATTACCCTGAGCCGCGATACCACAGGGCTCAACCTGCTGGGCTGGCGCTGGAAGTTCGGGGATGGCAGCTTCCACCTGGGCGATACGGCCGTTGCCTACCGCTACGCCACGGCAGATACCTTTTCGGTGACCCTCATTGATACGAACGTGCTGGGGTGCGTGGACTCAACTACCCAAACCCTCATCGTGCATCCCAAACCAGTGAGCGCCGTGAGCTTCCCCTTCGACACGGTTTGTGCCTATAATTCAATAACCTTCACACGCACCACTACCTCCGTGGATCCCATCCTCACCTGGTGGTGGAGGTTTACTTCGCGCAGCCCGCGTGAAGGCACCAATGCCCGCACCCAGACGTACACCGGACCGGGCCTCAAGACAGTGATCCTGATCGATACCACGATCTATGGATGTTCCGACACCGTTACGGATACCTTCTATGTTATGCCGCTTCCCGAGCCGGACTTCAGCTGGGATACGGTTTGTGCCGAACACCCCACTACCTTAACCTATACCGGCTCCAGCGACTCTCTGGTCACCGGCAGGGCCTGGATCTTCCCTGACGGGGACACGCTCATCGGGGGGACAAACGTCCAGCATACATTCGACACCGGCGGAATTTACCGGGTCGTGATGGTGGATACCACCATCAACGGCTGCTATGATTCTTCGGTGCAGTTTGTGGAGGTCTACCCTCAGCCCATCCCGCTCATTTTTGCTGACTCCGTATGCTTCGGTGATTCCACCACCCTATCCCGTATCCCGCTCCAGCTTCCTTTGCCCGTCAAGAATGGATTTCTCTCGGGCTGGTCATGGAAGGTGGAGGATTCCGTGTATCATGATACCTATCGTTTCAAGCACCGCTTCAGCGGCCCTGGGAAATTTGCAGTCACCCTCATCGACACGGTTGCCATCACCGGCTGCGTTGATTCCATTACCGATACGATCGTGGTGTGGCGCCTGCCTGAGCCTGCCTTTGCGCATGACACGGTTTGCTATGGCGATTCCACCACCCTCACCCATACCTCTCTGCACCTTGGACCTGTGAAGGCCATGGACGACAGCCTTATCCGGGGATGGACCTGGTTTGTGGAGGATTCGGTGTACCACAACGTCAACCCAGTCCGCCACCAGTTCCTTACACCAGGAGAGTACCGTGTCACGTTGATTGATACCACCCTATACGGTTGTCTGGATTCCATCAGCGACACCGTGCTGGTCCGGCCGCTGCCAACCCCTGATTTCGTATATGACTCCGCCTGCCTTACGCATCCGGTGACCATGGAAAGGAACGACACCACGGGAATGCTGCTTTCGGGCTGGACTTGGGTGCTCGACGATACCATCGCCTATTCGGGTCAACTGGTTCAGACCCATGTGTTCGCCAGTGCCGGGGTGCACAATATCCGCCTGGTAGATACGACGATATACGGCTGCGTGGCCTATACAGAAGAGTATACCGAGGTGTACGACCTCCCGGCCCCTTCATTCACCCATGATAGCGTATGTTTCGGGGACAGCACACTGCTGAGGACCGAAAGTGTGTTCGGATCGAAATACGACATCACGACAGGCTATACCTGGTTCATTGAAGACAGCGTTTATCACCGCACCCCTGCCGATGACCGCGAGTTGCTCCACCTGTTCTCGACCCCCGGGCTGCACATTGTGACCCTGGTCGATACCACCATATATGGATGTGTGGATTCCATTTCTGATACCGTGTTCGTATTTCCATGGCCGGCTCCGGGCTATACCGCCGACACGGCCTGCTTCATGGATCCTTCCACACTGGTCCACCTTGACACCGCCGCGGCCCCTTCGGCCAACTGGCGCTGGGTACTCGATGACACCCTGGTGTTCTTCGACCTCGATACCCTGGTATGGACCTTCGCGAACCCCGGCCTGCACAGCGTGCAGCTGATCGATACGAACATCTGGGGCTGTGTGGATTCCATCTCCGGCTTTGTGCTGGTGCACCCCCGGCCGGTAGTGTCCATGGGCATCACCGATCCCGATACGTTCTGTGTTGATGAGGCCGGGATCAGCCTCAATACCGGTGTACCGGCCGGCGGCAGCTATACCGGCAACGGGGTCAATACCTTCCTGCAGGCCTTCTTCCCGGGCCTGGCCGGGGCAGGGGACCATGTGATCACCTATACCTATACCGATCCCCTGACAGGATGTCCATGGAGCGATTCGGTTTACGTTCATGTGAACGCCCTGCCCTTCGTTACTATGGATCCCCTCACCCCGATATGCGCAGACTATGGGCCTCTGACCCTTTACGGGGGAAGCCCTTCCGGAGGCACCTACAGCGGGGCCTTTGTTAATTCAGGCGTCTTTGATACCGATTCTGCCGGAGCAGGGACTTATCGCATCATGTATTACTATACCGACCCGGTGACCGGTTGTGTAAACCGTGATTCCTCCGATCTGGTCGTCTACCCCTTGCCAGTGGTTACCCTGGCCCCTCAGGCCGACGTATGCGCCGATAATGGTTTGCTCGTCCTCAGCGGTGGAGCCCCGGCCCAGGGCACCTTTACCGGAGATTACGTGAATGCGGGCAGTTTCGATGTGGCATCCGCCGGCCCCGGAACCTACGACATATGGTATGTCTATGAGGATACGCTGACCCTTTGCCGCGATAGTGCCATGCAGACCCTGACCGTGCATGCCAATCCGGTGGTGACCATCATCAAGGACGATACAATCTGTCTGGGAGAATCAGTGACCCTTCAGGCCACGGGTGCCCTGACCTATCTGTGGGGTGATGGGGAAACCACCGCTTCGATTGATGTAAGCCCGTCAACCTCCATGACCTATCATGTGACGGGCACTGATGAACACGGGTGTACAGCTACCGACGATGCTCATGTGATGGTCCGCCCTCTGCCTATTCTCAGCGTTTCCGCCGATACAGGGATATGCGCCGGTGACTGCGCCAGCCTTATGGCTTATGGTACAGGCAGTTTCAGCTGGTCCTCAGGGAGCAGTTCGGCTTCGGCCAGCGTATGTCCAGGAGCTACAACTACCTATGTGGTCACCCTTACCGATGTGCATGGATGCGCCTCCACCGCCGATGTCAAGGTGACCGTATACCCCTTGCCACCGGCACCTGTCAGTGGGGGTGATGAAGAGGTCTGCTTCGGCTTCCCGAATCCATCCCTCTCGGTGACCGGCACCAATGTCACCTGGTATGCCGATGCTGCAGGTTCTGTCGTGCTGGGATCGGGATTCATCTACACACCGGTGCAGTCTACGCCCGGATCCTACAGCTTCTGGGCCAGTTCCACCAGCGCCCAGGGGTGTGAAGGGCCGCTAACCCAGATCAACCTCGTCATCCATGCCCTTCCCATGCCTCCGGTGGGCGGACCGGACCGTGGGGTGTGTTTCGGGAACCAGAATCCCCGGCTCACCGCTACAGGCTCAGGTATCCGCTGGTATGCTGATGAAGGGCTCACCCAGTTCCTGGCCAGCGCCACTTCCTATCGTCCGCTCGTCAGCACAGCCGGGGTCCATACCTTCTATGTCACCCAGACCGACCCGATCACCGGTTGCCAGAGCATGCCTGATTCCATCAAACTATACATTCACAGCCTACCCATGGTGAACGCCGGCCCGGATGCCAGCTATACCATAGGCGGCGACAGCCTTCTGCTGGGCAATGCCAGTGGGGCGGCTTCCCTGATCTATTCCTGGACACCAACCCATCATCTGGGTTCCCCAACGACAGCGCAGACCGCTGTCAATACCCCGGTGAGCGAGACCTATACCCTCAAGGTTACGGATGGTAATGGTTGCATAAATACCGATGCCGTGATGGTGCATGTGCTGCCCGACGGCAACACTATCGCTGGCCTGGTGTATTACGACAACGCCGTGGTACGTCCCATGCCCGGCACCGAGGTCGTACGCACCGCCGCCGCGGTGAAGTCGGCCGATACGACCCAGGCCGATGGCTTCGGTTATTACCACTTCACCCAGGTTCCTGCCGGGACCTTCCACCTGACCGCTCAGACCGGTAATCTCTGGGGATGGGGGGGAGTCAATGCTTCGGATGCCCTGCTCGTGGCGCGGCATTTCGTCAAGCTGGATACGCTGACCGGACTGGCTGAAATAGCCGCCGATGTCAACTCCGACCTGGCCGAGAATACGACCGATGCCGTGCTTATCGCTCAGCGCTTTGCAGGGCTGGTGAGCTCCTTCGCCGCAGGTGACTGGGCCTTTATGGATTCCAGCTTCGTATTTGACAGTGCAGATTTCCATGTCTTCGATATCGGTGCGCTTTGCGTTGGTGATGTCAACCGCTCCTGGGATCCGCTCAAGACGATGTCAGTTCCGGCCCTGTCCTGGGAAGGGGTATCCTATCCCGATGCATCAGGTACCATCAGCCTTGGCGTGAGTATGGACCAGGAGATATTCTCCCTGGGCGCTGCTTCCTTTGTACTCACGTTGGCAGATGGGGCCCTGCTCACTGGAGTGGTTCCTGCAGACGGCTTCTCACAGAATTTCGTGTACAATATCCTTGGGGATGAGCTGAGGATCGCCTGGTTCGACCTTGAGCCCCGCAGCCTCCGGGCAGGGGAGGAACTCTTCTCGATACAGCTTCAGTCAGAATCCCTTCGCAGTGCAACGCCCGTGGCCCTGGCTGCAGGCACAGTGCTGGCCGATGGGGAAGGCCGGGAGCTGCCGGAAGCAAGATTCCGTATGCCGCATGCCGGTACCCTGGCCGGTGAATACCAGCTCGGCCAGAGCTATCCCAATCCCACCCGCGCTGCGACCATCATCCCCTTCAGCCTTGGCGGAGATGCCCAGGTCAGCATCGGAATCTACGACCTGTTGGGGAACCAGGTGGCCGACCTCTATCAGGGGACTGCCAGTGCCGGGAGGTACGAACTGAATTTTGACGCAACCCAGCTTAGCCCCGGGATGTATGTCTGCCGTATGGAGACCCGGAGCGAGGCAGGCGCTAAGGTTGAGTCCCGGCCCCTCGTCGTCACCCGGTAGGTTTCAGGACTGTATGAAAGAAAGGCTGCCACCGCGAGGATGGCAGCCTTTCTTGTTCCACTCAGCAGGGCGAGCTTCTGGCGGATGGAACCGGAGGGCCAGCAGGAACCCGCTCAGTCTTTGATAACCCTGAGCACTTCCCGCTGAACGGCGCCGTCCACCGTAAACATCAACTCCACCAGATACACCCCTGGGGCAAGACGACTCATCGCCAGCGTCCGGCTGTGAGGGCCGGCATTCAGCCGGAACTTTTCCGGCACACCGATCTGACGGCCCATGACATCCAGAAGACGGATGCTGACTTCATAACCGCGGTCCAGCATCATCTCCAGCCGGGCCTCTTCCTGAACTGGGTTAGGATATATCCCCGCCGATGCCCCTCCTCCGCTGCTCGCGGGTATAAGGTCAGGGATGGTGATGCCGACATCCTTGAGTATGGCTGCCCGCGAATCTCCGATAATGCCCAGAACTTCGGTCACGGGTTGGACAAGTCTTCTGCCTTCCTGGGCCTCATGGCCTTGCAGTATCAGCCAGAGGATGGGATCGCGTTCAGGAATCCCTTCGTTCGCAGCGCAGAACCAACTGATGCGAATCCGATCCCCGGACCGTTTCCATATCAGGGTTCCCTCCGTAGCGGGCCCCTTCATGCTCAGCAGCGTCAGATACTCCTCATTCAGCCGCACTTCCATGGAGTATGCACCAATGGGATCAGTAGCGTCGGCGTATACCGGCACCTTCACGATTTCGGCTGCAAGCATCGGTGCTGCAGGCACGATGGGGATGCGTTTCAATCCCTTGGTACCGGGCACAAAGTCCTGGGTCACATCCCCGAAACATGCGCCCCCGATGTTGTGTGTCAAATCAGAGAGCGCATCGAAGGCCAGGGTATCCGGTTCAAAGTACCAATCTCCTGAAGGGAAGCTGTCGATCACATCAGCGAAGCGGGCAGCCACAAGATAGGCGTCAGTGCCGTTGAGGGAGGCATTGGTGTCCACGTCTCCCAGGGTGCTTCCTACGCCTTCCAGGGTATCCAGCTGAACGAAATGCCGCATGATCATGAGGGCGTCCAGCGCATTGCCACCTCCCCAGGGATGGGTGCACAGGACTGTGGGACAGTAGGATCCCGCCAACAGTCCGGGAATGAAGTAGTCCCCGGTTCCCTGGGTGAGGTCACTCCCCTGGGTAGCGGCTCCCGGAGGTCCGTACCCCACCCAGACACCATTCAGCGGCGTCGACCAGGGGTTAAGGTAATGCAATGCCCCGGTAATCGCCGGAGGGATCACCACCAACGCCATGCTGTTGGAATTACTACATCCGTTCATGTCAGTTGCGGTGACCGAATAGGTCGTGGTAATGCCGGGGCTGACGGAATGAGAATTCCCTGAACCCAGTCCCTGGTCCCAAAGGTAGGTCACCCCCCCCGTGGCCGTGAGCACCGAGGTCCCGTTCCAACGAATACTGTCAGGGTCGGCGGTGATCGCAACATTGGGCAAGAGGTTTACCGTGATGGTGAGCTGCGCGGTGCCAATACATCCGTTCCCGTCGGTGCCCGTTATACTATAGGTGGTCGTAGCCGTTGGGCTGACGGTTTTACTCCCACCTGTACCCAGGGCATGGCTCCAGAGATAGGTGGAGGCCCCGGAGGCATTAAGGGTAGTACTTTCTCCCTCACACAGGATCGCATCGGTGGCGCTGAGGCCCACGCTGGGCAAGGGGTTCACGGTGATGGTGAGCTGGGCGCTGCCAGTGCATCCATTCCCGTCGGTACCCGTCACGCTGTAGGTGGTTGTGGCCGCCGGACTGACTGTCTTGCTGCCGCCACTGCCCAGCCCATGGCTCCAGACATAGGTGGATGCCCCTGAAGCGTTGAGGGTTGTGCTCTCTCCTTCACAAAGTGTCGCATCGGTAGCGCTAAGGCCCACGCCGGGCAGGGGGTATACAGTAATGGTAACCTGGGCGGTGCCGGTGCAGCCATTCCCGTCGGTTCCCGTCACGCTGTAGATGGTTGTGGCTGCCGGACTTACGGTTTTGCTGCCGCCGCTGCCCAGGCCATGGCTCCAGGTATAGGTGAAGGCCCCGGAGGCGTTAAGGATAGTGCTTTCTCCCAGGCAGAGGATAGCTTCGGTGGCGCTGAGGCCCACACTGGGCAAGGGGTTGACGGTGATGGTAACCTGGGCAGTACCCGTACACCCGTTCCCGTCGGTACCCATTACGCTGTAGGTGGTGGTGGTACCCGGACTGACCATCTTGCTGCTGCCGCTGCCCAGCCCATGGCTCCAGGCATAGGTAGAGGCCCCGGAGGCATTGAGGGTAGTACTTTCTCCCTCACACAGGATCGCATCGGTAGCGCTGAGGCCCACGCTGGGCAAGGGGTTCACGGTGATGGTGAGCTGGGCGCTTCCAGTGCATCCATTCCCGTCGGTACCCGTTACGCTATAGGTGGTTGTGGCCGCCGGGCTGACAGTCTTGCTGCCGCCACCGCCCAGCGCATGGCTCCAGGCATAGGTGGAGGCCCCGGAGGCATTGAGGGTAGTACTTTCTCCCTCACACAGGATCGCATCGGTGGTGCTAATACCAACGCCGGGCAGGGGGTTCACAGTGATAGTGAGCTGAGCAGTGCCGGTGCATCCGTTCCCATCGGTACCCGTTACGCTGTAGGTAGTGGTAGCTGCAGGGCTGACGGTCTTGCTGCTGCCGCTGCCCAACCCATGGCTCCAGGCATAGGTGGAGGCACCCGAGGCGTTGAGGGTAGTGCTTTCCCCCAGGCAGAGGTTAGCATCGGTAGCGCTGAGGACCACGCCGGGCAAGGGATTCACGGTGATGGTCACCTGAGCGGTGCCGGTGCATCCGTTCCCGTCTGTGCCCGTCAGGGTGTAGGTGGTCGTGGTCAGTGGGCTGACGGTCTTGCCGCTGCCGCTGCCCAACCCATGGCTCCAGGCATAGGTGGAGGCCCCGGAGGCGTTGAGGGTAGTGCTTTCTCCCTCACACAGGATGGCATCAGTGGCGCTGAGGCCCACGCTGGGCAAGGGATTCACGGTGATGGTGAGCTGGGCGCTGCCGGTGCATCCGTTCCCGTCGGTGCCCGTTACGCTGTAGGTGGTTGTGGCCGCCGGACTGACGGTCTTGCTGCCGCCACTACCCAGCCCATGGCTCCAGGCATAGGTAGAGGCCCCGGAGGCATTGAGGGTAGTGCTCTCCCCAAGGCAAAGGGATACATCCGTCGCGCTGAGGCCCACGCCGGGC
>JAKLHK010000025.1 GCA_022710185.1 Bacteroidota bacterium
TACAGCCAGGCTGTAGTGCACAGTGGCCCCGGGGAACACACCTGGTACTGCAGGCTGTCCTCGCCTACAAAGCCCAATGCGGGCAGATAGGTGTAGGTTCCATTGGCATTCAGGGTGAAGGAGGTGGCGTGCAGCGGCGCGGTCACCGGGGTGGTGGTAAAGGTGAGGGCGTCACCGTCCACGTCGTAATCGTTGGGGGACACATCTCCCGTCACGGCTATATTAACAAAGGTGTTGTTGTAGTCGTTCAGGGCCACCGGCGGATCGTTCACCGGGGTCACGGTAACGGTCAGGTTGGCCTGGTTGGACGTGTTGCCGTCGTTGTCGTTGATGGTGTAGGGTATCACTGCCACTCCGCTCCAGTTGGGCAACGGGGTGAAGGTGACATCGGCATTGGCATCCACAGTCCACAGGTTGCCATAGGTATCGGTGAAGGAGGTCTGCTGACCGGGGGTAGAAGGATCCAGATCGACCGTAGAGGTCACAATGGTCCCATCTACATCATAGTCATCATCGTTGATGCTGAAGGTCACCGGGGTGTCCTCAAGCGTTGTTGCCGAATCCTGGTTGGCCACAGGGTAATCGATCACTGCAAGCACGGTGATGAACACGGTGTCGTAAACGCATTCTATCCCGGGGATGCCGGCATCGCAAACCTGGGTCACGGCGGTGTCCAAACCTGTCCAGTTCAGATCTGGCGTATAGGTGTAACTACCATTGGCAGCCCAGACAAATGTTCCGTTATTCACGTCATTGATGAGTGCAGCTACTGTTAATGCCGTTCCATCCGGATCGTAATCCCCGGCATCGGTGATGTCACCTGTAGCCTGGGTATCCTCATTGATGGTATGGTAGTCATTATCTACGATCGGCGGATCATTGATCCCAAGTACCGTAAGATATACCGTTGCTGTATCGCAGGCGGTGTAGAAGTTGTAATCACATACCACATATACAAACTGATCCGGGCCATTGTAATTGGCTGTCGGGTTGTATGTGAAGGCGCCGGTTGATGTGTTGAAGCTGCTCAGGCTGCCGTTCGACGGACCGCTGACCAGGGTATAGGTAATCTGGGGATCGCCTTCGGCATCGTAATCGTTGTCCGATACATTACCGCTCACCGGGGTCTCCTCAAAGGTCAGGTAGGCATCGTCCACTGCATCGGTGGTATTGCCTACCCAGGAAGGAGCAATGTAAATGGTAACGATAGTGGTATCGCAAAGCGGTTCGGCATCGCAGATGCTGTAATAGAAGTGGTCGTCACCGGTAAATCCGGCATCGGGTACATAGGTGAAGGATCCATCGGCATTGAGCGTCAAGGTCCCATGGTCCACATCGGACACCAGGGTGACACTGGTAGATATGTCATCTCCATCAGGATCATAGTCATTCGGTAGTACTTCACCCAGAATGGTCTGTCCTTCCTTGCCTTCATAGGCATCGGCGTTGGCCACCGGAGGATTGTTGCCCGTCACGTCATGGTCCACTATGGTAATGTAGACCCAGGCCGTATCACACAACCCGTCTTCGTCACATACCTCATACTGCAGGCTGTCGGCGCCGGTATATCCGTTGTTGGGGGTATAGGTGTATGAACCATCAGCAGCCAGGCTCACACTGCCGTTCACCGGAAGGGTCACCGGGCTGGTACTCACCGTCAGATGGTCCCCGTCGAGGTCATAGTCATTGGGTGTTACATCCCCGTCTACCGGGGTGTTAATGGTGGTGGCGTTGATGTCACTGATCGCCACCGGGCCCTGGGGCAATACCATCAGGTAGACAGTAGCCGTGTCGCAGGCGGTGGGACTGCCATCGTCGCATACAACATACACGAACTGATCCGGTCCGGTGTATCCGGCATCCGGACTATAAGTGAACGCTCCGCTCACACTATTGAAGGCCGTCAGGCTTCCATCGGAAGGACCGCTGATCACGGTGAAGGAGTTCTGGTTGTCACCTTCAGCGTCGTAATCATTCAGTGAGATATTTTTGCTGATGGCCACATTCTTTGTGGTAGCATATACATCATCTGCGGCATCGGTGGTGTTCTGGCCAGCATTGGGCTCAATCGTGATGGTCACGATGGTGGTATCGCACAGGCTGGGGACACCGTCGTCGCAAATCTCATAGCGGAAGAAATCTTCACCAGTGAAGCCGGGATCCGGGGTGTAGGTAAAGGTGCCATTGGCGTTCAACACGAGGGTTCCGTTGTCAACATCCTTAAGCGGTGTGGTGTTCAGGATGATGTTGTCCTTATCCGGATCATAATCGTTGGTGAGAATTTGGCCATAGACCGGGGTATCCTCAACGCCTTCATAGGCATCTTCATTGGCTACCGGCGGGCGGTTGCCTCCGTCCGGAGGACCAATCACGGTGAGGTAGAGCCAGGCGGTGGTGCAGAGCGGACCCGGGTCACAAACCTGGTATTCCAGACTATCCTCTCCCGTAAACCCAAGGTCCGGGGTATAGATGTACGATCCATCGGCGAAGAGCGTAATGTTGCCGTTCACAGGTGGCGTCACCGGGGTGGTGGTGAAGGTCAAGGGGTCCCCCTCTACATCGTAATCGTTGGGGGAAACATCACCAAGAACCGGGGTATTAATAAATGTGTTGTTTATGTCGTTGATGGCTACGGGCGGGTCGTTCACCCCAATCACCGTCACGGTGAGGTTGGCCTGGTTGGAGGTGGCCCCGTCATTGTCGTTGACGGTATAGGGAATTACAGTAACACCATTCCAGTTGGGGGCAGGCACGAAATCGACCAGCCCGGCATTCAGGGTGAAGGTGTTCCCGTAGGTGTCGGTGTAGCTGGTCTGCTGTCCCGGGGTCACGGGATCCAGATCGATAGTCGAATTGACCACGCTGCCATCGATATCGTAATCATCCAATGCAATGTTCCAGCTCAGGTAGGGGGTATCCTCATTGGTGGTCGCGGAATCCTGGCGGGCTACCGGAGGATCGTTCACATCAACCACGGTTACCGTAAGGTTGGCCTGGTTGGAGGTGGCCCCGTCATTGTCGTTGATGGTGTAGGGGATAGTCGTTACCCCGTTCCAGTTGAGGGCCGGGACAAAGTCGATCAGCCCCCCGGCATCCAGGGTGAAGGTATTCCCGTTCACGTCAACAAACGAGGTCTGCTGGCCCAGGGTAGCGGGATCCAGGTCGATGGTCAGGGGCACTATGGTGCCGTCCACATCGTAATCGTCCAGCGCGATGTTCCAGTTCAGGTAAGGGGTGTCCTCATTGGTGGTGGCTGAATCCTGCTCCGCAATGGGAGGATCGTTCACGTCGAGTACCGTAACGGTCAGGTTGGCCACGTTGGAGGTAGCCCCTTCGTTATCGTTGATGGTGTATGTGATCGTGGTTACCCCAAACCAGTTGAGGGCCGGCACAAAGTCAATCAGCCCCCCGGCATCCAGGGTGAAGCTATTTCCGTTGCCATCAATAAAGGTAGTCTGCTGTCCCGGGGTCACGGGATCCAGGTCGATGCTGGAAGGAACGGTATCCCCATCGGCATCATAGTCGTCGGCAGCAATATCCCAGTTCAGATAGGGGGTGTCCTCGTTGGTGGTGGCAGAATCCTCATCGGCAACCGGGGGAACATTCACGTTCTGCACGGTGATGGTAACCAGGGCGGTATCGCAAAGGCCGGTGGCATCGCAAACCTGGTAGATAAACTGGTCAATGCCATTGAATGCCGGATCAGGGGTATAGTAGATCCAGCCGGTGTCGCTCAGTACAATGGTCCCGTTGGCAGGCCCGGTGCACACCCCGCACAGGGTGTCGATGGTGGTGATGTCCAGGTTGCCGTCCGGGTCACTGTCGTTGGCATCCACCTCAATATTCACGGCTACGTTCTCCAGCGTGGTTTCCTGATCAGGATCAGCAACTGGCGGACGGGGAGCATAATAAACAATGGCGGTATCACTGTCCGTTGGCACTTCATTGCCATCCTCATCTATGGCGAACTCGGCCCGGGCCAGGTTGATCGTGGAATCGAGATTATAGGTGGTCACCGTAAAGCTCACGTCAACCACGGTGTCTTCCCCAACGGCCAGAGGGCCAAGCTGTGCCCAGTAGGCCAGGCCTCCGGAGGCGCTGGTAGCCGGAGCTGGGGTTGCTCCCGTGTAGGTAAGTTTGGTTCCGAATTGGTCAGAAAGCGGCAAGGTCACAATATCTGTATTCCCGGTGTTCTGGATGCGGATGCGGAAGGTCACGGTTTCCCCGTAATGCGCGGTATCGCCAGCAGGGCTGAGCAAGGACTTGGTCACGGTAACCTCCGGATCACTGGTGTACACGGTGGCCGTATCCGGCCCATCGCTCACCGCGCCGGTGACTTTTGCCCAGTTCTCGGCCGGGTCACAGGCTCCGCTTACGGTGAAATAAACAAAGAGGTCGTAGCTGTTGCCCTGGGCGATCAGCGGAAGATTGCTGTTCCAGTTGAGCACCGGGGAGACACTGGTGCTGGGGGCCAGGCTGGCCGAGTCGAAGGTGAGGCACACATTATTAAATGTGTCCGTCACGCTGATGCTGCCGGCCGTAATGTCTGCATTCCCGGTATTGGACAGGCGGATGCGGAAGACGACCTGGTCGCCCATCATGGCACTGTCATTGGCAGGGGTGAATACGGATTTGGTGATGGCGATGGCCGGAACGCCGGCGGGCGTAGTCACGTCATCCTGGCAGAGATCGGTGGCATCGTCGTTGTCCACATAATCTGCATAAATGATGTCCCCGGTAGAGAGTTCCACATTGCCATTGGCGGTTACGATCGCCGCACCGGAGCTGGTGATGGAAGCCCGGAATATCCCGGTATTGGCCCCGGTTTCGGTGAGGGTCACATCTTCATCATCCCCGTTCAGGGTGGTAATAGTCACGGTCACATTGTCGGCACCGGCAGTCTCATCTTCATCGGAGTCCACCAGTTCGATGTAGAGCACATCGCCGATGGCATAGGAACCGGCCGGGATGGTGTAGGTGTTGGAAGTGAAGAAGTCGAGCTGGCAGGGGGTACCCAGGTCAAGGAAGCCCACGCTCAGGTTGGTCGAAGCGGTGTCGGCCACATCGTCCTCATAGCCTTCTTCGGCGATGCCCCGGAAGTTCCAGGTGCCCTGGACCGGACTGAGAGTAAGGGGGTATTCATAGATCTTCTGGCAACCGGAGCTGTCCACGGCATAGGATGTGCCCAGGTCATAGTTGTTGCTGCTGGGGGTGGGGTCGGTGATCCTGAGGTTGAGGTTGGTAATATCGCGGGTGCCGAAGGGATCGCTCACATAGGCCCGCACATATACGGTCTGTCCGTTCACGGCCCCAACAATAGCGGTACCTGCCGGGTAGGCGGCGTCATACACCTGGAAGCTGTCGATACGGACAACGGTGGTCGTGGGAATATTGACCTTGGTGGGTGCGGTCTGGCTGTCATAGTCGATGGTGAAGCTGGCGTCGGCGTCGGCTGTGGTGAAGTCGAAACGCAGGGCCGTGCTGGCCGGGATAGAGGTCACCAGGGCAGTGCCGTTCATGCTCAGCATGCCCCCGGCATACGAAGTGCCGGTGAGGTTGGCTACGGTAATCGTGCTGCCATACTCCAGGGTGGCGGTCATGTCGGCAGGGGTAACCGTGCCTGACACCGAACCGAGGTAGAGCTCGGCGGTCACCAGGCCGGAGGCCGGGATGTCCAGGGCGGCGCAGGTGGCCGGGCTCTGGGTGAAGGTGACGGTGGAGATAGCTGGCGCCCTCTTTAGGGCAACACCGATTTGAGCATATCCATCAGGGGTAGTCTCATTCCAGGATCTTATAGTCGACACACCAGATGCTATGATCCAACTGCCTGCTCCAGTGATGTCGTTAGAACCGTTCTGACTACTGTTCCATATCTCTGTTCCCGCATCTACAGACAGGCCCGCATTATTCGTGTTCTGTGCAATAACATCAATTACGAGATCTCCAGTAACCGAGGTTACGACAACTGCGGGATCATCTGAACTATTTCCTCCATCTGTGGCTACAGGACCAAATGGAGTTGTCGGATTCACATTATCATAGAGCGCGGCATTGGCAACTGCTGATAGAACAGTGTTATTCCAGTTGATGATCACATTGGTATTGACATCTGGAGGGTTGGTTAGATACCAAAGTTCAGCAACAGGATCATCACCGTCAACATACCGATATCTCTGCAGTTGGGCCAGGTTTTCCCCATCGAATGTTACAGTACTAACCGAACGATTATTATCAGGATCATTATAGGAAATCCCGACAATGAGTATCCGGTTACTGATTGAATCGGAGTTGTTAAGTGCCACGTTCAAGCTTGAACTACTGGTATTGAATCCGTTCGTGTTATCGCGCAAATAAGTAGTAGAGGCGCTTGAATTTGACAGGGTAACCGTGGAAGCTGTCGAATTGTCTGAAGTCGCCACCGGGTCCACACGGTCCATCCCGAGGGTACCGCTCATATACAGCGGCTTGGTCTCAGAGGGAAGGGTGATGTCGGCATGGTCCAGGCAGATTTCCCCGTACACCGGATCGGTATACTTGGCTTCCACATTGTCCCCGGCGAGGGCGGCGAGTATGCCGTCCTCCTGGCTCAGGCCTGTGGAGGTGGAGGCAGAAACGCATCCCGTAAATGAGCCGGTATTCACTCCGGTCTCCAGAATCCATACGGTCTCCTTGTCATTGGTGGAGGGATTGGAGAAGACCACCCTCAGCGAATCGATCGCCGCGGGATTTCCGTTACGGTCGTCATCATCCACCGTCACACAAACGGGACTGTTGGTTTCGAAAGCCGGATCCATGGTCATGGCGCAGGGATCCGAATTGTTGTTGATGTTGATTTCCAGAAACACTGGAATGGTATCCCCATCATTGTTCTCGAGTACCACATAGTTCCCTATGGTCCCCACTCCCGTCACCCGATATTGATAAGATATGGTGTCTACAGTCCGGGTAGGGATGGTGCCGAAAGCATAACTGCCTTCGTCCAGGGGGAAGGCAGTATTGGGAAGGATGTCATCGGGCACGGTGACCCCGTTCCTATCGGTGGAACCGGGGACATAGACTACTGCAGGGCTGGTCCCGACCACGGTATCCTTGATCACGATATTGGGCACCGGATTGAGCCTCAGGTTTTTGATAATGACGTAATACTGGATCGTATCCCCGATGTCAAAGAGCCCGTTGCCCCCTACGTCCGTGCCGTGGAGCTGGGCCCATTTCAGAATTTCAAGGTCGCGCACCGGGGGGTTGGTATAGCCCATGTCCAGGAAGGGATTGGCAGGGCCGGCCACGCTGGGGTCCTCTCCCCAGGCGGCGGCGAGCAGCACCCCATCCACGGTATAGGCGGTCATGGCGGTCTGGTCCTTGTCAGGATCATAAACGGTCTGCGACTGGTAGGGCAGCATGTGGTAGCTCACATCGTACTTGAAACCGGTGGGCCCGGTATAGGCTCCGGTAGTGTTGAGGTCACCGTCATAGTCCACATACACTATAGTCTCATCCTGCACGGCGATCCACAGCGGGCTGCCATTGGCCGAAAGGTCCGTAGAACCGGGGCCCCAGCCCACGATGACCTTGGTGGTGAGGTAGTCTTCGGGCAGCAGGGCCATTCCCCAGTCCTGTACATTGCCCCCGCTGGTACTGGTGGGCTGGTCCACACACACTACAGGAATGAAATCCTGGGTGCTGGTGAACTGTGCCCCACTGTTGAGCGGCATGGTGAAGCGATAACTGCTTTTGGCCGGGATGCTGGGCGTGACCCCGGATCCGGAAAGGGTAGTGTAGTTTACCGTAATGGCTGAGGCATTCGGATTGAACAGGTAGGCTACCGCTGGCTTGGCCGTGGTTCGCGTGCTGACCGGATTGAAGAAGGTATTTCCCCAGTTCGACTCGGGATAAAGGGTGAACCAGCGGTTCTCGTAATTGTTTCCGATATCCCCGCTGAGCAGGTTAACGGCGATGTCCTTGGTACTGGTGATCCTTGCTCCCTGGCTGATATAATTGGTGCCCTGCAGCATGACCACTTCTCCCTCATCCATGGGATAGGTGAAATCCACCACCCCATTGGCATCGCGATCGACGGATACTACGTTGCCGTCATAGGCCGAAACAATAAACAGGGCGCTATGCTCAAAGCTCTGATAGGAGTTGGGAGTGTTGTAGCCAACCGGGGCAATGAAACTCCGGCAGTATTGGCTGGTGTCGAACATCTCTACGGCACCGGCCAGCACTGAGCCCGGGGTGGGGCACCAGGCGGCACGGGTAACCATGAGCACCTCGTTCGAGGCGATCTTGTCCCGCCCATCATAAAAGATGACCCCCGGGTTGCGAGGCAGGGTTACCAGATTGGTGAGGTTGATGATGTCACCCGACATGATCTTGTCCTGGGCATATCCCGGAGGCATGCCGTTCCCCGGGTTGTTGTCTCCCCATACAACAGTAGTGGTCTGCACCGGGGTAGCTGTGCTGGCCTCGTAACCGTCTTCCCAGTGGTCATAAACGATCACCGTATTGTCCACCGCCGCAACGATGGAGACCACCGTCTGCACACTGGCGCTGGTCGTGGCGTACGAATTGAAATACGTCCGCAGTTCCGTCTCGGGCATGGGCACATAAAAGACCCTGTCCTGCTGGGCGCTCAACGTACCGAGGGTGGCAACCAACATGCTGAGCATGCTCAGGCCGTTGATGAATGCGCTGCTTTTCCGGAGATGGGTAGAAATCTTCTTCATATGGGGAATGTTGCTGGTTACTGACAGAGTGTTGACGTCCTATGGGTTACCTTTCGCTCAATTCGCGTATTATACTGTGTTACGGATGAAATGTTACAAAGGGGCAATGCAGGCACACCCCAGTGGGGCTCCTGCGCGGGTGCAATTATGAAGCCAAAGCAGGCCAGGCCGGCTTGATTCATTCGATGTGTGCTTCTTTTGCGTTCAGGCTCAATAACTTGGGATTGCTGCGTCTGGTGTAGCCCGCACGCAGCACGAGTTGTCCTTTTTCCCAAGATTGAAATTCAAGACTAATTTAGGGAATTATTAGGCGTTCAGGTATTTTTCTTCCGGATATTTAACAGGGAATTAACAATCTCCCGCATTTCATGCATTGCAGTTCTCCTCTGCAAAGAAATTCTTGACACGTATCCGCGGAACACCTAATTTTGCCCCCCATATGCGGGAGTAGCTCAGTCGGTAGAGCATCAGCTTCCCAAGCTGAGGGTCGCGGGTTCGAGCCCCGTTTCCCGCTCAAAACAGTTTGGAGTTTGGAGGATGAGTGTAGAGGAAAACAGCTGCACTTTCACCAAACTCCAAATTGTTTTCCCTTCACACTCCTCTTCAAACTCAACCCCATCTTCCTCCCTCTCCCATTTTTTATTTGGTTCTTAAACCAAAAAAAATGTACTTTTGCGCTCCCATCAGGTGAGGTGGGAGAGTGGCTTAATCCAGCAGTTTGCTAAACTGCCGTACTCGAAAGGGTACCGGGGGTTCGAATCCCCCCCTCACCGCAAGCTCTTTGCAAACGGGGTATAGCGTAGTCCGGTTAGCGCGCCTGCTTTGGGAGCAGGAGGTCGTAAGTTCGAATCTTACTACCCCGACAGGTCCGCAGGCCGGTATGATGCCCCAGTCCCCCCGGACAGGCTTGTGCCGGCCTGACTGATTTTTGATGGTTGATGGTTGATTTGTCATATGGATGGTTGATTTATCATAACGAATGATGGGTCAGTATTATCCCACTCCCATCACCCTGAAAAATGAAGAATCAATATCAGAAGTGAACCATCACCCATCAACCATCGTCCTGGTTCCGTAGCTCAGTGGATAGAGCAACAGCCTTCTAAGCTGTGGGTCGCAGGTTCGAATCCTGCCGGAATCGCTTGATGACCAAATCCCGCCGGCATGCCGGCGGGATTTTTCATTTCCGGGCAAAGCAAGTTCACTTGCATTTGCCCGGAAATGAAAAATCCGGGATGCGAGCGCAGCGAGCAGCCGGGATCTGGTCCACTGCACGGATGAGCAAGGATCACGAAGTCATCCTGCCGGGATGCGAGCGCAGCGAGCAGCCGGGATCTGGTCCACTGCACGGATGAGCAAGGCGAAATGCTATATGATTTTTCAACCATCAACCATCCACTACCTCACCACCACCACCATCCCCGTCCTACGGTACATCTGCCACCCCATCCTTACATGCACCCCATACTCCAGCACCCAGGGATAAACCCCCACAGGAACAGGCCGTCCCGCAGCCAGGCCATCCCAGTGCTCCCCGGGCTGATGGGCGGTGAACACGGGCATTCCCAAACGATCGTAAACGCTGAATTCCATCCTGACCACGCTCCCCCGGAATACCGGCCCGAAACGGTCGTTCAGGCCATCCCCGTCCGGACTGAAGGCGTTGGGGACGTATACCGAGGCCTCCTCCCAAATGCGATAGGTCTGGTACCAGGGGCATACAGCTGCGCTGTCCCTTACAAGTACTGTGTAAGTAATGTCCTCCTGGAAGGTGAGGAGGGGAGAGGGACACTCCACGCAGCTCAAGCCCTCGGGAGGGCTCCACAACCAGTGGTCGCCCTGCCCGGCCTTCAGCCGCAGGGTGTCGCCCGGCTGTAAGGTATGGTCCAGCATATGCTGGGAGGTGGTGCTCAGGCTGAGCCTCAGGTTGTCCACCACCACGGTGCCGAAATACTCCGGCATCCCTTCCCAATCGGCCTCCAGGATGAGGTAACGGTAGTCAGGGGTAGGAGGGGAGAAACGAAGGGAATAGTCGGTCCACAGCGTCTGTTCCACCGGGCCGAAACTCGCCAGGAGCAGGTCGCGACGGCAGGTTTCCGTGCCCAGGTATAGGTTGAGGCGCACCGCATGGGCATAAGATATCCAACCCACTTCGCTGTCGTGCCCGCAATCCTCGCAGGTGGCCAGAGCCACCCTCAGTTCATAGCACTGGTCCGGGCTCAGCGGCTCCTGCAGCTCTGTCTCGCAGTCTTCGGTACTGTTGGCATTCGGTCCCCAGTCGCCCCGGGTGACCATGCTCAGGTAGGTCCTGCCATCCGCAGCCGGCAGGGTATGGCCCCATACTCCCGGCTGGGTGTCCGGCGTGCTGCGCGGATCGCAGGGGTTCCACCCGGGCGGAGCCTGGTGCATCACCACCGGGCCCTCGAAAGAAGGATTCGAAAGGTACTGTGCGCTACCCATGCCCGGAAAAAACATCAGCAGTGATACCGCTCCGTATGTCAGGTGCCGGAGGATCATAAGGTGAAGATACGAAATCAATGCTCAGGGCTCAATGCTCAGTGCTCAACGCTCAACATCGCCTCCCGGATTACCCGTCTTCATCTCGACAAAACCAGTCCCACGTCCCTTGTCCCTTGTCCCTTGTCCCTTGTCCCTTGTCCCTTGTCCCTTGTCCATTCCTTACTATATTAGTACTCCCATATCGCACCATTATGAAACGTCGTCCCCATACCCACCTTCTTTCACTCGCACTCACACTCACTCTCGCACTCACCATCCCATCCCTCCTCCTCGCCGGTCCCGTGGGCCGCAGTCAGGCAGCCCAGGCAGCCCAGTCCTTTCTTGCCAGCCGCCCGCTGAATCAGGACGCTGACCTTTCCTTCACGCTGTCAGGGCTGGCGGAGGTACGGACCCGGAGCGGGAGACCCCTGCTCTACATCTTCGACCTCCAGCCCACCGGATGGGTCATGGTGTCGGGCTCCGATGCGGCCTTCCCCGTACCGGCATACAGCTACGAAGGCAAATGGTCCCCGGATCAGGTGCCTGAAGCCATGCAGCTCTGGCTGGGCTCCTACGAAGCCCAGGTCGCCGACGCCCTGAACAATGACGCCAGGGATGCCGCCCATCCAGCATGGCAGCAGCTCAGTCTGGGGAATCCCGGAAGCAAGGCAGGATACCGAGGGGTGCTGCCCCTGCTCACCTCAAACTGGGACCAGGGCTACCCTTACAACCAGCAATGTCCTTCCGATCCGGGCGGGGTAGCCGGTCATGCCGTTACAGGTTGCGTGGCCACCGCCTGCGCCCAGCTGATGTATTATTTCCGGCATCCAAGGCAGGGGAGCGGTTCCTATACCTATTATCACCCGGTGTATGATACCATTTCCATGGACTTCTCCTCTGCTACCTATGAATGGGAGGCCATGACAGACCAGACTACCGTGTACAATGAGGAGATCGCGGAGATTTCTTACCACTTCGGTGTGGCCGTGGACATGGTGTACGGCCCCTCCAGCTCGGGGATGTACAACCACAAGGCCGCCTACGCCCTGCGCACCCACTTCGGTTACAGCCCCGAAACGGAATATGTATTCCGGGATACTACAACCATGGACTGGGACAGCCTGCTGCTCTCGCACATCGACCGTAAGATCCCGATGTACTACGCCGGATGGGCAGCTCCGGGTTCCCAGAGCGGGCATGCCTTTATCGCCGACGGGTATGAAGTGACACCCCAGGGCAAGCATTACCATTTCAACTGGGGATGGGGAGGGACACTCAACGGCTATTTCTATACCAACAACCTTACCCCGGGCGGTTCCCAGTTCAGCTTCATGCAGGAACTTATCGTGAATGCCTATCCGGATACCCTTAGCCAGACCTACCCGGCCTATTGCAGCGGCCCGGATACCCTGACCTCCCGGGCCGGCACTATCGACGACGGCAGCGGCCCCGCCCGCGACTACCTGAACGGGGCCAGCTGCAGCTGGCTCATCCGCCCCCAATGGGACCCCTACGATTCCATACAATACCTGATCTTCCGCTTCAAACGCATGGATACCGAGCCGGGAACCGATATCGTGAAGGTCTATGACGGGCCCACCACCAGCTATCCCCTGATAGGCAGTTTCTCGGGAACCAACCTCCCGGCCATGTTCATTTCTACCGGAAACCAGGCCCTCGTTACCTTCACAGCCGATGCCCAGAACGAGGCCGCCGGCTTCTTCCTGGGCTATGAGTCAGTGGAACCCGACTACTGCAACAGCCTCCTTCAGGTCAACGCCACCAGCGGCAGCCTGGGCGATGGCAGCGGGGACAAGTTCTACAACAACGGAACGCTCTGCCGCTGGCTCATCCAGCCCCCCGGGGCCGTGAACGTCACGGCCCACTTCACCTCCTTCCAGACCCAACAGGGCAAGGACCAGCTCAAGGTATACGACTACGGCACCCAGACCCTGCTCGGGACCTTTAGCGGGAACACCCTTCCTCCGGTACAGGTGGCGAACAGCGGTGCGATGTACCTGGAGTTCTCTACCGATGGGGATGTCCGTGGACAGGGTTGGGAACTGGATTTCATAGCCGGAGGCGCCGGTTTGGATGAACGCCCGGAAGAACATTTGTTGGTCTGGCCTAACCCAGGCGATGGACAGGTTTACGTGAAACTGCATTCAGCCACAGCCCTGCTTTCCATTTATGATGCCAGGGGAGCTGAAGTCGGATTGAAGCATACCTGCATCAATGGCGATGTGGTATCCTTCGACCTATCCCATTTGCCTGCCGGATTGTACCTTCTGGTGGCGAATGACGGGGATCAGGTGCTGCACCAGCGGCTGGTCGTCAGGAAGTAGAGTTAGAGAGGAATATTGCAATCCTATCCAAGCCCGGTCCGAGAAGTCCATCCCTCCAATCCTGCTCAGGGTGGATTACTTTCGTAAACCTGACGAGGTCCGCCCGGCCTGAGGGCAAAAAACGAATCATCCTTAAATCAAGCGATCTGCTCTCCCGGGAAGATCAGATCCTTCCGCTTCTCCATGCATTCGGTGAGCTTCTTCTTGAACTTCCAGCAGGTCATCTGGCGCAGGTCGAGCGTGCGGGCCAGCTCATGGGACGAGATGCCCTCATCCTGGCAAACCTGGTATGTGATCCGGAAGGCGTCGGGCAGGTGGATCTTGCATCGATGAAAGATGGTGTGGGCCGTGGCAGACTCTTCTGCCTTGCATCGGGTGCAGCGGCGTGAATAGGGCGTCTTGCCGCTGCAATAGTTGGTATGCCCGCACTTACGGCACACAAAGCCCTCCCTCCATTTGACTTCCGCCAGCAAGGCCAGGCATTCCTCCTCGGAGGAGAATCTTCCCTGAAAGTTATGGATGTCCAGTTTCCTGAACATAGATTCCAGGGGAAGTGCCGGGATAGAGGGTTCGTTCGGGGTCATGGGTGGCTTGCTGCGGCAAAATTAAAAAAAATAGTGATACTAAAGCGATTTATGTATTCAGATTGTTGTATCTTTGCAACGCAAATCAAAAAGCTATGGTCCGCATGAAGAAAAACATAATTGCCCTGATGGCCGTATCCAGCCTGTTCCTCTTTGCCTGCGGTTCGGGTTCTGCCAATGGGGAGACCGGGAATACCGGGAACCCTGAGATGGCCCAGTCGGCCACCGATGCTCCCGTGGCCGAAGGAGGGGAAGCACCCGCATCGAACCCTCAGGGGGGGGCGACCTCTGGCCAGGGGAAGGTGGTCCACCTGAAGGCCGCCGAATTCAAGGAGTTGGTGTTCAACTATGAGAAGAATCCTCAGAGCTGGGTGTTCGAAGGGGAGAAGCCCTGCATCGTCGACTTCTATGCGGATTGGTGCAAGCCATGCAAGCTGATCGCCCCCATCATGGAGGAGCTGGCGGTGAAGTACGCCGGACAGATCGATATATATAAGGTGAATACCGACAACGAGCGTGAGCTGGCCTCGGTTTTCGGCATCCGCAGCATCCCCTCGGTCCTCTTCGTGCCCGCTTCCGGGCGCCCGCAGATGACTCAGGGTGCCCTGCCTAAGGAGACCTTCGAAGAGGTGATCCAGAACTTCCTGCTGAACCCCAACCCCGAAGGGGCCTCCGCCCAGTAATCTGCATTCAGACATACATCATACACCTCTCACTTTTCACTTATCACTTTTCACTCCAATGACCGAATACCTCACCAAAGAAACCTTCTTCGAGAAGGTCTTCAATTACGAAAAGAACCAGGAATGGAAGTTCGAAGGCGAACTCCCCTGCATCATTGACTTCTATGCCGATTGGTGTGGCCCCTGTAAAATGGTGGCCCCCATCCTGGAAGAACTTTCCGAGGAATACAAGGGAAGGATCAATATCTATAAGGTGGACACCGAGGCCGAGCAGGAGCTCGCCGCCGCATTCGGCATCCGCAGCATTCCCAGCCTGCTGTTCTGCCCCAAGGACGACCAGCCCCAGATGGCCATGGGCGCCCTGCCCAAGCAGACCTTCAAGCAGGTGATCGAAGATGTACTGCTGGCTAAGGCTGATGCCTGATCCGTTCAGTCTGCACTTAAATTCTGATGCCATGGCGCGGGTTTCCTGCGCCATTTTTTTTGACATAGGAATGAATCCTATATTTGCCGCGACTGAAATAAAACTGTACGAAGATATGGACCCCAAAAACCTTAGGATCAACTCCCAGCTTATCCACGCCGGAGAGATCGATGATTGCCTGGGCAGCGCTACCGTGCCCATCTACCAGACCTCCACTTTCCGCTTTCGCAACGTGGATCACGGGGCCGCCTGTTTCGCCGGGGAGGACCCCGGGTACATCTATACCCGCATTGGCAACCCTACCATCCAGGCCCTGGAGGAGGCGGTAGCCATACTCGAACGTGGGGTCGCCGGCATCGCCACCTCTTCCGGCATGGCCGCCATCACGGCAGTGTACCATGCCTTCCTCGGTGCAGGGGCTCATATCGTTAGCCACGATGCCCTCTACGGACCGGCCCGTGGGGTCATGGAGTCTCTTTTTGCCAAGTTTGGGGTGGAATCCACCTATGTGGACACCACAGATCTTGACAATGTAAGGAAAGCCATACAGCCGAACACGGCATTGATCTATACCGAAACCCCGGCCAACCCCACCATGGGCATTACCGATATCGCCGGTTTGGCTGCGATTGCCAGGGAACACCACATTCCGCTCTGTGTGGACAACACCTTTTCGAGCCCGGTGCTGCAGCGACCCCTGGAGCTTGGGGCCGATATCTCCCTGCATTCCATGACCAAGTTTATTAATGGTCACGCCGACATCGTAGCAGGGATGGTGGTCACCCGCACCCCGGAACACGGCAAACTGGTTCGCAATGTCATGGTTAACATGGGCTCCAATATGGATCCCCACCAGGCATACCTGGTGTTGCGCGGGCTCAAGACCCTGGGCATCCGGGTGGAGCGGGCACAGCAGAATGCAATGAAAGTAGCGGAATACCTGCAAGCCCATCCCAAGGTGGAATGGATCAAGTATCCCGGATTGTCTTCCCATCCCCAATATGAACTCGCACTACGTCAGATGATGGGGCCGGGGACGATGATCAGCTTCGGACTGAAGGGTGGATTGCAGGCCGGAAAAACCCTGATGAACAGTGTTCGCCTTGCCCTGCTTGCAGTATCCCTGGGCGGGGTGGAAACGCTCATTCAGCACCCGGCCTCCATGACCCATTCCAAGCTGGGTCCGGAACACCGGGCCAAAGCCGGGATCACTGACGGTCTTGTACGGTTTTCCGTTGGGATTGAAGATGTGGAGGACATTATCGCCGACCTCGATCAGGCCCTGGAAAAGGTCTAATATTCATGGTTGGTGGTTGATGATTCATTTTTGATATTGATTTTTCATTTTTCAAAAAATGAACCATCAACCATCAACTATCACCTCACCACCACCTTCTCCATCCTCACCCCACCTGCGCTGATCATCTGCAGCACATATTGCCCGGCTGCCAGTCCGCTGAGATCAAGGCGGGCACGCTGGTCAGCAAGGGGTGCCTCCACAGACAGCATAAGTCTTCCGGTCAGGTCGAACAGTCCGAGTTGCACTTGACCGGGGTCCTTGGACACCCATTCGATGTACAGGACATCCTGAGCAGGGTTGGGGTAGAGGCGTGCCTGGGCGATGGCGGGCTCATCAAGGCCCACCGCACTGGCGGAGTAGTGTGCCTCCCAGCCGCCCCGGGTTACTTCGGCATTGGAGAAGAAGATAAGGTAGAAAGCTCCGGTATTCGAACTAAGCACAGGGGGCAGGGTATTGCCTGAGTATCGGCCCAGAAGGGTGCCGTTCCCCGTGGAGGGCTCATAGGCATACACTTCAAGGAAGTCGCTCTGGGGCTCAGTGTCGAAGGAGGTGAAGGCCAGGACCACGGCTTCCGCTCCTTCGGGGGCGATAGACCACTGGCAGATCGACCGGTTATTGTAATTTTTCTGTCCACTCCCATCGCTCAGTATCCCTGTACTGTCGGTGAACAGCGCTGGGCTCTTGGTACAATAGTCGGGTACGGTAGAGGAGTAGGAGGCGTAAAACCCTGAAGATTGGGTGTCAGCATCGGATTCGAAAACGACCAGCATCATATTTCCTTCCACACTCACCTTGGCCGGCAGATTGCTTCCGGAATATTTGCCCACCAGGGTAGCTGAAGGTGTACCCCCGGCATATACCGCTACATGGTCGCTGTTGTCCTGGGTGCTGAAGCGGTCGAACATCAGGGTGATGCTGGAGATGCTGTCGCCCGGGTCTTGCTGGGGTGCGATGAGCCATGAGCAGCTGGCGTTGGCCTGGTAGTCGGCGACGGGGCCGCTGCCGTCTTCGAATGTCCCGGCGGGTGCCGTCAGCAGGTGACTGCCGCCACAGAAGTCCGGATAGGTTCCGGCAGGACTGATGTTGATGATGGCGCCCTGTCCGTTGCTGAAATTGGATCCGCCCGGATTGAGGTCGGTGAGAAAGTAGTAACCATTGTAGCTGCCGCCCCATCCCCAGTTGAAATGGAAATGGTCGTCCCCCTGGTAGCCATCCACATTGAAGGCATGACCGCCGCTTCCATACCCATGGTAGTACATGGGCTTACCGGCATCCAGCTGCCCCTTGAGCAGCTCCTTCCATGCCTGGTCGGTGTAATTGGTCTTGTGTACCAGCTGGGTACTGGAAGAATACCCGAAGTTATTGCGCAGGGCGGCTGCGGCATCGCTGCTGTAGGCGCCGGAACCGGTGGGGCTGTAACCCATCTCCACTGCAATGCCGCAATGCAGCAGCAGCTCAGCGATGGCGTGGTTGGGACTGTTGATGCTGTTGAGCATGGCACCCCAGGCATAGGTGGTGGTTCCGTAGTTAGCCGACAACCAGCCATAGTCGGGGTGGTTGTAAGATGAGCTCCCTGTACCCGTCTGGGGGTGACGGTAATAATACATTACCTGCCCCATGGCGGTGGCCACGCATCCTGCATATACCTTGCCGCCTGGCCCGTCGGGGTCGTCAGGGCAGAGCCCATTGTAATAGGTCCCCTGGTTCCATGTGCACAACAGCAGCGGCTGCACTCCGCGGACTTCGTCTTCCCCCTGTCCCTGCACCCCTTGCAGGTAGTCCTGCCAGGCCTGCGTCACCTCGGGCCTTGCCTCTGCGTCGTTGTCCCTGAGCAGGGCAATCTCTTCGGTATATCCATCCATCCATTCGGTGATATGTGCCGGCATGGACCCTTCCGGGAAATCTGAGGCAAAAGAATAGGCCAGCAGGGGGAAGGCCTGGTCTTCTCCCGAAACCACAACGAAGCCGGCCGGTTCCAGACGGAACACATGGTATACTTCCGCTCCTTCATGGTAGCGTGTGCTCTGGGAGCTAATCGATAGCAGGCCCCGGGTCTCGGCTGGTGCCCGCTGGGTGATTACGGAAAGGGCCACTTGACGGGCCGTGGCTACCGGTACGCGGGCGGCCTCTGCCAGAAGGACAAGGCCCAGCAGGGATACAAGGAGGAGGTTACGTTTCATGCGCAGGTTCCTGTAGATTCATTAAAGGGCTGGCGATGTGCCAGCCCTTGGTTCCGTTCGTTACCGGATAACTTATTCGATGCTGATCTTGCGCATCACTGTCCCGCTCTGCCCTTCGGCGCGCAGGAAGTAAATGCCGGCCGGCAGGGAAGAAACGTCCAATGCCGTTTCCAGGGTTCCGTTCACGCCCTGGGCCAGGGTACTGACCACGGCCTTGCCGGTCAGGTCGAGCAATTGCAGCCGGATGTCCTGCCGCCCTTCAAAGCTCAGCCTCACCTGAAGCTGGTCGGAAGCAGGTACAGGGAACAGGCTCACTTCATTGAAGGCATGCTCTTCCATGCCCACATTGCCGACGGTATAGGTGGCTTCCCATCCCTGGCCGTTGATTTTCCAATCGGACCTGAACTCAATGTATACCGATCCGCTGGGGGCGGTCAGGTCGGCCGGAGGGGTATTGCCTGAGTATTTGTTCAGCAGCAGGGTCTGGGTGCCCCAGTCATATACGTTGATATAGTCCCCATCCCCCACATCGAAGCTGGTGAAGTGGAGGGTGAGGTTCTTGCCCCCCGTGGGCTGAATGAGCCAGCTACAGGTGGTGTTTACGCTGTACTCTGCGTCCCCGCTGCCATCCGAGATGTTGCCCGAAGCTGCCCCCACCGGGGTATTGTTTCCACAGAAATTGGGCTTGGTACCGGTAAACACCAGCTGCCAGCCGTCGGCGGTACCGTTGCCGTCGGTCTGGAAACGGACGAGGACCTTGCTCTTGGTACTGGTGATGTTGCCCGTCGGCTGGCTGGTCAGGCTGTAGCTCCCCAACACCGGGGCGCTGGTGGAGGTACCGTCGTAAATGGTCACTTTGTCATTGTCATCGGCAACATTGAAATAGTCGAACGACATCATGATTTTGGTCACGCTGTCCTGGGGATCGATGAGCCAGTAACAGTCGCGGTTGTTGTCATAGCCGTGGGGGCCGCTTTGATCGGTGATGGCGCCGTTGCGCACGCTGACGGTCTCGGTGCCGGTGCAGCTGAGCGGGTAGCTGCCGGCGGGATATATGTTGACCACCGCGCTCTGGTAGGTGCTGAAGGGTGGTTCGCCGTTGGGCCCCAGGTTGTCGATGCTGAAATACCCATCGCTCATCCCGTCCCAGCCCCAGTTGCAGTGGTAGAAGGTGCCCTGGCTGGTAGTGTCGTAACCATCGAAGATCCACGCATGCCCGGAGCCGCTCACCTGGGAGCCGGCATAGATGACGGGCTTGCCCCCGGCGATGTTGTTCTTGAGGGCGTTGTCCCACTGGGTCGCGGTGTAGGCGTACCGCTGGATGTAAAGCACAGAGGGGGAGTACCCAAAGTAAGTCTTCAATGCGGCGGCGGCATACTGGGTTTGTGAACCTGAGGCGGAGGGGCCATACTTCATATCCACGGCAACCCCGGCATGGAAGGAAAGCAGGGCGGCGCTCAGGTTGGCGTTGCTCCCGGTAATCTGGTCGTTCATGCCTTCCCACTCATAGTTCGTCTGGGCAAAGTTGGCAAACTGGTAACCATAGTCCCCGTAGCCTGCACTGGAGTTGTTGGCGTAGTACCCGTGGGAACTCACCCCAACCTGGGGGTGACGGTAGTAGTACATCACCTGGGCGACTGAGGTGGCTACGCAGCCCACCAGGGCGTGACCGTCCTCACCGGCGGGATCAGCCGGACAAAAGGTATTGTAGTATTTCCCCTGGCCCCAGTGGCTGCGCATAAAGGGGGCCACATCGGCCCGGTTGGACGGACGGCCCAGTTGCGCGATGTTGTTGCTCAGGTAACGCTGCCACAAGGTGCTTACGCTGGCATCGCTCTGGTTCTGCTGACGGTACCAGGCAATAGCCATGGCCAGCTCATCCATCCACGCCTGGGTGGAAGGGGAGAGGTTGGCCTGATCCCAGCTGCCTTCGCCACTGTATGCCAGGATGGGCTTCACCAGGTCGTCACCGGAAACGATGACCCAACCCTCCGGAGAAAAGTTGAAGATATGGTAATCGCTCATTCCCTGGCTGACAGCGGCATGATAGCCGGTAATCTTGAGGTCAGCATAGGCAATGCCCCTGGATTGGGCGATCTGTTCGTAGTAGAAATTACGTGCCACATCTCCGGCTGACTTTGAACCCACCTCGGCGGAATACACATAGGTGACGGCCAGGAGCATCATGGCGCACAGAAAAGACAGGATTTTGTAACGAATGGTCATATGAGCGTGATTTGTGAAAATTTCTGATGATCGCAAAGATAAAAAACATTGTGCTCCTGCATTGGATTTAAGCAGTCAACGGCATGAAATCGTCCGCTTTCGGTTATGGGTATTCCCTGAATTGCGCCGGGACTCCTGGTTTTGATCCGAAGATAGGTCAGTAGGACGCATTTTTCTAACTTCGTGCACGCATTCCCGTTGGTGTCGATACTCGATTGCATGGAAATTATATTGAAGAATATCAAGGAGTTGGTTTTGGTAGACGAGCATAGCGAGCGCCCGCCATTCCTTGCCGGCCCGGCCATGTCGGACCTGCCCCGTCTTCCCCAGGCCTGGTTGCACCTGCGCGATGGGCTCATCCGGGGATTTGGTCCGATGACCACCTATCCCCAGGAACTCGCCCGGGAGGTGATGACCATTGACACTACCGACCGCTATGTGTTGCCCGCCTGGTGCGACTCCCATACCCATCTTGTCTTCCCGGCCAGCCGGGAACAGGAGTACGTGGACAAGATCCGCGGAATGTCGTATGAGGAGATCGCCCGCAGGGGGGGCGGTATCCTCCATTCGTCACGCCTTATGCAGGAGGTTCCGGAAGAGGACCTTGTGGAGGAGGCCCTGGCCCGCCTCGACGAGATCATCGCCTATGGCACCGGTGCGGTGGAGATCAAGAGCGGCTACGGCCTCACCACGGAGTCGGAGCTGAAGATGCTGCATGTGATCCGGCGCCTCAGGGAACTCTCCCCCCTCACCATCCGGGCCACTTTCCTCGGCGCCCACGCCGTGCCCATGGAGTACCGCGGTGATCCGGACCGCTATGTGGACCTGGTGCTGAAAGAGATGCTCCCCGAAGTAGCCCGTCAGGGCCTGGCCGATTTCGTCGATGTGTTCTGTGATACAGGTTTCTTCACCGTGGAACAGACCGCCCGGATACTGGAAACCGCCGCCCGTTATGGCCTGCGCCCCAAGATCCATGCCAACGAACTGGACTTCAGCGGGGGGGTCCAGGTTGGGGTGCAGCACCAGGCCTTGTCTGTGGACCATCTGGAGCGCTCAGGGGAGGCCGAGATACAGGCCCTCAAAGGCAGCCGCACCATGCCGACCGTGCTGCCGGGCGCTGCCTTCTTCCTCAACCTTCCCCATGCCCCGGTACGCGACATGATCGGCGCCGGACTGCCGGTGGCCCTGGCTTCCGACTACAACCCCGGATCTTCACCCTCAGGCAATATGCAGCTCATGCTTTCCATGGGCTGCGTCACCTACCGTATGCTGCCCGATGAGGCCATCGCCGCCTGTACCCTCAACGGGGCCTATGCCATGGGCCTCGACGACGAGCTGGGGAGCATCCGCGTAGGAAAGAAGGCCAATCTTATCATTACCAAGAAGATCCCAAGCCTGGAATACCTCCCCTATGCCTTTGGCTCCAACAAGGTGGCCACTGTCATCCTCAACGGGGAGATCGTCCATCAGAACAAAAAATGCAGTTGAACCCCAAACCAGACCAAGGAATGAAACAGATCATCGAGTGCGTCCCCAATTTCAGCGAAGGCAAAGACATGGGCATCATCCGCCAGATCACGGAGGTGATCGAAGCCGTGGATGGGGTGAAACTGCTGAATGTGGATCCGGGTGCCGCCACCAACCGTACAGTGGTCACTTTTGTTGGTGAACCCGGGCCGGTGAAGGAAGCGGCCTTTCGCGCCGTGAAGAAGGCCTCGGAGCTCATCGACATGCGCCGCCACAAAGGTGAACATCCCCGCTTCGGGGCTACGGACGTCTGCCCCCTGGTACCTGTGGCCAACATCAGCATGGACGAAGTGGTGGAACACGCCCGGGAACTCGGGCGCCGCATCGGGGAGGAGCTGGGGATCACGGTGTACTGTTACGAGAACGCCGCTTTCAGCCCGGAACGCCGTAATCTGGCGAATTGCCGCTCAGGGGAATACGAAGGCCTTCCCCGCAAACTTTCCGATCCCCAGTGGAAGCCGGATTTCGGACCATCGGAGTTCAACGCCCTGAGCGGTGCCACCGCTGTCGGGGCCCGGGATTTTCTGGTCGCGTTCAATGTAAACCTGAATACCACCTCTACCCGTAGGGCCAATGCGGTGGCCTACGATGTGAGGGAAAGGGGGCGCCCCCTGCGCGAAGGACACCCGGTTACCGGCAAAATTGTCAAGGACGAGAACGGGAAGCAGGTGATGGTACCGGGCAGCCTTAAAGCGGTCAAAGCCATCGGCTGGTTCATCGAGGAATACGGCATCGCCCAGATCTCCATGAACCTCACCAATGTCTCCATCACCCCGGTTCATGTGGCCTTCGATGAGGTATGCCGCAAGGCCGATGCCCGCGGGCTCAGGGTCACGGGCTCCGAGCTGGTTGGGGTGATCCCTCTGAATGCCATGCTGGAGGCCGGCAGGTATTTCCTTCGTAAGCAGCAGCGCTCGGTGGGGGTTTCCGATGCAGAGCTGATCAAGATCGCCGTGCGTTCCATGGGGCTGGATGAGCTCAGTGACTTCAACCCCAGGGAAAAGATCATCGAATATATGCTGGAGGACGCCTCGTCAGCCCGCCTGGTCAGTATGGACCTGAAGGCCTTCGCCGATGAGACCGCGTCGGAGTCCCCGGCACCCGGCGGAGGCTCCATCGCAGCCTACGCCGGCGCCCTGGGCGTTTCCCTGGGCACTATGGTCGCCAACCTCAGCGCGCACAAGCGGGGGTGGGACGAGCGCTGGGAGGAGTTCTCCGACTGGGCCGCCCGGGGCCAGGCCCTCAAGGACCGCCTGCTATACCTGGTGGACGAGGACACCCGGGCCTTCAACCGCATCATGGACGCCTTTGGCCTGCCCAAAGGAAGCGATGAGGAAAAAGCGGCCCGCCATGCCGCCATCCAGGAAGCCTCACGTTATGCCATGGAGGTGCCCGCCCGGGTGATGGAACTCTGCCTGGAATCCTTCACCCTGTTGCACGCCATGGCCGATACAGGCAACCCCAATTCCGCTTCAGATGCAGGTGTCGGGGCCCTCTGTGCCCGCACGGGGGTGGAAGGCGCATGGCTCAATGTGAAGATCAACGCCTCCGGGGTGGAGGACAAGGCCTTCGTGGAAAAACTGCTGGCCAGGGGACAGACTGTGGTGGACCAGGCCCGCAGCGCGGCCGCCGGGGTGCTGGCCCTGGTGGAGGAGCGTATCGCCGGACATTAAGCCCAAGCCTGCGCCATGGACCACCTGTTCACCGCCTTCGTCCTCTATTTTACCTCCTTCTTCACCATCATCAACCCCATTGGGAGCATGCCCGTCTTTCTGACCATGACGGCTACCCTGGACCAGAAGGCAAGATCACGCACCGCCCTGAAGGCCGTGATCACGGCCTTCATTACCCTCCTGATCTTTGCCTTCGGCGGACAACTGCTGTTCGGCTTCTTCGGGATCTCCGTCAATGCCTTCCGTATCGTGGGAGGGATCATCTTCTTCGTGATGGGCTACGAAATGCTGCATGCACGCCTGAGCCGCATCAAGATCACGGACCAGGAAGTCAAGGAGTATGTGGACGATATCTCCGTAACCCCCCTGGGCATCCCGATGATCGCCGGCCCGGGGGCCATCACCAATGCCATCGTCCTGATGGAGGATGCCTCCGACATTCAGCATCAGGCAGCAATGATCGCCTCGGTACTGGTCACCCTGGGTCTTACGCTGGTCTTCTACCTGAGCGGCGCCAGGGTCGTGCGCTTCCTCGGAGAAACAGGGAACAAGATCCTGCTGAAGCTGATGGGCCTCATCGTAATGGTGATCGCGGTGGAGTTCTTCCTGGCAGGGATCAAGCCGGTGATACAGGATATGCTCGGGATCGGCTAATTGTCAATTGTACGCGCGAACGGCCGCGATATTACCTCAGCCTTTATATCATAATACTTAAAAATCGTCCATTCATTTAAGACGTGTCGAAATATCTTAAATAAAAGAAAGTGTTATTAAAGAATATTCTTAATATCTTAAATAATTATTGTCTTTGTTAAAATTGTAGTATAAAAAGCTATAGATCTGGGCACTACATAAGTCAAGGATATTACAAGAGTTTCCAACCTGAGTCTGTAAACAGGTATTGGCAGATTGATGATATGGAAGTGTTGCAGCTGCTTTGTCAGGCAGAGAGGGAGTTGGGTCGTTTGGATCGGAATGCACATCGGATATTGCTTCAAGGAGTAAGAGGTGAAAACAAGAAGCCAGGCGAATTTCGAAGGGGTTGCTTCATAAGCCGGTTCTGTATTTATCTGATTACTTTGAGAGAAACAGGAGCTTGTAATACGGAAATCTGACGACTGCACGGAAAACGAGTGATATCGGTCAATGGTTCAGGTTTTTTCTGGTTGGGATCATTGAAACGGCCCGCAGTAGTATAAAGACCTTTGATGGCGTATTGCAGCTTCAGAAGAAGACGGATGTTAAGATTCAATCTTTTGGAAGCAGGGCAGGGAAGGCACGTATGATCGTTGATGCTTTGTACAATCGTCCGCTGATTACCGCCGATAAGGTAAGCGTGACCGCATCCATCTCAATGCCCACAGCGTACAAACTGATTGCGGATCTTGAGTCTGTCGGTATTTTGAAGGAAGTAACCGGAGGACAACGAGGAAGAATTTATGTTTTTGATGATTATTTGAAGCTTTTCAGATGATACGCTGAAAGCGCTGGAGTTTTCGTCCGTTACTTCACAACAAACCTTCCCCTTCCAAGCAATTCATTTTCACTGAAGAGCTCAAACAGATAGGTGCCGGAAACCAGTCCCCGGGTATTGACCTTCACCTGATGGTAATGGATCGTATAGTTCAGGTCGCATACCTTACCAGTGACCGAATAGCAATTCAAGCGAAGCTCACCGAGTTTCTTATCTGATTGAATCGCAATTATGCCTTCATCCTCAAAGGGATTCGGATAAACCAATAAGCCGGAATTGCTTTCCCACTCATTAATTCCTACGCCATAAGCATTGATTAGCTTACAGTATGGCTGGCTGGTACCGGCAACATTGCTCACGGTAAGGCATACGTTGTGGTTGCCGTTGGTGCTGAAGGTGAAGGTGGGGTTTTGTGCACTGGAGGTATCATCCCCGGCATCGTCGAAGTCCCAGAGCCAGGCGGTGGGACTATTGGAGGATGCATCGGAAAAGGCCACGGTAGGCATGATGGTCGTGTCGTACGTAAAGTTTGCTACCGGTAGCTCGTTCTGGATGGTGACCGTCTGGCACTTCGTATTCATACCCACGCCGTTGGAGGCGGTAAGACAGACGTTGTAGGCCCCCGCGGCACTGAAGCTGTGGGTTGGGTTCTGCAGGCTGGATGTTGCTCCGGCATCATCGAAGTCCCAAAGCCATGCGGTGGTATTGGAGGAGGAGGAATCGAGGAACTGGACCAGCGGATCCTGGCCCAGGTCGAAGCCAAAATCGGCCGTGGGGGGATCCGGCATCACCACCAGGCCCATCAGGAAGTCCTCGGTAAGCTTGTCCCGGTATTCGGCCCAACCGCCCAGCAGTACCTCATAGGTCCTTCTGGAGATCGGCGGGGTGATGTCGCGGGCCAGGTTGATCCCTGCTCCGCCCATACGCCAGTACAGATATACACCCCCGCTGTCGATGCGCGGAAGATTGGCGGTAACCACTCCTATGTATGCGTTCAGGGTGATACCTGACGGGGGTACGTACACCGAATCAAGCAGGGTGCCCGCACTGCCGCCGGGCCCGTCATCATCATAGATCATAGCATAAAAGCCCACGGGAGTAGTGGCATTGGCCGTAATATAGAATTGCGAACCGTATATCTTGACGGGATATACCGGCGGTTCTATGTAGATGGCGATCCCTCCGCCTCCACCGTTCCATCCGAGACCACTGCCATCCTTGATGCCATCGCTGTAATCGAGGTAATAGGTGACCTGGGAGGTGTCGATGGCAATGATCTCCTGCGTCAGCCGGTCGTTGTCAGGGACCATATCACCGGTTACCCCGCTTAGGGCCGATCTGAAACTGTAATGCCCTTCCTGTGCAGGGGTGAAGGCATTCGATAAGGTCACCGTGGCCTCAGTCTGTACCCCGAGCCCGGCCACAGCCGCAGTCCCGGTGGACATAACAGCCCCTGAACTGCTATATACCGTGTCTTTCACGCTGAAGCCGGTCAACACCTGATTGCCGAAGTTTCTGACATTGGCCTTGAGTGTGTGCGGCTGATCCTTCACAATGAAGCTGCCCCCGGTGTGGTCGTTGCCGTTCCAGTTCATCCCCCCGTCCGTTACGGCGTAGGTCACACTGTCAGGATAGTAGAACTTTATGGTGAACAGGTCGTCGGGCAGGGAATCGACCATATTGGTCAGGCCAATTGTTCCTGAAACATTCTCAATGCCAACAATATTATCAAGCGAAGTCTTAGTGCCAAGATCCATCGACTGATAGTTGAAGGTGATGGATTTGTCGGCCCTGTTCAGGATGATCTGGAACGTATTGTTGCCCGTATAGGGGGGCGTGGCATTGATCCAGAAGGGAACATCGATGAAGCTGATACAAAGGGTGTCGGGGCTGGAGTAATAATAGCATTTCGCCTGGTTCCCGGCTCCGGTGAAGTTGAGGTCAGAGAGCAGGGGGGCGATGAAATTATTGGCTCCGGAACTCAAGGGGATGCTCGCCGCGAAGGGGGACGCAATATTGTCGCCATCGAAGGTGATGAATCCATTGGAACCGATCCAGAATTTCGGGGTCGGGTACCAGTAATACTGAAACCCGGAGGATACAGTGAACGGCCCTGCGACATTGTCGTCCGCCAATCCTGTGACCTGGGTTCCGATGGTGGTGATGTCGAACCAGGAGTAGGCAGGCGGGTTGGTGCTGTAATAGCTGTTCTTCCACACATAACCGTAGGTGTCGGGCCCGCCGGTGTTTTGAGCGCTCAAGCAGACGCTGAAGGCTAAGAACAATGAAAAGAGTATAACGTTCTTCATATCCTGGGTGTATTGGTAATGTACCTGAGGCAGAGGGGTTTTGGCCGCTTAAGGTACGAAAAAATACGAATGTATTTATTTTGTGGGCGTGTTTAAGTCTATAGTAGATTATTGAACCAAGTGGCTTTTGTATTCTAAAAATTTGAATAATGCACACCGGGATGTGCAAAAAAGTATTATATTTGCACATTCACTTGTGCATATGTTGCAGCTTATTGACCAGTCAGCAAAACTTATTGAACGCACTCCCGTTGAGTTCAAGCGTTATCTGTATCACCAGATACGATGGGATCAGCGCTTGATAGGGATTAAGGGTGCACGAGGCACAGGCAAGACAACGCTTCTGCTTCAGTGGCTGAAAGAGCAGGACTTGATGGCGCATCAAGGTGTGTATATCACTCTGGATGATCTATACTTCAGTAGTAATTCGTTGCTGGACACAGCCAGGGAATTCTACCGTCAAGGAGGACAAGTACTTGCCATTGATGAGGTGCATAAGTATAATAATTGGTCATCGGAAATAAAGAACTGTTACGATCTTCTACCTGATCTCAAAATTATATTTACAGGATCATCCATCATTGATATCACCCGGCAGGAAGGGGATCTCAGCCGTCGTGTCCTTATGTACGATCTGCAGGGAATGTCGTATCGTGAGTTTCTGGGAATCAAAAAGATAGTAGATCTGGCCCCGGTACCTCTGGAAGCAATGATCAGCAATTCGTCTGATTTCGTTAAGGCATTGCCTGCAGACATCAGACCGGCGGCGTATTTTCAACAATACCTTAGAAGCGGATATTATCCATTTGCTCTGGAAGATGAGGAATCCTTGCATCAACGACTCAATCAATTAATACGAACTATTGTAGAATATGATATGGCCGAGCTCCCTGGCTTCGATATTCGCAATGCCAGGAAAATGCTCCAGTTGCTTTATGTTATTGCACAACAAGTCCCTTTCAAGCCCAATATCAGCTCACTGGCACTAAAAACAGGAATACACCGAAACTCACTCCCGAATTACCTGCATTATCTTGACCAGGCGCAGCTTATACGCTTGATATACCCTGCAGGCAGTAGCATTTCCATACTGCAGAAGCCGGAGAAGCTGTTCCTGAACAATACTAACCTTCTTTATACCCTTGCGACAAATGAACCGGAGAAGGGCAACGTCCGGGAAACATTCTTTCAGTCGCAACTTAGGGTTAATCACAAAGTTGAGATGCCTCTCAAGGGTGACTTTTTTGTGGACGATACTTATACTTTTGAGGTAGGGGGCAAGAAAAAATCAAGCAGTCAACTGCAAGGCATTGGTAAGAGTTTTGTAGTGCGCGACGATATCGACACTCCACTGCTAGGGATTATTCCATTGTGGGCCTTTGGTTTATTGTATTGAGGAAACTATTTCCTCAACCTCAGCCCAAGAACCATAGCAAATGCCACCACCCCCAGCATCCAGCGGTAAGCGGCCCCATAATTTTCCCCGTTGCCAGTGGAGGCCAGCATACCCAGCAGTGCCGAGCCGCTCAGCTGCCCCAGGCTGATGAACACCGAAAGCAATCCCTGCGCCCTGGCGGTATACGAGCTGAAATCCAGGTGGACCAGGATGTAGCGCAGACTGGGGCTTTCCAGGGTGGACAAACCCAGTCCGAAGAACAGGGTGGACAACAGGTAAAGGTTTAGGTTTAGTCCCCAGCCGATCAGCGCCAGCGCCAGGCCCATCAGCAGCCAGCCCCCGAGCAGCACCTTTCGGGGACCGTAGCGGTCGCTAAGGTGCCCGGCGATCCAGTTCCCCAGGGTAAAGAAGACTACGATGGGCAGCAGGAGGTAGCTGGCCCTGGAATCAGTAATGCCGGGCATTCCCACCAGGTAACGGGGCAGGAAGATATAGGCGGCCTGGATAACCCCGGTACCAATGCCCAGCATCAGTACAGTCCTGGGAAGGGTATCGGAAAGTATTCCTCTGGGTAGGAGGGGGTGTGCGTTGTTGAGTTCAAGGCGTCTCAATAGGAAGGATCCGGCCACAACAAGGATACCGAACAGGATGGGAAACATCCCCTGGGGCCCGGCAATTCGTCCTGCCGTTCCGGACAGGAGCACCGCCAGGGCCCCTACGGCAAGCATTACGGCCATCAACGATTTCCAGGGTATGGGCGCTGGCATAGCGGAGGTGGATCGTGGCAGGAAAATGAGCGCAAGGGTGGTGGCACCCAATCCCAGCAGCGCTGCCAGTAAGAACAGGCTTTGCCAGCCATAGGCATCCAGCAACAGGCCGGCCAGCAAGGGACCGGCGAAGAGCGAAATACCGAACGAGGCCCCGATAAGCCCCAACGCCCGTCCTCTCCGGCCCTCCGGAATATAGTCGCCCACCAGGCTGGGGGCCAGGGGGAAAATGCCGCTGACGGCGATGCCGCTCAGGGCCCTGGACACCAGCACCAACCCGAAGTGCCCGGCCTGGGAGGCCAGGAGGGAGGAAAGGCTGAACAAGCCCAGGCTGAACAGCAGTACCCTGCGCTTTCCGTAGCGGTCGGCCAGGCCGGTAAGCACGGGAAGACTGAGGAGGTTGAACAGGGCATAGAGCGTAAAGGCCCAGCTGAGGATGGAAGGCTCCAGTTGAAACTGCCGGGCCATCCCGGGCAGGCTGGGCCCTATGATGGCAAGGTCAAAGGATCCTGCCAGTATCCCTCCGCCCAGGGCGAGAAAAAGACCGGCCTTAATTTCCTTCATTCCTGGATGCTTTTTGCAGCGCGGCCTTCGCAGCTTCATACCCCAGGCGGTAGATCTCCCTGCTATGGGACAGATCGAGCCAGGAATAGGCTTCCAGGCCGCCCGGACTCACCAGCAGGTGCAGCTTCTCCCGTTTCTCTGCCATCAGTGTGGAGAAACTGAGGTAGAATACCCGTTCGGCTATGCTCACCAGGCTGTGGAAGTCCTCCCGGTATCCCCCGGGGTTTACATCAACGCCAATGATCTTTCGGCAACGGTCCTCCAACGGCGCTACCGGGAGCATATCGGTGATGCCGCCGTCGATGTATAGTCTGTCATCTATCCTGACCGGCTGGAAAAGTATGGGTATTGATGCTGAAGCGATGATCCTCGGCATAAGCTCCCCCCGGTCGAAGTACCTCACCTGGCCAGCGTTTAAGTCGGTGGCGGCGAGAACGAGGGGCAGGTTCAGATCTTCTATCCTTCTGGCCTTCAGATGTTTTTTTAACAAGCGTTCCATCCCCTGGATATTGCCGAGGCCGAGTTTCGGAATGCTCAGTCCAATGATGCGGAAGAGCTTCTGCTGCAGGAAAACCTCGAGGGCTTCCTCGGGGGTGAACCCGTCAGCAAGGAAGGCCGCAGCGATGGCCCCGGCGCTGGTGCCGGCGTAGATCCCCGGCTGTATCCCGGCCTCGTCCAGCGCCTGCGCCACACCCAGGTGCGCAAAGCCCCGCGCCCCGCCTCCGCTTAATGCCAGTCCGTAATCAAACATCGCCGCCATCAGGTTTCAGGTTTGAGAGGCTAAAGGTAGGGATAGCCGTGGGATTGGCGATTGCGATTAGGATCAATACGATGCGGAGAATAATTATCTTAATCGCCGCAAAAATGCGGAGAATGTTTCGTATATTTGCCGCAATTCCATTTCAGGCGATGGTACGATATATTTATCAGTATGCGGACTGGCCCAGATTCTCCTGGGATGACAAGGTGTTCAGCAGTGTTTTCGGTGAGGTTCGCCATTTGCAGGGGAAAATGGCCGGACAGATGAATGCGCTCGGATTCTCCATAGCCGGAGAAGCTATGCTCAGGACGATCACGATGGATGTGGTGAAGTCTTCGGAGATCGAAGGAGAAAGGCTAAACTATGAGCAGGTCCGATCGTCGGTTGCTCGGCGATTGGGAATGGATGTTGCGGGTTTGCTTCCTGCCGATCGTAAGGTAGAGGGTGTTGTGGAAATGATGCTCGATGCTACACAGAACTATGAAGAACCCCTTACACAAGAGCGCCTTTTCGGATGGCATTCAGCGCTTTTCCCCAGCGGCCACAGCGGTATGCATCGAATCGCTGTTGGTGGCTATAGGAGTGGTGTAATGCAAATCGTTTCAGGAACCCTGGGAAATGAGAAGGTTCACTACGAAGCTATTGCGCCAGCACAAGTGAAACAGGAAATGGACCGCTTCCTGGAGTGGTTCAATGAAGAAGCTGGGATCGACCCGGTTCTCAAGTCGGCCGTAGCCCACTTCTGGTTCATCATAATACACCCTTTCGATGACGGGAACGGCCGGATGGCAAGGGCACTTTCTGATTTGTTGCTCGCTCGCGCTGAACGCAGCCCTGAACGCTTTTATAGTCTATCCAGCCAGATTATGACGGAAAGAAAGCGGTATTATGAGGTGTTGCAGAGGGTCCAGTATAGTCGTGGCGATATCACTGAATGGATCAATTGGTTCCTTCACTGCCTGAGAGATTCATTGATAGAGGCAGAGCATACACTGCAGAACGTATTGACTAAGGCTAAGTTCTGGAGAATATACGACAACTCTGGACTGAATTCCCGCCAGCGTTTGATGTTGAATAAATTGATGGATGGTTTTGAAGGAAAGTTGACATCATCGAAATGGGCGAAAATCACAAAGTGCTCTCAGGATACCGCCCTGCGTGACCTGAAAGACTTGATGGAGAAAGGTATTGTTTTCCAGGACAAGAAAGGGGGTCGAAGCACGAATTACAGGCTGGGTTTCATAATGGATGATGAAGAGTAATATTTTGGTTAACAGTAACTACCAGCGCTTCATGTGTAGCTTCATTCCTGCCAATCTCCCTCAGAGGGCGCGTTTGTCCAAAATCAATCTTCTATATTTCGGAAGTCATTTATTTTTTTAATAGACAAAACCGGCTATACTACCCACTTCCAACTTCCCACTCTAATTCCCCTACCTTTGCACTATGCTAGCCCGTACACGAACCGAGTCTGACCTCCTGGGTACACGGGAACTACCCGCTGAAGCGCTCTACGGTATCCATTCCCTGCGCGCCAGGGAGAACTTCCCCGATGCCTCTCCCTTTCCGCTGCCCTGGTATAAGGCGATGGCAATGGTTAAGCTCGCCTACTTCCTGAGCATGGAACGCTTCATTGCAGCGATGGCCGAGGAAGGACTGTCCGATAACCTGAGGCAACCCCTGCCGTCGTCTGAAGCCCTATCCGCTTTGGTGACGGTTGCCAGGGAGATGGCTGATGGCGGGTATTTCGAACATTTTATCGTTCCGGGGATCAGCGGGGGTGCAGGAACCAGCATCAACCTCAACGTCTGCGAGATCCTGGCCAATGCCGCCCTGATCCGGATGGGCGAACAGCCCGGACGTTATGATCTGGTGGATCCCCTGCTTCACGCCAACGCTTTCCAGAGCACCAACGACGTGGTGCCTTCCGCCCTCCACCTGGCCATGATGGCGGAGCTGAAGGTGCTGGAAGAGGCCGTGAACGCCCTGAGGGCCAGGGTTGAGGAGAAAGAGCGTGAATTCCTGAACATCCTCCGGCCCGGTTTCACCCAGATGCAGGAAGCGGTCCCCACCTCCTGGGGAAAGCTGATGGGCTCATACAGCGAGGCCCTTTCCCGCGACTGGTGGAGGATTACCCGCTGCGCCGAGCGGATCAAGGTAGTCAACCTTGGCGGAGGCGCTGTCGGTACGGGCCTCGGGGTCCCACGCTTCGTGATCATGGATGTGATACAGCAGCTGCAGCGACTCACGGCACTGCCCCTTACCCGGGCGGAGCATCTGCCCGACGCCACCGCCAACCACGACGTACTGGCCGAGGTCCACGGCATGCTGAAACCTATGGCCATCAACCTGGAAAAGATGGCTTCCGACCTTCGCCTGCTCGCTTCCGACCTGGCAGGGCAGGGGCTCCGTATCCCCGGTGTTCAGGCCGGAAGCTCCATTATGCCCGGCAAGGTGAACCCGGTGATCCCCGAATTCGTGATCAGCGCCTCACACCAGGTATACGCCAACGACGGGCTCATCACCCGGCTCTGTGCCCAGGGGACCCTGGAGCTTAATGCCTACCTTCCCTTGATCGGCCAGGCGATGCTTTCCAGTATCGCCTTGCTCATCGCCTCCGCACGAACGTTGGCAATCCACATGATCGCCGGGATGGAACTGGCTGAATGGGCTACCCACGGCGACGTTCGCCATAGTCCCTCAATAACCACGGCTCTCATTCCATACATTGGCTATCACAAGGCAGGCGAAGTAGCCCGCCGGATGAAGGAAGGGGAGATGGATGTATACGAGGCCTGCCTGAGGTTGGGATACCTTTCGGAAGAGCAATTGACCGAAGCCCTGCTTCCTGCCAACCTGCTGAAACTGGGCTATTCCGTCAAAGACCTTCAATAATGAAAAAGGGCCGGGAAAGCACACCCCATATCGGGATCTTCGGGCGGCGCAACCAGGGGAAGAGTTCGCTCATCAACGCATTGGCCGGACAGGAGGTCGCCATTGTTTCGGAAACCCCCGGCACCACCACCGATCCGGTGCGCAAGTCAATGGAAATCCCGGGCATAGGACCGGTGGTCCTGGTGGATACCGCCGGCACCGATGATCAGGGCGAGCTGGGAAACAAACGGGTAGGGCGAAGCCTGGCTGTGATCCGGACGATCGACCTGGCCTTGCTGGTGATCAGCCGGGGGGAGATCGGGGCCGAAGAGCATTCCCTGATCAAAGCCTTTCTGGAACAGGATGTTCCTTTCCTTGTGGTCAACAACAAGGCCGACCTGGATAGGCAAGAAGGATCCTCCGTTGTTCTCTCTGAAACCCGGAACGATATCCCCCTGATCCATTGCAGCGCCCTGACCGGGGAAGGCATCCCTGTGCTGGTAGCACACATCCGTCAGGCCATGCCCGAGTCTGCCTGGAAGGCGGCCTCCCTCCTGGGCGACCTCATCCGTTATGGTGACCTCGTGCTGCTGATCACCCCGATCGACATTGAAGCCCCGGAAGGCCGGATGATCCTGCCCCAGGTGCAGGCCATTCGCGACATCCTCGACAACGACGCCGTGGCCGTGGTGGTGAAGGAACGGGAACTCGATATGTTGATGGAACGCCTGAGTCCGAAGCCAGCCCTGGCCATCACCGACAGCCAGGTGTTCCTCAAGGCCAGTGCTTCGGTACCGGCGGATATTCCCCTCACGAGCTTCAGCATTATGCTGGCCCGCTTCAAAGGCGATTTTGACAACTACCTGAAGGGAACCCCCAGGATCGATACCCTGAAGGACAGCGACCGGGTGCTGATCCTGGAATCCTGTTCCCATCACGTGTCCTGCGACGATATCGGAAGAATGAAGATCCCCCGCTGGATGAGCAACTTCACCGGCAAGAAACTGGAGTTTGATGTGGTGGCCGGCTTGTCGGAAATTCACAGGGATATCAGGGATTACGCCCTGGTGGTGCAATGCGGCGGATGCGTGATCACCCGCCGCCAGGTGATCAACCGCCTGAAACCTGCCGTGGATGCCGGCGTTCCCGTGACCAATTACGGCATGGCTATCGCCTGGATGCACGGGATATACCATCGGGCGGTAGCTCCATTCATGGGCGATAAACGGGGCAGTACAGACTACCTCTGACCCGTTCAGCAGAATTATTTACCCGCAGGATCACCGGATGCATTGATTTGTTCCGTATCGTCGTATATTTATCTAATCATAGTCGATATTATTAAATAATCCATCGCTTATGAATGTGATCGTCACCGGAGCCAGCCGGGGCATCGGGTACGAAGTGGTGCGCTGCTTCGCCCGCGTCCGCGAGAACAACATCCTGGCCATCTCCCGGAACAAGCAGGCGCTGAATGCGCTGAAAAAGGAGTGTCGGGATAGCCACTGCCCCGGCAAGGTGTACATCCTGCCGTATGACCTGGGCCGGCCGGATATGGATAAGGGCCTGATGCCATTGATCCAGGCCTATTTCGGCCAGGTGGATATACTGATCAACAATGCCGGTGCCCTCGTGAACAAACCATTCCTGGAGCTCAGCGGGGAAGACTTTGAGACCCTTTTCCGCGTGAATGTGTTCAGCGCCTTCCGCCTGAGCCAGTTCGTGGTGCCCATCATGGGCAAGGGAGGGCACATCCTGAACATCAGCAGCATGGGCGGGTTCCAGGGCAGCGTAAAGTTCTCCGGGCTTTCGCTGTACTCCGCCAGTAAGGGCGCCCTGGCCATACTCACTGAGGCCATGGCGGCCGAGTTGGCCCCCCTGGGCATCTCGGTAAACTGCCTGGCCCTGGGATCCGTGCAAACCGAGATGCTCGCCGAAGCCTTCCCGGGCTATGAGGCCCCTGTCGATGCCCCGGCCATGGCTCGCTTTGTATGCAACTTCGCGGAGAATGGCCAGCGGTACATGAACGGTAAGATCCTGCCCGTGGCACTGAGCACGCCCTGAAACGTATCTTTGTTCCCCGATGGGCCGTAAGGAAAGTACCATAGAACACCCTGGCGTGGTGGCGGAGATCCGCGGAAATACCATAAGCGTACGCATCCTGTCCGTTTCCGCCTGTGCTTCCTGTCATGCCAAGGGGGCTTGCCGGATGGCCGAGATGGAGGAAAAGCACATCGAGGTGGAACATCCTGATCCTCAGAGCCTCCATATCGGGCAAACGGTTACCCTGAGTATGGTGGAGCGCAGCGGCCACCGGGCAGTGATCCTGGCTTATGCGCTGCCGTTCGCCGCCATGCTGGCCACCCTGATCCTGGTGGGCACCGTCAGTGATCATCAGGCCCTGGCCGGGCTGGCCGCACTCGGCATTTTGGTTCCCTATTACCTTATATTATATCTCTTCCGTCGCCGCCTGAGCCGGTACAGTACGTTCCGCATAATTTAAAGCCAGTCTAAACATTCGCTCCCCCCTTTCCTTGTTTTCTGATTATGAAGGGAAAACATATTAAGGAAGGGATATATATGTCAGATAGTCAGAGGGTAAGGGCGGGTAGGCCGTCACATTCCCGCAGAGGGCGATGCAGAATTTCTACCTTTGTGTGCCGATTAACAATGTGAATCGGAGAACAGTAATCCTCAAGGAACTGAACCGTGGACCAAACCGTATTATTCGCCCTATTGTCGCTGGGAACGCTGGGAACGGGATCCGCTGTGATCCTGTATTTTGTGGCGCAACGCTTCAAGGTGATCGAGGATCCGCGCATCGACGTGGTGAACGAGCTGCTGCCTGCTGCCAATTGCGGGGGCTGTGGCTATGCCGGCTGCCGTAATTTCGCGGAAGCCATCGTTAAGAATGAAAGCCTGGAAGGCCTGAACTGCCCGGTGGGTGGCAACGAGGTGATGCAACGCATCGCGGCGGCCCTGGGACTGGAAGCCGAGATGGCCGATCCCCTGATCGCGGTGGTTCGCTGCTCCGGGAGCCACGAACATGCCCCTCAGAAAGTAAAATATGAAGGGGCATCCTCCTGCGCCTTCGCCCACAACCTGTATGCAGGCGAGAGCGGCTGCCCCTTCGGCTGCCTGGGCCTGGGCGACTGTGTGGTATCCTGCGATTTCGATGCCATATACATTGACGGGTCCACCGGGCTCCCGGTAGTCGATATCCGCTGCGTGGCCTGCGGGGCCTGCGTCAAGGCCTGTCCGCGGGGCATCATCGAACTGAGGCCCAAAGGCAAGAAGGACCGCCGGATCTATGTGTCCTGCGTCAACGAGGAGAAAGGCGGCCCCGCCCGCAAGAACTGCGCCGTAGCCTGCATCGGCTGCGGGAAATGCGTGAAGGTATGTGCCTTCGATGCCATACGCCTCGAGAACAACCTGGCCTGGATCGACCCGAAAAAGTGCACCCTTTGCCGCAAATGTGTGGCCGAGTGCCCCACCGATGCCATCCACGAGTTGAACTTCCCCCCGCGTAAGCCCAGGGGGGAGGAAGCCGCCGCACCCGAGACCCAGACCCAACTCAGCTGATCATCCTTAACTATTTAATTCCCTTGCCTTGAAAACGTTTCCAATGGGTGGGGTCCATCCCCCGGAACAAAAGCTCACCGCGGGCAAAGCCATTGAGGTGCTGCCTGTACCTTCTGTGCTCAGCATCCCTCTGGGCCAGGCGCTGGGGGCCCCCTCCAGGGCCGTGGTGGCCAAAGGCGATGCGGTGAAGGCCGGACAACTCATTGCCCGTGGCGAAGCCTTCATCTCGGCCAATATCCATTCCCCGGTATCGGGCAAAGTGCTGAAAGTCGATGAGGTCATCGATACCAGCGGCTACCGCAAGCCAGCCATCAGCATCCAGACCGAAGGCGACGAATGGATGGATGGGATCGACCGCAGCCCGGAGCTGGTGCGGGAGTGCCTCTTGAACCAGGAAGCCATCGTGGCCCGGATCAAGGAGATGGGCATCGTGGGCCTGGGAGGGGCCACCTTCCCCTCCCATGTAAAGCTCATGGTCCCTGGCGGAAAAAAGGTGGACACCCTGATCATCAATGGGGTGGAGTGTGAACCCTATCTTACCTCGGACCACCGGCTGATGCTGGAACGAACGGAAGAGGTGCTCATCGGCACTACCATCCTGATGAAGGGACTGGGGGTGAGTAAGGCCCTCATTGGCATCGAAGGCAATAAGCCTGACGCCCTGGAAGCTTTGGGCAGGCTGGCCGGAGCCTACCCCGGGATCAGCGTGCATGCCCTGAAGGTCAAGTACCCCCAGGGAGGTGAAAAGCAGCTCATCAGGGCACTCACCGGGCGCGAAGTGCCCTCGGGCCGTCTGCCGCTCGAGGTGGGTTGCGTGGTGAATAATGTGGGTACCGCCTTTGCCGTGTACGAAGCGGTGCAGAAGAACAAACCCCTGGTAGAGCGTGTGGTGACGGTCACAGGCAAATCCCTGACCCGGCCGGGCAATTTCCTGGTGCGCATAGGCACTCCGGTCTCGGCCCTCATCGAAGCCGCCGGCGGAGTACCGGAGAGTACCGGCAAGGTGATCAACGGAGGTCCCATGATGGGCAAGGCACTGACCTCCCTGGATGTGCCTGTGGTCAAGGGTACCTCGGGCATCCTGCTGATGGATGACACATCATCCGCAAGGGTGGAGGTCGAGCCCTGTATCCGGTGTTCCCGTTGTGTTTCCGTCTGCCCTATGGGCCTGGAACCTTATCTGCTGGCCCTGCTCTCCGCCAACGAGGCCTGGGACCGGGTGGAGACCGGCCGTGCGATGGACTGCATCGAATGCGGGTCCTGTCAATATACTTGTCCTTCCGGACGACCCCTGCTCGATCACCTGCGCCTGGGCAAGGCCAGGGTAGGCCAGATCATCCGCAACCGAAGAAACTGATGACCATGAAACAATTAACCATATCAGGTTCACCCCATGTGCATGGACAGGACACCATCCGCGGGCTGATGTACGGCGTCGTCCTGGCCATGGTGCCAGCCATGCTGGTGTCCGTGTACTTCTTCGGTCTCGATGCCGTCCGGGTTATGCTGATCTCCGTCGGGGCCTGCCTGCTCTTCGAATTCCTGATCCAGAAGTACCTCCTGAAGGGCCCGGTGAGCATCACCGACGGCTCAGCCGTGATCACCGGGATACTGCTGTCCTTCAATGTGCCCAGCAACCTGCCCTGGGGCATCCTGCTCATCGGGGCCCTGGTAGCCATCGGCATCGGCAAGATGTCGTTTGGCGGCCTGGGACGCAACATCTTCAACCCCGCCCTGGTGGGTCGCGTATTCCTGCTTATCTCCTTTCCCGTGCAGATGACCACCTGGCCCATTCCTCGTCCCATCGTGGCAGAGGGGATCACCGATGCCATTACCGGGCCTACCCCCCTGGGCATCCTCAAGGAGGGGTTGCGCAAGGGGGAGAGCCTGCAGGACCTGAGCAGCCAGCTCCCTGATTACCTCACAACGCTTATGGGCAACCACGGGGGCTGCCTGGGGGAAGTGAGCGCCATCGCCCTGCTGATCGGCGCAGCCTATATGCTGGTCCGCCGCATCATCACCTGGCACATCCCGGCAGCCTATCTGGGCAGCGTGGTCCTGTTCTCGGGCATCTTCTGGCTCATCGATCCTACCTATTATGCCGATCCCCTCTTCCACCTGCTCACTGGCGGGATGATCCTGGGGATCTTCTTCATGGCCACGGACTATACCACCTCGCCCATGTCGCCCAGCGCCCAGCTGGTGTATGGCGCAGGTGCAGGGATCATTACCATGATCATCCGCATCTGGGGCGCGTATCCCGAAGGGGTCTCCTTCGCCATCCTTATCATGAACGCAGTGGTACCCCTTCTCGACCGCGGGCTTAAACCGCGCAGGTTCGGGGAGGCCATCAAGGCCCAATAAGCATCCGCCATGGCAAAACGGGAATCGTCATTCAAGAACATGGTCATAACCCTGCTGTCGGTCACCGGCATTGCAGCGCTCAGTCTGGGCGGGGTATACAACCTGACCAGGGAGCCCATCGCTGAGGCACAGAAGGCCAAATTGCAGCAGGCCATCGGTGAAGTGCTCCCGCCCTTTAGCGAGCTGGAAGAACACGAAGCCATGCCGGCCGATGGACCGGATCCATTGGTGTTCTATGTGGCCCGCAATGCGGACAGTATCGTGGGTACGGCAGTAAGGACGTACACTGACAGGGGTTTCAGCGGGAGGTTCACCATCATGGTGGGTTTTCTCCCCGACGGCACCATACACAACACCGCCGTGCTCGAACACAAGGAGACGCCGGGCTTGGGGGATAAGATGGATATCCGGAAAGCCCCCTGGAGTGAACAGTTCAGGGGAAAGAACCCGGCGGAGTATCGGTTGCAGGTGCGCAAGGATGGAGGGGATGTGGATGCCATTACTGCGGCCACCATCAGCTCCAGGGCCTTCTGCGATGCGGTGCAGCGGGCTTATGATACCCAACAGCAGAAAGGAGGGGAGAAACAATGAACCAGCTTGGCAATTTTACCAAAGGCTTTCTCAAGGAAAACCCGGTATTCGTGATGTTGCTGGGGATGTGCCCCACCCTGGGGGTCAGTACCTCGGCCATCAACGGCATTGGCATGGGCCTGGCCACCACCTTCGTGCTGGTGGGCTCCAATGTGGTGGTCTCGTTGATCAAGGACCTGATTCCCGATAAGGTGAGGATCCCTTCCTATATCGTGGTGATCGCATCTTTTGTTACCATCGTAGAGCTGGTAATGCAGGGCTTCATGCCTGCCCTGTTCGCGCAGCTGGGGCTTTTTATCCCGCTCATCGTGGTCAACTGTATAGTGTTGGGCCGTGCCGAGGCCTTCGCCTCCAAGCAGAGCGTGGGATCCTCCGCCATCGATGGGCTGGGCATGGGGCTGGGGTTCGCCTTCGCCCTGGGCATCCTCGGTTCGGTCAGGGAAGTACTGGGAAGCCAGTCCCTCTTTGGCTTCAAGCTCCTGCCCGGCGATGGAATGCTGGTGTTTGTGCTCGCCCCGGGCGCCTTCATCGCCCTGGGCTACCTCATTGCCCTTATCCGCAAAGCCTGATCTCAGTTTAAGCATAACCGATCGTCATGGAATACGTCATCATAATCATCGCTGCGGTCTTCGTCAATAACATCGTCCTGGCACAATTCCTGGGTATATGCCCTTTCCTGGGGGTGTCGACCAAGGTAGGCACCGCCACCGGGATGAGCATGGCCGTGTTGTTTGTGATCACCCTGGCCACCATAGTCACCTGGCTGGTTCAAACCTTGGTGCTGGACCCACTGGGACTGGGCTTTCTGCAGACCATCACCTTCATCCTGATCATTGCCGCACTGGTCCAGATGGTGGAAATCATCCTGAAGAAAGTGAGTCCCTCGCTTTACCAGGCCCTGGGGATATTTCTTCCGCTGATTACCACCAATTGTGCTGTCCTTGGGGTAGCCATCCTGGTGGTACAGAAGGATTACAACCTGCTGCAGGGGGTGGTGTTCGCCGTGGCCAATGCCCTGGGCTTCGGCCTCGCCTTACTGATCTTCTCCGGCATTCGCGAGCACCTGGAACTGATGGATGTTCCGCGCAGGATGCGGGGTGTGCCCATTGCCCTGCTCACCGCCGGCATCCTTGCCCTGGCCTTCATGGGCTTCGCCGGACTGGTGTAGAGGGACAAGCGATGTTCGATGTTCGATGTGCGCTTGTTCACATGAGCGATATAATTATTGAATGTGATCCACGAGCTCGGCCCTGGCCTATTTGACGCTTCCTTTCGCCACCTGAGCGGTCCGGGGCCTGTTGACCGGGTGCTTTGCTTTGACAGGAACAACCTGCTCTGGAAAATAGTGGAGGAAGGGCTTGCGCTGCCACGCTGCCATGAGCTCATGGGCTTGCCGGAGGAGGCAGAATTTATCTTTGCGTTCACGCTTTGCGATGAACCTTGCTATTTGTACCTCGGCCTGCCCCTGCCGGAGGGTAATGGCCTGAAGTACCGGGATCCTTACCTTTTCCGCAGCCTGCAGCCCGCAGAGCTGGCCTGGGCCAGTCTGCTGGGCCTTCAGCTGTCGGCCTGGTATGCGCACCACCGACGCTGCGGTATGTGTGGTTCTGTCCTTGCCCATATGGAAGATGAGCGTGCCTTGTACTGCCCGGGATGCGAAGCCGTGCTCTACCCGCAGATCGCCCCGGCGGTAATTGTGGCGGTAACCTCCGGACAGAAAATCCTGCTGGCCCGCTCCTCAGCGCGGCCCGGCGGGTGGTATTCCCTGATCTCGGGCTATGTGGACATTGGGGAGACCCTGGAAGCGGCGGTGGTGCGCGAAGTGCAGGAGGAGGTAGGGCTCAGCGTTCACGGCATACGCTATGTGGTGAGCCAGCCCTGGCCCTTGTCTGCCTCATTGATGGTAGGCTTTGTCGCTGAGGCCTCTGAAGACCAGGAAATCCGGGTAGACGGAAATGAGATCGCAGAAGCTGCATGGTTTACCCGTGACCGGCTACCGGACCATCCGCCCCTTCTGGGCATCGCCGGGGAGTTGATCGAAAGGTTCAGAAATGGAGAATTGTGTTAGCCCCGTAGGGACGAAAACCAAAATTTCTATATCATTGATTAACATCATATTGCCTTCATTCATTCATCGAAAACATACAATTATACATACATTTTCAGTTTGTTTCTACCTATCCTGTCCTATCCGTTCCGGGGCCTTCTGAGACAGGAAAGGTAAGGAGGAGGAAACATAGCATAAGCGATACAAGGATGGCCACAACCCATATCCAGGGACTGGCTCGGCCAAA
>JAKLHK010000026.1 GCA_022710185.1 Bacteroidota bacterium
AGGGCCTCCGGATGGTGGAGGAATTTCTCCAGCAGTTCCTCGCTCTCTTCGGCAGTGCCTTCCAGCAGGCGCATGCGGTATTCGTGTACCAGTTCGGTCATGTCCTCAGGCACGGGGCCTTCGGTCATTTCAACGCCGTATGTGGTATCATTCCAGGTATAGGCCCGGTTGGTGATCAGGTCGACCACCCCTTCGAAGCTGTCTTCGGCTCCGATGGGCAGTTGCAGGGGGATGGGATTGGCACCCAGGCGCTCCCTGATCTGATCGATCACATGGAAGAAATCGGCCCCGGTACGGTCCATCTTGTTCACGTAACTGATGCGGGGCACCCCGTATTTATTGGCCTGGCGCCAGACGGTTTCCGACTGTGGCTCTACTCCGCCTACGGCACAGAAAATGGCAACGGCCCCGTCGAGGACCCGAAGTGAGCGCTCCACCTCAACGGTGAAGTCAACATGTCCGGGGGTATCAATAATGTTGATGCGGTGCTTTTCGCCTTCGAAGTTCCAGAAAACGGTGGTAGCGGCAGAGGTGATGGTTATCCCACGCTCCTGCTCCTGTACCATCCAGTCCATGGTAGCCGTCCCTTCGTGCACCTCTCCGATCTTATGGTTAATGCCGGTATAGAACAGGATACGCTCCGTCGTGGTGGTCTTGCCCGCGTCGATGTGGGCCATGATCCCGATGTTGCGTGTATGTTTCAGTTTCTGAGACATCCTGTTCCAGGGTGTTGCTTGGGCTTAGAAGCGGAAGTGTGAGAAGGCCTTGTTGGCTTCGGCCATGCGGTGGGTATCTTCCTTACGCTTGAATGCGCCACCTTCTTCCTTGTATGCGGCGAGGATCTCCGAGGCCAGTTTCTGGGCCATGGTCTTCTCGTGACGCTTGCGGGCAAAGGCGATCAGGTTTTTCATGCCGATCGACTGCTTGCGGGAGGGGCGGATCTCGGAGGGGATCTGGAAAGTGGCACCCCCGACGCGACGGCTGCGTACCTCTACGCTGGGCGTCACGTTGATCAGGGCTTTCTTCCACACCTCGAGCCCTTCCTCTTCCACCTTGTTGTCCACAATGTCAATGGCACCGTAGAAAATGGAATAGGCCAGGGTCTTCTTACCTTCCAACATCAGGTTGTTCACGAACTTGGTGACCAGGGGGTCGTTGAACCTGGGATCCGGAAGGATGATGCGTTTCTTTGGCTTGGTCTTCCTCATTATGATAGCCTTTAAAGTCCTTGACTATATATAAAGGTGTTACTTCTTCTTGGTCTTGGCTGCGACCTGGCCGGGCTTGGGCCTTTTGGTGCCGTACTTGGAGCGGCGCTGGTTGCGGCCGTCGACGCCCGAAGTATCAAGGGCGCCGCGAATGATGTGGTAACGCACACCGGGAAGGTCCTTCACCCTGCCACCGCGGATCATCACGATGGAGTGTTCCTGCAGGTTGTGGCCTTCGCCGGGAATGTAGGCGTTCACCTCCTTCTGGTTGGTCAGCCTTACCCTGGCCACCTTCCGCATGGCGGAGTTCGGCTTCTTGGGCGTGGTGGTGTAAACCCTGACGCATACGCCGCGGCGCTGCGGGCAGGAATCCAGGGCAGGAGACTTGCTCTTATCTACCAGCTTGCTTCTTCCTTTACGGACTAACTGTTGGATCGTTGGCATATCAAGACGTTTAATTACAACGATATAGCACCATTCAATTTTTGGGAGTGCAAAGGTACGCGATTATTTCTAATTACCAAGCCTTTCCTCCCTGTTCTGAGGCAAATTTCATTGCCTCCCTGCAGAGGGACCTGGTCCTGAACCATCGAAAAACCGGGGAGAGATAATAATCAGGTCTTACGGGCGGCTGAGACTGCCGTTAAGCCCGTGATCCTGAGAAACCTATATCGTCTCCACTTATCAGGTTTCCCGCTTCCGGAACCATTTGGTCCCTGCTACGTGCGCTAGATTCTGTAATTTAGCGGGTGCAAAGGTATAACAATTTTTCAATTGAAGAAAGATTTCCTCAAAGATTTGAATGAAGCCCAGCAACTTGCGGTGAAGCATACCGAAGGGGCCGTCATGGTCGTGGCCGGAGCCGGCTCCGGCAAGACCCGCGTGCTCACCTACCGCGTAGCTTGGCTCATCAACCAGGGCGTCGACCCCTTCAATATCCTGGCCCTGACCTTCACCAACAAGGCCGCCCGGGAAATGAAGGAACGCATCGCCTCCCTGATGGACCCCTCCTCTGCCAAAGCCGTATGGATGGGCACCTTCCACTCCGTGTTCGCCCGCATCCTGCGTGCCGAAGCCCACCGCCTGGGATACCCCTCCAACTACACCATATACGATACCGACGACTCCAAGAGCCTCATCCGCACCATCATCAAGGAAAAAGGCCTCGATAAGCAGCTCTACCCCGCCGGATACGTACTATCCCGCATCTCCGCCGCCAAGACCAGCATGATCTCCCCCCAGGAATACAACGTCAATGCCGAGATCGTGGCCCAGGACAAAGCCAGTGGCAAACCCCTGGTCGGCGAATTGTACAGCGCCTATGCCTCCCGATGCAAACGCGCCGGGGCCATGGACTTCGACGACCTGCTCTGCAACACCCATATCCTCTTTGAACAGTTCCCCGAAGTGCTCTACCGCTACCAGCAGCAGTTCACCCACATACTGGTGGACGAATACCAGGACACCAATCATGTGCAGTACCTTATCGTAAAGAGCCTGGCCGCCAACAACGAAAACCTGTGCGTGGTCGGCGATGACGCCCAGAGCATTTATGCCTTCCGTGGCGCCAACATCCAGAACATCCTCAACTTCCGGCGTGACTACCCCGACCATACCGTATACAAACTGGAGCAGAACTACCGCTCAACCGGCACCATAGTTCAGGCGGCCAACGGAGTGATCGCGCGTAACCGCGACCAAATCAAGAAGACGATCTGGACGGCCAACGAGGCCGGCCCCCTGATCCGGCTGCAGAAGGCGGCCTCCGATAACGAGGAAGGCAGCCTGGTGGCCAACCGCATCTTCGAGCTGCGGATGAACCTGCACGAACCGGCCAACGCCTTCGCCGTGCTCTATCGTACCAATGCCCAGTCGCGCGCCATTGAAGAAGCCCTCCGGCGCCTCAACATCCCCTACCGCATCTTTGGAGGACTATCTTTCTACAGCCGCAAGGAGATCAAGGACATCCTGGCCTATTTCAGGCTCATCATCAACCCCAGCGACGAAGAAGCGATCAAACGCATCATCAATTATCCCGCCCGGGGCATAGGCGATACCACACTCAACAAGATCATCGTGGCGGCCGACCAACGGCGGCTGAGCCTTTGGCAGGCCATGGAAATGCTGGAGGAGGACAACCTGGGTATCAATACCGGCACCCGGGCCAGGATACGTGAATTCCTCGACCTCATCGGCCGCTTCCGGGTGGAGCTGCGGCAAAAGGACGCCTTTGTGCTGGCGCGGCAGGTGATTAGTGCTACCGGCATTATGAAGGAAATGGAGAACGATGACAGCTTCGAGGGGGAGGCCCGGCTGGAGAATATCGAGGAGCTCCTGAATGCCATCAGTGACTTCGCGGGTCGGGAACGCGAGGGGGCCGACGTCATCGGTCAGGAAGAAGCACCCCTCCCGTTGTTCCGGACCCTGGAGGAGTTCATGACCGAAGTGTCCCTCATCACCGATGCCGATACCGAGAACAAGGAGGATAAGGAATACGTCTCCCTCATGACTATCCATGCCGCCAAGGGCCTGGAGTTTCCCCATGTATTCGTGGTGGGGCTGGAGGAGAACCTCTTTCCCAACATCATGAGTATTGGTACCCGTGCGGAACTGGAAGAAGAACGACGGCTCTTCTATGTAGCCATCACCCGCGCCATGAAGAGCGTTCACCTGAGTTTTGCCGAAACCCGCTACCGTTGGGGCAGCCTGACTTTCTGCGAGCCCAGCCGATTCATCGACGATGTAGACCAGCGCTTCATCGAGCTCCCCCAAAAAGCCGCTGTACCCCCCTCGGGCATGGGCCCCGGATCCACGTCCCTGCCTTCTCGGCTGAACCTCAACAAGAAGAACTACCGTAAGCTTAGTTCCGTGGGGACGAATGCCCCTCCGGCTGCGGCATCGAGGGAAGACGACATCATCCCCGGCCTGCAGGTGGAACACGACGCCTTCGGAATGGGCAAGGTGCTGAGCGTTGAAGGAAGCGGCCCCAACCGCAAGGCTACCGTATTCTTCCCCGGTGTGGGACAGAAACAGTTGCTGCTGCGTTTCGCCAGGCTCCGTATTGTGGAATAGCCCGGCAGGATCACCACCATCACCCGATCTTTCGCTATCTTTGCACAAGAAAACCATCTGGAAGTCCGTTACCTGAGACCGGCTTCACACCGCCCCCGGGGGGCAATCATCAAACTTCATAACCCAGACCATGAACGGGGAACTCGAATACAATACCACGCGGGAAAAGATGCTGATCCCGGAATACGGCCGCAACGTCCAGAAGATGATACAATACATCCGGACCGTGGATGACCGCGAAAAACGGACCCGCCTTGCCCATGCCGTGGTGAGCATCATGGGACAGCTCAACCCTGCCCAGAAGGATGCCGGGGATTTCCAGCAGAAACTCTGGGACCACCTTCATATCATTTCCGGCTTCGACCTGGATATCGACAGTCCCTACCCCAAGCCGGCCGCCTCGGCCCTTGAGGCCCGCCCCGACCCCATTCCTTATGCCACAGGTGGCATCCGATACTCGCATTATGGTAAGCATATCCAGGGCATCATAGATAAAGTGGTTGAACTGGAAGAAGGAGAGGACAAGCAGGTTCTGATCCGGGTGATTGCCAACCACCTGAAGAAGAGTTACCTGACCTGGAACCGGGATTCAGTGACCGATGAGTTGATCGCCCGTCACCTCTACGAGCTCTCCCATGGAAAGATGGAACTCGGTGAAGAGATCAAGCTGATGAATACCACCGACATACTGCAGCGGAACGCCTTGCCTCCCCAGCCCCAGAAGAAGAAGTACGGCAAGGACAACCGCAAGGCCGGCAACGCCAAGCAGAAGCGGCCCCACCGTAACATGTAACCCGCGTCATGAGCTCATTTCTCATACAGGGAGGCCGGCGCCTCGAAGGCAGGATCAGGCCGCAGGGCGCAAAGAACGAGGCCCTGCAGATCATCTGTGCGGTGCTCCTGAGCCCCGAACCCATCACCATTTCCAATATCCCGGACATACGGGATGTTAATTTCCTGATCTCCATTCTGGAAGATATGGGGGTCGGGGTCCATCGCCCTGAGCCCGGGACCTGCGTGTTCCGTGCCGCCGAGATCGACCTGGACTACCTCGACAGCCCAGAGTTCTTCCTTAAGGCAGCTTCCCTGCGGGGTTCCATTATGATGCTGGGCCCTCTGCTGGCCCGTTTCGGGAAAGGATTGATCCCTCAACCCGGAGGCGACAAGATCGGACGCAGGAGGCTCGACACCCACTTCATCGGGCTGCAGAAACTGGGCGCCGACTTCCACTACGATGCAGATAGGAAGGGATTCGCCGTAAGCTCTCCCGGGCTGCGCGGCACCTACATCCATCTGGAAGAAGCCTCGGTGACCGGAACCGCCAACGTCCTGATGGCCGCTGTGCTTGCCCAGGGGACGACGACTATCTTCAACGCCGCCTGCGAGCCATACCTGGTCCAGCTCTGCCGCATGCTCAACCGCATGGGCGCTCGTATCGGCGGAGTAGGCTCCAACCTCCTCACCGTGGAAGGGGTGACCTCCCTGGGCGGTACCACACACCGTATGCAGTCCGACATGATAGAGGTGGGCAGCTTCATCGGGCTGGCAGCCATGACCCAGAGCGACATTACCCTGAGCGATGTGCATGCGGAGGACCTCGGCATCATTCCGGAGACCTTCCGGAAACTTGGGATACAGCTGGAGTTCCAGGGCAGCGACCTCCGCATCCCTCCCCAGGACTGCTATGAGATCGACACTTTCATGGATGGGTCCATCCTGACCATCGCCGATGCGCCCTGGCCAGGTTTCACCCCCGACCTCATCAGCATTGTACTGGTCACCGCCACCCAGGCCCGGGGCAGCGTGCTCATCCATCAGAAGATGTTCGAAAGCCGCTTGTTCTTCGTCGACAAACTCATCGACATGGGAGCACAGATCATCCTCTGCGACCCCCACCGCGCCACCGTGATCGGCCTGGAAAGAAAACACCCGCTCAAAGGTATCCGTATGACCTCCCCCGACATCCGTGCCGGGGTGGCTCTGCTGATCGCGGCCTTGTCAGCCGAAGGCACCAGTGTCATCGATAATATCGAGCAGATCGACCGGGGGTACCAGTACATCGACCAGCGGCTCAATGCCATCGGCGCCAATATCGAAAGAAAAATCTGATAATCAAATCAATACCTAAACAACTATGTACAGAACACTGCGCATTGCGGCGGTGATATGCTTCCTTGGCATTCCCCTATTCCCCTCATCTCATCCCTCGACCCCTCCGCCCCCCGGTATAGGAGATATTGCACCTGACATCTCTGGTACTGATCCCGAGGGCAAGACCTATCAGCTCAGCGACCTCAAGGGCTATTACGTCCTGATCGATTTCTGGGCCTCCTGGTGCGGCCCCTGCCGCAAGGAGAACCCCAATGTAGTGAGCGCCTGGGAGAAGTACCATAAGAGCAAGTTCAAGGACAGCAAGGGATTCCGGATCTTCAGCGTATCCCTGGACAATTCCCGGGATCGCTGGGTGCAGGCGATTGCCGCTGACAACCTCAGCTGGAAAGAGCACATCAGCGACCTCCAGGGCTGGAAATCGGCCGCCGCCCGGGTATACGGAGTCAACAGTATCCCTGACAATTTCCTGGTAGGACCCGACGGCACCATCCTGGCCCGCCGTCTGCGCGGCATCAACCTTCACTACGAGTTGGAAAAGTTTGTGAAGGATTGAGCCCTGAGCTCGGTCTTCGTAATCCTCCGGCAAGTGAATACTCCCTTCCTGCCATTCTGACACCTTCAAAACGCTGGCAGGCCTTTTGATTGAGCGGTACGGCAGGATTGCCTGAACAGAACATTACCGCTATGTCAGATAAAGAACCGTTGTTGAATGAAGAGGTTCCCGTGACCGGACAGGAGAACCCGGCCGGGGATGCGGCAGGGGCCGCTGAGCCCAGGAACCGCAAGAAATCCAGGGCGGGCAGGGACACCCATGCAGAGGAATTACATCAGCTGCAAGAAGAGAATGCGGCCCTGAACGATAAGTTCCTCCGCCTGTACTCCGATTTCGAGAATTACCGCAAACGCACCACCCGGGAGAGGCTGGATATGTTGAAAACGGCCTCCGAGGAGGTTATCCTTGCACTCCTCCCGGTGCTGGACGACTTTGACCGGGCCCTGAAGACCCTGGGAGCAGCCCAGGCTGACGATCCCATGCTGGAAGGCGTCCTGCTGATTCACAGCAAGTTCAGCAACATCCTTGCCCAGAAAGGCCTGCAGCCCATCGAAGCTATGGGACAAGTCTTTGATACCGATTACCATGAAGCCATCACACACATCCCTGCCCCAAGCGAAGAAATGCGGTCGAAAGTGATCGACGTGACTGAGAAGGGCTATATGCTCGGGGGAAAAGTGATCCGCTACGCCAAAGTGGTCGTAGGGTCCTGAAAAGTATAGAACCAGCTGCCGATGGCAAAACGAGACTATTATGATATCCTGGGCGTAGAACGCAATGCTGCGGATGCCGACATCAAGAAGGCATACCGCAAGATGGCGTTGAAGTACCACCCTGACAAGAACCCCGACGACCATACGGCAGAGGACAAGTTCAAGGAGGCTGCCGAGGCCTATGAAGTGCTCAGCGACCAGGAGAAGCGCCGCAGATATGATCAGTATGGGCACGCCGGCATGGGTGGTGCCAACGGGGGCGGATTCAGCGGCGGCATGAGCATGGAAGACATTTTCAGCCAGTTCGGCGACATCTTCGGCGGCGCCTTCGGGGGCTTCGGGGCTTCGCAGGCTGGCCAACGCCGACGCCAGTCCAACCGGGGCACCAATCTGAGGGTTAAGGTCAGGCTCACCCTGGAGGAGATCGCTACCGGGGTTGAGAAAAAGATCAAGCTGAAGAAATACGTCCCTTGCCAGGATTGCAGAGGCAATGGTGCGGCCCATGGAAACGCATACCAGACGTGCTCGATGTGCCGGGGCAGCGGGCATGTGACCCGCGTCACCTCCACCTTCCTCGGCCAGATGCAAACCACATCCACCTGTCCGCAGTGTGGAGGGGAAGGACAGATGATCACGGAAAAATGTTCCACCTGCGCCGGACATGGCGTGGTACAGGGCGAAGAAGTGGTGAGCATACGCGTACCGGCCGGCGTGGCCGAAGGCATGCAGCTCTCGCTCAACGGCAAAGGCAACGCAGCCGCCAGGGGAGGCATCCCCGGCGACCTCATCGTGGTGATTGAGGAGGAACCCCATGCTGAGTTCGAACGCGATGGCAACCACCTGCACTACGATCTTTACCTGAACATTGCCGATGCGGCCATGGGAACAACGGTCGACATCCCCACACTGGAAGGCAAGGCCAAGGTAAAAATAGCCCCCGGCACCCAGGGTGGTCGCATCCTTCGCCTCAAGGGCAAAGGGCTAACCTCCGTCGAAGGCTACGGGCAGGGTGACCTTCTGGTCACGGTAAACGTATGGACCCCCCGCAACCTCACATCTGAGGAAAAGGAAATCCTCGAGAAGCTCAGGACATCTGAAAATTTCAACCCACAGCCAGGAGGGCGCGACAAAAGCTTCTTCTCCCGTATGCGGGAATTCTTCCAATAACATCTCCCCACATGAGCATCATCTTCAAGGCAGAAAACGTCACCAAGGCCTTCGCCAACCATTTGGCACTGGACAAAGTGAACGTTGAAGTGCCCGAAGGGAGCATTTTCGGGCTCCTGGGTCCCAATGGGGCGGGCAAGACCACCCTGATCCGGATCATCAACCAGATCACTGCGCCCGACTCGGGGACGGTGTACCTCGACGGCAGGCCCCTCCATAGGGACGACGTCTATTCCATAGGCTACCTGCCGGAGGAGCGGGGGCTTTACAAGAAGATGAAGGTGGGCGAACAGGCCCTCTACCTGGCCCAGCTCAAAGGGTTGTCGCATCATGAGGCCCTGGTACGGCTTCGCGAGTGGTTCACCCGCTTCGAGATTCAGGGATGGTGGAACCGCAAGGTTGAAGAACTGTCGAAGGGCATGCAGCAAAAGGTGCAGTTCATCGTTACTGTTGTCCACCGCCCCCGGCTGCTCATTTTTGATGAGCCGTTCTCCGGCTTCGATCCCATCAATGTCAACCTCCTCAAGGAAGAGATCCTCCGCCTGAAGGCCGAAGGCAGCACCATACTGTTCAGCACCCACAATATGGCTTCAGTGGAAGAGCTCTGCGACCACATCGTGCTGATCAACAAGGCCCAGACGATACTGCACGGGAGCGTTCACGACATCAAGCAGGCCTATAAGTCGAACACCTTTGAGGCCGACCTCCTGGGCTTCAGCGGCGGGGAGCAGGACCTGCCACTCGAAGGGATCGAGCTGCTTTCCTTCAGCCGTGCCAACGGCATCGCCAGCGTAAGGGCCCGCCTGGCCCCCGGCCAGAGCCCCAACCAGCTACTCCGCTCCCTGATGCCTCTGGGCCAGGTGCAGGGGTTCCGCGAGATCATCCCCAGCATGAACGACATCTTTATCCGCAGGGTCAACGAAGACAAGGCCAGGATCTAACACCGGTAGCCCATGAAAAAGATCTTCCTCATTATCCGCCGAGAATACCTGGTGAGGGTGCGCAAGAAGTCCTTCATCATCATGACCTTTCTTGGCCCCATCCTCATGGCCTCGCTGATGATCGTGCCCATCTGGCTGGCCCAGAACTCCGACAAGGAATCCAGGCTGGGGATAGTGGACGAATCGGGGCTCTTTGCCGGGAAGTTCCGCGACAGCGAGAACATGAAAGTGACCTTTCTATCCCCTGACCTGGAGGCCGAAAAACTGAAGTTTGCTCAAAGCGGTCTCGATGTGCTGGTGTACATACCCCGTACCGAGCTGAACGTGCCCGAGAAGGCCCTGCTCTATTCCGAAAAGCAACCCAGCCTGAATGTTAAGTCCTATGTGCAGGACAACATGAAACGGGAAGTAGAGGCCATGAAACTGGCCGCTTCCAATATCGATCCCGATATATTGAAATCGGTCAAGACGAAGATCGAGGTCACTACCATCAAGCTCGGTGAGGATGGAGGGGAGCAAAAGACCTTCACCGAGGTCAGCATGGCTCTTGGATTCATTGGTGGCATCCTGATCTATTTCTTCATCTTCCTCTTCGGATCCCAGGTGATGCGCGGGGTGATCGAGGAGAAGACCAACCGCATCGTTGAGGTAATCGTTTCCTCTGTGCGCCCTTTCCAGTTGCTAATGGGCAAAATCGTGGGAGTGGCTCTCGTGGGCCTGACCCAATTCCTCCTTTGGGTGGTGCTAACCCTGGGCATCGTCACTGTCTTTCAATTGAGTTTCAGCGATACGCTCAGCATGGCCGCGGCCGATGGGGGCCTGTCGGATCCCGGAAAACTGGTACAGACCGAGATCGCCGCCCCGGTGGCTGATGAGATGAACCAGGGTGTGGCCCAGGTGTTTGAGGTGATCGGATCGGTGAACTGGGTGGTGATGATTTTCAGCTTCCTGTTCTACTTCCTGGGTGGATACTTGTTGTATTCCGCCCTGTTCGCGGCCATCGGCTCGGCCGTGGACAACGAAACCGACACCCAGCAGTTCATGCTACCCATCACCGTGCCGCTCATCCTGGCCATTGTCATGGCCCAATCGGTAGTGGAAAACCCGGAAGGGCCCATGGCCTTCTGGCTATCCATTATCCCCCTCACCTCCCCTATCATCATGATGATACGCATCCCCTTCGGGGTTCCCTTTTTCGACCTGGCCCTCTCTATGGGATTGCTGGTGGCCGGCTTCATCGGAGCCGTATGGCTGGCCGGCAAGATTTACCGTACGGGAATCCTGATGTATGGGAAGAAAGTAACCTACGGGGAACTATTTAAGTGGCTAAGGCAGAGTTAGTTGATGGCTGATGATTGAAAAATTATTTTGATTTTTCAATCATCAACCATCCATCCCATCAACCATCACAACCATTTTCTCTTTCGCATATACCACAACATCCCCAGGGCGATGACCAGCATAAGGGCCCAGAGTGCAGGGTAGGCCCAGGGGTAGCCCAGCTCCGGCATATGGGTGAAATTCATGCCGTAAACCCCGACCAGGAAGGTAAGGGGGATAAAGATGCTGGCTACTACCGTGAGGGTTTTCATCACGGCATTCATGCGGTTCGAGACATGGGTGTGGTGGAGTTCGAGGAGCATCGGAATGGACTCGGACAGGGCGCGGTACTCTTCGACTGCCTGCCGCAGGTGATCAAGGATATCGCGCAGGTAGGGGTCGGCCCCGGGGCTCAGCCGTTCCTGCAGCTCAGACTGCAAGTCGCTGAGGCTGGAATACAGGGGAAGCACGACCGGGCGGAAGGCGGCCACCCTGCGGTGCAGGGCAATGATGTCAGGAAGGGGTCGATCATGGACTTCCTGCATCATCCCTTCCAGCAAACGATCGAAATCGTCGCGCAGGGCCTGCAGGGCAGGAAGGTAATGGTCAGTTATCAGGTCCACCAGGCGTAGGAAGAGGTGATCTGCCCCAAAGGTGCGCAGCAGGTTACGCTCATCCTCCAGACGGCGCGCCACCGCTTCGAACAAGGGCTTGTCGGAGTCGGCGAAGGAAAGGACCAAATCGCCCGACAGCAGCAGGTTCACATGCACCGGAGGCAGGGACGACGTCTCCCAGTCGATGTACTTGAGCGACAGGAGGAGGGTGCCGTTCGCTGTGCTGAGGGCCGGGGCGTGGCGCACATTGAGTATATCCTCCAGCATCAGGGCACTGAGCCCGAGCTCCTTCCCTATTTTCTCCATCAGGTCCAGGTCGTGCAGACCACGGACCTCGGTCCAGCACTTTCCCTGCCCACCTGTACAGGCCAGGGAGCCGCTTTCCGCGTCGCGCGAAATGACTCCACCGGGGTGGTACAGGTATTGACGGGCTACGACCTTCCGGTGGGCATGGGTTCCGGTGTAGAGCAGGGAACCCGGGGGCAGCCCGGTCTTGTGCACACGCTTCGTTTGCGGCATAACTGGTTCTTTCTACAAAAATACTTGATGGTTGATGGTTGATGGTTGAAAAATCGTATTGATTTTTCATACTCGGGCCCCCTCCGAAAATCACTTGTGGTGGATTAGAGACTGAAAAATCAAATCAAAAATGAACCAACAACCATGAACCATCAGCATCCCGTATATTAGCGCATTGATGTACCAATTATGGCCCGGACGAAAAAGCCCATTGCTCATATTCTCATCGTGGATGACGAGCGCTCCATCCGCAACACCCTGCGCGATATCCTTGAATACGAAAACTACGAGGTGAGCGATGCACCGGATGGGGCCACGGCCCTGGAAAAGGCCTCCCAGACCGCCTTCGATGTCATACTCTGCGATATTAAAATGCCGGAGATGGATGGTATTGAGGTGCTGGAGCGCCTGCAGGAGATAGGCGACGTCCCGGTGGTGATGATCTCGGGGCATGGGACCATTGACACGGCAGTGGAAGCAATCAAGAAGGGCGCATACGATTACATAGCCAAGCCACTGGATCTCAACCGCCTGTTGGTCACGGTCAGGAATGCCATGGACCGTTCCAGCCTGGTGCAGGAAACCCGTCGGTTGAAGCGCCAGGTGAGCCGCACGTATGAGATGATCGGGGAATCGGGACCGATGCGGGAGATCAGGACCATGATCGACCGGGTGGCGCCCACCGATGCCCGGGTGCTGATTACCGGGTCGAACGGCACCGGTAAGGAGCTGGTGGCGCGTTGGCTGCATGAAAAAAGTCAGCGGGCCTCGGGCCCCTTCATCGAAGTGAACTGCGCCGCCATCCCTTCTGAGCTCATCGAGAGCCAGCTCTTTGGACATGAGAAGGGTTCCTTCACCTCCGCCGAGCGCCAGCGCAAGGGCGATTTTGAGGTGGCCAACGGGGGCACCCTGTTCCTTGATGAGATCGGCGACATGAGCCTCAGCGCCCAGGCCAAGGTTTTGAGGGCACTGCAGGAAAACAAGATTACCCGGGTGGGGGGAGAGAAGGCTATTCCTGTGGATGTGAGGATACTCGCCGCCACTAACAAGAACCTCCGGGAGGAGATCCGCAGGAATACCTTCCGTGAGGACCTGTACCACCGCCTGAGCGTCATTCTGATCCACGTGCCATCGCTGAACGAACGAATCGAAGATATTCCCTTGTTAGCCAATCATTTTCTCGATCAGATCCTCGAGGAGCAAGGCCGGGCCGGGATGGAATTCCTGTCGGAAGCCCTGGAGGCACTGCAACGCATCACCTGGACCGGCAACGTACGCGAGCTGCGCAACGTTGTGGAACGACTGGCCATCCTCTGCGACCGTGAGATCAGTGCTGCCGATGTGGAACGCTATGCCATGCCGATAGGGGGGCTATCGGATATCTGATATCCGATATCTGATATCTGATATCTGATATCTGATATCTGATATACAGAGGCTTTGGATGGGTAAACCTGACAATTAACTCCTCACTCTCACCTTTTCACTTCTAACTTCTAACTCCTAACTCCAAGTACTTCAGGCACTCCACCTGCTCCCCTGAACACCCCCGCCCTTCGATTGTTTATGAGGGTAAACAGCAGCAATGAAGACCGTTTTTCACGCCGCGGGAAGCCGGGGCCATGCCGACCACGGATGGCTCGACTCGCACCATACCTTCAGTTTTGCAGGATATTACGATCCGGAGCGTATGCATTTCGGAGTGTTGCGCGTACTCAACGATGACGTGGTGGCCCCGGGCATGGGCTTTGGCCGCCATCCACACGACAATATGGAGATCATCTCCCTGCCCCTGGAAGGCGACCTGGAGCACAAAGACAGCATGGGCAACCAGGCCGTGATACGGGAAGGCGATATTCAGGTGATGAGTGCAGGGACCGGCATACAGCACAGCGAATACAACGCCAACGTTGACCGGCCGGTGAAGTTTCTTCAGATATGGCTCTTCCCCCGGCAGCGCAACGTGAAACCGCGTTACGACCAGCTCTCCATCAAGGACATTGCCCAGCCCGAGGCATTCTATCAGATCCTTTCCCCAGAACCCTCAGACCAGGGCGTGTGGATCCATCAGGACGCCTGGTTTCATCTGGGCCGCTTCGAGCGTCCGGCTGGCCTGACCCATACCCTCCAGCGCGAAGGCAACGGACTGTATGTGTTCGTGATCGAAGGCGAGGCCACAGCGGCCGGTCACCGCCTTAGCCGCCGCGACGGGCTGGGCATAGAGGATACACTCACGGTAGACTTCAGTATCGGAGCCCACAGCACCCTGCTGCTGATGGAAGTGCCGATGCGGTAGGAGGCAACCATAGTCCCCCGTTGAAAGGGGATTTAGAGGGATGTTGAATATCGAATAAAGCTTGTCCGCCTACTGGAGGAATCAACGATCCAAGCTATCAGAAGGAAATAGAATAATGAACACTGAACATAGAACATAGAACATATCACCGCTTTAACACCAGGTCAACCAGGCTGACCTCCGGGTGCAGGCGGTTCATATCCACCCCGCCCCGGATCCCGGGTACCTTTCCCTTGTCGGTGTATTGCCAGATGACGTAATCACAGGATGGTTTGCGCTTCATGGACGAAATCCAGTACTGATGCTCCGGGATTTCGTTTTCGAGGTATTTGCGGTAGAAATCGCAGGCACAATAGATGATCGGCCTCACCCCAAGCTGACGTTCCACCTCTTTACTGAACGCCCTGACTTCCTTTCGGATCCAATCGGCAGATGGCATCCTGCGGGAATATTCCACATCCAGAACGGGGATAAGGTCACCCTTACCTGGATCCGCCACCTTCAGAAAATGCCGTGCCTGGTCGCCTCCCGGGCTGCGAAAGCTGAAGAAATGGTAGGCCCCGCATACGATGCCCCGCTCACGGGCTTCCCTGATGTGGTTCCTGTACCTCGTGTCTTTATGGGTAATCCCTTCTGTCGCCTTGAAAATGATGAAATCCGGCGGGTCGTTGGCCACGAGCCGGTCCCAGTCCACTTGCCGCTGGTGGTGCGAGAGATCGAGGCCCCAAACCCGCTTTCCGGAAGGGGGCAACACCTCCTTTAGTCGCTCATCACCCCAGATCCGGACATAGAGTCGCTCCCCCACGCCCATCACCTGATCCCGGCTCAGTTCCCACCCGACGATGGTGAGGAGAACCAGCAGGAGACCTCCCAGGGAACGGGCCATCCTGCGTTTGATGCGTCTGGGTAGCATATTCGTGTTTATTCCCTCCTTTCCCTCTTGCTGTTGCTCTTGCTCTTGCTTCTACTCCCGTGCGCCTCCCGGTCCAGGCTGCTTTTTGGACGGCTTACGGCCCCTGCCTTTTCCCTTCCCTTGTCCGGCCGCGGCATTGGACTTTTTCTGCATCCCGGCTTTTTCCTTTTTCGCTGCCTTTCGGGCAGTCAGTACTTCCTGCACCCAGGCTTCACGCTGCTTGTACCTGGCGGAAAACACTTTCAGGAACCTGCGGAGCAGGGGATGGTCCGGTTCCCCGTAATGCGCTGATGCCTGGAGATAGGCATCCCAGGCGGCTACGAAGTCCCCTGCCCTGGCCAGGGCCAGCGCCCTCCGGCTGAGCCGGTCGGCCATTCCCCGCTGGATATGCCGGAGGATCAAGGTCTCCGGGGTTTCCCTGCGGGCATACTCCAGTGCATCCTGGTCTACAATGATCTGAGGCGCGGAAACCCTGGAGAGCAGGACCAGTCCTTCCAGGCTGGTGCACCGGCTCAGTGCGACATACACCTGACCGGCGGTAAAGGCCTGGCTGAGGTCGGCGATTACCCGCTCGAAGGTCAGGCCCTGGCTTTTATGCACGGTGATGGCCCAGGCCAGTTTGAGCGGGAGCTGTTCGAAGGTCCCGACCACCTCTTCTTCGATCCGTCGGGTTTCGGGCCTGAAGGTGTACCTTATGTTTTCCCAGCGCAGCCGCTCCACGATAAAGGACTCGCCCCCTTCACATTGCACCCTGACCCTTTCTTCTTCTATGGCGAGGATGCGGCCCAGCTTGCCGTTATGGAACTGGCGGGGGTATTCCGGATCGTTCTTAACGAACATCACCTGGGCGCCCACCTTCAGTTCCAGCTCCTCGTCCGTGGGCCTGGACTTTTCCGGGAACTCGCCCTTGATCACGGCTTCGAAGGCGTGGATATCCCCTTCGAGCTGCTCAAGGTGTCGGGCGTTGATCTGGGATGCCTGGATGTTGTGCGTACACAGGGTGATGTAGTCTTCCCGATCCGGCTGAAAATGCGGGCTCAGCCGGGTGTCGAGTATCCTGAGGTCCTGGGGCGACACCTGCCCGATACGGACCCGGTTCAGCAGGTCGATGAACGCCTGTTCTTTCTGGCGATAGATCTTTTTCAGCTCGATATACACCGGGGCGCCCTCCCGGATGACCCTGGCACTGAAGAAATGTACCGAAGGGTAGAATTGCCTCAGGATGTCCTTTTCCTCCTTGCCCACGGCCGGAGGGAGCTGGAAGTTATCCCCGATGAGCACCACCTGGACGCCGCCGAAAGGGAGGTGTTTCTTATTTCGGAACACCCGGAGCACCCTGTCTATCACGTCCAGGGTATCGCAGCGCACCATGGAAACCTCGTCGATGACCAGGAGCTGCATGCTGCGCAGCAGGTCCAGCTTCTGCTTGCGGTACCTGAAGGTGGAGAAGATATCGGGGCCTCCCTTGGACCTCAGGTCGCTGAGGCCGGGATCCTCCGGGATGAAGGGCCGCAGGGGCAGGTTGAAGAAGGAATGCAGGGTCATTCCCCCGGCATTGATGGCGGCAACCCCGGTGGGGGCGAGCACGACGGTGTTCCTGTGGCATGTCTCCCGGATATACTTCAGGAAGGTCGTCTTCCCGGTGCCGGCTTTGCCGGTGAGGAAGATGAGGGGGTGCAGGGTTTCCACCAGCGCCGCGGCGTTGTTGAACTCGGGATTGGATGGATCCAGCACGAGGCCGTCAATTGCAGGGAAACCGGGATTCATGTAAGTGGATTGAAGCGCGCCAATAAAGGCGGAAGGTATGCATTTTACCAGTTCCGTTATCGGAAAAAGGAGAATCGGTTCAGGTCCGTGGCCTCATAAACGATAGATACGGAAATGCTGAGATACACAACTCTTCCCCGCAACCTGGATAGGGCGGCACATGGGGGAAGAGCGGTAAAGGGAGGCAGGCCCCCGTCCTACATATTGATGCGGGCCTTGCCTTCTTCCAGGATCACTTCGTAGACGTACCCGGCGCCGAAGTCCTTGTTCACGGTCACAACGCCTTCAAAGGTCACCACGGCGCCCACTTCGTGGAATTCGTCGGTGGTGATCACCAGGTCGTACCTGCCTTCGTGCTCGGTGCCGTCCTGGAGGTGCACCCAGTTACGGTCCATGATCTCGTTGTTGACCTTGATGACCTGGGCGCGGATGAGCACCTTCTTGCCGGCGTATTTCGCCGGATCAGCAAAAATCTGGGCCACGGTTACCCCGCCTTCGGCCGGTTTCACCGACACGGCGGCGGCTTCGGTCTTAACCTTGGAACCCGTCATGGTGCCCGACTCCGGCATGCCATGGGGAGCCTCTGCGGCTGCCGGAGCCACGATGGGTTGCTCGCTCAGCCCGCCAAGGAACCAGATGCGGTCGAAGGTACGCTGCAGGTCTTTACTCTCAAAATTCACCATCAGCATGCCCGGGGCATGGTAATAGGTCTTGCCTGTCTCGATGGCGGCGCTGGGGATGGCCACCCAATAGGTGCTGTCCCCGTTATCGGCCAGTACATAGGTATAGTTCTGGGCCTGAATAACTTCTTTTGCAGTGATCTCCACATTGTTGGGGTCCTGCACCTTGTTGGCGCCACCCCCGCAGGAGGTGATCAGGAGGAAAGGCATCAGCAGGGCGGCAATGCACAGGCTATGGCAGAATGATCTCATGGAATAGGGTTGTTTAGGATGGGGGCAAAGATAGGCATTCTCCCGGCAAAGGGAAACATGCCGGCAACAAGGGGGTCCGGATCAGGGGTAGACGGAGGTATCCATGGGCCCGGTGATGGCCTCGCAGTGTTCCTCGAGCGGCTGCAGGTGGCGGATGCTTACGCTGAGCCAGGTTTTCTGCCCGTCAAATTGCAGCAGGCAGAGCCGCTTCCTGCGGTGGACCTGGACGAGGTAATCCAGGTTGATGAAGGTGGAGCGGCTGATGCGGGTGAACCTGCGGGGGGGAAGCAGTTCCTGCACCTTCCCCAGGTTCATGGAGGCCATCTCGGTGTTTCCGCCGGTAAGATGGAGCAGGGTATAATTGCCTTCCGCCTCGGCGTATACGAGGTCGTGGCTATCGATGAGCAGGAAGCCGGTACGGATGTTAATCTTGATGCGGCTGTGGGCGTCCATGAGCTGGAGCAGCTTGTCCATGCGGTCGCCCCCGTCATGCTCCATTGATGAACGCAGGCGGTTGAGGCTAGCCTGCAACTCGGCTTCTACCACGGGCTTCAGAAGGTAGTCGAAGGCTGCATGCCGTATCGCCTGCACGGCATAATGCTGGTAGGCCGTAGTGAAGATGATCTGGGCCTTCAGTCCCTGTGCACGCATCCGCCTGACCAGATCGAAGCCGTTTTCCCCGGGCATCTCGATATCGAGCAGGATTACTTCCGGCCTTTCCTGCAGGATCAGGGACATGGCCCTGCCCACGTCCGGGGCATCCAGTACCCTGGCGATGCCCTCGCGGCCTTCCAGCATGGCCAGCAAGAGGAAGCGGGCCTGGGGCTCGTCGTCGACGACGAGTATGGTAAGGGCGCCCCTGTTCATAATCCCTTGTTTTTGATCCGTATCGTGATCATTGTTCCCGCCGGCTCTCCATAAGTGTCCCTTAAGTCCTCGATCTGCTGGTGAATGTTGCAGTGGTGTGCCTCCTCGTAATGGTCATAGAGCTGTTGCAGGATCATCATGCCCCTTCCTGTCCCTGCGGTAGCGGATCGCTGGGCCACCTGACGGCCCACCCCGTTGTCGCGTACCCCGAGGACCAGGCCGTGGCGGCCTTCGTCCTCCCTCACGGTGATCTCGATCAGTCCCTGGTGGCGGCTGAGCGGGATGATGCCATGCTTGATGGCATTCTCCACGTGGATCTGAAGCACCATTTTGGGAACCGGATGCTGTAACTTGACCCCTTCACCCACGATTATACGGTAATCGAAGCGGGTATCGAAGCGCAGCTTTTCCAGCTCGAGGTAGTTTCGGATGAAGGCCAGCTCCTCTTCCAGGGCCACGCTGGCATGGTTCGATGAGGTGAGGGAGCTGCGGAGCAGATCGGAAAACTGTCCGAGGTAGCGGTAGGCCTGCTCTTTCTTGTCACGGTAAATCAGTGATCCGATGGAGTTGATGGCATTGAAGACGAAATGGGGCGTCACCTGGTTTTTGAGCGTGAGCAACTCCAGTGACTGCATACGCTGGGCTGTTTCGTACTGATGCCGTATGCTCACTTGTGTCACGCGCTGGATCAGGGCCACCAGCCCGACCCAGAAAAGGATGATGCCTGCATAGTGCAGGTAGCCCCAGGGGTACCAGGGATTGGGCTTCCAGGAGAGGAGGACCATTTCTGGGCCGGCCTGCATGAACAGCAGGGTCTCTTCAGGCCTGGGATCTAACAGGCCGATATTGCGTATTTCCTGGCCACAGGTATTCAGGCTCTGCATGAAAGTAAACCTGCTTTCCTGGCCATCCACCAGCCAGTAGCGCATATTCAGCGGATCGTAGGAATAGAAGAAGCGCGGGGAAGAAGTGGAGGGAACCGGAAGGAATCGACAATCCTTCAAGCACTTCTCCATCCGGCGTTCCCATTCGGTCTCTAGACCGGACCGGATTCGCAGTACACCCCCCGTCCCCAAAAGCAGAGGGTCCTTGCCGGGCTTACCGAAGTTGGATACCGGCAGGGCAAAGTATAAGGGCGTGCCGTCGGGTGCAAGGCTGTCTTCCAGGATTTGGCGGCCTTGCAGGTCGTAGAGTCCAAGAAGTCGTACTCCTGTAGCCCGATCGCCATGGATGCAGGCAATGCTGGGCTTATCTTTATCCATGAAGGGAAATGGAATGACTTCGAGGCGGTCGCCACGGAACTCCACGGCAGGGAAAAGGAGCTGCAGGCGGTAGTCAAGTACCAGTAGGTATGCGCTGTGGTCATGCAGTCTGGGCCGACGGTCCGGATGGTTGCCGAAAGAGGCAGAATGAAGGAAAAGCTCGGGTCGTCCATCTCCGTCGAGGTCGGCAACCTCGCGCACCACTACTTTGTTTCCCAGCTCAGGGCTTTGCGTCACCTTGCCATTGCGTGGGTCCAGGGCGTAAACTGCCCGGGGGTGCAGGCTGAAGCCGGCATTGGCAGTGAAGAGGATCTCCCGGCTCCCGTCCGCATCCAGGTCGACAGGGCCGAACATCTGCAGCGAAAGGTCGGTGAAGGTATCCAGGCCGTGCAGGGTATCCACGGGCCAGGAAGCAAGCCGGGACTCCTTGCCGGCAGCGTAGAGCACAAAAAGCCAAAGCGTGTCGGCCTCCATGGTCAGGGTCATTACATCGGCCGAACCGTCCGCATCGACATCGGAAACCACCGTGGATCCGCCCATGTTCCGGAACCTTCCCTTGAGATTATGCTGGTCCAGGGTTCCACGGTTGTGGTCATCGATGCTCAGGGCGGCCTGCCCCAGGACATTATGTTTCATCCTGACAAGGCCCGGCTCCGGATCATCGTCCAGATTATGCACCAGGGCTACCTGGTCATTTGCCAGAAGTTGTCGGTCGGTAACGTTCAGGGTATCGCGGGATATCCTCAACGGGATCAGTAAAATACTGAGCACGATCCCCACTACCGCGATGAGTGGGGCTATAGGAAGCCTTTGAAAAAGCTTGTGATCCGGCATGGCATCCAATCTTGATCTAAAGGTAGGCATTCGTATCGGCTTTTCGGCAGGCAAGGCAGTAGCGCCCTGGAGGTGGATTTCGCCAGGATACTTATCTATCACATTATCTGCATCTTGCCCATATTGATTTGCAGTATTCCCTGGCGGATTTCTCCGGGGCAGATCGGCGCTTGTATGCCAGATCCTTGCGTTCATGGTCAAAAACACTGCGTTCGTTAAATAGTATCAGGCACTCATCATATACCACAGCACCCGGAGGATGAATACGCCCTCCGGCAGTGGATATGGCAAAACTGCTGCAGTAGCTACGACAGGGTGCGTCGTTAGGCTGAAGAAAGACCTGGTGCCAGGCGGGGAAATACTTTTTGTACCTTTGCCGTGTCTTTGAACGGATACCCATAAGCGCTCCATGATGAGGTTACCTTGATCCTGGAGCATCAACGATTGCGACCGCCCTGGGGCGGTCGGCCGGGGCTGACCGGTTTTGACAGCAAGGAAGTGGGTATGTAAGCACGCCGGGCGTTGAAGATGAGGCCCGTCAACAACCAGCTTCGCCGCCAATAACTGGCAACACTTCTTATCAGCTGGCAGCCTAAGCAAAGGCTTAGCGCCCCCAGCCGTCTCCCGGGTAGCCCTGACCGGCGGCGACCCGTCCGAGGCGTCGAAAAAGCCGGAATAGTTGCTGCAGGGTCCCGATGCAGCAGCGAAGCTCAAGGGAATACGGAGGGCATGGGCAGGCCTCAGGCCAGTGGTCCTTCCGACAAGCAATAAGAGGCTAAGCGTGTAGAAAGCATATTGGCTGCTTGCCTGGACCGGGGTTCGACTCCCCGCAGCTCCACAGGATGACCAAAACAGGCCGTGAGGCCGATGCGAGCTTCCCTGAAAGGATGCTTGCTTGCTTTCAGGAGGCGAGCAGCGGGCCATTGCTTCGCAATGGCCTGTTTTGGTCCACTTCACTGGCGCAAGAGGTGCAGTGAAACTACTCCCCGCAGCTCCACAGGATGACCAAAACAGGCCGTGAGGCCGAAGCGAGCTTCCCTGAAAGGAAGCTTGCTTGCTTTCAGGGGGCGAGCAGCGGGCCATTGCTTCGCAATGGCCTGTTTTGGTCCACTTCACTGGCGCAAGAGGTGCAGTGAACCTACTCCCCAAAGATTTTCGGGGATTGCCGGTTGACGAGGAAATGGAATATCGGACAAGAAACAAGTGACTAGAAACAAGGAATGATAAAGGGTTGATATTGAACGGAGAACAATCCTGATATCCAAATAGACCATCCCCGGGCTATCCAGAGCGACCTACGAACCTTTCGACCGTGGTTCGACCGTGGTTCGACAGGCTCAACAACCCGCTCAGGGACCCGGGCCGATGGAGATAAGCGGGGAAGCGGTGGGGCGGCCAGGCCACCGGGAATGTTCAACAGGAGTTCTGCCAGCCTGGCCGCCCCACCGCTTCCAATTACCTGTTTGCAGTGCGCGGTCGCTGAGCGACCCTGCACGTGCAGCGGGCAGGGACAGTCGAGGCGGGCACTTTCATCCGGGGGAGTCCATGCGGGTGATCACCGGCCCGCTTGTTCCTGAACAGATTTTTGCGAGATTTACCCCCGACGAAACAATTCGCCCACGATGGAACAGGAAAACAATCATAAGGAATTGCCCGGCAAGGGGGCAGAACCAGGGTTCGATGTCCCGGTAAAAGGCAGCCTGGGACTGCTGGCCCTGGGCGACCTTGGCCTGAAGGCCTGGCGAAAGGCCCGCAGGGAAGCTTTAGGAAACCAGAACGATGCCAACCTCAGCCCGGATGAAGATGAATAATAGAAAAGTATTGTTGGTCGGCTGGGACGCGGCCGACTGGAAGGTGATCAACCCCCTGCTCGACAGCGGCCGGATGCCGGCCCTGGCCAGCCTGGTGGAACGGGGCGTGGTGGCCAACCTGGCCACGCTGGATCCCCCGCTGTCCCCCATGCTGTGGACATCTATCGCCACGGGCAAGACGGCCGACAAGCATGGCATCATCAGCTTCGTGGAGCCGGTGCCCGACCAGGGAGGAGTTCGGCCGGTCAACGTGACCTCACGCAAGACCCGCGCCCTGTGGAACATCCTGCACAACCAGGGCCTGCGCTCCAACGTTGTCGGCTGGTGGCCCAGTCACCCGGCCGAGCCCATACGCGGCGCCATGGTCTCCAACTTTTACCAGCAGGCGGGAAAGCCCCTGGGCGAGCCATGGAAAATGCCAAAAGGCACGGTGCACCCCCCTGCGCTCCGGCCTGACATGGCATCCCTTAGGGTACACCCCGGGGAGCTCACTGAGGCCCATATCCTTCCCTTCGTGCCCCTGGCCGCCCTCATCGACCAGGAAAAGGAGCATAGCCTGAACGCCCTGGCCAAGATCATCGCCCACGCCTCCAGCATACATTCCGCCGCCACCTGGCTGATGCGGAACACTGCATGGGACTTCATGGCCGTGTATTACGATGCTATCGACCACTTCGGGCATGGCTTCATGAAATTCCATCCCCCAAGGCAGGAACACATCCCGGAGGACCAGTTCGAACTCTATCGTGAAGTGGTCAACGGGGGCTATATCTTCCACGACATGATGCTGGAACGCCTGCTCAAGCTGGCCGGAGAGGACACAACCGTGATCCTCATTTCCGACCATGGCTTCCACTCCGATCACCTTCGTCCCAAGCACCTACCCAAATTGCCGGCTGCACCAGCATACGAACATAGCCCCTACGGCATCCTGTGCATGGCCGGGCCGGGGATTAAACAGGATGAACGCATCTTCGGCGCCACCCTCCTTGATATCACTCCTACGATCCTGCAACTCTTCGGTCTGTCTGTGGGAGCCGATATGGATGGCAAGGTCCTGCTGGATGCCTTCACCGAGCCCGCACCACCGGCATTTGTCGAAAGCTGGGACCAGGCCCCTGGTGATTTCGGGGAACATCCCCCTCACCTGGCCGAAGACACCTTCGCCTCGGCCGAGGCCATGAGACAACTGGTGGAGTTGGGCTATGTGGAGGATCCAGGCCAGGACAAGACCGATGCGATGCTAAAGGCCGGACTGGAAGCGAAATACAACCTGTCGAGGGTGTATCAGAGCAAGAAGGACTATGCTGCCGCCATTGCCATCCTGAAAGAGATCTTCGAACACAAGAAGGACGACATCCGCATCGGGATGGACCTCACCCGCTGCCTGATCAACACCGGTGACCATGCCGCGGCCAGGGAGAGCCTGGAAGCCTGCCGGCACACTGAATACGGCAAGTTGCCTGCCCTGGATTTCCTTGAAGGGATAATCCATTTCGGGGAAGGGCATCCCGGTCAGGCGCTGGATTTTCTTCGGGCAGCCGAGCAATCGGATCCCCGTATGCCCGAACTCCACCTCCAGCTCGGCAAGCTCTACCTGCAATTGCATGATTATGGAAATGCCGGGGCGGCCTTCAGCAAGGCGGCGGAGATTGATGAAAACAATGCCACAGCATACCTGGGCCTGGGAATAAGTATGCTGAGGCAAGGGGAATATGAGGAGGCAGTGGATTACCTGCTGAGCAGCCTGGGGCTGATCTATCACTTCCCGATTGCCCATTACCATCTGGGTGAAGCGCTTTTCCACCTCGGAAAATTCAAGGAGGCCTCAGAAGCATTCGAAGTTTCCCTGAGGATGGCACCGAAGATATTGAAAGCCAGAAGATTTCTCGTTAAGATCTATGGAGGCCCCTACCCTGACCCTGCCCTACTCATGGAACATACACAGATCTTGCAACAGCGCATGAAAGGCACAGTGGTCGTGGTCTCCGGACTTCCGCGTTCGGGAACCTCCCTCATGATGCAGATGCTGCATGCCGGAGGTATGCCCCTGCTCAGCGATGGCCTTCGGGAGCCTGACGAGAACAATCCACGCGGATATCATGAGCTCGATGCGGTAAAACGATCAGCAACAGACATTTCCTGGGTCAGTGAGGCCGAGGACAAGGCCGTGAAGGTGATCGCGCAGCTGCTCTACTTCCTTCCGAACGACTTCGAGTTCAAAGTGATCTTCATGCAGCGCGATATCAAGGAAGTCATGCTTTCCCAACAGAAGATGCTGGGGAAACCTGCATCCTACAATATGTCGCTGGCGGCAGTATTCGAAAAGGAAATGGAAAAGGTGAAGGCCTGGGAGCGCCAGCAACCCAACGTGGAGGTCCTCTATATCCCCTACTCGGAAATCGTGGACGACCCCCGGCGCTATGTACACCGTATCGCGGATTTCATCGGTTACCCTCTGGACACGGAGGCCATGCGGCAGGCGGTGGACCGTTCGCTCTACCGTAACCGCAACATATCCGGTCAGGAATAGTCCGGGAGTAACAGGAAGTACGGCTTGCGGGCACAATGATCCATCCAGGCTGACCTGCCGATAACCTGGGGACGAACGCACTGTATCGCAAATAGTTAAAGATTTGTTAAATCCAGCCGCCCTGGATGGTACCCTGTGCGAAATGCATATATATTTATTTCGCTATAACCCTACCCTCATGAAAAGCAAGGAGAAGACGCTCAAGGAAAGATTATTGAAGTATTCGGCCCTGGCCTCGGCCACCCTGGCTGCAGTTCCGACGCAGGCAGCCGTTGTGTACACTGACATTCAGGATGTTACCCTGACAAGCACCACCAACCACTTCATTGACCTTAACAATGATGGGGTCGACGACTTTCAGATCATGTGGATCAATTTCACCTCGGGACGTGGTGGGCTGCTGATGCCCCTCGGTGGGAATCAGGCCCTGGGCACGGTATATGGTACCAGCAGCAGCTATTTCTATCCGAAGGCCATGAGCTTCGGAAATATGGTCAGCGCCAATCAGACAGCCTGGATCGGCAATGGGTACCAGACACTTGCAGGCCTCGGAATCTACACAAGCTCTGGAAACATCTATTACAGCGGGTATTACGGCAACTGGTTCGGGGCCACCAACAAATACCTTGGCCTGCGGTTCAGGATTGGCACCGACTGGCATTACGGTTGGGTGAGGATGGACGTGGGTAGCACTGCTGACTTCCTGACGATCAAGGATTTTGCCTTCGAGAGCGTGCCCAACACGGCCATTCTTGCAGGTGACATGGGTACCACTACGGGCTTCAACCTGGCTGGACTCATCGGCGAGACAGGGCTTTGCTGCACTGAAAACATCCTACAGGTTGACACCCGGGAGCACCAGCTGCGGGGAGCCGTGGTGGAAGTGCACAGCATCAACGGACAGCTGGTGCGCCAGGCCGTGGTTGAAGGCAACCGCCTGCAGCTCCCGTTGTATGATCTCCGCAAGGGCCTCTATATGGCAGTGCTGCGTTCTGAAGAAGGCGTGATGTCCCGCAAGATCGTGGTGGAATAGCGTACCGACCGCTCAGCGCTTGTTTCTGGTTTACCGGAAAGCTTCCTGATACTTGCTTCACTTTCTTTTGCTTACCCAAAAGCTGGTAACAGATTTTCGCACCCTGGGGACCCCGCGTCAAACCCAAAGGCAGAACATGACCGTGTTTGTTGTATTTCCGGAGGAAAGCAAGACGGTGGATGGCTGGTCGGATGCACAGGCCATGCTTCGGTTACACACCTGGTTCTGCGGTGATGTGCAATAATGGTGTGAGTGTGAGGGGGAGTGTGAGTGTGAGTGTGAGGGGGAGGGAGAGAAGGCGTGTGAAAATACTGACCGGGCAAGCGAATTGTTCAGCATGAAATGGATAAAAAACAAGCGGGCCGGGAGGCCCGCTAACGGATGAGGAGACTTCAGGACGCCGGATCTTCAAAAGGAAGGAAGAAGCCCGCCCCATCCATGTCAAAGATACAGTCGCGCCGGGCATATTCAAAGTATTTTTTCAATTTTCCGAAAATATTTACTTAAATACTGTTTTCCATCATATCCTTACGGAGCGACTAACTCCAGATTATCAGGTGTCCGGCCAGGTGCCCGGGCCAGAAACCTCCAAATCCCTCACGGACAGTTTGGCTGCAGCCGGTGCTGAACCACCCTGTTCGCCGATTATTGGTACATTTATCCTCTCGCAAATACTGCATTCCCCGATGGCTCGATCCCTCTCGCGAAACAGGACCCTGCTCCTCATTTTCCTTCCCATTCTGCTCCTGGCCCCCCAGGGTATGGCCCAGCCCCGGCGGCAGTTTACTCACGAACAGGATATCCCGGTCATATCCTATCCGTCTCCGGATAAGTCATTACTGGATTCAGAAGATGCACTGGCCGCGGCTCAGGGAGACCCTTACCGCATTGGTACAGGCATTCCTGCCCGACTGGATCTGATACAGGCCGGACGGCGTCATTCCCGGCCCGATGGGGGGAGGACACTGAGCCTCATCCTCTATGCAGAAGGAGCCGAGGCCCTGGCCCTGGCCTTTGAGGTCTTTCGTCTGCCTCCGGGAACCTTCATCACCCTGAGCCATCCCCGGTCGCCTGCAGCCGTGGTATATTATGACCACCATGACAACCCAATACTGAGCCTACGCTTTGCTACGGCCATGGTGGAAGGGGACAGCCTGCTGCTCAGGGTGGAGTGTGCCCCGGGCGCGGAGGAGCCTGAACTGATCCTGGAAGAGATCGCCTTTCTCTACCGGGGGACGTCGTCCCTCACGAACAAGGGAAGCCTGGCCTCGGGGAGCTGCGAGGTGAATGTGAACTGTTCGCCTGAAGGCGATCAGTGGCAGGATGAAAAACGTGGGGTAGCCCGGGTGCAGATCAAGCTGGGGAGCCAGTACTACGTTTGTTCCGGTTCCCTGATGATCAATACGGCCCAGGACTGCACTCCCTATTTCCTTATGGCCGAACATTGCGGTCCGGGGGTCAGTGCTGCCGACCTCAACCAGTGGGTGTTCTATTTCAATTACGAAGGCTTGAACTGCAGCAGCACTTCAGCGTTCACAGCCTCGCATACGGTGACCGGGGCTGTGAAGCGGGCCGTGGCCACCAACAACATAGGCAGCCGCTCGGATATGTTGCTCCTGGAGCTCAACCAGGACGTGCCGAATACCTATCAACCTTATTTCAACGGCTGGGACCGTTCCGACACTGCGGTGAACCAGGGCGTGGGTATCCATCATCCTGCCGGGGACATCAAGAAGATCAGCCATTTCACCACGCCACTGTCGCCTTTCGTCAACACCCATTGGCAGGTGTATTGGTCGGCAACGGCCAACGGCCACGGAGTGACTGAAGGGGGCTCGTCGGGTAGCCCCCTCTTCGATGCGCAGGGACGGGTGGTCGGCACCCTCACCGGGGGCTACTCCTCGTGCAGCAACCTGAGCGGGTCCGACTGGTACGGCAAGATGTCCTACCACTGGGACCAGAACGGGGCCATTGCCTCCCAGCAGGCCAAGCCCTGGCTGGACCCCCTCGCCACCGGGCTTTACCGCATGGACGGCAGCTACTGCCGCATGGTGGCGGCTGCCTTCAGCGCCTCGCCCACCCAGGTTACCGTTGGAGACACCGTCTATCTCACCGACCTGAGCACCGGCAGCCCCACTACCTGGGCCTGGACGATGCCCGGAGGACAACCCGGCAGTTCCAGCCTTCAACACCCCTTTGTTGTGTACAACACGCCCGGGACCTACAGCATTCAGCTCACGGCTTCCAACAGCCTTTCCAGCGATACGGCCTCCAAAACAGCCTATATTACTGTTTCCCTGACCCCACCGGTGATCTGTGATACCCTGTCCTATCCCCTTCAAGGTACCCCCACCCTCTATTCCAATGCCCAGGGTTACCCCTGCGGCACCAATGCCTGGGGCGACCTGGCCAAGGCCCAGAGGTTCGATGCCCCGGCCCAGGGCAAAGAGATCAGCGGTCTTGTGTTCCGCTTCGGGGCAGCCAGCGGGAGCGGCAGCGTACAGGCTGCGATCTGGCCGGCCACGGGTGCGGGAGGCAGTCCGGGGAGCCAGCCTGTATATAGCGAAAACCTGTCGCTTGCGGATATCGTCACGGATGTCCAGCAGAACGACCTGACCTATGTTTCCTTCACCACACCGGTTAGGGTATCGGGGCCCTATTATGCGGGGGTTATCCTGCCTACGGCAAGCGGGGCCGTGCTGGCCCTGGTCTCCAACCAGGACGGGCAGGCCAGTCCGGTGAATGCGTGGGAACGCTTGAGCAGCGGGGCCTGGTACAATTTCGCCCAGTCCTATGGCGGGAGCCTGGATATTGCCATGGCCATACACCCGGTGGTTTGCGATACCCCACTCAGCGTGCCGTCACCCTTGGCAGGCTTTGCCGCTGACACCCAGGACATCCCCCTGGGGTATACCGTCCAGTTCACCGACAGCAGCCAGGGGCTCATTGCGCAGCGGGAGTGGCAATTTCCCGGAGGAACACCGGACACTTCGACGCAAGAGAACCCCGCTGTGCGCTACGATGTGGCGGGCTCCTATGAAGTGAGCCTCAGAGTTAGTGGCCCCGGGGGCAGCGACAGTCTTTCCCGCACGGGCTATATCCGCGTGTATGCCCCGCCCGCCGCCACTTTCAGTGCGGATACCCTGCGGGTCAGGCAGGGCGGTTACATCAGCTTTCATTCTACATCTACTGGGAAAGATCTGAGCTATAACTGGAGCTTTGCCGGAGGGTTTCCCTCCGGTGGAAACGACAGTGCCTTGACGATCCAATATAATAATGTGGGGCAATATCAGGCAGGACTGCGTGCCAGCAGCCCCTGGGGCCCCGACAGCGACGCCGCTGCCGTCACGGTGGAAGTGGTGGATAGCCTGTGGGGCCGGGTGAGCTATGCCAATGCATCATCCACGCCCCTGGCCGGGGTGAAGGTGATGCTTGGCCAGGGGGCAGACAGCAGCCTCAGCACTGCCGATGGGTATTATGCTTTGGGGGGCCTGCCCCTCCCCGGGCAAACCCTCAGCGTCCAGCCCTTGCTTCCCGTACCTTCCGGGGTGGTGAACTCGGTGGACGCCCTGCTGATCCTGCAGCATTTTGCCAGCATCCAGCCTTTGGGTGGCCTGCACCTGATGGCTGCCGACGTAGACGGCTCGGGCTACGTGAACGCCACGGACGCCATGCTGGTGGGGAGGTATTTTGCTGGCCTCCTCTCTTCTTTCCCAGCAGGGTCATGGAAGAATACTCCGGTACTGGCCCCGACCCAGCCCTTTCAGCGCACCGATCTTCAGGCGGTAGCCACGGGGGATGTGAATGGGTCGTACCATTAGCGTGGGGATGATTTTTTATGGTTGATGGTTCATGGTTGATGGTTCATGGTTGATGCCTTGACAAGCCCCTCGACCGTGTTGAGACCGTGGTTCCACAGGCTCACCAACCAGTGCAGGACATCGTTCAGCACCAGGGTTTGAATTGCCTCCGACTCCAGCAATGTTAATTTCGATGGTTGCCTGCAGGGGAACATTTTTTTTATTAACTTTCCTGCCTCTTAGTCTGGGAACATTTTGGGCCTTTAACATCTGTACCGTAAATGGGATGAGCGCTGTCCGGCAACGGGCAGGGCGTTGGCGGGTTTGGCCGGCACATTGTTTATTGGAGCTCAGGGTGCTGCAAGGAGTAATTTTATTTAACGAGAAGTCATACAGCCCATTATGAATCACCAATTACTCAATCCTATGAAAAACAAGGACAAATCCCCGAAGGTGGTGCAGGCCCGGCAAATTGCTTCAAGCTGTGCTCCCTTTGGAAAGAACACCCGGCGAAACAGTACCCTTTGGCTCGCCCTCCTGATGTTCTTCCTGGCATTCAGCAGCTCACTGGGTCAGTTGAATGCACAGACGTACACGATCGGACCGGTGAACCCATCGATCGGAACCATCAGTTCCACAACATTGACCAACCATTTTCAGTTATTCAATGTACTTGACCCATCCGGGGTCGTCATTGAGACCATCGATCTATACCCGACTGCGACAGTAGGCAGCGCGTTCACGATCGTGGTCCAGAATTCTGCCCAAACGGTGATCGCGACCTACTCGGGAACGACTACCGTTACGGGAGGTTCCACACCCATGACGGTGCCTGTTGACTTCACCATTCCTGTGGGTACTGGTTACAGGCTGGGATGGTCTACCAACCCCGGCATGAACCGCAACACCACAGGGGCCAGCTATCCCTATACCGTGCCCAATCTCATGACCATAACGGGTAACACATTTGACCCGGTATACTGGTATTGGTTCTACAATATTCAGATCAAGACCACGGCTCCTCCTGCTGCTAATGATGCAGGTATTGCCTCCGTAGTATCTCCTACTTCCCCGGTTTCCCTGGGTGCCCATATGGTAACGGTGCAGGTCAAGAACTTCGGCACAGCCAACCTTACCAATACGCTGGTGCAGTGGAAAGTGGACGGGGTGTCCAAGACCCCCAAGCCCTGGGTAGGCAGCCTTGCTCCGGGTGGCACAGCCAACTTTGACCTGTTCAACCATACCTTCACCGCGGGGATGCATACCATCCAGGCCTGGACGAACAACCCCAACGGGCAGTTCGACAGCAATGCCAACAACGATACCGCCACGGTGCAGCTCATCGCCTGCGACCCGCTGAGCGGCAGCTATACCGTTGGGCCTACCGGCTTCTTCCCCGACCTGGCCGCAGCTATCCAGGCCATCAACCTCTGCGGGATCTCCAGCCACGTGACCTTGAACGTGGAGAGCGGCACTTACAATGGCCAGGTGACCCTGCCCCAGGTGGCCGGGCTGGATGCCACCAGGACCGTGACCATACAGTCGGCCACGGGCAACGCCGCCGACGTGGTACTGAACTATGCCGTGACCGGATCGGCAGACAACTGGACCCTGAAGTTTGACGGGGCCGACTATTTCACGGTGAAGAACGTGACCCTGAAGACCGATCCTAGCGTTGCGACCGACTACGCCAAGGTGGTGGTTTTCGACAACGGGGCCAACTACAACACCCTGCAGAACTGCGTGATCATCGGCAAGCCCACCACCAACGACAGCGATGCCGACTGGTATACGGTGCATTGCAACGGGGCCAATGATGCCAATTTCAACACCATTACCGGGAACACCATTAGCGGAGGCGTCAGCGGGATCTATTTCGCCGGCGGCAGCGGAACCGGCCTGACCGAGGGTAATGTGATTACCAACAATACCATTACAGGGTACACCTACCACGGGATCTATTTCGGTTACCAGAAGTTTGGCGTCGTCAGGGGCAATACGGTAACGCCGAATCCCATCCCCTATTCCACGGTTTACGGTTATTATGTCTATTATTCTGACTCTGCCAACCTGGTGGCCGGGAACAAGGCCTTCATGAGCCAGACCAGTACCAGCGGCACCGTCTATGGGATGAACCTATATTATTGTGACGGTACCGTGGACAACCCCCTGGTAGTGGCCAACAACTGGGTCAGCCTGATCAGCGGGGGGGCCACCCTTTATGGCATCTACAGCACCACCGGGACGAGCCAGCGCTATTATCACAACTCCGTTCAGGTGCTGGCCGGTGACGGTGCCAGTGAGTACGCCATGTATGTGAGTGGTGGTACCGACCTGATGGCCGCCAACAACCTGCTGGCCAACTTCAGCGGGGGCTATGCTGCCTATGCCGTAACCAGTCCGGTGTTTACTTACCTGGACCACAACAACCTATACAGCACGGCCACTCCCCTGGCCTATTACAACGGGACCAATTACGCCACCCTGGCCGCCTGGCAGGCCGGAACGGGCGCTGACGGCAATTCCACCAGCTTCGACCCCTTCTACACTTCTGCGACCGACCTTACCCCGTCCAATACCCCGATGGATAATCAGGGAACACCCATTGCCATTGTCCCCCTGGATATTTTTGGTGCTGCGCGCAGCCTTACCACGCCTGACATCGGTGCAGTGGAGTATACCGGCTCCTCGGCCACCATGGCCCTGACCGCCGGCTTCGCCTGCGACGGCAACCAGGTCAGCTTCCCGGTCACCGCCCAGAACTTCAACAATGTGGCGGGCATCTCCCTCGCCCTCAACCATGGGGCTGGTTTCAGCTTCGTTGGACTGCAGAACGTCCATGCCAGCCTGGCCGGCATCCTCGCCAATGGAGCAGGCGGCCAGGCGTTGATCTCCTGGCTAAGCAGCACAGGGAACGGGGTCAACCTCCCCAATGGCACCCTCTTTGACCTCGTGTTCAACGCCAATGTGGCTGGCACCTATGACCTGAACTTTGATATGGGACCCAATGGCTGTGAAATCGTCAAAGGGAACGGAGATTTCCTCATGGTATCCTTTGTTGGTGATGAAGCCATCATTACCCCCTGTTCCGACATCAGCGGCACACTTAAGTATAATAATGTGCCCGCCCTTCCGCCGGTTCCAAACACTCCCATGGGTGGGGTGAGCATTTCGCTCCTGGACGGCACCAAGGGCGTTTTCGCCAGTACGGTGACCAATGCCGCAGGCAACTACTCCTTTACCAATGTACCCAACGGCACCTACGACATCGCCGTGAGCACCACCAAGCCCTGGGGCGGGGTGAACTCCGTGGATGCCCTGCTGATCCTGAAGCATTTCGCCGCCATGCCGCCCCCGCTTACGGGCATCCACCTGAAGGGTAGCGATGTGGACAAATCGGGAACGACCAACTCTGCCGACGCCCTGCTGACCGCCCGTCGTTCTGTGGGCCAGATCACCAGCTTCGCTGCCGGCAACTGGTACTTCGATGCCCAGGATATGGTCCTTACCCAGGACACCACCTATAACTTCTTCGGGCTGTGCTTCGGGGACGTGAACGGCACCTATCAGCCGGCCAAGTCGGAAGCCAGCGTGAAGCTCGGCACCTCCGGCACCCTCGCTTTCCAGCCAGGCCAGGAAGTAGTCCTTCCGCTCAGCGTAAGCCAGGCCATGGAGATCGGCGCTGTAGCTTTGGAGGTCCGCATCCCGGCCGGACTGGAGGTCCTGGATGTTGAGATGCCTTCGGGCGAATTCCTCTGGCACCTGGAAAGCGGCATGCTCCGCATCTCCTGGTTCAGCCTGGAGCCCCTGAACCTGGGTTCGGGCGAGCCCCTGCTTAGGATCAGGGCCCTGGTGGAGAGCGTACAGCCGGGCAGCCTGAGCCTGAGTGTGGCCAGCGAGCTGGCGGATGCCCAAGCCCAGGTATACCCCAACGCCCTGCTGACCCAGCCCAAGCTGGTTTTAGCTGGCGAGGGGCAGAGCCTTACGGTGAACAATTACCCCAACCCCTTCAGCGGTATGACCACGGTGGAGTTCCAGCTGCCTTCCAGCGGGAATGTGAACCTCAGCCTGTTCGACGTCACCGGTGCCCAGGTGCTGCAGATCGCCGACGGGATGTTCGATGCCGGGCTGCACCAGGTGAGCCTGAATGGGGAAGGCCTGGCCGATGGGATATACTTCCTCCGGCTGAGCCAGCACGGGATGCAGGTGCAGTCGCGCATACACCTTATTAAATAAGCCCGGATGATGCACACAGGAAGAAACAATAAAAAACATACGACCATGAAATCGATCAAATCCATGTTCCGCCTCCTGCTCACCGGGGTGCTCCTGATGACCGCAGGTGCGACCGTGCTCGGCCAGGTTGGGGTAGTGGTTGGCAGCGGTACGTCCACCGCCGCATCCATGTATTCTGCCATTTACAGGGCCTCCGCATCCAGTACTACGGATTACGCCATGGGCTGGGCACTTTATGTGACTTCAGATCTTACGGCTATCCCTACAGGTGCAACCATTACCAAGATCGCCTGGTACAAGACCAACGACGGCGCCACCAACGGCAATGCCAAGCTGGACCTGTACCTAAAAAACAGCAGCTCTACCACCCTGGCCTCTGCCACCTGGGGTACAGCCATCACCGGGGCCACCCAGGTTTATACCACTACCACACAAACGATCCCCAGCACCATAGGGTGGATCGAATTCCCCCTGACCACACCCTTCGTATATACGGGGGGAGGTTTGGAAGTGCTTTATAACTGGGATATCTCCGCTGTAAGCGGCAATGCCACTACCAACAGTTTCTCCTGGCAGTACGCCACCGCTTCCTCAAGGGTCAGGGGCAGATCCGGAACCACCGCGGGTTCGGCCAGTACTTCCCTATCGAGTACCTCCTCCAACCTGGCAAACATCCAGATATGGTATATCGGGCAGCCCAATGACGGGGCCCTTACTGCTGTTGTTGCACCCGTCGGGGTTGCACCCACGGGCTCCAACCCGGTTTCTGTCAAGCTGATGAACCAGGGATCCAACAACATCACCTCTGCCACCATCAACTGGAGCGTGAACGGGACGCCGGGCACCGCCTATACTTATTCCGGTACCCTGGCTCCCGGGGCTTCCGTGGATGTGGTCCTGGGCAACGGGGTGTTCGCCCTGGGCAATAATGTGGTCAACGCCGCCATTGCCAACGTCAACGGTGGGGCAGACCCGAATGCCGCCAACAACTCGGTCACTGGAAATGTCGCTGGCAAAGCACCTATGTCAGGATCCTTCACCATCGGCGCAGGAGGTGATTTCCCCACCTTTACGGATGCCGTGGACTCGTTGATCAACGGAATACTGGGCGGACCGGTGACCTTCTATGCCTTCAACGGCACTTACAATGAAAGGATCAGCATCGGCGCCATTCCCAATGCCTCGGCGACCAATACGGTCACCTTCACCTCCCTGAGCGGGAACAATACCGCGGTGATCCTCAATGCAGCCCCCACCGGCTCGAGCGACAACTACACCCTGAGGTTCAATGGAGCCGACTACGTCAAGTTCCAGAACATGACGATCCAGACCGATCCGGCCGGGACGGCAGACTACGCCAAGGCCGTGGTTTTCCAGAGCAATTCAGATTACAATACGATTCATAACTGTCTGATCAAGGGCAAGCCCACCACGAACGACAGCGATGCCGACTGGTATACGGTCTATGCTTCAGGCGCAGGCGTAGCGAACTATAATGTGTTATCGAACAACACCATCAGCGACGGGGTAGCCGGGATCTTCTTCGCCGGAACCTCTACCACCTCCCTGATGGGGAACCAGTTCACGAACAATACCATCACCGGTTCCAATTACTACGGCATCTATGCCTCCTATTGCGACAACCAGGTGATCAGCGGGAATACCGTGACCACACATGCCTCGCCTTACACCACCGTTTACGCAATCTATCTACTGAACAGCGATGGCGACCTCAGCGTTCAGAAGAACCGGGTGACGGTGGAAGCCAGCGTGACCAACCTCTACGGGATCTACCTGAGCTCCTGCGTTGGCTCGGCCAGCCCGGGACTGGGCGTGTTCAACAATACCGTGATCATGAACGGGGCTCCGGTAACGAATTCCTGGGGCCTGACCGCTTCCAGTGTCAGCAATGCCAAGATTTACCACAACACTATCAGTCACGGAGCATCAGGCTCTAATCCACGGGCCATGAAGATCGACGCCGGGGCCGGGTTTACAGGCAATGAGTGGGTGAACAACATCTTTGCCTGCTTTGCCGGGGGCCTGGCCGCGGAAGTCACCGCCAATGCCGTGACCAACGGGACCATCGCCGTGCTGAACTACAACGACTACTACACCAATGGGACGGTGCTCGGGCTTTATGGGGCCACCTCCTGCGCCACCTTCGTGAACTGGCAGACCGCCAGCGCCGCCGAAGTCAACGGCCGCAACCTGAACCCCGTGTTCACCTCGGCCACCAACCTTCTGCCCATTTCCTATTCCCTGGACAACAAGGGCACACCGCTTGCCGCCGTGCCCCAGGATATCAACGGGACGGTACGCAGCCTGACCACCCCGGACCTGGGCGCCATCGAATTCGTGGCCCCCACCAACCCCATCATGACCCTGAGCGATACGCTCTGGAACTTCGGACTGGTGGAGTACGGCCAGGTGTACACCAAAACGATCACCGTTCGCAACGTGGGTGCCAGCCCCCTGTACATCATTACCAACAGCGTAACTGCCCCCTTCGCCTGCGACCTGAACGCCAAGGCTATCGTGACCATCCTACCTGGTGCTTCACGCACCTTCAACGTGACCTTCAGTCCAACCTCCACAGGGGTATTCGATGCCTATCTGCAGTTCACTGCGAATACTACGGTGCAGAACCTGAAGATGCGGCTTAAGGGAGAGACCTATGCACCAGGTTCGCTGCTGGAAAACTTCGAGGGACCTATTTTCCCGCCGGTCTACTGGACCCTGGTGCAAGGCCTCTGTTCCCCAACCAACGACATCATCCGCAATAACGATGCAGCGTTCGCCAAGAGCCCGACCAATTCGCTGCGATTCAGCTCGTTGTCAACCTGTGCCAGCGGGTATAATGAATACGTTATAACTCCAGAGCTGATCACCACGGCGTCAAACCGCAAGTTCTCCTTCTGGTACCGCAAAGGAACGAGCGGAACCACGGAGTATATGCGGATTGGGGTGTCGAGTACAGGGAAGAACCTGGCCACAGATTTCACCTGGGTCGACACTCTGGTGGTCACCAATACCGTGTACCAGCAATATGTGAAGAATGACCTCCCTATCGGCACTAAATTCGTGGTCTTCCATTACTACAGCAATTATCAATATTACATCTATATCGATGATGTGTTTGGTCCGCCCGTTAACGTGCCACCCTATATGGTAGACGCTGTGAAGGTCTCGGCCAACGCCTCGGTCATGGCCGGCAATACTGCCAGCTACAAAGTTGCCCTGTTCAATTTCGGATCCAACAATGACACCTACCAATTGAGTGTCAATGCCGCGAAGGGCTTCAGTTATACTATCCGCAACAAGCAGGACAACGCGAACATCAGCAGTATTGCGATTCCTTCCAATGGCAAGGATACCGTGATACTAAAGGTAGCGGTCAACTATGGCGGGATTACCAATGGTATGGTAGATATTGCAAGACTCATTGCCACTTCTTCCGGGAATGCAGCGGTTAAAGACAGTGCAGAATTCAGTACTACGGCCATCATCCCGTTCCAGCCCCCGTATCTGGAGCAGTTCCCTACCACCACCTTCCCCCCGGCCAACTGGTCGGAAATCGACATCACCTGGGGCAATCCTACCCCGGCCTTCAGTTATGTGACCAGTTCATCGTGGCTTTCTGATGACTTTGGCAACGTGGTGAACGGGCCTAACGGGAAGGCAGCACGTATTTCCATCTCAGGAACTACAACCCATGAGTGGGTAGTAAGTCCCCTGTTTGACCTGGGCGCCAAGTCTATTTATCAACTGGAATTCGATATTGCCATGACGGGTTCTGGTAATACCAATCCCGGGACGCTGGGTTCGGATGACATATTTGCCTTGTTGGTCAGCCATGACGCAGGTGTCAGCTGGTACAATTCGGATACTCTGATGGTATGGAAACCGGCAAATCCTGTCAGCCCCACCGGCCAGCACTTTGTGGTTGACCTGAGCGCCCTGACGGGAGTTGTACGATTCGCCTTCTACGCCCAATCAACTGTAACCAACAACACTACCGAAGTGTTCCTTGACAACTTCGCCCTGGTGGATCCCACCGCTGTTCCAGGCTGCAGTAACCCTTCAGCACCCGCCAACCTGGCCACCAACCAGGCCAATGATGTGAATCTGGTGTGGACTTCTACCTCCAACACCCTGGGATACAAGCTGTATTTTGGCACAACCAATCCCCCGCCCTTCGTAGGAGATTTAGGGAATGTAACCACTTACGATCCAGGTACACTTGCATACAATACCACGTACTACTGGAAGGTGGTACCGTACAATGCCATCGGTGATGCCGTGGGCTGTGCGACCTGGTCATTCGGTGTAAAGGCTGACCCGACGATTTCGACTTATCCTTACATTGAGAATTTCGAATCGACCGGACTTCCGCTGAACTGGACCACCATCAACACTACTGGTGGGGATATCTGGGAAATGATCGGAACCGGCAGCGAGCCGACCTACGGCCCGGTTGGTGTCGACCACACCAGCGGGACGGGGCGTATGGCATGGGTGGACGACAGCTCACCGGAAGGCAACCCGGTGGACCTCCTTTCCCCGCCCTTCAACCTCACCCCCTTCGTCAACGTGGCAGAACTCAGGTTCTGGTACTGGATTGGCAACGCTTCCTACCAGACCCAGGACAGCTCCAAGCTCATCCTCGACATCTATGACGGGACGGTATGGCACGACAGCGTACTTGTGCTCGGAAGGACCTATATGTGGAAACAGGCCGTAGTGGACCTGATCCCCTACAAGTCGACGGGAACCATCCTGCGCTTCCGGGTCAATGAATCGACATCGTTCTACAGTGATGTCGCCCTGGACGATGTAAGCATCCTTGGCCCTGGTATCATTGGCAACGTCCGTTACGATAACACCGCCAACACTCCGCTGGAAGGGGTCAACGTAACCATCCCATCCCTGAGTATGACTTCGGTTTCCAATCCTGCAGGTCTGTTCGGTTTCATGCCGGTGGGCAATGCAACCTACACCCTGAATGGCGCCAGTACAGAAGAGACCGGGAGCATCAACACTACCGACGCTTTCTGGGTGGTGAAACATGTGGTAGGTATGAACCTCCTGACCGATATGCCCCTGGCTGCCGCCGAGACCGACAATATCGCCGGCATCACCGCCAATGATGCCCTACTCATACAGCAGCGCTACATCAAAATGATCACCAATTTCCCTGCAGGGAACTGGAAGTTCAACGCACCCCAGGTCACTGTGGCCGGGTCGAGCGCCAATGCTGAAATGCTGGGTATCGCCACGGGCGACGTGAACCGCAGCTTCGTGCCGGGTGCCAAGGCCGCCGGCAGCGTCCTGCTGTTCAACGAAGGGGAACTCGACCTCTCCTCAGGGCGTGAAGTGGAGATCCCGGTGTATGCTGTGAACGGGATGAACCTCGGTGCTATTTCCCTCGTGTTCGATTATCCGGCCGGTAGTATGGATATCACCGGGGTGAGCACTGCGTATGGGGAGTCCAACCTGCTGTGGACCGCTGAGAACGGCCGCCTGGTCATCTCCTGGTTCCATGTGGAAGGCATGGACGCCCTGCCCGGCAGTGAGGTTCTGAGCATTCGCGCCATCGCCAGTGCCGGCAGCACGCCCGCCCTCCGCCTGGCCGAAGGAAGCGAACTGGCCAGCATTTATGGCGAAGCCATCGCCAATGCTGCCCTGAGCATGCCCAAGCTGGTCCTTAGCGGTTGGGGCAACGACCTGGCGATCAGCAGCTATCCCAACCCCACCCAGGGCCTGAGCACGGTAAGTTACAGCCTTGGAAAGGCCGGGAAGGCCCGCATCGCCCTATACAACGCACTGGGCCAGGAAGTTGCCCTGTTGCTGGATGCCTATACAGAAGCCGGGGAGTACCAGCTCCAGGTAGATGCTGCATCCCTGCCGTCCGGGGTGTATACCCTGAAACTGGAATCCGGCGATGAGCATAGCGCCCACCGCCTGGTGATCGGCCAATAAAGGAACCTGATTTCACCTAAGGCTGTCCGCTCCGGCGGGCAGCCTTTTTTTATTTTTCCTGGAATGATCACGCACTTATTCACAAGCGGGCAGAAAAAGTAGCCACCGTCAAGGTTATCAACACCTTGGCTGTTGGATAAATTGTATCCACATCCGGAAGGGAGGGAGGATAAAATTGTTAATTTGGCTGACAATAAGCCAAGCAGGGGCAAGCTCTGCCATATGCCTTATTTACAACGGTTTATGAATGTTGACCGTAGTGTAAAGGCATAGGCGGGCGTGTTGCGTTTGGTGTATTTGATGATGAATGTGCAAATAATGCCCACGAAAGCAGGACATCTATGACAGAACGCTACGATCCTGTCGCAGCCAACGCGCCTCCCCTCCGGTCCCTTCCTTCCACTGGGCCATCCGTTCAGGGTTACCTCAGGGAATTACCCATAAGCGGGCAGCCGCGCTGCACCTGCTCAAAACCATCATTGCCTGGAATGAATTTAACTTACAATCAGACACATACAACAAACCAAACGGTCATGAAGACAACCGAAACCATTATTGGAAGCAAGAAGTTCAGCCTGCGGATCGCCCAATGGACCCTGATGGTCCTGATGGCGGGCCTGGTGCTCATTCCGGCCAGGACGCAATCGCAAGTGATCCTGGTGAACTTCGACACCATCAATGCTTGCCCCGGAAGTACCGTAACGATACCTGTCATGGTGAAGAACATGAGCAATATCGGCGGTATCTCCATGAGGATAGGGTTCACCTCGGGTGTGCTTACCCCGGCAACCAACTACCTCATCAACAAGAACGCAAGCCTTGCTTCGCTTCCGATCCAGATCCAAAACACCGTAACGAACGCCATCTATTTCGCGGCTTTCGGCATCGGAACCACGGCGAGCATTGCCAACGGCAAGCTGTTCGACTTGGTTTTCACATACAACGGCGGAAAGTGCCTGGTGTATGCCGATACGGTGAACGGGGACAACGGGGCCGGTGACTTCGAATTTGCCGATGTGAACGGCACGCCCCAGCCCGTGCAGTGGACCGATGGGTATGTGATCGAGTCGGGTGATTTTTTTACCCAACCCCAGGATCAGACCGTAAACGTCGGTGACCCGGCCAGCTTCAGCGTTACCACGGCCGGCGCCATCGGATACCAGTGGAGGGTGAACACCGGCAGCGGCTGGGTATCCCTGAGCAATGCGGGGGTTTACAGCGGCGTATTCACCTCCACCCTCAACATCAGCGCCGCTACCGCGCTCATGGATGGCTACCTCTACCAGTGTGTTTCCACAGGGCCCTGTGTCAAGAATTCCTTTACCTCCCAGTCGGCCACGCTCAACGTCAGTTCAGGCTGCAACAACGCCGTAGCCAATGCCGGCCCCAACGCCAGCGTATGTTCCAACGGAAGCAAGTCGTTGACGGGTACGGCGCTGGACTATACCACCGTGCTGTGGACCAGTGCCGGGGACGGGATCTTCACCGGAGCCAACACCCTCACCCCCACCTATACCCCGGGGGCCAACGACATCCTGGCGGGCAGCGTGAACCTCACCCTTACCGCCTATGCCACCCCGCCCTGTACCGATGGTACGGACGCGATGACGCTGACCATCATACCCGCAGTGACGGGCAATGCCGGGTCTGACGAGAGTACCTGCGCCGGCACCCCCTTCAGCCTGACCAATTCCAGTGTCCCCCCTACCGCCAGCCTGCTCAACAGCGGAATTTTCTGGACGGAGAACGGACCGGGCTCCATCTCCAACCCTACCGCCCTGGCCCCTACCTATACGCCTACCGCTGCTGAATCGGGCAATGTCACCCTGACCATGACCGTGTACGGCATCAGCCCTTGCAGCAATGTCACTGACCAGATGGTC
>JAKLHK010000027.1 GCA_022710185.1 Bacteroidota bacterium
GGATCAGCTTCGTTGGACTTTCAAGGAAATCATTGTTCTGACGCTCATTGACTATGAGCACTGAGCATTGAGCCTTGATCCTTGCCCTCAGGCCGGGCAGGCCTCGTTGCCGGGACGCGACTGCGCCTGCTGCTTCCCTCCCTGCGGTCGGGATCCCGCTGCGCGGGACCGCATCAGCCAAGGTCGCTTTCCCGGCAACTGTATTTAAGCATTAGCTGTCGACTGACCATTCCAATCATCACATAAAGGACTGATCTGGTTGGGTTTTCGCAGGAAGTCATTGTTCTGATGCTCATTGACTATGAGCCCTGAGCACTGAGCATTGAGCATTGACTTCCGCCCTCAGGCCGGGCAGGCCTCGTTGCCGGGTCGCGACTGCGCCTGCTGCTTCCCTCCCTGCGGTCGGGATCCCGCTGCGCGGGACCGCACCAGCCAAGGTCGCTCCCCCGGCTACTGTATTTAAGCAGTAGCTGTCGACTGACCATTCCAATCATCACATAAAGGACTGATCTGGTTGGGTTTTCGCAGGAAGTCATTGTTCTGATGCTCATTGGCTATGAGCCCTGAGCACTGAGCATTGATTCTTGCCCTCAGGCCGGGCAGGCCTCGTTGCCGGGTCGCGACTGCGCCTGCTGCTTCCCTCCCTGCGGTCGGGATCCCGCTGCGCGGGACCGCACCAGCCAAGGTCGCTCCCCCGGCAACTGTATTCAGGCCATAGCCGTCGACGGACCTTACCATCCCTCAAGAAATGGATCAATTTCGTTGGACTTTCAAGGAAATCATTGTCTTCTACACACAATAGATTGAATAATAGGTCAATCTGGCAATCTTTTAATCGAATAATCGAGTATTCTTTCCTTTTCCGGGCTTGACCGTTATCTCAAGGATGATGAACGCTTGTTGAAGGTAATCCGCTCCAGGCGGTCAGATTCTGTATATTGCACTCTTCCTGATTATATAGTCATGCGACCCCACCTGCTCAGGCGCAGCGAAACCTCGGCTGATCCTGTCAACAGGAGGCTTGATGTACGTATGTGCTTCAGGTACAGCATCGCGAATTTCTGGCCCGTTACATATTACAGCGACACCTTCGCTTTTCCTCCCCAGGGCAACGGACCCCTGGAAGTTTGCTGCAGCGTTTATGATGACACCAACTCTGTTCCCGGACCCTATAATAGCTGGGGACTCAACGATAGCATCGTATTTTTTACGACACCTGAGAGCAATTCAGCATCCTTGGGTTGGAGGAGCCATCCTTAACCCGGGAGGAAATCAAGGTATGGTCCAATCCGGTGACTGGCGATGAGCTGTGGATCTTTCTTCCACGCCGGCCGGCAGGCGATGAGCTGAGCTACCGCTTGACAGACCTCCAAGGCAGGCTGGTGCAGCAGGGTACATTCCTGAACGGGCAATCCAGTGACCTGAGTTATGCCATACCATCGGATCAGGTATTGGTGTTATGCGTAGAAGGCGGATGGATTATTCGATCATTAGATTATTCGATTAGAGATTATTCGATTGAGGGGATTATGTGCTTTTCACGCTTGACACCTGTGACATAATCCTGTATATTTGCTCAGTATGTGGGGAAATATACAGGTAAAGAGGCAATTGTCCACCCTGCTTCCGCCGGTCGGAAAGCGGAGTATAGTGTTGGTCACCGGGGCAAGGCAAACGGGTAAGACCACACTGGTACGCTCGGGCTATGCTCAATTGCCGTATTATAATCTCGATGCTATTGAACTCAGGGAGCAGCTGGGTCGGATCAGCAGTTTCCGTTGGGGACTGGATGTAGGCGAAGCGGTGATCGATGAGGTACAGAAAGCCCCACAGCTGATGGAAAAGCTGAAGTATGCAATGGATGAGCAGGCTATAAGGTTTAGTGTGCTAACGGGATCGGCCCAGCTTATGCTTCTTCGCAGCGTTAGAGAGACCCTTGCTGGAAGAATCACTCTTTTCGAGTTGTTTCCCTTTATGTTTCAGGAAATGCTGGCGCCGGACAGGGTCGTACGACCCGAACCTCTTTTCTTTAAATTGGTTTCTGGCGGTTCCCTGGATGAAGTCTTGGAAGCCCTTCCGTCCGTATTGCTCGGAATGGAGCAGGACAAAGCTGCACAAACAGAGTCCTTCCTGTATACCGTTGGCGGGATGCCTCCCCTCATCCATATTGCCCTTGAGCGCGAGCGTCAATTCTGGACCAGCGACTACAACCAAACCTATCTGGAGCGCGATCTGGCTGACCTGGCGAGCCTGAACGACCTAAAGCCATTTCGCCGCTTTCACCAGCTGTCAGCCCTCAGGGCAGGGCAGCTTCTTTCTTATTCCGACCTGGCGAGGGATGCAGGCATTGCTGTGGAAACCGCCAGGCGCTACCTGGAATACCTGAGGATATCCTATCAGGCCTTTCTGGTGCAGCCCTATTACCGCAACCTTACCAGCACATTGGTGAAGACCCCCAAGCTTTACTGGTTCGACAACGGTTTATTGAGGCATTTGTCGGGTTTGGGTTCCGTTCCCGACACCGGATCCTTGTACGAGAATTACCTGGCTGCTGAACTGATGAAATACATCCGAACGATGCGTCTCGACCTGAAGCTCTATTTCTATCTCACGCGATCAGGGATGGAGGTGGATTTTTTACTCGAATCCACTGCCGGTGTATTGGGAATAGAAGTTAAGAACAGAGACGACGTAGTGAAGAGCGATTTCTCCCGCCTCAAAGCCTTAGGTCAGGCCCTTGGGGAGGCCTGGCTAGGCGGTTTGGTGGTATACCGCGGCAACACCCTTTATCAGCAGGAACCCGGTTTCTGGGCAGTACCCTCGACGCGCCTGCTGCAGTGAAATGGGGATGTTCTGTGTTCTATGTACTATGTTCTATGTTCTATGTTCTATGGTCTATGGTCATTGTCTATGAGCACTGCGAAATGCGAAATGATAAATGAATTTCTACCCTCAGGCCGGGCGGGCCTCGTTGCCGGGTCGCGACTGCGCCTGCTGCTTCCCTCCCTGCGGTCGGGATCCCGCTGCGCGGGACCGCACCAGCCAAGGTCGCTTTCCCGGCAACTGTATTTAAACAGTAGCTGTCGCCTGACCAGGATCTTTCGTCAATCGTCAATCCGTCTTCATTTCTTGTTTCTTGTTTCTTGTTCCTCTTCTTCTCCCCAATAACCCTTAACTTTCAACCCCAAACCCCCATCTTCTAACTTCTAACTTCTAAATTCTAAATTCTAAATTCTAACTTCTAACTTCTAACTCCCAACTCCCATGCCCCTCATCCACGAGCTCACCCGCGAACTGGTCCGCTTCCGCGACGAGCGCGACTGGAGCCAGTTCCACGACACCAAGAACCTGGCCATCGCCTTATCCATTGAAGCCGCCGAGTTGAACGAGCTATTCCTCTGGAAGACCGTGGAGGAAGCCGAGAAGGTGGACAAGGCCCGGATAAGCGAGGAGCTGGCTGATGTGCTGGCCTTTGCCCTGCTTCTGGCCGAGAAGCACGGACTGGATGTAGGGGAGATCGTGTTGCAGAAGATCCGCCGCAACGCGGAGAAATACCCGGTGGACAAGGCCAAAGGGACGGCGGCGAAGTATACGGACTTATGAGGAGTTATCGATAATAGCATTGCGCGATGGACGACCTGATTCGCATGGCATCCTTTGATTGGCTGGAGAAGCAAAGGCAGTTTCACGGAGATGTGATGCCACGTAGGCTGCTGGAAGCAGGTTTCGAATTTCAGGGACAGCGGATAACTTTGATCGGCCCTTCAGGGATATGGAAGCCTAAAATGATGGAGTTACCGATTTCTATCACTACTATTCCAAATGGTACATATAAGGATGGATCGCCGGAAGATGGCTTGATTGAATACTGCTATCGGGGAACCGATATCTATCATCCCGACAATGTGGGTTTGCGCCGATTGATGCAGGAACAGAAGCCTGTCTTCTATTTTCGTTGCCTGACGCCCGGCCGTTACTTTGTTGCCTGGCCTGTATACATTGTGGGTGATGATCCGAACCGATTGATGTTTACCGTGGCTGTGGAAGATCAGGTTGTTTTGCGCGAGCCGAACCTCGTGGCAGAGCCTCAGGCCCTTTATCGGCGCTCGTATCTGACTTCTACGATGAAGGTAAGGCTGCATCAGCAGTCCTTCCGGGAGCGGGTGCTCCGGGCATACAGCAACCAGTGCGCCCTGTGCCGGCTCAAGCACCCTGAATTGCTGGATGCCGCGCACATCATCGGTGATAGGGATGATTTCGGCGACCCTGTGGTGCAGAATGGATTATCCTTATGCAAGATCCACCACGCCGCCTTCGACCGCAACATCCTGGGCGTGAGTCCGGATTATATCATCAAGGTTCGGGAAGATATCCTGGAAGAGATCGATGGTCCGATGCTGAAATACGGGTTGCAGTCTCTGGAGAATAATAAGATCAGTCTGCCCACCCGTCGTCAGGAGTGGCCGGATAGGGAGCGGCTGGAGACACGCTTTGGAGAGTTTTTGAGGGCGGGGTGATGGATAGTCGTACTATGTTGTTCCGTATATTTCGGTTAGAAATTGCTTGCCTTTCTCGGCGGTTGTGTATTTCTGACTTTGACCCTCGGTGAGTTGGGGTTGGTCATACATTCAGGTTCAACCGATTGAAGTGACAATTATTAACTGTGCCTGAAGGTATGCTTGGTGGAAAATCCTGACCAGAACATTAGCTCATTCATCGAAATAGGTTTGAGACTAAGCTGAAGAATGCGATCAGGTAGTCTACCCTTATATGTAACAACCTTGTAACTTTCTTAAGCAACCTGGAATTTTATGTGGCACCCACGCTACGTGACTAATATCCAGGCAATCCAAATCCACCAACTGTCGTTGACAACGTTCCAGGTAAGATTTCATAGTTGAGTTTATAGCACCGAAAAATACTCCCTGATCTTCACCGCCATCAACTTTCGCCGCTCGATGAGAAAGTCCTGGTATGAAAGATGGTTACCGTCGAAGATGCTCTCCGGGACACAGTTCATCCGAAGATTTTCCACTAGTTCCTCCCTGCTGTCAATGCCCGTTAGCACCTGGGTACCACTCCACACGAAGGGCCGCTGAATCTCAGGAATGGCAATTTCTCCGTCCCTTACCCAGGTCAACAGGGAAGCGATCATGTACTGGTTTACACTGTACTTCTGTGTTTGCATAGTTCCGGCAGGCGAATGGATGGACAATGTAGTAAAATTCCGTTTTGTATATTTGACTGAACGGATTATTTCATTCTCCCCCCCATGCACCACACCACCATCCGCCGTTATACCCTCATCATCGAGAAGATCAGCCGAAGGCAGTACCCCAGCTTCTGCGAGATCAGGGACTTCCTGGGCGACCACGACTTTCGGGTGTCGGACCGCACCATACAGCGCGACATTGAACAGATCCGCGTGGAGTTCGGACTGGAGATCACCTACGACCGCCACCGCAACGGCTATTTCATCAACGAAGACCTCAGCTTCAATATCGAGGGCTTCCTGCGCTTCCTGGAAATCGTGAACACGGCGGAACTGCTCACCGAAAGCCTGAAGGAAAGCCGCAACGCGCTCAATTATATCGCCTTCGATGCCGCAGGGCACCTCCGCAACATCGCCTGCCTCAAGCCCCTACTGCAGGCCGTGAGAGAACACCGGAGGGTACGCTTCGACCACGAAAACTTCGAGACAGGCCTGGTGAAGCCCTACCTTCTTGAACCCTACCTGCTCAAGGAATACCTCAACCGCTGGTACCTGGTGGGCCGGCTGGAAAAGTCGGATACCTTCTGGAACTTCGGCATCGACCGCATCCACAACCTCAGGGTGGAAGACGAGGTCTTCGTGCCTGACCCCAAGGCAGACCCCGCTTCCAACTTCAGGGACATCATCGGGCTAACCTACAGCGTAGGACTGAAGGAAAGCGTGGAACTGAGCTTCACCCCCCTGCAGGGAAAATACGTCAAGGCCCTCCCCCTCCACCACTCCCAGGAGATCCTGTCCGATGGCCCGGAAGGGCTGCACCTCCGCCTTCGCCTCATCCCCAACCTGGAGTTCCGCCAGCGCATCCTGATGCTGGGGCCCAACGTCAAGGTCCTCAGCCCAGCCTGGCTGGTGGACGATATCCGCCAGATGCTGCAGGCGGCGGCGGCGCAATATTAGCGCCTCCACGACATCAATTGACGTAGCAGGGCCCTATGTTTGCCCTATTCCAATACCGCGGTACTGAAAGGCTGGGGTTACTCCCTGTATTTTAGGCTGGTGACATAGGCCATGATACCTTCAGTTAAGAGAAAGTAATCCAATAATTTATAACAATATGACACAGAGTCTGATTATCCTCCTGCTCTTGCTTTCAGCAAGCACCCTCCTGGTGCTGCTGCTCCGCAAACCTGACCGTGGTGCAGAAGTACACCTCCGGCGCATCGAAGAAGCTCAGCAACGCATCACTGCCCTTCTCGACCGAACAGATGCCACGCTCAGGGAGGAGTTCCAGCGCAACCGTACCGAATCGAACGAAATCGCCAGGACCAATCGTGATGAACTTGCCGGAACGCTAAAGGCCTCCAACGATCAGTTCGCTGCGAACGTGAAGGACCTGAAGGAAGCGATTGAAAAACAGCTTATTGACATCCGCACGGACAACAACACCCGGCTGGAGGAGATGCGTGTGACCGTGGACGAGAAACTACAGAAAACACTGAATGAGCGACTTTCCCAATCGTTTAGAACAGTAGGCGACCAATTGGAGGCCGTCCAGCGGGGCCTGGGCGAAATGAAGAACCTGGCGACAGACGTTGGTGGGCTTAAAAAGGTGCTGGCCAATGTCAAACAGCGCGGTGGCATAGGGGAAGTGCAGCTGGCTATGCTGCTGGAACAAATCCTGGCACCCGGCCAGTATGAAGCAAATGTACATACGCGGTCCGGTAGCGGGGAAGTGGTGGAGTTTGCCATCAAACTGCCCGGGAAGGACGATGATGGTAAACACATCTGGCTCCCGGTTGACGCGAAATTCCCGAAGGACGTCTATGAGCAGCTCCAGGACGCATACGAATTGGCGGATCCGGATGCTATCGCACAGCAACAGCGACAGTTCGATGCAGCTATAAAAAAGAGTGCAAAGGACATCCGCGACAAGTACCTTGATCCGCCGGTTACCACAGACTTCGGCATAATGTTCCTACCTTTCGAAGGGATATACGCCGAGGTGGTCCGCAAGGCCGCCCTGCTTGAGGAGCTTATGCACACTTACAAGGTTATCGTCACAGGCCCAACCACCCTGGCGGCTATTCTCAACAGTCTGCAGATGGGTTTTCGGACCCTGGCCATCGAGAAACGCAGCAGTGAAGTTTGGCAGATCCTCGGAGCGGTAAAGACAGAATTTGGAAAGTTCAGTGACTATCTTGGCAAGGCTCAACGGAATATCCAGACAGGACTCGATCAATTGGAAGGTGTGGTTGGGACCCGCACCAAGGCGATTCAGCGTAGGCTGAAAAATGTGACTGCCCTGAACGAGGCCGAATCACAGGCCCTGCTCCCTGAACTGAACGACAACAGTGATGACCTTCCCGATGAGGATGAAAGCATAGTTTAATATCCATGCTTCATTATTAGTAATACGTTGTACGGTTTTCGATATTCAGCAGGATGAGCAAAACTTACCTTACGAAATCAAGATTCAAGACCGGCCTGGAGTGCCCCAATAAGGTCTATTTCGGGAATGACACCCGCTATGTAAATAACAGGACTGACGACCCTTTCCTCCTGGCTTTGGCCCAGGGGGGCTTTCAGGTGGAAGTGCTTGCCCGGCTGCACTACCCTGAGGGGCGGTTCATTGAGGCCGCCAACTACGAGTATGAGCGGGCACATGACCTCAGCCGGGAGGCCCTGGCCGAAGGTGAAGTAGTCCTGTTCGAGGCCGGGTTTCTGATCGATGGGCTGTTCGTACGTACAGATATCATGGAGAAGAAAGGCCGGCGGATCCGCGTCATCGAGGTCAAGTCAAAGTCCTTTGATCCGGATGACGATGAGGAATTTCTTGGCAAGCGGGGCGGACTGCAAAGCAGATGGAAACCATATCTCTTCGACCTGGCCTTTCAGAAGTACGTGGTTAGCTTGTTGTACCCAAGTTATACAATAGAGGCCTGGCTGATGCTGGCCGATAAAAACAAGGTGGCCAGTGTGGACGGACTTAACCAGATGATCCGCATCCCAAGACGCGACAAAGGAGACCAGCGAAAGGACGCTGGCTGCGCGATTTCTTCCCTCGCTGAGATAGGCGGGTCGGTACTGACGGAGATTAATGTCTCGGACATCGTTTCCGACATCATCCGGGGTAAATACGAACATCCGGATGGCTTGAAGTTCAGGGATGCTGTCGGATTGCTAAAGGATACAAGGCAAGGGGATACCTACCCTTCCTGGCCTGTATCGATGTCCTCCTGCAGAAAATGTGAGTTCAGGGCCAGTACGGAACAACTGGCGGCAGGCAGCTTATCCGGATTTCATTTTTGCTGGGCAAAGCAAAAAGGGTGGACTGAAAAGGAGTTTGCTAAGCCCAATGCAATGGAGATATGGATGTACCGTGGCACACACCTGCTGGATGAAGGGCGGGTTCTAATGGAAGAGCTTGTCCGTGAAGATTTTGGTGTGGCTGGTACCGCGGAAGGGCTTTCAGCAGGAGAACGGCAATGGATGCAGGTAGAGAAAATACGGTCGTGTGATATGAGCTTTTATGCGGACAGGGATGGCATCGCCCGGGAAATGGAGAAATGGGCATACCCCTTGCATTTCATTGATTTTGAAACAAGTGCAGTAGCCCTTCCTTTTACGAAGGGACGACGTCCCTATGAACAGGTGGCCTTCCAGTTCTCGCATCACCAGTACAATGCCGACGGCAGCATCGAGCACAGGAGCGAGTTCATCGAGGCTACACCCGGTGTGTTTCCGAACTTTGCCTTCGTGAGGGCGTTGCGACTGGCCCTTTGCGGTGATCAGGGCAGCATTTTCCGCTTCGCCGCGCACGAGAATACGATTCTCAATGCCATCCTGCTCCAGCTCCGCGAGAGCGAAGAAGCCGACAAGAACGAGCTCATTGCTTTCCTGCACAGCATCACCCACAATACCGGGAACTCCGCCGAGCGCTGGAGAGGGGAACGCGATATGGTTGACCTGCGCAAGCTGGTGCTGGATTTTTATTACAATCCCTATTCCGGGGGATCCAATTCCATCAAGGAACTGCTGCCCGCTGTTCTGCAGAGCAGCCCCTTTCTGAAGGCGAAGTATACCTGCCCGATTAGCGAGATTGGCCTGAGCTCGAAGAACTTCCTCCCTGAGCACATCTGGCTGAAAGAAGCGGAGGGCAAGGTGATCAACCCCTACCTGTTGCTACCCCCTCTCTTTCCCGGATGGAGCCCGGAGCAGCTGGATGAGCTGCTGTCATCCCTGGACGAGATCGCCAACGGGGGAGCGGCACTCACGGCCTATGCAACGCTGCAGTTCACGGATATGCCGGTGCGGGAGCGGACAGACCTGATCGCCGGGCTGTTGCGCTATTGCGAGCTGGACACCCTGGCGATGGTGATGATCTTTGAGCATTTGAGGTATGATGTAGCTAAGGAATGACAACAACGCGAAAGGACGATGAAGAGTTACACTAATCGTCATGATGCTGTCTCAGGTAATAACAATCTGTTGTGATCATGAGTAACTGCAGGATCGAGAAGTGCAACTGCAATCTACAAATATGATACTCTCCTATCAAAATAAACAATGCAACAACTTCTTGCCTATTTGAATTATTTTTAAATTAGCACTACACCAGATGTGGGATGAATTTGCTGGCATTAGTCGAATTCGCACGTCTAATAACTCATAATTATACTGTTATTATGAAGCCATTTATATACCATCCAAAACCTATTTCAAAACTTAGAGAAAATTACAACAGAAGGAGAAGAGAAGGTAAGGATGGATTTGGTAGTCTTAATGAATTTATTATGTGGTATTCTGCTCAAGATAAAAAATGTCACTATTGCGAAATTGAAGAGAAGACAGTACAAGAACTTGTATGCTCGGGGTACTTGGTGTCTAAAAGATTTCCATCAGATCATAGACTGACGCGTGGTAGAAGCCGAGGTGTGTGGCTAGAACTTGACAGGAAGAATCCTTTGGGTCTGTATTCGGAAGAAAATTGCGTACTATGCTGTTATTTCTGCAATAATGACAAGAGTGACATATTCACTGAGGAAGAGTATCGTTCATTCAGAAACAATCGGGATACATATTTAAATGAATTACTAGAAAGAAAAAGACAAAAGTAGAATTACTCTTAATTATTTCTCAAGGAATAGTCTCATTATCTGTAATAAATATGAAATATAGAAACTTGTAGGTTATAAAATGAATTTATGTATTAGCTAAGTTTTCAGGGAAACTTTCAGTTTCAATTTGATGGTTTCACCGGCCTAACTTACCACAAATCATCAATAAGGTCATTCCTGCGTCATCTTATGGCGTAGTGGTTTGATCATCTTTGCTTCAGATTCCTCGATAAGATATGGTAAGAAGCGAGACTTCGACTTATGCCGTTTGAAATTTACCCAAACATTGGGTCACAATAGCGGAAAACCAAGAGCGATCAACTTCACTAAACCCCAAGACAGATTGATGAGCCTGAATCAAGAAATACAAGAGATCAAAGAAAGAATTTCCATGATGGCGCTGGCCTTTCATCAGCGGGATCTCAGCGACCCGGATATTCGGGAAATGGATCCGGAAGGCTTCATCCTGGAATACGAAGCCCTGGAATGCATCATCGATTACGCCCTGAGAAACAAGGTAGCTCTTCCGGGCTTTAATGAAGGTCGGTACCAGAGGAGATATGAGGTACCTTCCGACACCCAGGACGTATACCTCTTCCAGGATGATTTCTATGCTTTTCTCGAAAGACACTACGATCCAAAAGATGAAAGTATAGACAAGGGCTTCCGGGAGATCGTGCAACATTACCTGGAAGGTTTTGGCTTGCCGGTTGAAAATCCCGGCGAAGATCCAGGAAGTGTGGAATAGGACAATTAATGAAGCAGTATATATATTATATTGATATTAAGCACAATAGTTCAGTTTTCTCTTGGATTTTTCATCAGAAATTGTTACGTTTGCCCCATCCGATGCTTTCCCGTGCACCTGACCACCGCAATTCCTGCGGTCAGGAGAGGTGTGTCCAAAAGGAACGGGCAAATGGATCGCGATTACATCATCAGCAGATGGAAATCAAAAAGAGAAATCGGAAGCCCTGTGAAAACCGGGAGGTTTCTGTGGCATATCACCTACAGGAGTACCCTGGAAGATTTCAGCATCGCCAGGGATGGATTGTTATGCCCTGACGAAGGGGCCGTGTTTGCACACGATGGATTGAAGCGGTTTATGGATATGTTTCCCTGGATACTGGATTTCTGGGATATGAGGGATTACGCTGTGGAAGGAGCCCAGTACAATATGTATAGCTTCTGGAGAATTGATACCCGTATCGCTGGATTGCAGTGGTACAGGGATCCATTTATGGCAGAGGATGCTGATGCATATGGGGTGAACCCCCGGATGTATGTGTGTACCCCCAATCCTGTTCCTCCCGCAGCATTGAGGCTATACGAGTTCGACCTTGATCGGTATCTCAAACCCTTGGTCAGGGTTTGGATAGAGGAGGGAGTGGCCCATATCGGAGGGAACAGGGGGGACTTTGAGGGATTGGTGTTGAAGACATTCAGGTAGAATGATCCAATCGTATAATGATTTATTCAAAAACACAGAAAATGGACCTATTACAGCATCTTCACAGTTTTTTTGAGTATTTGTCATCAAACGAGATTGATCTTTACAATGAACCCGGTTTGCAACACGAACTGGCGATTTACTTGAGGGAGAACCTCCATCCGGATGAGATTAGGCTTGAATACCCCAAGGACCTGATTCTGTCCTTGCCTGAGGGAAATCCCACCTCGGAACACATATTGGCAAGAATCTGCAAGGAAGCGGCGGACATTTTTCTGCGTATCGGAGCGGAGCGGTATGTTATCGAGCTTAAGTTGCCTCGAAGGTCAAACGATGGGATTCCTAAGCAGAAGGTCAAGGCTGTCCAGGACGCCGCCTTCCTCCAGCAATTATTTGATTATCAAACATCTGAAAAGCCAATCGCCGCATGTTTCGCAATCTTCCTGAGTGCTGATGATAGGTTCTGGCGTCAGTATCCAACCTCCGCTAGTGTAGTACATCAATACTTCAGTTCCAAATGGGTACGCTTCGAGCCACTAAATCAATCAGTAGCGCAAAGATTCGGAAATGATCATAAGCTGGCTGAAGTACCCATCACCCGTATGTATCGGACTCCCTGGAAGGATATCTGCATACGCGGGGAGAAATTCAGGTATTATATCATACATATTCAGCAATAAGCACACAAAAAACCATCAGATCAAGGCTTGAAATGATCCTGATCGCAGAACAGCTACTCAACCACCCGAAGTACAATGGCCTGGCAGAAGGACTGGTAAATGCTCTATATGGGAGAAAAATCAATTATCGCTTCATCCGTGGCGCAATGGACATCTGGCTCCGCGACTTTATGCCTATTCCACTCGGCCGGAACCGATATCTTCAGTATCACTACTACCCAGATTATCTGAAGGATTACCCGCATTTGCGAACCGATTCCGGGCCGATTAGCCAGTCGCTGGGTCTGGACACCATCCACTCCGATCTCATTATGGATGGAGGCAATGTAATCCTATCACCGAATTGCCTGATAATGTGCGACAAGGTGGTTTGGGAGAATCGACATCAATACACCCGCAAGGCGTTAGTCAGAAAGTTGCACGAACTGTTTGGGGTGGACAAGGTTGTCCTGATAGGCTGGGACAAGCAGGACAGGTATGGCCACGCTGATGGGATGGTCCGGTTTATTGATGAACAGAGCGTATTGCTCAGCGACTTTTCCGCCAGGGATCCCAATGTGATTGTTCCGCTGCGGAAGGCTGGACTCAGCATTCAAGTTTTGGAGCTCGAGAAGAAAAATATAAGTCGGCGCCGCTGGGCCTATATTAATTTTCTTCAGACTCCGGAGATCTTCCTCCTGCCAAAGCTCAATATTCCTGAGGATGATATGGCACTGCAGGAGATAAAGTCCTACTATCCTTCCTATGCTGACCAGGAAAAAATATTCCAGCTGGATTGTACAGAGATTGTCAGAAGGGGCGGTGCGTTGAATTGTATTTCCTGGCAAACGCAATCCTGAATCCATATCTTTAATGATCATCCTAAAAAGCAACCAATGTTGAAAACCTATCTGGCAATCATAATGTTTGCGCTCTTATGCCAGCACATCTCTGCCCAGAAGGTCTATTCCGTGGAATACCCTTACCAGGCTGATCTGAAGGTATTTGCTACCGTTTACAATTACCAGGCCGACCTTAAGGTGTACAAGGTGGAATATGATTACCAGGCAGGCTGGAGGAACAAAGAGAAGGTGCATTTGATGTATTGAGATCGCGAGAACCTTCAGGGAAGGCGACCAGTACCGATTCAATACCCTACGCGCACATCATCAAACAGGCATTCACTTTGAATACGCTCCGAGGCCAATTGACCTGATATACGCCGCCATCAGTTCTTCATTTCTCAGCGCCTCAAACCTCGACAATCCATTGCACCTGATTCCACTTGCTTTATCAAACTCCTGGGTTGACAGACTCCGCATAAAGTCATTGGGGAATTTGCTGTACTTCTCCATTATTGCGGAACAATGCTGGTGGTTCGGATGATCGGGATCCGTATGAACATAGAATCTTTCTTCAACATCTAATGCCGTCTGGCCAACATAAAAGGCATCTTTTCCGGGAGTAATAAAGTCGTTTTGTCTTTGGAATCGTATATTCTTCCAAACGTCATTGTTCAGTTTATGAACATAAACGCTGTATCTTTTCTCCTCAGGCCACTGCGCTCTAACCACACTATGGGACGGGAGCTTTATGTAATCCTCGGCTGCAAGCCCCGCCTCGATCTTGTCATCTCGTGATAAATTTTCGGTAACGGTAGGTCGTACTTTCCTTATCATTCGCGTGTTCAGGAAGTTTGCGCTTTCCAGAAGCTTCAAATCTCCATCATATATCCTATAGCGTTCCTCCGCATCAAATACTTTTAGACGGAGATACACAATCTTAGGCTTCCCAAGCCCTTCCCAATCAATTCCCATTTGCTTAAGCCTATTGAGGACTTTCTTTCCTGGCTTGAGTTCAACTTCTACGCAGGAATACTCTCCTTGTATGTCAACCATAAGACCCAGCATTTTTCAACAGTTAAAGTTAAGGATTTCAATAGAGCCCAGGTCCTGAAATCCTATGTCTAATAATTCCGAGCGCGAGCCGTAGGCGAGTGATTCGGGTAACAAGAAACAAGGACCAAGAAATGATGAAGGCTGTGAATATCGAATAAAGCTTGTCCGCCTGCTGGCGGAAGTAAAGATCTCAGATTGTTAAACTTTACGTTCTTTGCGTCTCCGTGTCATAGCATTTCAAGCGAAAAGCGAGGCATGCGGGGAAAGCGGACACAGAACAAAGAACAAAGAACAAAGAACATAGAACCTAGAACATAGAACCTAGAACATAGAACATAACATGAGCCGCGGTTTTGTTAAGGAAGACGATCAGGAAGAGGTCCCGATGGTGGCGCCCAGGGCCCATCTGCCGCGAGGGGTTACCAACTATGTGACCCCTGCAGGCATGGAACAACTGCTGGCCGAGCGAAAGTCCATGCTGGACGAGATCGCACAACTTGATGCCTCGAATGAGAAGGAGAGACGAATTGCCGTGAACCATATCAACGCCCGGATCGCGCTGCTCGACGAGCGTATCAGCTCAGCCAGGCTGGTCCGGCCGGAGGACCTGCCCGGGGATGAGGTGAGGTTTGGCGCCATAGTGAAGATGAGGATGGGCAATGAAACCCAGGTTTTTCAAATCGTTGGAGTGGACGAAGCCGACATCTCCAAGGGGAAGATCGCGTTCACTTCCCCTTTAGCCAAAGCCCTAACCCACAGGAAGGTGGGAGATATCGTGGTACTCAAGCGTCCTTCCGGGGATGCAGTTTTCGAGATCCTTCACATCGGGGCCTGATCCCGAGCAAAGGCCAGGCGTATCCCTATCCAGTTTATTCTCTTTTTTCAGGCTGACCACCATACCGTATGTCAGGATTATCGCGCAGTCTGATCATCGTTACCTGTTGATAACTTCTTTGATGTCCAATGGGTTACCTCAGATCCGGAAAGGGGATTAATGGCAATGGTCGCACAATTCACGGAAGTTTAACACCAATCTCTTCACCATGCCTGACAAGATCAATTTTTCGGTCAAGGATGTGACGATCGCTGAAGACGGTAGGGTAATCATCGCCAACCGCGCCTTCGCACAGGAACTGCTCCGACGCATGAAGAAGGATCCCGGATCGGTAGGGATCTTCGACAACTGCGACTGCAAGAAGGATGACGCCCTTTCCATGCTCTCCAAGGTTAGGGACATGGGGCCCGGCAGGGTCGGCATCTTCGACAACTGCGATTGCCGGGGCAACCTGGCCTACGACATCCGCAGGATCAGGACCGTCGGGGTCCATGAGCTGAACACTGTTCCCGACTTCGACATCCAGTCGCCGGTCGGGATCTTCGACAACTGCAACTGCTGAGCGGCCGCCCCAGCCCAAGACCTGCCCCTTGATCTCCGGTATCATCGCGGACCTGGCCGGGTACTTTCGCCAGGACAGCCTGGAACTGACCCTCCTTCCCACCGAAGGCTGCAACCTCCGCTGCACATACTGCTATGTGGAACATACGTCCGGCCATATGTCGGCGGAGGTTGTTTCCGGGATCAAGTCCCTGATGCGCCGACGGGCACCCGAACTGAACTTCCTGCGCATCGGATGGTTCGGCGGCGAGCCCCTGCTCTGCCGCGACCTCGTCCTCGACATCTCTGGCTATGCCCATGCGCTCTCCAGGGAATATCCCGGCCTCGACTTCCAGGGGGGCATGTCCACCAATGCCTGCTTCCTCGACCTTCCGACCATGGAAGCCCTGACCCGCTTCCACATCAACCGCTTCCAGGTTTCCCTGGACGGCCCACGCGACATCCACAACACCCTGCGTATCGGCCCCGACGGCCAGGGAAGCTTCGATACCATCTGGGCCAACCTTTGCGCATTGAAGGCATCCGACCTGGAATTCAGCATCATTCTCCGTTTGCACCTTTCACATGACAACCTGAGCCGTATGCCGGGCTTCCTGAAGGAGATCGTCTCCAACTTCGGGGATGACCCGCGTTTCGAGGTCTTCTTTAAAGCCCTCGCCCCCCTGTCGGGCAGGGAAGATGGTATTCGGTACTTCACGGTCGCCGAGCAGGAACACCAACGCCAAACCCTGGCCAGCCTCCTCGGCGGGCGCCTGTCCGAATCAACAGCCTCAAGGAGCGATGCGTCTTACGTTTGCTATGCTGCCCGTCCAACCGCCCTGGTGATCCGTCCCGATGGCAGCCTGGTCAAATGCACCGTGGGCTTTGATGATCCCTTCAACCAGATCGGACAGCTCCAGGGCGACGGAAGCCTTCATATCGATCAGGACCGCTTCCGCCGCTGGATCGAAGGCACCGCCCGCCTCGACCGTTCCTTCATGCGCTGCCCCCGGCAGGCGATGGGTGGATAGGCAGCGCTCAACACCCCGCGCTTCCCGCAGTCGTACTGGCATGGATGGAGTGCGGAGTGCGAGGATGTGAAACATGTGACAACCATTCCACCCATAGGAATTCTCCGTTGAGCCAGGGATAGGCGCAATGTCCGACCTTTTTCCTACCTTAGAGGCACGCCGGCCGGTGCACCTTTCCCCGGCGCCGCCCGCCCATGACCCGATGGCAAGCCTTCTTCAACCTCGCCCTGCTGGTGCTGCTGGGCGCCGTACTCTGGCTCTCCCTCCATCAGCGCCGGCAGCTTGGCCTGGCCCTGGAAAGGCTCGAAGCCGCCCGCACAGATATCCTCTCGGCCAGTGCCTCCAACCAAGAGGCCCTGCAACAGGCCGAAGTGCTGCGCTTTGAGCTGCAGCGCACCGCCGACAGCTTCGATATCCTGCTCGCCGAGCGGGACTCTATGATCTTCGCCTTCGAACGCTGGGGCTCCGATGAGAAATACCGCCGGTACAATGCCAGGCTGCGGGAGCAGACCGCCCGACTGGACGTGCTGCGCGACCGCTACCATGAACTTAAACGCTCCAGAACCCCGCAGCCATGAAGATTGCTGTCCTGTTCGCCGTCCTGGGCATCATGCTCAGTGCCTCGCCCATTGCCCAGCAGCGGATCGAGGTGGGCCCCAACTACCCTGCGCCCGGTCAGGCCCTGATCCGGGGCGCCATCGGGGACACCCTCCTCTTACGTCAGGGGGGCATCCTCCTGGTAGACACCGCCCTGTTCCATACCCTGGAAGCCATCGCCGATGCCCTCGACCAGGGCGACTTGCATGCCGCCAGCCTGGAAGCCCTGCAGGCATCGGAACGACGCATTGCCGAGTGCGAAGCCATGTACCTCCGGCTGAAAGAGAACTGTGAACGGGAACATGCACTGGCCGCCACCAGCCTCCAGCGTACCCGCGAAGGCCTCGACCTGCTCACCCTGCGGTTGGAAACCACCCGCAATCACCTGGATGCCGCCACCTCCAACCTGGAAGCGGCCACAACGCACCTGAAGCGGGCCGGCCGACCCTCACTCTGGCAGGGCATACTCATCGGGGCCGCAGGGGTAGGACTGGGCGCACTGATCAGCCGCTGAAAGGCAATGAAAACCCCTGTGGAGGTAAGCACCTCCAGGGCACCGATGCGCCTGGCGCATTAGATCGTCAGGGAAATTCTGCCGCCTACTCCAGGCAGAGCTCCAGGGAGGGCTGCATACGGTCGCACACGACAGGGCAACCGCTGAACAGGGGCCCAGGGGCCAGGTAATAGGTTTCCCCGAACTCCATGCCGTCGGTGCCCAGGGGCCGGATAATGGCCATAGTCTGTCCCTCAGCGTTCTTGCACATGAACAGGCGGTAACCGTGGACTGATTCCCCATAGTGTTCCCGGGTCCACTGCATGACATCCAGCTGGGCCTGATCAATATCGACGGCCAGCAAGGCGCACATACCGGCCTTATACTTGCAATAGGCCGTGACCAGGGCTTGTGCTTCATCACGGTTCACGCTGTCAGGTTGCGCATCCGGGCTCTCCCAGAGCAATACGGTGGCGGTGGCTGCAATACCAAGCAGGGTGCCAAGGCCAAGCCACATCAAACGGTTACAGGGTGCAGTTCTCATAGGGTCAGGTTTTGGTCGGAAGGGATATTGACGTGAAGGTATTAAATCAGTACCTTGAATGTCAAATTTTCCCTATGGCCCGTTCCCGCCGGAGTCCCCGCCCGCAAAAGGTTTCCCATTACAGGTTCCCGGAATGCTCCCTGCTGGTCTGTATAATCTGCCTGCTGATGGGCCTGGCCGACTGGAATAACGCGAGGGCCGTGGAAAACCAGGGCCCCGCCCCAGCGAAATCCCCGCAGGGAGCGGATAACATTAGGGAACTGGTTCAGGATGCCCGACATGCCTATGACCTTCTGGGACCCAGTCGCTTTACCGACAGCCTCTGCCGGCAGGCACTACAAGCCGCGGAGATGACCTACGACGATCACCTTATCCTGGAGACCTATAACACCTTCCTGGAGTGTTCAGATATCCGGAATCGTATGGATGCGGGCCCTGACCTCATTGCGAAGGCGCTGCGGATATGCCAGACCTATGAGGTGAATGAGCTGCACTGGCGAACCCTGAACAACATCTCGAAGTATCACCGGGCGGCCTATGACCCTGACAAAGCCCTGGCATACGCCTACAAGGCATTTACGCTGGCCGAGCTGCTGGATGCCCCAGCCCCCAGGGTTTACAGCTACCTGGCCATAGGCGAAGGTCTTGAGGCCCGCAACGAGCGACTGGAAGCCTTCCGCCATTACCTTAATGCGATGAACCTGGCCCTGGAACAGGACGACCCGGAACTGCTCAGGGCATGCTACCAGCGGCTGTCGTTCTTCTACAACGTGAACAAGATGTACTCCAAGGCCATGGAATACAAGCTGAAGGAAACCGAAGTGCTACAGAGGCAAGCCCTTGTTGACTCTACCGCATTGTATGGCCTGTACCGGGAGCTGGAGGAGATCGGGCATCATTCCAGGGGCCAGCTGAACGTGGAAGCGCTGGACCGTATCCTTGACTACGCCCACCGCCATCAGGCCAAAACCCTGCATGAGGAAGCCATGACCCTATACCGGGCGCATTTTATACTGAACCTTGACCTGAAGGGACTCCGGGAGCTGTATGTGCACCGCTTTCCGGATGACCTCAATACCATGAGGGAGAGCGACCCGGAAATGTACTACCGGGTGAGAGGCTACCTGTTCGAAGCGGAGGGGGCTGCCGATTCGGCCATCTCCACTTTCCAACGCGCCGCAGCCCTGGTCGGACAGAATCCCAACGTTTTGCACCAGGCCAATTTCCATATCCGTTTTGCGGAGATGCTGGAGCGGCTTGGGCGCCGCGACTTATTGCCGGAACAGTTGGAGCTGGCCCGTGCCCGGGCGGAAGAGGGTGGCTATCTGCCCTTTATGCTTACGGCAGTTTCTTTGAGCGAGCTCTACGCCGAAAGCTGCGGGGATTATGCTACAGCCTTGAAGTATGCCAGGCAGGGCCGTGCGCTTTCCGACAGCCTGGCAGCGCTGACCCGCAGCGAGGAGCTCTTTCTGCTGGAAATCGAGAACGCCGCCCAACTTTCCGAAACAGCCCGTCAGCGTGCGGAGATGGATGCCCGCCGTATGCGGTACATTCAATATACCGCCATCACTATAAGCCTGGTATTCATCTTCTTCATCGTCCTTACCCTGGGCAGCCTGGCCATCAAGCCTTGGATCAAACGCCTGATGAGCTTCCTGAGTTTCGTGATGCTCTTCGAGTTCCTCATCCTCATACTCGACCATCCCATCCACGACTATACCCATGGCGAGCCATGGAAGGTGCTCGGGATAAAAATCGTGATCATTGCCATCCTGTTGCCCCTGCACCATGGACTCGAGCACCGTCTGACGAACTACCTCATTGCCCGGAGGCTGAGGCTCAGGTTTCCTGAACTGCGCAACCGTCCGGTAAAAACAAGGGGTGATGCTTTGACCGTCCCCCCTTCTGATGTGCAGGAAACAGCGCCGGATACGACATGAGGCGGGATAGCCCGCACTTTCATACCTTTGGCAGGTGGCTGTAACATATTACCTCTTCCGTAGCATCGCCTGGTTGGTGTCGCGACTTCCCTTCCCTATCCTCTACCTGAAGTCGGATGCTTTATACCTGCTGCTGTATTTCATTTTCGGATACCGTAAGAAGGTCGTACTGACAAACCTCCACCGCGCTTTCCCCGGATTGGACGAAAAAGAGCGCCGGCGTATCGCCAGGAGGTACTACCGCAACCTGTGCGACATCATCCTGGAGAACATCAAGGTCGAAGGAATGCGCCGCAGCCAGTTGGCGCAAAGGGTGACCTTTAGCGGGGTAGAGATCATTGACGACTTTCATTCACAGGGTCGTGCGGTACTGCTGGCCTTGGGCCATTGCGGTAATTGGGAGTGGGCCGGGCCGGCACTCTGCCACCACGCCAGACCCCGGGGATTCGCAGCCGTCAAGCATCTCAGCGATCCCCGCTTCAACCGTTACATGGAATACCTGCGGGGTCGCTTTTTCCCGGGTCGCACCATCCCCTTCAAAATGACGCTGCGCTACCTCATGGGCATGAAGGATGAGGCCTATATGGTGGTGCTGGCTGCCGACCAGACCCCTACCCGCCAGGAAAGCCGGTTCTGGACTACCTTCCTCAACCAGGAGACCCCCTTCTTCGAAGGCAGCGGGAAACTGGCCCACGGGCTGGGACTGGCGGTCTGTTATGTTGACATTCAACGGGTCCGCAGGGGATATTACCATGGTACCATCAGCACCATCACCCCCAATGGGAAGGCCTCCGATCCCGGCGACATCCTGTTGGAATATGTCAATCGCCTGGAAAAGAGCATCCAGGAAGCCCCCGACAATTGGCTCTGGTCCCATCGCCGCTGGAAACACCAGCGCGGGGAGGAAACGCTGCACCCACGGAAGCCGCAGCGCGATATTGTCTAACTTTGCCTTCATCGCCGATGAAGGTAGCCGTCGTCATATTGAACTGGAACGGGAAGCGATTCCTCGAGGAATTCCTTCCGGTCGTGCTGGAGCACAGCCGGGATGAGGCGGATGTCGTGGTAGCCGATAATGCCAGCGAGGACGACAGCGTAGCCTTCATGCGCGAGGCCTTCCCCGGGGTCAGGCTGATCCTGAACGACAGCAACTACGGCTTTGCTGAAGGCTACAACCGTGCCCTGGCCCAGGTGGAGGCGGATTACTATGTCCTGCTCAACTCCGACATCGAGGTCACGGAAGGCTGGATCAGCCCGGTAATCCGCATGATGGAGGAAGATCCGCGCATCGGCGCGGCACAGCCCAAGCTTCTTTCCTATCATCAACGTAGCCATTTTGAATATGCCGGTGCGGCCGGGGGATACATCGACAAGCTGGGTTATCCTTTCTGCCGGGGGCGGGTGTTTATGGAGCTGGAAGAAGACCTGGGGCAATACGACGATATTCGGGAGGTTTTCTGGGCTACCGGGGCCTGTCTCTTCGTCAGGGCCCCCCTCTACCACCAGCTGGGTGGACTGGATGCCGACTTTTTCGCCCACATGGAAGAGATCGATTTTTGCTGGAGGCTGAAGAATGCCGGGTACCGGGTGATGTACCACCCCGGCTCAACGGTTTTCCACATCGGGGGCGGAACTCTGCCGAAAAGCTCTGCCCGCAAGACCTACCTCAATTTCCGCAATAATTTCTCCCTGCTTTACAAGAACCTTCCGGCCCAGCGCCTCTGGAAGGTCATCCTCATCCGCCTGCTGCTGGATGGCATCGCCGGGATCAAGTTCCTACTGTCCACGGGGCTGCCGGAATTCCTCGCCGTGATCCGCGCCCATTACAGCTTCTACCGGAGCATACCATCCCTCAAAGCCAAGAGGCGGTCCATACAGCCGGGGCCGGTAGAGCATATCTACCCTCGCAGCCTGGTGTTCCAGCATTATATCCGCGGGAAGAAGAAGTTCAGCGAACTGGAAGGGTTCTGATCCGAGAATTGTGCCAAGCCACTATCGGATTGCCAGCCTGAGGGCAGGAGGAGTTGAATTCGTCCTCAAGCCTCCTTTTGGGCCTCCGGATGGGACAGAAAATGCTCCACCCCCAGGCGGTAACCATCCAGTCCAAGCCCGCTGACTACCCCCAGGGCCGCCCCTCCGCTGAGCAGGGTATGCCGGAAAGGTTCCCTGGAGTGCACATTGGAGATGTGTACCTCGATCACCGGCTTTCCAATGGCGCGGATGGCATCGGCAATGGCTACCGAGGTATGGCTGTACCCGGCAGGGTTGATAAGAATGGCATCGCATTCCCGTGCAAATAACTGCAAGAGGTTGACAATCTCCCCTTCCACATTCGATTGACCATAGGAAAACTCCACTTCAGGGTAGTCGGTGGCCAGGGTATCGAGGTAATCCTCAAAAGACTGATTACCATATATTTCCGGCTCCCTGCTCCCCAGGAGATTGAGGTTGGGGCCGTTGATGATGGCGATGTGCATAGGTCAGAGGTATTTTTTCAAAGTTAAGGAAAGGATGGTTGGAATCATACGTTTGGGCATACGCTCAGAGGATAGGTCGATTTAAGCATGTTCGCATGTGCGCATGTTCGATTTGCATAGAATCAGGCCGGAAAAATTGAGCCTTGAGCGTTGAGCGTCGGGCATCGAAGTATTTCCGTACCTTTGTGCAGTTCACACAATAGGGGTGCCCTACCAAGCGGGCTGAGATCACACCCTCACTACCTGATCCGGGTAATGCCGGCGAAGGGAAAGCGCGATCCGCCATTTATCCAGGACTCCTCTGTTGATCGGTTAATTCAACTGCCATCAAGATGAAGAGACGTTGTGTGGGCCTGTTCCTGATCCTGTTCCCCGCCATAGTCACTATGGCACAATGCAGGTTGACGGGCCAGGTCAATCGCCAGGACGACGGGGCCGCGATGCCCAGGGCCCATGTTCAATTGGTGAATACCTTCCGGGCCACGGTAACCGACGCCCGCGGCGTATTCAGTCTTGGAGGGCTGAAATCAGGGACATACACCTTAAGGATAAGCCACATAGGTTATGGCACCCTGGAACGGTCGCTGCGCCTCAGCAAGGACACCCAGATCGTGCTGAGCCTGGCCCCCCAGGCGCTGATGGCCGGGGAATATGTGGTGACCGCCACCCGAATGGGAGCATCAGACCCAGGGAGCTACACCCAGCTCAACAGGGAAGACATCCGGACCATGAACCATGGGCAAGACCTCCCCTACCTGCTGGCCCTTACCCCCGGTGCGGTGGTGAGTTCGGATGCAGGGGCCGGCATCGGCTATACCGGGATACGTATCCGGGGCACCGACATTACGCGTATCAATGTGACCCTGAACGGCATCCCACTGAACGACCCGGAAAGCCAGGGACTTTTCTGGGTCAATATGCCCGACCTGGGTTCGAGCCTGGAGAGCGTGCAGGTCCAACGTGGGGTCGGGACGGCAGCCAATGGTCCGGCGGCCTTCGGGGCCAGTATCAATATGAGCACCCTGGACCTGAAGCAACAAGCCTATGCCGACTTGCTCCTCGGGGCCGGGTCCTTTAATACCCAGCGGCGTACCCTGAGCTTGGGCACAGGTCTGCTTGGGGATAAGCTGAGTGTGGATGGGCGGTTTTCCCGCATCACTTCCGACGGCTACATCGATCGATCCGCATCTGATCTGGGCTCCATCTTCCTGTCAGGAGGCTACTTCGGAAAGCGTACGGTACTCCGGATCAATTACATGAGTGGCAAGGAACGCACCGGACAGGCCTGGGATGGGGTGCCGTCCGTGATACTGGACACCAACCGTACCTATAACGGTATCGGCAGGTATACCACAGCGGATGGGAAGACGGCTTATTATGACAATGAAACGGACAACTACCGCCAGGACCATTACCAGCTGCTCCTCACACGGGAGATCATGAAAAGTCTGAACTTCAGTGCAACAGCCTATTATATTCACGGCGAAGGCTATTATGAGCAGTACAAGGAAGATGAGGAACTCGTGCATTACGACATGCGACCTGTATCTCTGAATGATACCCTCATCCACACCACCGACCTGATCCGGCAAAAATGGCTGGACAACGATCTTATCGGGCTTAACTGGTCAATAAACTACCAGGCGAAGCGCACTGCGCTCGTGGCCGGAGGAAGCTGGAACGACTATGCCGGCGATCATTACGGGGAGGTACTCTGGGCCCGCTATATGGGTGACGCGGAGAAGGGCCATCGTTGGTATTTCAATGAAGGGCACAAGAACGAGACCAGCCTCTACACCCGGCTCAGCCAGGAGCTTACTCCCCGGCTTTCGATGAATACAGAGCTGCAGTTTCGCGGCATCAGATACCGCATCGATGGAATTCACGATGACCTGAGCGACCTCAGTCAGTCGAAGACCTACGCCTTCATGAACCCCCGGGCCGGGATGTATTACCGTTTGAGTGACGGAAAAAGTCTTTATGCAACCGTGGCGGTTTCTCACCGGGAGCCCACCCGCTCCGACCTCCGCGATGCAGATGAGGGCCACAGTCCTCAGCCCGAGCGCCTGATCGACCTTTCCGGGGGTTACCATATGGCCGGCAGGCGGGGCATGGTCGAAGCCACCCTGTATCACATGGCCTACAAGGATCAGCTGGTACTGACCGGTGAGATCAACGACGTTGGTGCCCCTATCTTCACCAATGTCGCCCGGAGCTTTCGTCAGGGGGTGGAGATGAGCGCCGGCTATAAACCGGGTCAGCGCTGGAGCCTGGAAGGCACCCTGGCGCTAAGCAGGAACCAGATCGTTGACTTCACGGCCTGGGTGGATGACTGGGAGAGCGGACAGCAAGTCGAAAGCCCCCTCGGAAGGACAGACCTGGCCTTCTCACCCCGAAGCGTGGCCTCGGGAAAAGTAAGCTTTGCCCCAAAACCGGGCTTGACCATGAATCTCATATCCAAATATGTAGGCAAGCAATTCATCGACAACACCAGCAGTCCCAAAAGGGTGCTGGAAGCTTATCTGGTGAACGACCTGTGTATTGAATACATCCTTCATCCTAAACTGTTTAAAGAATTGGGGGTCAACTTATTGATCAGCAATATCCTGAACGCCGAGTACGAAACCAACGCCTGGGTCTATCGCTATTATTATTCAGATGGTGAGGGACAGCGGATGGAGGGGGTATATGATGGCTATTTCCCCCAGGCCGGCAGGAATTTCATGCTGAGTCTGCGGCTATCTATCTGAAGCCCTGGCCAGCGGTTCATCATCAGTTGCATTTTCATGGCTGCGCGGTTTATGGCTTCGCGCATCTCCATCATGGTTGAAGATCGAACCCCAAATGGCGGCCACCGTCCTTCCAATGGATACCCCTTGCAAATTGACCAGTTTCCTTCTCAGCAGGTATGAAACCACCCTCTTCTCAATCCAGTGGTGCAGGGGCAGCAAGATAGCGATCAGCATGATCTTGATTGCCATTACCTTCCATGGCTCGCCGTGAGTAGCATGATGGATCTCTGTGTCCGCGATCAGTATGATGAATTCGAACAGAAAGATAAAGGCGAAAAAGCCCAGGGCCTGAATGGTCCAGCGGGGGACACGAAAGCTGCCCAGCATTACCAGAACCACAAAGAGCGTCAGGATCGCGATGACAATAAAGGTGTACTGAATGTTGTGGCGCCTGTGCATCTCGGCGGCCTCCTTCTTTTCCTCCATTTCCCTTATCCGCTCCGCATTGCTGATTTCGATGGCCAACAGGTCTTCGGTCCTTGCTATCTCCCTCAGGCTGTCAGTAAGTTCGCGCACACTGACGGCATATTCAAAGGCCCGCGGATAATCCCCTCCCTGGGCACTCAGTCTTTCGAGCAACTGGAAGCTCCTGAGTGCATAATCCAGGGAGGATGCCGAACGTGCGTAGGCCAGGGCCAGGCCGGCCATTTCGATCGCCTCGCCCATGCGCTCCCTGCGGGCAAGGTACTCTGCGTAACGCATAAAGAAATGGGACTGCATAACCTTGTTGGTCAGGGCCCTTATACCTACCTCCGCCCGGGAATAATAGGCATCCGCTTCAACATAATCCTTAAGATGTTCAGCAAAGAAGGCCCGCAGCCTGAGATAGGTCAGCGTATCCTGAACCGCCAGTGCATCAAGGTATTCAGGATGCTCATCATGGTAGAAAGAATACAGGGTGGCGATATCACCTGCACCGATCAACTGGCTGCGGAACAGCGCCAGGGCGCTGTTGAGAAGTTCCTCGTTCCCGTGACGCTCCGCATATCCGATGATCCGCTTCATGGCACGGATGTTCAACTTCTGCTCCGCGTTGAAAGAGATGGCCTCCAGGTCAAGCATACGATAAGCCAGGGTCATGGAATCCACCGGCAGCTGCTCCCTGATCCATTCCATCTCTTTCAGCTTATACTCGATGGCCTTGGCCGGAAGCTTGCTCATGTTATAAAACCTCGACAGGTAGTCATAACACTTCATGATCAGCGACCTATCGTTCAGAGACTGGGAAATGGTCATCGCCGACTGGTAGTTGCGGAAGGCTTCGATCTTCTGGTTACTGCCTTCCAGCGCCTTTCCTATAGCCAGGTGACTGTATGCCCTGGATTGATCGTCATCGAGCGATTCACTGAGGAACAAAGCGTTATACGCCATCTCACGCGAACTGGGAAAATCGTACACCGATAGATAATACCCGCTGAGATTGATCCAGGTGTTCCATTGCAGGGGTTTATCCTTAACTGACGATACGGTCTGCTGTGCCAACAGGGCCACCCTATCCCCCTGAGCAGTAAGCAGCCTGGCAGATGCATATTCCAGTAAGCCGTTGCATGCCTGCAGGATCGTTAGAGGGGAGTAACTCATCTCCGCCTCCTCCAGCGCATAGAGCAGCAAGCGGTCCGCTTCCTCAAGGTCGCCCCGCGCCCTGGCCTCCTTCACCCGGGCGATCCACCCTTCAGCATCATCAGCCTTAACCTTAGCTTCAGCTCCCGGCTCTTGAGTGCCCCCCTTTGCGGATGCGGCCAGGGATGGCCATGATGACAGGATCAGGAAGGCCATCATTCCCGTGGCCAACAACCCATTCCGCACACATCTTATCATTGAAGAGAACCAATTCATATACCTCCAGCGCCTGAACTATTTATAATTGATCTAAATTAGTATTTTATGCAGTATATTGCATGACCAAACGCACATTCTACGAAAATGAAGAACCTGAACCTCCTTCGCGCAAGAGCCTCCCGGACCGTCCTGATTCTCCTCTCGGGCTCGTTATTGTTCCTCATCGGCTATTCCTATGGAAGCCAGGCACCGGCCAGCGGCAGCATAAATGCAGCTACAGCCAAGGGCTATTTTCAGAGCTATTACCAGAGTGCACGCCCACTCAATGCCGCGGTCAAGGGATTTGCTATCGACATTTCACAGTATCAGGCCATGGGCCAGATTGCGCAACAGTATCCGGATATTAAGGGGTTCCGGGTCTATTTCGGCAAGGACGAGAATGGGGGGCGCCTGGGATTGGTTATCGGCATCAATCAGAATGGACAGGAAGAAGGACGGATGATTCTGAGCACCTTCGGTGGAATGCTGGAATCCTGTCCGGTGGCCTGCGACGAAGCCAGCCCCATATCGGGACAATAGGATACCGCCCCGCTCAAGTTGCATTTTTGCTCTCAGGAATCTGGCTCCCAGGAATACCCCTGGGGCCATTGTGTACCATGCTTAATTCCGTCAGGATCAGTCCACGATCAGTAGCTTCAGGTCGATAGGTGCAGTACCTGCAGTCTCAGGGGCTACCCTCAGCACATAGATCCCAGCGGCCGGCAGACTGCTCAGCCTGAGGTCCGTTTTGCCCTTGGCAAGGGAGACCTGGAACGTCTCCAATACCCTTCCCTGCAGATCATTGAGGCTGACCTTTGCCTTCATTTCTTTTCCGGAGAACAGGGAGAGGTAGACCTCCTCCCTGGCAGGCTGTGGATATACGCTTCCGCTAAGGTAATGCGCTTCTTCCGCATCCTGCTCAAGCAGCCGGAGCCTGGCCCCCTCCAATACCTTTCCTTCCGCATCGGCTATTTCCAGGGATCTCAGGTGCAAAGGCAACCGACCATATACTCCAGGGATTTGTATCTGCATCCAATCCATGGAAGGCCCTTCCTTCCATGCGTTGAGGGAATACCATGAAATCCTTAGCTCCCCATCCACGATATTCCAATCGAATACACCCCCAGCAAGCGCCTTCATATCCGGCAAGGTTCCGGAGTGGGGCCATTCGAAGACTGCGGAGACGGCACCTACCGGAAGGTCCGCCGCTACGCCCAGCCTGGCCTCCATGGCATCAGCACCCGGCTGTTGCCTCACATAACCCAGCAGCATTTCTGTGCCTTCCTGCTTTCCGGACATCATAAACGACCGGTCCACATCGCCCCGGCAAAGCAGTCCGATATCCCGCTGTACACTTCCTGAGCCAGGATAATACACTTCAGCTTGCTCCGTGACCCAGTCGCTGGCCGGGAAAGAGGGCACCAGGCCCACGAAGCGCTTGGTAGCCAGCAAGGCGTCGGTGGCATTCACATACTGGCTTCCATCTACATCCGCAGCCTTCACTGGCAGCCCAATCAAGGTGTCCATGCCAACAAAGTGTCTCAGGATCAGCAGGGCATCTGTAGAATTTACCCCTCCCCATGCCCGGTTGGTGGCGGCGCTGATCTGAAATGTCCCTGCATTGCTCAGCGGCACGCAGAACACCCCATCGGCTTCAGTTGTGTCCACTGCCACCGGCAAGCCCTGCCTCAGGATACGGACATTGCCCAACACCCTGGCCTGCGCATTGTCGTAATAGGCCAATCCACCGATTCCATAGCAATCGACAGGCAATGGCAGTACAGTGAGCATGGCAGCCAGGGTCACTTCCTCCTGGGGACAGATACCTGTAAGCCGCAAACGGAGCAGGTCGCCGCTCATACTGCTGTCGGCGAAACAGACTTTGAGGTAAGGGGTAGTGCATCCCTGGAACACTGGTCCATCAATAAGTCCGAACCAGCTTGATCCCCCATCGCTGCTGCGCTCCCAGGCGCAGGATGCCATATTCTGTCCGTTGGCATAAAATTCGGCCGTATCCCCCTCCAGCACCGTGTCTGCCACGGGATGGGTGCCCACGACAACGGGAGAGGCCACGGTGATGATCGTTTGCTGCTGGGCTTCGAATACATTGGCCCCATTGGTCACATAAAGGCTCACCGGATAAGACCCGGACTGGGGAAAGCTCACCTGCGGAGAGGACTGCACCGACCAGGAGGGTGTTCCCCCGGGAAAGCGCCAGAAGCAGGCCACCGGGACCGGTGAGGTGGTATCGGAGAATACCAAGGTGTCGCCCAGGCATAGGGAGGTGTTGCCCGGGGTAAATCCGGGGCTCAGGGGTTGATTGATCAGCCCAAAGAAGGCCAGGTATCGCGTCATTAGCTCGTCGCGGGTACTGGGCGAGTTGGCGTTGCTCAGCCCGGAAAATTCGAAGCTGCAGCCGATAGTCCGGTATGTCCCGGCATCATAGGCTACGGCAGCCGTGTATACCGGACTGGAATTCTGGAAGATACTGAAGGCGGAACCCAGGGGGGCGATGTGGTCTATCCAGTTCTCTTCACCTGAATATACGAACGACAAACCCTGCGTGAATGAGGAGGCGACCCCGCCCAGGGTAGCCAGGTCGGCACTACCATCGCTCAGTCCGTCGATATTGAACATAGGATGAACTGCCGTCTGAGGATCGTAGTACCAGGCATCGCCCCCTTCGATGTATAACCTCCCCCCGGCATTGAGATATGCAGCCAGGAGTTGTCCTTCTCCGGTGTCCAGCTGATGGTTGTCACTGTATATTCCGAGGCAGACGAACACGGCGGTATAGGGACTGAGGTCGGCCGGGAAATCGCTCAGTTCATCCACACTGAAGCCGTTGGCCCGTATTGAAGCGATGATGGCCGGGGCACTGCTGCTATTGCCATCGAGGTCGATGACGGCCACAGGCGCTTTGCCTGCCTTCACATCCAGGGTGTCGCTCAGGATGGGTGAACCACCGGAGAAGGCCTCGACCAGGATTCGTAGTGGGAAGCCCTGAGGACAGGCTGCCGGGACGAATACCGGCAGTACCAGGGTATCAATCTGTGAAACAGCAAGCCCTCCCATGAGCGTACCGGAATCCGGCACAACAACAAAGGGAGTAAGGGCGCTCAGGAGCACGCTTATTCCACTGGCATCCGTATGACCCGTATTTCCTATCGCCAGGTGCAGCAACAGGTTTTCCCCTGGATCCGGCTGAGCGTTGCCATTTCCGCTGACTTCACTCCAGGCCTCTCCGTAGATTCGCAGGGCAGGGGCATTCACGATCATCTGAAGGTTGTATAGCAAGGTATCCGTATCGGTTATGGCCTCTACAGTATAAAAAACACTGTGCTGATCCGGCGTGGAGGGGCTCAGCATCAGCGAGAAGGCCGAAAGAAGGGTATCGGTGACGCCGGCGCCCAGGCCTGTCATCACCGCGGCTCCTTTGACCATGCTGACATAGGTATCATTGCATGTCATCCGCAAACTGAAGGTATCGGCCAGGGCATTGCCCGCATTGGTGACCACGGCTGCCAGGGAAAGGGTCTCCCCTGCATCCGGCTGGGCATTACCGTTCCCGGTCGTCTCGCTGGCCAGCAGGCGGTCAACCACGGGATAAGGCCCGGCAGGCGCCGTGACCTGGAAGGTGCCGAACCAGGGCTGGCGGTCCTGGGCGGTGACAACAGCTTCCGCAGGGCCCGGCGACATGAAGGGCGTCATCTGCACCACCGCCAGGCCGCTGCTGTCGGCCAGCGCTGACCCGTGAAGCACTCCACCCCTCGACAGCGCAACAAGCGCATAGGGAACTGTCTGGACATTGACGGTGGTGGCGGTGGGCTGGACCAGGGCTGGAAGGGTGACGGCCATCAAGGGCGCCTGTCCCATATAGATCATGAGCGAGGGATCGCCCATGAGATGGTACACTTCCCAATAATACTTCTTCAGCGAGGTAGTCGAGGCCTCCACGGCCAGGTTGCCGGCATGGATCATCTGGCCCTGGGTAACATACCAATCCGAGTATGGCTCTCCGTGATCATGCCAAAGCCGATCGTAGGCACCAAGCCCAGTCCCGGCATAGGTGGGATTGGCGCTTATGGTCCCCAGTCCAACTCCCCACCAGAAGTCCTCGTTCCAATAGGTATTGTTTGATGCGCCGATATACCCGATGGCCCCCTTGTTATCAGCCCGGAGCAGGGCCTCCCCGAAACAGGAAGCCACCTGGAAGCTGTTGGTAAGGCAGGCATTGCCAACCATCAGCGGGTACTTCCCGGCATTGGTCATCAATGGGACATGGGTAGTGTTGAAGGTGGGGTCCGACCAGCCCCCGGTTCCCCCGTGGGCGGTATAGTTGGCATAGGATACCCCATTACTGACATCGGCCCTTATCAGCGCATCTGCACTGCCTGAGGCGGGATAGAGGTAGGTATGGGAAGTCAACCCGTGAGATGCGTTAAAATAATAGGTCGTGCCGTAATTGATCTGCCCGTTGGCGTGGGTGGGGCCATAATAGCTGTCCACTCCCCCGATCATCACCACCTCATCGAGATATGAGGGGTCTGGCATCAGGTACTTCTCATACATCAAGGTCTTGCGGATCTGAGGCATGAGCTCGGCTATGCTGGTGGCCGAAAACCGGCCATAATAGAGTTCGGGCAGGTTGTCCCCGGTATATTCCGCATAATTCAGGTCTGTCACATGGGAACCGGTAGTACCGTTAAAGGCGGGAACCTGGGCAATGTCGCCCACGATGAGCAGGTAGGTGGGGGCCGGATCCGATGCCGTGGCATTCTGGTAGAGGCCCAGCAGGTAATTCCGGATCGAGGTGGTAGTGGCCCCCACCAGGGGATCGTCGGTATAGGCCTCGATGACACGGAAGCCCTTCTTTTCCTTCCATGCGATAAAGGACTGAAGGCTGTCGCGGAACATGGGATCCGAAACTATGACATAGCTCAGGGGATAACGGCTGAGGTTGTCAGTGGCCCCGGACTTGAGGCTTCCCCCCAGCAACATCCCCTCAGGCAGGGCGAACATGGGCGAGCACTTTCCTTCCCCTGCAGACCCGCTCAGCGTTCCAGTGAACCGGATATGTACCCTGATCCGGGTGATCTGTATCAGAAGGCCGGACACCGGGTCATAGCGGAACGGATGTACCTGGACCATGCCCAGGCGACGGCTGCGCATCGTCCCGTGGTCTTCCAGCACCACCACCTCAGAAGCGCCCTGCTCAAGCGCATAGGAAGAGGGGGTATACCTAAACCGGGCGGTAGAATCGGGGTGCTTGCACAGCGGGCCCTGATACGGATATACCCGGAGCCCCGGGTAGGTGGAAGCCAGATCAAATTCCTTGGTTTCCAACACCTCCCAGCTTACATGAACATCAGCCCCCTCAGGGATTTCTGTAAGGGACTGGTACACCGGAAGCTCAGGAGAACCCGGGACGCCATCGGGGAACAAACCCGTAACATTTATGCGCAGAAAGGCACCGGCTGGGCTTTTTACCTGCTCAAAAGAAGGGGTTTCCACTTCAAGGGTGAAGTGCAGGTCGTTCCCTGAATCGCGGGTAATGGAGTGCAGCTGCACCCCCTGGTTGGCGACTTTTGCGTGGCCATGAAATGCCGTATGGAAGAACAACAGGACCAAAAGCAGGATAAATGGACGTATCATTGGCCAGCGTAACTATTTAGAACCGTTCTACCAACAAATGTAATAATTTTGCGGCACATGAACAGACTCCGCGAGTCATAATCTAACACCATGAAAATCACTATTGTTGGCACTGGATATGTTGGTCTTGTCACCGGAACATGTTTCGCTGAGGTGGGGATAGATGTTACCTGCGTTGATGTGGATACCGCCAAGATCGAAGGCCTTAAGCAAGGCATCATTCCCATATACGAGCCCGGGCTGGAGGAAATGGTTCACCGCAACATCGCAAAGAACCGTCTTCATTTCACCACCCGCATTGCTGATTCACTGGACGGCACCCAGGTGGTGTTCATCGCGGTAGGGACTCCGCCGGATGAGGATGGCAGCGCCGACTTGAAGTACGTGCTGGGCGTAGCCCGCGATATCGCGCTGCACATGAACGACTACGTACTGGTGGTGACCAAGAGCACGGTGCCCGTGGGTACTGCAGAAAAGGTGAGGAAGATGCTGAAGGATACCCTGGCAGATCGGGGGGCAGACCTCCCCTTCGATGTGGCATCCAATCCTGAGTTCCTGAAGGAAGGCGCTGCAGTGGATGATTTCCTGAAACCGGACCGCATCGTGGTGGGCCTCGACTCCGAAAGAGCGGAAGACATCATGAAGCAGTTATATAAGCCCTTCACCCTCAACGGTCACCCTGTCATTTTCATGGACATCCCTTCTGCAGAAATGACAAAATATGCCGCCAATGCCATGCTGGCCACCAAGATCAGCTTCATGAACGACATCGCCAACCTCTGCGAGATCGTCGGTGCCGATGTCAACCTGGTGCGTAAGGGCATCGGCAGCGACACCCGTATCGGCAACAAGTTCATCTATCCCGGCATTGGCTATGGGGGCTCCTGCTTTCCCAAGGATGTGAAGGCCCTCATCAAGACGGCACGCGAAAACAATTACCAGCTCAGGGTGCTCGAAGCCGTGGAGGATGTCAACGATGATCAGAAGTCTGTCCTTTACAAAAAGACTTACGAATACTACAAGGGAGATCTGCAGGGCAAGACCATTGCGCTCTGGGGCCTATCCTTCAAGCCCCAGACCGATGACATGCGCGAGGCCCCGGCCCTGGTTCTCATCGAGCAGTTCCTCAGCGCAGGGGCCAAGGTTCGTGCATACGACCCTGTGGCTATGGAAGAAGCCAAACGCCGCCTGGGCGACAAGGTCCAGCTGGTGCCCGATCCCTATGAGGCGCTCCGCGATGCTGACGCCCTGCTGCTGGCCACCGAATGGGCCGAGTTCAGGGTACCGAATTTCGAAACCATGAAATCCCTGATGAAACGCCCCGTGGTGTTCGACGGCCGAAATGTTTACGACCAGGCCCTGATGAAACAGCGCGGGTTCGACTATTTCTGCATCGGCATCGACACCACCAAAGCCTGACCCAGTCCACCGGCTCCGCCGGTAAAAACCTACGATCATGGGCAAAAAGATCCTGGTTACCGGCGGCGCCGGATTTGTAGGCTCCCACCTCTGCGAACGCCTTCTGAATGAAGGAAATGAAGTAGTTTGCCTCGACAATTACTTCACCGGCCAGAAAAGAAACATTGTCCATCTCCTGGACCATCCTTACTTCGAGCTGGTGCGCCACGACGTCACCATGCCGTTCTATATCGAGGTGGATGAAATATACAACCTCGCCTGTCCGGCCTCCCCTATCCATTATCAGTACAATCCCATCAAAACGGTTAAAACCTCCGTGATGGGTGCCGTAAATATGCTGGGACTGGCCAAAAGAATCCGGGCCAGGATCCTCCAGGCCTCGACCAGCGAGGTGTATGGGGACCCCAAGGTCCATCCCCAGACCGAAGACTACTGGGGGCATGTCAACCCCATAGGGGAACGGGCCTGCTACGATGAAGGTAAACGGGCCGCAGAGACCCTGTTTGTGAATTACCACCGCCAGAACAAGGTACGCATCAAGATCGCACGGATATTCAACACCTACGGCCCCCGCATGCACCCCAACGACGGGCGCGTGGTGTCGAATTTCATCGTACAGGCCCTGCAGGGAGAAGACATCACCATCTACGGAGAAGGGCAGCAGACACGCAGCTTCTGTTACGTCGACGACCTGGTGGAAGGGCTCATACGGCTCATGAACAGCCGCGACGAGTTCACCGGCCCGGTCAACCTGGGTAACCCCGCCGAGTTCACGATACTGCAGCTCGCCCAAAGGATCATCAGCCTTACCGGATCATCCTCATCCCTGGTTTACCGCCCCCTGCCTTCCGACGACCCCATGCAACGCCAGCCGGACATCAGCCTGGCCAAACGTGAGCTAGGCTGGCAGCCCTCCATTCCTCTGGAAGAGGGTCTGCGAAAGACCATCGACTACTTTCGGGATACGCTCTGACCCACCAGACCGGCTATGAACATCCTTGTCACCGGAGCCCGGGGCCAACTGGGCATGAGCCTGGCCGAAAGGGCGGCCAGCCTTCCCAAACCTGTCCCCCTCCTGCTTACCGACCTGGAGGAACTCGACATCACCGATCCCCTGGCCGTGGGACAGTTCTTTCTGGAACACCGCCCCGGGCAGGTGATCAACTGTGCTGCCTATACAGCCGTCGATCGCGCCGAAACCGAACAGGAATCGGCCTTCCGCATCAACGCCCTGGCACCGGGCATCCTGGGCCAGGCCTGCCAGAAGTATGGGGCCCGTTTGATCCACCTCTCCACAGATTACGTCTTCAACGGGGACAGCGACCGACCCTACCGGGAGGATGACCCCACAGACCCCCAGGGGGTTTACGGCATATCCAAGCGCGATGGCGAAAGGGCTGTACTGGATGCTGCCCCGGAGAGCGTGATTATCCGTACTTCCTGGTTGTATAGCGAATACGGGCACAACTTCGTAAAGACCATGCTGAAGCTGGGACAGGAAAAGGATGAGCTCAGGGTGGTGAACGACCAGTTTGGTTCGCCCACCTATGCCGGTGACCTCGCCCTGGCAATACTGAACATTCTTGCCGAAGGGGCCCGTTTCCCCCGTGGGATTTTCCACTATGCCAACCAGGGGGTGACCACCTGGCATGGGCTGGCAGAAGCCGCCATTCAGGCTGCCGGGCTCCCCTGCCGCGTCATCCCCATCCCAACCAGTGAATTCCCCACCCCTACCCGGCGACCGGCATACAGTGTCCTGGACACCTCCCGTCTGCACCTTCTGCTAAGGCAAGGCATCCCAGCCTGGCAGGACAGCCTGCGGCATTGCATCCGCCAACTCCAATAGATTTCCTAATTTCGGGGAAGCAAAACCCTCCCTATATGAGCACCACCCCCATCGATCCCCGGACCCGGGCCAAAGCCGAAGCCTGGACCCGTGAACCCTTTGATATCCAGACGCGGAAAGCCGTGGAGGAGATGCTGTTGAACGACCCGGCTGAAGTAGAGGAGTGCTTCTACCGTGACCTGGAATTCGGTACCGGCGGCCTGAGAGGTATCATGGGCCTGGGAACCAACCGCATGAACCGGTATACTGTGGGTATGGCCACTCAGGGTCTGGCCAATTACCTCCTGAAAAGCTTCCCCGCACAGGAGATCCGGATCGCCATAGCCTACGACTGCCGGCTGAACAATACCGTGTTCGCTGACGTCACCGCAGATGTATTCTCGGCTAATGGCATACATGTTTACCTCTTCGACGCATTGCGCCCAACCCCTGAGCTGAGCTTCGCCATACGTCACCTGGGCTGTCAGAGCGGTATCGTAATCACTGCCTCCCACAACCCCCGGGAGTACAATGGATACAAAGTGTATTGGAACGACGGAGGCCAGCTGGTACCACCCCACGATAAAAACGTGATCAGGGAAGTGGAGGCCGTGGGTAATCCCCAACATGTACGCTTCGACCGGAACGCGGGGCTCATCCACACCATAGGGGAAGACGTCGACACCGTATATATTGCCGCACTGCTCAGGCAATCCCTGTCCCCTGAAGCCATTGCACGCCAGAAGGACCTGCGTATCGTATATACCCCCATCCATGGCACCGGAGTGAAGCTGGTGCCTATGGCCCTGAAAGCCTTCGGCTTCACCAATATCATCTCCGTGCCTGAACAGGAGGTGGTCAGCGGGGAGTTCCCTACGGTGCACTCGCCCAACCCCGAAGAATCCGCTGCCCTCAAACTGGCCCTGGAAAAAGCCGAGGCCACGGGTGCTGACCTGGTCATGGCCACCGATCCCGATGCCGATCGGGTTGGGATCGCAGTACGCGACACCTCTGGAAAAATGGTGCTACTCAACGGCAACCAGACCGCATCCCTGCTCATCTACTACCTGCTCAGCCAATGGAAAGCCCAGGGACGTATCGATGGCCGACAGTTCATCGCCAAGACCATCGTTACCACCGACCTGCTTTCCGATATCGCCTCGGCGCACGAAGTGCCCACGGAAGAGGTCCTGACCGGTTTCAAATACATCGCCGAAATCATCCGTGAGAACGAAGGCAAACGCACCTTCATCGGCGGCGGGGAAGAAAGCTACGGCTACCTCATCGGCGACTACGTTCGCGACAAGGATGCCGTGATCAGCTGCTGCATGGTCGCTGAAACGGCTGCCTGGGCCCGGGAACATGGCCTTTCCCTGTATGAACTGTTGCTCGATATCTACCGCCGTTACGGACTTTATGTGGAAAGTCTGCTTTCCATCACCCGTAAAGGCAAGAAAGGGGCTGAGGAGATCCAGGAAATGCTGAGAACATACCGTCAGGACCCCCCGAGGATGCTGGCCGGGGAAACTGTCGTCCGTGTGGTCGATTACCTGGACCGAACTGACCGTAACCTGGTCGACGGCAGCGTCCGGCCCATCGCCCTACCCTCCTCCAATGTCCTGCAGTTCTTTACATTGGAAGGGAGTAAAATCACCGTACGGCCATCCGGGACGGAACCCAAGATCAAGTTCTACTTCGCCGTAAAGGCAACGCCTGAACTTTCTTCAGCCCCGGAAAAAACCCTGCCGATGATGGAAGCCCGCATAGTGGCACTGAAACAAGCCTTCGGTGCCTGATGAGGTGAAACCGGTCCCGATCACTTCCCAATGCCAATAACTTATGGATACCCGCGATCCCGTATATTCCCCCCATGTCCTGGAACTCCTCACCGTGGCCAACGAATATTGCCTTTTCGTGGAAAGGGCCGCGGATTATCCTCTCGATGATTTCCTGGATTTCCTCCGAAAGATCCTTCCCATGCTCTACCTTAAAGGCAGTTTGCTTCCCACGCTTGAACCCGACGAACACCGGCCTGAACGCTACGTTACAGAGCAACAGTGGGAATCCGTGTTCAATGACCTCAGGGCCAAGCTGGGACCACTTGACGACTTCTATTTTATCGACCTGGCCGAGCCCGGGGATACCGAGCCATGGAAAGGGAGCTTATCCGACAATCTGGCAGACATCTACCAGGATCTCAAGGACTTTCTCCTCCTTTATCAGATGAATACCTATACGGCTCAGCAGAACGCGGTGAGCGAATGCCGCCAGCTCTTCGCCCCTCACTGGGGCGAACGCATCACCCGGGCTCAATATCCCCTCCACCAGCTATGGGCACGCCAACAGCCTGAGGAACCCACAGACTCCTGAACCAATCGTCTGTTGCCATTCCCTCCCCAACTGAGCTGCGGCCTTTCATCGGCATGCCGTTCAAATATTTCAGCTAATTTTGACGGATTCTAAATAATCTCCGTAATGCACCTGAACCAGCTCCAGCCCGGCGAAAAAGCCATCATCACCAAGGTGAAGGGGCGGGGCGCATTCAGGAAACGGATCATGGAGATGGGCTTCGTTGGTGGGCGTGAGGTGCTCATGGTGCAGAAAGCCCCCATGAACGACCCCATCGAGTACAGGATCATGGGGTACAATGTCAGCCTGAGGAACAGTGAAGCGCGGCTTATCGAAGTGGTAACCCCGGGCGAAGCCATGTTGGATGCGGAGGAGCATTACAACGGCAGTTCCCGGAACGGGAGCTGGCTGGTAAGCACGGCACAGCGCAGGGAAAAGCATATCCAGGTGGCCTTCGTTGGGAACCCCAACAGCGGAAAGACCACCATCTTCAATTACGCTTCAGGAAGCCACGAGCGGGTGGGAAATTACGGGGGGGTGACCGTCGACGCCAAGGAAGCCCGCTTCCGGCTCGATGGCTATACTTTCGATATCGTTGACCTGCCAGGGACCTATTCCATCACGGCATACTCCCCTGAAGAGCTATATGTCCGGCGCTATATCCAGGAACAGATGCCGGATGTGGTGGTCAACGTGGTCGATGCCGGCAACCTGGAGCGCAACCTCTACCTCACCACCCAGCTCATCGATATGGATATCAAGGTGGTGATGGCCCTGAACATGTACGATGAGATGGAAAAGAAGGGGGACCGCTTCGACCATACCTTCCTTGGTAAATTGCTTGGGATACCCATTGTGCCCACCATCGGTTCAAAAAGGAAAGGCATCGAGGAACTCTTCCGTAAGATCATCGAGGTATACGAAGACAAGGAACCCTCGCTGCGCCACATCCATATCAACTACGGCAAAAACATTGAGCAGGGCATAGAAGCTGTGCAGGAGCTCCTCCGGCATCCGCACAACCATGCCATCACCGACAAGGTCTCCTCCCGTTTCCTGGCAATAAAGCTGCTGGAAAAGGATGAAGGCGCCATGGAACGCATGGAGGAAGCAGGCAACAGGGAAGCCATACTGGCCCGCACCCAGCGGGAGATCCGAAGGATAGAGGAAGACCTGGGGGAGGATACAGAGACCCTGATCACAGATGCCAAATATGGCTTTATCGCCGGGGCCCTCAAACAAACCTACACCCCCTCCGCGGTCCAGCGCAGGCGCAAGACCGACATCATCGACACCTTCATCACCCACAAACTCTGGGGTATCCCTGTCTTCCTCTTCTTCATGTGGATGACCTTTTTCGTCACCTTCCGCCTGGGGAGCATCCCCATAGAATGGATAGAAGCTGGAGTGGATTGGGTGTCTGCTGTCCTCGAAGCCCGCATGAGCGGGGGCTGGCTGAAGGACCTGCTCATCCAGGGGGTGATCGGGGGCGTGGGAGGGGTCATCATCTTTATGCCCAATATCCTCCTCCTCTATTTTTTCATTTCCCTGATGGAAGACAGCGGGTATATGGCGCGGGCGGTCTTCATCATGGACAAGGCCATGCACCGCATCGGCCTGCATGGCAAGTCCTTCATCCCCCTGCTCATGGGCTTCGGCTGCAATGTGCCGGCCATCATGTCCACACGCATCATCGAGAGCCGTCGCGACCGCCTCATTACCATGCTCATCACCCCCTTCATGTCGTGCAGCGCACGGCTGCCGGTTTTCGTGCTTTTCATCAGTGCCTTTTTTGTGAAATACCAGGCCAGCATACTGTTCGGCCTTTACACCCTGGGCGTGCTGCTGGCTGTAGTGTCGGCCCTGCTTTTCCGGCGTACCATGTTTCGCAAGGCCGATATACCCTTCGTAATGGAACTCCCGCCTTACCGGGTCCCTTCGGGCCGGACACTGCTCAAACACATGTGGTTCAGGGCAGAGCAGTATTTACGAAAAATCGGCGGCATCATCCTGATGGCCTCTATCATCATCTGGGCCCTCGGCTACTTCCCCCGCGAATCTGAAAAAACCAGGGAACTGGCGGTCCTGGCCGATCAGTTGACCGTGCGCGCCGACCAGGCCCTCAGTTCCGGTGACCTTGCCACATTTGAAAGCCTGGGACATGAGCTCCGCGATACCCGCACCCTGATGGAGTATGAGCGGCAAAAGAATTCCATGATCGGCCGACTGGGGATGTTCATCCACCCGGTGATGGAACCCCTGGGCTTCGACTGGAAAATGAGCGTGGCTATCCTGACCGGCGTGGCAGCCAAAGAGATCGTCGTGGGTACCCTGGGCGTGCTTTATCAGGCGGCCCCAAACCAGGAGGAGCTGCAAACGGCCTCCTTGATCCAGAAACTGCAGGAGCAACAATACATCGAAGGCCCGCGAACAGGAGAGTTGATAATCACCCCCCTCGTCGCCCTTTCCTTCATGGTATTTATCCTTATCTATTTCCCATGTGTTGCGGTCATTGCCACAATACGCCGGGAATCCGGATCATGGAAATGGGCTTCCTTTGTGATGGTGTACTCCACGGCCGTAGCCTGGGCCACCTCCTTCCTTCTATACCAGGTGGGGATACACCTGCTGTGATCCATGGTACAGCAGATAATCACCCTTCTGATTCTCGCCCTGGTCGCAGGGATCCTCATCCGGAAAGTATGGCTCAGGTTCAGGGGAAGCAAGGTCACCGACCCCTGCCACGGCTGCGGCGATGGCTGCGACGGCTGTGCTGTAATGCAGATCAAGCAGGAAATGGAGAAGCGAAAGACCGAAGATACGGCAAGGGCTATGGACGCCCCGACTGCTGTTCGACACGGTCGAGGCGGTTGAGCCCCTGTACCGCAAGTTCATAATTGGGCTGCACCTGCAGTGCCCGCTGATAATCAGCCCGCGCATTCATTACATCCCCCATAAGCTCAAAGGCATATCCGCGGTTGTACAGGGCCTCCACATAAGAAGGATCCACCTTGAGGGCCTGGCTGAAATACTTTACCGACTCGGCGTACACCCCGAGATAGGCGAGATGGATATATCCCAGGTTGTAATAGGCCATACGGAAACCTGGATCCAGGCGGAGGATGTCGTGATAGGCCTGCATCGCCTCGTTGAACATTTCCTGATTCTGGTAGTACATCCCCAGATTGTACAACCCCTCCAGGCTGCGCGGATCCAGTGAAAGGGCCCTTTTATAGTATTCCTCAGCCAGGGGGTCGGAGGCTGCGGCAAACAACAGTCCCAGCTGCATGAAGGCATGGAAATGTTCCGGG
>JAKLHK010000028.1 GCA_022710185.1 Bacteroidota bacterium
ATATAGGCCCTCTGTTTGGCCTCCGAATCGGAGACCATGCGGGTTACTGCCTGATAGGCTTCTGGTTCCAATACTTGCATGGCCAGGTCTTCCATCTCGGACTTCATCCTATACAGTCCGAGACGGTGGGCCACCGGGGCGTAGAGGTAGGCGCATTCGCCGGCGATCTGCTGCCGGCGGTCGGGGCTCAGCTGGCGGAACTGTCGGAGGTGGTGCAGACGGTCGGCGAGGCGGACAAGGGGTGAACGGATGTCGTCGGGGACCGTAAGCAACAGCTTGATGAAATTCTCCGACTGATACCTGCTGCGGTCGGTACGTATGGCGCGTATCTTCTTCAGTCCGCCGAGAATACTGAAAGCTTCCGGAGTGGCCGCACCCCTGAGCGTGGCCAGGTCGGTTCCATCGGCGGCAAAGATGTGAAGCAGGGCGGCATTGACCGAGTGAAGGCCCAGGCCCATTTCGTGGGCTACAATGCGGGCCACAGCCAGGCCGTGCAGGGGGAGTTCCTCTCCCGTATCGGCGGTTGACCCGGCCCCGTGTTCCACCAGGTAAGCCCAGGCCCTGTCGAGGAAGGTTGTATCCCCGCCGGGGCCCAGGCTGTCGCGGAGGCCCTGATATGCCGGGTTGGCCTGGTGTTGGGGCAGGCCTGAGGTATGGGGATCAAGGTGCATGGGACAAAAATACGCCAAGCCGAATGAACCGCTGGCAGTTGGTGTGCGATAAAAAACGATGGGGAACATCCCTTGCCGGAACGCTCCCCATCCACACCAATCCTGCCGTAGCCTGATCGGCGCGCCAGGCCTTACTGTTGCTGGCTGTTCTTTGCGGTTCTCACGGGGCATTCCTCTCCGCGTTTTCCGGACCCTCTACCTTCCGGTACCGGGCCCCCTGCGCTTCCCACTTAAGGGCCGGGGCTGAATCCCATCGTAAGCCTTCAATGAACCCGAAGTTCCGGCCTCGCCTGGCAACGTGACCTTTCCTTCGCTGTCGGCCTCACCTTCGCCCTCTCGGGCTGGGGTGGCACCTGGTCCCCGCAAGCGGGGTCCTGGCGATGCTGGTCTCCCGCGAACGGGACCCAGCCAACCCTTCTCCTTTCGGATACGGGTCGCGGCCTTCCGCCCTTTCGGGCTTCTGACCGGGTTCCTTCAACATTCCAACCCGTAAGTCTTCCTGTTTCCGGGGCTACCGACTGACCCAGTATTTCTACCTGGTGATTCAAAGATAAGCCATACACGGGGGCGAATGCAAGCATCCCTTGACCGAAAAACAAACAGGCTTCCAACAACCGTTATCAACAAATGTTGATAAGCCCGGGGACCAAACTCGATCCGGAAGATTTGTACCTTCGAACCCTCATGATGAACGCGTCGGCACACAAGGGGGAAAAGATGCGTTTCCTCGCAAGGAACCTGTTGGTTGGACTGATCTGGCTGGGAGGGATCATCCTGTCCTTCTGGCTGGCTAAACACTTCCTTGGACTTGACTTCCAGGAGCTTATCAACGATCATGCCGATGAGCCGGTGATCGTATACCTCATCTTTATGACCTCTGAAGTCATTTTCGGGATTATTCCCCCGGAGATTTTTATGGTATGGGCGTCCGGTTCCGGCGATATTGCCCCCTATCCCCTCCTGATGGCCCTGCTGGCCGGTATCAGTTACCTTGCCGGGATCAGTGGCTACTTCATCGGAAGGGGACTTCACCCCACACGCTTCTACCACTGGCTGGATTCCAGGATATTACGGAGCTATACCCCCGTACTCCGTCGCTATGGCTACTTCCTGATCATCGTTGCCGCCCTCACCCCTATTCCCTTTTCGGCCATCTGCATGCTCGTCGGTGCCATTGAATATCCCTTCGGGCGTTTCCTGGCCTTTTCTTCGGTGCGCATCCTTCGCTTTACAGCCTACGCCTGGATCATGCACGAGGTGAGCCACTTATGGTTTCTCTGATCATAAGAAGGGCGGAACCGGTCATCGCCAAGCTCCGCCCTTTTTCCGGAAATCTCCGGAAAATTCCTTTGTATTCCCTTACTGCTTCACTTTAATACTGCAGCCTATGGCCCGGGTAAAAGACGGCTCCGGTGTTTTACCTGCCATCAGGGCATCCAGGGCATTGGAAAGAAAGGCCTCATTCACAGCCCCGGCGTCCTTATGGTTGTCGTCGATGGCACCGATGTAAGCCACTTTCAGGCTCCCATTTTCCTGTTTCTGAAGAACATAGACATGAGGAGTACGGGTAGCTCCAAAGCGGGGGAAGACTTCCTGACGCTCATCCAGCAGGTAGAGAAAGGGGAAACTCTTTTCCCTGGCCCTGACTTTCATGGCCGACCAGCTATCGGCAGGCTGTACCACCGAATCGTTTGGATTGATGGCCACTACAGGCCATCCCTTTGCCTGATACTTGCGGTGCAGGGCTATGATGCGGTCTTCATAGGCGATGGAATAAGGGCAATGGTTGCATGTGAAGATTACAATAAAGCCCTGGGCATTTGGGATATCAGCCAGGGAATACAACTTACCATCGATGTTGGGCAAACGGAAGTCTTCCGCAACATCCCCCACATTATACCCCTGCTGAGCGCTGAGCCCCAGGGAACTGACAAAAAAAGCAAAGTAAAGGATCAGGTGCTTCATGGTATTATCTATTGGTTGTTAGTGAAAAAGAATCAGGTTAATGTTCAGAGCATTCCGTTGATCTGCGCATTCAGCTCATCATAGGACATCATGCCTTCATGGAACTTACGCTTACCGCTCCGGTAGATCAGGGTAGCGGGTATGGCCCCTGACCATTCCCCTGAGACCAGGGGGATCCATCGGTTCGCCCCCGGGTCATCGAGCAGGAAATGCCTTGCCGGGGCCTCACGCTCCCTCAAAAATGGAATGACCCGGGTATCCAGCTGTTCCGCATTGTCGAGGCTGACAAAGATGAAAGCAACCCTGTTTCCGGCACGCTCCCGGGCAGTACGTTCGAAATCGGGGAGTTCCTTCAGGCAAGGCAAACACCAGGTAGCCCAGAAGTTAATAATACGCACTGTATCATCCTGAGCTTCAAGCTCCTTTTTAAATCCTTCAAAGTCAACCACTTTGATCCTGACCTCCGGAACTGTGGCGAGGGAAGGTGTCGCAAGGGCCAACAGTGCAAGGCCCATTATCAATGCACTCAGGGGTAATCTCATACCCCAGAAACAGCGTCGTGGACTTATTGTTCAGAACGGGCTCAACTTACGCTGAGCGCATAGAGCTTATAACCCCCGATGAGCAGTTTCCCTTCAGTAAGGCAGGGACTGGACCTGATCCTGTCCTCTGTTGCGAAGCTCCAAAGCTGCTTGCCTGTCCCAGCATCCAGGGCATAAATCTTGCCATCGTCGGATCCTGCGACCAATTGGCGGCCGCTGACCAGGGGTGAAGAGTGGATCGCTCCTCCTGCCTGGAACCTCCAGATTTCCTGTCCGGACTCAGGAAGAAGGGCTTTTATCTGACCGGATTTGTTCCCGATCCAGACCGAACCCGGGCCTACGGCTGGTGAAGAGAAGACAGGGGAACCGGGCGCAGTGGACCAAAGGATGTCCCCAGTACGCAGATCGAGGCAGTGCACCCTGCCATCGAGACCAGCGGCATAGACCCTAGACTGCATTATGGCCGGGCTGGAATGGATTCCACTGCTGAGGTTCACTTTCCAGAGAATCCTGCCATTGGAGGCATCCAGCGCATACAGGTGTTGGTCGCGGCTACCGCAGACCAGGATACCGTCCCATGCGGCCGGACTTGAGATGACCCATCCCAGGGTTGCTACCTTCCAGACCATTCTGCCATTGTATCGGTCCAGTGCGTAGATATGACCGTCCAGGCTGCCGAAGCAGACCAGGTTGCCCAGGATCAGCGGACTGGAAAATATCCAGTCACCCGTCTTGTAATGCCAACGCAGCGCACCGTTCCGGCGGTCCAGTGCACAAAAGGTGCCATCGAAGCTGCCGAAGTATACGCTGTCACCTGCCAATGCAGCGCTGGATCGTATCCTTCCCTTGCCGCGGTATTCCCATACCTTCTGCCCCTGCCCGATCTGGAGGCAGACAAAGCCATAGGTGTCAGACCCAAAATACACGTGATCTTCATAGACCAGAGGGCTTGAGTCAACGGTGATGAGGTGATGATAGGACCAGGCCAGCCCATTCAGATGGGAGACACCATAAGACCTGGCCATGACCCCGGTGCGGCAGGCATTCCCGCGGAAGAGTGGGGCATCGTCGTAACGTCCGTCATCATAACGGACCATCATGCGCTCGGTTATCTTTATCAATGACTTGACCGAGCCCAGTTCTATTGATAGTTCACTCCGTTGGAGCTGATCGTCTGCGCTCATATTCGCGTTCTTCCTTTTCCAGTTCCCGGCTTAGCCGATCCCGTATGCGCGAGAAGTAGGCGTCTTCATCCTCCAGGGTACTGACCAACTGCCAAATGGCGCTTTCCTCCACTTCTGCGATCTCGCGAAGCAGCATAGCCACCTCCTGCTCCATCCTCCGGAGCTGGAGCGTCAAGCGTTCTACCTCCGTTACGCCGCGGTCCTTGCGGGCCAGTGGGAGCCCGCCTTCTTCCAGCAGCTTGAGCAGTTGATGCATGGCTTCAAGGTCGGCTGCAACATAGGCTGCATTCAGCCTGTGGAAGATCCTGGCGGCGTCTTCCCGCTGTTCTTCGTTTACCAGGTCGGGATGGCAACGTTTACTGATCTTACGGTACAATACACTGAGTTCTTTCTGCTGGCGTGCATCCAGGGCAGGGCGGACCAGCGGGGCAGCCTGGGAACGTGCCTGTTGCCATTCCTGATATTCCTGGCGGGCCTCTTCCCATGCGCTGGCCTTGTCCGGCTCCTTCAGCATTTCCATGTGCAGTAGCTCCCGACGGATGTACAGCAGGCGGGCCATTAGGTCTCCGACCTCGTGGTTGTGCTTAAGGCGGAATGCGTTGATGCGGCGGAGCAGTTGCTGCTTACGTTGTCCAGCTACCGAGAGGCGGGTCTCGGTCAGGCGCAGTGCTGTGCGAAGCCCTGTAAGGTCATGATCCCCACGCAGCATGGGTGGACGATGAGCCTGCATGAGTTGCTGAATGCAATGTTCAGCCCGCGAGTAATCCCGGCTATAACAAGCTTCAATCAGGGCTTCAAGGCCGGCCTCTCCCCTGTTCTCCATCATCAGGCCGTCGAGCTCTGCGGGTAGCTCATCCCAGCGGCCCTGGAGCAGGATGGTCTGAAGGGATCGCAGGCGTGAGAACATGATCAATACACCCGTTTTCCGCCGGACCAGGTTTCGGCGACCTTGATGCTGGGGATTATCTTCTCCTCCGCGGTGATGATGTCCCCGTCAAGGATGATGAAGTCTGCCACCTTGCCCGCTTCAAGGCTCCCAGTGAATTGTTCGGCAAAGCAACTTCGGGCGGCCCAGACGGTCATCGAGCGCAGGGCTTCCTCCCGGCTCAGGGCGTTTTCAGGCTGGAAACCGCCTTCAGGCCAGCCCCTGGCATCTTTACGGAATACTGCAGCATAAAAGGTCAGCAGGGGATCAATCCGTTCAATCGGGAAATCGGTACCGTTGGGAATCCATCCGTTCTCCTTCATCAGATCGCGGTAGGCGTAGGCGTGGCTGATACGGGGCCCGAGGCGCTCTTCTGCCCAGTACATGTCGGAGGTGGCATGGGTAGCCTGCACGCTGGGTATGACACCGAGGCGACCAAAACGGGAAAGGTCATCGGGATGGACCACCTGGGCATGCTCAATACGCCACCTCATGTCGTTTCCGGGTTCCAAAAAACCGCTGTATACATCAAGGGTCCGTCGTACCGCGGCATCGCCAATGCAGTGCACATTAAGCTGAAAGCCATGCTTACGGGCCAGGGCCGCCATACGGCGGAGACTGTCCACATCATTGACCTCGAGACCAAACTCCCCAGGGCGGTCGCTGTATGGTTCCAGCATAAGGGCTCCCCTGGATCCCAGGGCCCCATCGGCATACATCTTTATCGATCTGACAATGAGCTGTTCATCGAAGGAGGGTCCGGAGGCCAGCCAAGGCTGCAGGGTCTGCGGATCGGGGTTGAGCATGGCATATATCCGCATGCTGAGGCGCCCGTTCCCCTGCAGATGCCGCACCGCGTCGATCTCCTTGTCCCTGAGACCAGCATCAGCCACCATGGTCAGGCCGACAGCATGGCAGTCTTCCTGGGCACGAAGCAGGGCCGCATACATCAGGGCCGTGTCGGCTTCAGGAATGATGTCGCGCACCAGTTCTATTGCATTGTCGATGAGGATGCCTGTCGGGCTCCCCTCTCTGACCAGGATGCTACCCCCGCTTACCTGTGTGGTTGCGTCAATTCCTGCCATGCGGAGGGCCTTTCCGTTGACCAGCATGGCGTGTCCATCCACCCGGGTGAGCATCACCGGGATATCAGGAAAGAGGGAGTCCAGCAAGGCACGGTCAGGAAACTCCTTGACAGTCCAGTCGTTCTGGTCCCATCCCCTCCCTTCGATCCAGGGCGTGGGGTGCTCCTTATGCCATATCATCAGGCGTTCCACCACCTCCCTCATGGACGTCGTCCCCGTAAGATCGGCCCGGGTTTCGGCCCCCAGGCCATAGCCGAAGAAATGACAGTGGGCATCGATGAAACCAGGATAAACGAAAGCCCCTTCAAGGTCCTTCTCCTCAGTGAAATGGTACTTTGCCTTCAGATCAGCCAGGGACCCGGTTTCCACCACACGGCCCTGGTGCACCACCATGGCCCCGCTCACTGAAAATGTACTGTCGACCGTATAGATCTTACCATTATAAAGGAGGAGGTCCATGTTCTCCGGGGCATTGCATGCAGTGATAAAACAGATAATCAATAAGATAAACGTAGAGTATAAGAATCGCATAGGGGCAAATTTGAAACAAAGATAGTCATTGAGAGTAAGGAGGCTCTCCACCATGCGGGGGCAGGTATATGAACAGCAGGGGTTTGATAACTCAGGCCCGCACATATGCGGTCGAATTCTTACTTTTGTGCGCCAATACGTCGCGATGATGAACCGAACCTTCATACTCAGTCCCCGCTTTGCCGCGCTTTCCTCGATCATCCTGCTTGCCGCGCTTTCCCGTCTGTTGCCGCACTGGCCCAATTTCACCCCTGTTGCAGCCATCGCCCTTTTTGGAGGAGCGCATTACGGAAAAAGGATGCAGGCGTTTCTTGTTCCCCTGGCTGCCCTGTTCCTGTCCGACCTGGTCCTTGGTTTTCATCACACAATGTGGGCCGTCTACCTTGGATTTGTCCTCACTGTAATCTTTGGTCTGGGCCTTCGTGGGAAGGTAGCCCTGTTGCCTTTATCCGCAACGGTGATGGGTTCGTCTGTGGTATTCTTCCTGCTCACCAACTTCGGTTCCTGGCTGGGTTCTCCCTTCTATGCACAGACCATGACCGGGCTCCTGACTGCCTATACCGCTGGCCTTCCCTTTTTCCTGAACAGTCTTGCCGGCGACCTCTTCTTCAGCGGTGCGCTGTTCGGTTCCTTCTACTGGCTGCAGCAGCGCTATCCCGCCCTGCGCGGTTCAGGCCTTAACGCCTGATCACCCCTTTCACTCTGTCCTTCTCACCCTGTTTCCTCCGGACTTGCAGGGGTGGCTTCTATAGGCTCTGTGCCCCTGACGTATCAATTATCGGTACATTTGCATTAAGCTAAATTCCAATAATGAGGCTCACCATTTTTAAGACACCCCAGCCCAAGCGGTTCAGCTACACCCCACGATACTGGGATGAGCGGAAGGAAGAGCTCGATAAGGTCCGAAAGCGTTATCAAGACCCGCAGGCTTCCCCTCCCGGTGCAAATGCTGAGCGGCTGAAGGGTCAATTGTCGGGTCGTTGGAAGCGAAGAGTGGATCAGCGCACCCGAAAGAGATCTTCTGCCATTACCCTGCTCGTGTATCTGTTGCTGATTGCCTTGCTGGCCTGGTTCATTTTCACCTGATGAACGACATAATCCATCTTTTACCTGAGCATGTAGCCAACCAAATCGCCGCCGGGGAGGTGATCCAGCGGCCGGCCTCGGCGGTTAAGGAGCTGTTGGAGAATGCCGTGGACTCGGGTGCCCGAAAAATAGACCTGGTGGTCAAAGAAGCCGGCCGCACTCTGATCCAGGTCACGGACAACGGTTGTGGGATGAGCGCCCAGGATGCCCATCGCTGCATTCAACGTCACGCCACCTCCAAGATACATTCAGCGGATGACCTGTTTGCCATCCGCACTTTCGGTTTCCGGGGAGAGGCTCTGGCCTCCATCGCCTCGGTCTCCCAAATGGAAATCCGTACCCGAATGGCCAATGAAGACATTGGCCTGGCGCTTACGGTCGAAGCATCTGAAGTTAAGGAGGAAAGGGCCCTCGCTATGCCTGAAGGCACTACCATTGCGGTTAAGAACCTCTTCTTCAATGTACCGGCCCGTCGTAAATTTTTGAAATCCAACACCTCGGAGTTCAGGCATATCCTCGAAGAGTTTCACCGGGTGGTGCTGGTACAACCCGACATCGCCTTCAGCCTGACGCACAACGCTCAGGTCGTTCACCGGCTGGCGCCAGCCCGGCTACTTCAACGGGTGATCACCTTGTTCGGGGATCAGTACAGGGAACGTATGCTCGCTGTGGAACTGAACACTGAACAATTCCGGCTGGTTGGTTATGTAGGGAAGCCGGAGTTTGCCCGCAAAACAAGGGGAGAACAGTATTTTTTTGCCAATCAACGGTTTATACGCCACCCCTACCTGCATCATGCGGTAATGGGAGCCTACCACGACCTCATCCCTGAGTCCTCCTATCCGGCGTATTTTCTGTTTATCGATGTTCATCCTTCGACCATTGATGTGAACATACATCCGACCAAGACCGAAATCAAGTTTCAGGACGAACGCCTGGTGTACGGAATGCTGAAATCGGCGGTGCGCGAGGCCCTGGGGCGCCAGGGAGGTATGCCGAGCCTCGAGTTTGATGCCGAGCGCAGCTTTGAGCTCCCCCCGGGCAGGATGGAACAGCCCGTTCGCCCACCCACGGTCAGCATCAATCCGGATTTCAATCCCTTCCTGAGCGAGCGCCCCGGCAACACTGCCAGGGACAGGCACAACAGGGATCGATGGACCGAGCTTTTCTCTCCCGCCGACCGCAGAGAGCCTGCCTTGCGCATGGAGACCGGGGCGGAGGATGACGAAGGGGAGCACCAGGCATCGTCTGCGGTTGGAGGGCATGAATACGAGCGCGTCTTCCAGTTGCAGGGGACCTATATCGTGAGCAGCATTAAATCCGGCATCCTCGTCGTGCACCAGCAGAGGGCCCATGAACGCGTTCTTTATGAACGCTTTATTGCCTCGATAAAAACCCGGCAGGTCCCTTCCCAGCAACAACTATTTCCGGTCAATATGCATCTACCACCTGCTGATGCATTGATCCTTAGGGATATTCTCCCCGAGCTGCGTATGCTGGGGCTCGATATACGGGAGATGAGCGGGGATTCCTTCGTGGTGGACGGCATCCCTTCGGGCAGGAAGGAAGGCAATATCGTACCACTGGTAGAGGCTTTTCTTGAGAGCTATAAGGAAGGATTGGAGCAGCATACGGACCGGCAGGCCAATGCCGCCCGTTCCCTGGCGCGGAGCATGGCCGTGGGCATTGGGCAGATACTGAAGAAAGAAGAGATGCATTCCCTTATCGACGATCTGTTTGCCTGCGCCACCCCGGGTACGGCCCCCGATGGCAGGCCGTGCCTGGTCGTGCTGGGACTTGATGAGCTGGCGGAGCGGTTCCGGAAGTAAGCCCTCATCCCGTGTAGCATAAGAATAGTTTGATATACTGATACATAACAATATGCAGCAGTACCGACCCGGAGGTTTCCGTTTGCTGATGCCGGTGGTGAAGAACCTCATCATCCTGAATGCCCTTTTCTTCCTGGCAACCATGAGCCTGAGCGGCCCGCGGGGTATAGACCTGTATCGCCTGCTGGGGCTGCACTACCCCGGAGCCGGGGATTTCGAGCCCTACCAGTTCATCACCTACATGTTCATGCATGGGGATTTCATGCACATCTTCTTCAATATGTTTGCCCTCTGGATGTTCGGGAATGTATTGGAACAGGTATGGGGACCCCGGCGCTTCCTCACCTATTACCTGATTACCGGTATAGGTGCCGCCCTGGTCCACTACGGGGTGATGTATTTCGACATTGCCCCTGTGGTAAAGTCCATAAACGCATACCTGAGCGATCCCAGCAATGCCAACCTGGATCAGCTGCTGGCGATGCACAAGTTCAGGGTTGGTCAGGAATCCGGGGACATCTGGATCAGTTTCAACGAGTTCACCCGGGCCCTGGCCGTGTTGGATGGCAATCCTGACAGCATCCCCGCCAAGCAGGTCGTGGTCGATTTTCTAACGGAATACAAGGCCCATTTCCTTAACCTTCCCAATGTGGTGGGCGCCTCCGGGGCGGTGTTCGGCATCTTGCTCGCGTTCGGTATGCTCTTTCCTAATTCACTCATCTACCTGTACTTCGCCATTCCCATCAAGGCCAAATGGTTTGTGATCCTATACGGAGCCATAGAGTTGTATGCAGGGATCGCCAATTCTGGTACGAGCAATGTGGCCCATTTCGCTCACCTTGGGGGCATGGTTTTTGGATTCTTCCTGATAAAATTCTGGCATCGACGATAATGCAGTACCAATCCCCTTTTCAGTCTCCTTCCTCCCTCCTGCGCATGATCTTTGACCCCCGGACGGCCCTGGTACGGCTGGCCCTGATCAACATCGGGGTTTTTGTAGCTGTAGGCCTGGTGAACCTTATGCTTTGGCTGTTCCAGGTGAATGCAGGGGATGAGAGATCATACGGGTCCCTGGTGCTTCCCTGGCTGGCCGTTCCAGCGGGACTTTCGCAGCTTGCTGCAAGGCCCTGGACCCTTTTCAGCTATATGTTTTTTCATGAGGGCTTCCTGCACCTGCTCTTCAACCTGATCGTGCTGTTCTTTGGGGGCAGGCTGTTCGTCGCCTTCCTCGATGGCCGCAAACTGGCGTTCACTTATATCCTGGGTGGGCTCAGCGGTGCGGTCTTCTTTATATTGGCCTATAACCTGTTTCCTGTATTTGCCCCTGCCCTGCCCTTTGCCCTGGCCCTGGGCGCTTCCGCTTCCGTATTGGCGATCATGGTCGCCGCGGCCAGCTACCGCCCAAACCAGGAGGTTGTTTTGTTCCTGTTCGGACGTGTAAAATTGAAATACATCGCACTGGCCCTCGTTATCATCGATATCCTGAGTATACAGCAGGGAAACCCGGGCGGCCATATCGCCCATCTCGGCGGGGCCTTCTGGGGTTTCATTGCTGCGCTCTGGCTGCGTTATCATCCGTTGCAGCGTGTATTTGTAAGAAAGCGGGGGCCCAGGCCCACCTCTGGACGCGGTTACCGCCGCGACTGGAAGGAGTACCGCACCATGAGCCAGCCCGGGGAGCGGCCCCTCAACGATGAGGAGTACAACCTCCGACGGCAAAGAAAGCAGCAGCGCATGGACGAGATACTGGATAAAATTTCGCGTCAGGGTTACGAAAACCTAAGCCAGGAAGAAAAGGATTTTCTTTTCCGCTCCGGGAAAGACCACTAACTTGTTCAGATGGCCAGGAAGAAGGCAAAAAGGAGGATCCCCCAGGGAAAAACCGTCAAGCGGCGCAGCCTGATGAGCCGCATCGTATTGATTGCCAATATCATAGTTGCCGGACTCCTACTGATCTCCTACCTGTCACCCTGGATATCCCCGCGCGTCACAACACTGCCGGCCTTTCTTGGCCTGGGCTACCCCTATCTTGCCTCCGTTAACCTCATCTTCATCATCTTCTGGCTGATTGTTTTCAAACCCTTCTTTCTCATCTCCCTGCTCAGCCTGGTGGCTGGTTTTCCCATTGCCGCACGACACTTCCAGTTCAATGCACGCCAGCCAGTGAGCGAGCTCGATGTCAAGGCCCGGGTAATGAGCTACAATGTGCGAATGTTCGACTTCTATGACTGGAAGAAGGACGAAGCCAGCCTGGAGCGCATCCTGACCGATATCAGCGATCAGGCTCCAGACATACTCTGCCTGCAGGAATTTTATAACAATCATACCACCGACGATGACATCCTGGGCAAGGTGAGGGAACTGGAGAAGCTTGAGTATCACCATGCGGCCTTCGACACCATCAAAGGCAAACATGCCTATGGGATCGCTACATTCAGCGCTTTTCCCATCGTGGGCCAGGGGGAGGTGATTATTTCAGAACAGCCCAGGAACCATGCCCTTTTCACGGATATCCTTTTGGAAGACGACACCGTCAGGGTGTACAACTTTCACCTGGCCTCCTATTACTTTGCCAGGGACGATTACGATTTCGTGGAAGGCCTTCAGAAGAAAAAAGATACCCGGAACTGGTACAAACGATCGCGACAGCTACTGAGTAAAATTAATAAAGGATTCAGGATCAGGGCAGAACAGGCCGAAACCCTAAGAGCCCATATGGATACCTCGCCCTACCCCATCATCCTCTGTGGCGACTTCAACGAGACACCGGGAAGCTATGTTTACCGCCTGCTAAGCAGGGAGCTCACAGATGCCTTCCGCCAGAGTGGTAGCGGGATCGGCAAGACCTATGCCGGACTGCTCCCCTCCTACCGCATCGATTACATCATGATTGGGGGTGGGTTACGCAGTGCGAATTTCAGGACACTGCCCCCAACGGTCAGCGACCACATGCCCATCTCGACCTATATCCTCAGTGACACGCTGCAAGTCCAACGCCCGTGAAATTTGAACTGACCTCTGATTATACCCCCACCGGCGACCAGCCCGGCGCCATACTGCAGCTCACCGAGGGACTGGAGCGCGGGGATGTAGCCCAGACGCTGCTGGGCGTCACCGGCAGCGGCAAGACATTTACCGTGGCCAACGTCATCCAGCATGTGCAGCGGCCTACCCTGGTGCTCAGCCACAACAAGACCCTGGCGGCCCAGCTCTACGGGGAATTCAAGCAGTTCTTCCCCAACAATGCCGTGGAATACTTCGTATCCTACTACGACTACTATCAGCCCGAAGCCTATATCCCGGTCACCAATACCTATATCGAGAAGGACCTCTCCATCAACGACGAGATAGAAAAGCTGAGGCTGAGCGCCACTTCCGCCCTGCTCAGTGGCAGAGAAGACGTGATTGTGGTTTCGTCGGTCTCCTGCATATACGGCATAGGCAACCCGGAGGACTTCAACAACAATGTGGTCTACCTCCGCAAGGGGGACATTGTAAGCCGCAACCAGCTGTTGCACCGTTTCGTGTCGAGCCTGTACAACCGGACCACCGGGGAGTTCAGTCGCGGCAGTTTCCGGGTACAGGGCGACACGGTGGATATCTTTCCCGCCTATGCTGACCATGCCTATCGCATTGTTTTCTGGGGAGATGAGATCGAATCCCTGGAGACGATCGACCCCGTGAGCGGCTACCGGATGGAAGGGCATGATCAGGTACGTATCTTTCCTGCCAACATTTTTGTCACGTCAAAGGACAGGATGAACGAGGCCATCCATCAAATTCAGGACGATATGGTTGCTCAGGTAGACTATTTCAAATCGATAGGGAAACATCTGGAAGCCAAGCGCCTGGAGGACCGGGTGACCTATGATCTGGAGATGATGAGGGAGTTGGGGTATTGCCCTGGCATAGAGAACTACTCCCGCTATTTCGACGGGAGATCTGTGGGCTCGCGACCGTTCTGCCTGCTGGATTATTTCCCTGACGATTACCTCATGGTGATCGACGAGAGCCATGTCACTGTACCCCAGGTCAGGGCGATGTACGGGGGCGACCGTTCCCGTAAGCAGAACCTGGTGGAGTACGGTTTCCGTCTGCCATCGGCCTTGGACAACCGGCCTTTGAAGTTTGACGAGTTTGAAGCCATGATCAACCAGGTGCTTTTTGTCAGTGCGACTCCTGCTGACTATGAGCTTCAGAAAAGCCAGGGAGTTGTGGTGGAACAGGTGATCCGGCCTACCGGTCTGCTTGACCCAGTGATCGAGGTACGGCCCAGCCTGAACCAGATCGACGACCTGCTTGACGAAGTGGACCGGGTTGTCCGTCGTGGGGAAAGGGCCCTGGTGACAACGCTCACCAAGCGCATGGCAGAAGAGCTGACACGTTACCTGCTGAACCTCAGCATAAAAGCCAGTTATATACATTCTGACGTAGAGACCCTGGAAAGGGTAGAGATCATGCGTGACCTACGGCTGGGTAAGTATGATGTGTTGGTTGGCGTCAACCTTCTCCGCGAGGGCCTGGACCTGCCGGAGGTAAGTCTGGTGGCGATACTGGATGCAGATAAGGAAGGTTTTCTCCGTTCGGAGCGTTCGTTGACCCAGACGGCGGGGCGTGCGGCGCGTAACCTGAACAGCAAGGTGATCATGTATGCCGATCACATCACGGAATCGATGCAGCGCACCATAGATGAGACCCGACGCCGGCGTGAAAAGCAGCAGCAATACAATGAGGAGCATGGCATCACCCCGCGGGCGATCATAAAATCGGCGGAAGCGATCCTCGGACAAACCGCGGTGGCCGATTCGCGTACCGGGGCCAAAGCCTATGTGGGGTACGATCAACCCAGCCTTGCTGCCGATCCGGTGATCGGGTATATGGACAAGGATGCCATCGAGGCTGCGATCCGCAAGATCCGCAAGGATATGGAAGCGGCGGTTAAGGAACTGGATTTCATGGAAGCGGCCCGTTTGCGCGATGAGATGCTGGCTCTACAAAAACGTCTGGCCTGAGCCCCTCTGCCATGTTGAATCGCAAGACTGAACCCATAGATATGTTTCAGGTTGTGCTGGGGATCATCCCTGCGGCACTGGCTGCAGGTGAGGCCATCCTGGACATATATCAGGAAGCGGATTACGGGATGGAGTTCAAATCGGACAATACCCCGGTGACGCGTGCCGATAAAGCGGCCCATCGCATCATCTGCGAAGCCCTGGCAGCTACTCCCTGGCCAGTGATCAGTGAGGAGGGTGCCGACACCCCCTATGCTGTTAGGAAAGACTGGAATACCTTCTGGCTGGTGGACCCTCTGGATGGCACCAAGGAGTTCATCCGGCGCAATGGAGAATTTACCGTCAATATCGGCCTTATCCACCATGATTATCCGCTGGGGGGGATAGTATATGCCCCGTTTACTGGCGAACTTTTCCTTGGCTTCGCCGGTTCCGGGGCCTGGAAATTGGATAATGCTTCAGCAATGGGTAACCCGCCCTGGCTGAACGGTTCCTGGGAGCTTTCAGGAAGGCGGCTGCCTTTCTCGCCGACCCATCGTCCATTTACAGTCGTCGCCAGCAGGTCTCACATGAACCTGGAAACCCAGGAGTTCATCGAAGGTCTTAGGTTACGCCATCCTGATCTGAGCGTGTCCAACCGGGGGAGCTCACTGAAGACATGCCTGGTCGCCGAAGGAGCGGCCGATGTCTATCCCCGTTTTGGCCCTACTATGGAATGGGATACCGCTGCAGCCCAGGCTGTGGCCGAAGCTGCAGGGAAAAAAGTTGTGGAGGCCAGTACGGGCCTACGACTTATCTACAACAAGGAAAACCTTCTGAATCCGGGGTTCATTGCCTTCGATCGCCAAAAAGCGGATCAACTCCTGTGGCCCGGCCGCCCGCAGAATGATCCCCTGCATCACTCCTGAACCCAACCCAACCTTATCTATACCAAGATTTTATATCAGATATCAGATATGAGATATCAGATATCAGATATCATCAGGTATTCAACCCCCCGCACACATTGAGCACCTGTCCGGTAACGTAGGAGGACAGATCGGAAGCCAGGAACACACATGCGTCAGCCACATCTTCAGGCTTACCCCCACGTTTAAGGGGAATGTCGTTCATCCATCCTGAACGCACCTCTTCAGGCAGCTTGGCCGTCATTTCTGTTTCTATGAATCCCGGAGCTATGGCATTGCAGCGGATGCTGCGGGAACCCAATTCCTGGGCAACGCTCTTGGTGAACCCGATCATTCCGGCCTTGGAAGCGGAATAATTGGCCTGGCCTGCATTACCGCTGATCCCTACCACCGAACTCATATTGATGATGGAGCCAAAGCGTTGTTTCATCATGGGCTTGAGTACGGCCTTGGTGAGGTTGAATGCCGACTTCAGGTTAATTCCAAGCACCAGGTCCCAGTCCTGTTCCGTCATGCGCATGAGAAGGTTGTCGCGGGTGATTCCGGCATTATTGACCAGGATATCGACCTGTCCGAAGTCGGCCAGCACCTGGTTGATGAACTCCTCCCCGGCATCGAAGGAGCTGGCGTCCGAGGCGTAGCCTTTGGCGTTCACTCCCATGGCCAAGAGCTCCTGTTCCAGTGCTGCGGCGTTCTCATCGTAACGAATGTCGGAGAATGCCACATGGGCGCCGTGTTCAGCGAACCTCAGCGCGATGGACCTTCCTATGCCCCGGGCGGCGCCGGTGATGACGGCCACTTTACCTTCGAGTAACTTCATGCACGTTATTGTTTAGAATGATTCTGCAAAAATAATCCTTTCCTCCGACTGCCGGCCTATACCCAACGGACAAGGGGGAAGTCCATGCGGTGGGGCATGTCGGGGTGCTTGGGAAAAATGCGGAAGGCATAGTCGAATACCCCCACCTGGGTAACCGGGAAGTTGCAGAAATAGCTAAGGGATCCGTCTTCCTGTTCCTTCATACGCAGTTCCTGACGATAGATAATCTCATCGACTTCACCGGCGTCGTTTTTTCTTCCGAAGATTACTTCCACTCCGATATGTTCTGCCTCGACCTCTCCCGGGATAAGCACCAGTTCAGCCCTGAAGCCCTCTCCCAGCTCCAGCGGCCTGACGGTACTGTCTGGCATGAGCATGGACGCGACCTCTATGCCGTTCCATGCGTTCAGCATGCGGGCCTTCCAATCGGCATACCTGCGGGCTGGGTCGTAATGGTTACTGCGCATATGGGAGGCGCGGTCGAACTGCGGCAGATAATACTTGCGTATGTAATCGTCGAGCATTCGCTTCATGGTGAAATGGGGCGCGATGCCGGAGATGGTGTTCTTCACAAAATTCACCCAGCGCTCGGGCAGGCCCTTGCTGGTCCGGTCATAGAACAGGGGGATGATCTGCTCCTCGAAGGTATTGTATATGGTCTCTGCGTCGAGCTGGTTCTGGAAGTCCTGGTTTTCGTAGGTGCGCTCTTCCTTGATGGCCCAACCGGCATCCTCGCGGAAGCCTTCGGCCCACCATCCGTCGAGTACGGAAAAGTTCACCACTCCGTTCATCACGGCCTTCTCCCCGCTGGTGCCGGAGGCTTCCAGCGGGCGTGTCGGTGTATTCAGCCACACATCAACGCCCTGGATCAATTTTTTGGCCAGTTCTATGTCGTAGTTCTCGATAAAGACCACTTTGCCAACGAATTGAGGCATACGGGACACCTCGACAATGTGTTTGATGAGGTCCTGTCCGGCCTTATCTGCGGGATGTGCCTTGCCGGCGAAGAGGAACTGTACTGGCCGGTGGGGATCGTTGACGAGTTCAGAGAGCCTGTTCAGGTTGGTAAACAACAGATGCGCTCTTTTATATGTGGCGAACCTCCGGGCAAAGCCGATGGTCAGGGCGTTCTCGTTCAAGGCCTCAATGGTGTTCACGATAAGCCCCGGGCTTTCCTGACGCCGCGTCATATCGGCGGATATCCGCTGGCGGACGTATTTCATGAGGGATCTCCGGTAATGGTTGCGGATATCCCAGATGCGGGCATCGGGCACTTCATGGATCTTTTCCCAGTACATGGCATTGGACTGCTCCCTGAGGAAGGCTTCACCAAAAATTTCGCGGTGCAGGCTCCTCCAGCGGCGGCCGGTCCAGGTCGGGTAATGAACCCCGTTGGTTACATGGCCTATGTGCAGTTCATCTGCAAAGTAGCCCGGGTACATCCTGCGGAACATTTCCCTCGACACCCTGCCATGAATAGCGCTTACCCCGTTCATTTCAGATGATAGCCGGGCTGCCAGCACGCTCATGGAGAAGCGTTCAGCGGTATTGCCTGGCTGTATCCTTCCCAGGTCCATGAACTGCTCCCAACTAATGGTCAGTCGGTCCGCATAATGCGGGATATAGGTCCTGAGGATATCTTCCGAAAAATAGTCATGACCGGCCGGAACTGGGGTATGGGTGGTAAAGAGCGTAGAGGCCCTGACCACCTCGAGCGCCTGGCCGAAACTCAGATTTTCTTCCTGCACCCCCCAGCGAAGACGTTCCACCCCCGTGAATGCGGCATGCCCCTCATTGCAGTGGTACAGATCGGGCTGCAATCCAAGGGCGTTGATCAGCCGGATTCCACCTACCCCCAGCAGAAGCTCCTGCTTGAAGCGTGTTTCCCAGTCGCCCCCATAGAGCTGGTGGGTGATGCTGCGATCGTGCTCTTCGTTTTCTTCGACATCGGTGTCCAGCAGATAGAGCGGAATACGGCCCACATTGCATTGCCATACCTTGGCGCTGAGCTGTCTGCCCGGCAATGCCAGCCTGATGGTAACCCAAACCCCTTGTTCATCCCTCACCGGCACTACCGGGAGGTGGGTAAACTTCTGGGCCTTGAGCTCGGAGATCTGATCCCCGGTCAGACTGATCATCTGTCTGAAGTACCCAAATCTGTACAGCAGGCCGACACCAACCATGTTGATGTTGCTGTCGCTGGCCTCCTTAAGGTAATCCCCGGCCAGCATGCCCAATCCACCCGAATAGATCTTAATCGTATCGTGGAGCCCATATTCCATGCTGAAATAGGCCACCGATGGACCAGCAGTGGGGCGGGGCTCCTTCATATAGGCTTCGAAGGCTTCAACCACCCTCTCATAGCGCTGGATGAAGGGCTCATCCTTTTCCATTCGCTTATAATCCTTAACCCCCAGGGTTTCAAGCAGCACCAGGGGGTTCTCGCCCGTTTCCTGCCAGCGGGCAGGATCGATACACTCGAACAGCTCCCGGGCTTCCGGAGTCCAGGTCCACCACAGGTTGCGCGCAATGCGTTCGAGGCCTTCAAAACGCTCCGGGAGCCTCAGGTTTACCAGGACCTTTTTCCACACAGGCTGCATAGACTGGGGCACCCGGTACTGTCCGCTCATCTGATAGGCCGGTACATCGGGCATGGAGACATAGCGTTCCCCGGCCCGTGCCAGGGCCATGGACCAGGCTTCATGATAGGCCCCGATCAGCTTGTCCCAGCGCACATCCATGGAAAGCTCCACTGCCTGAAGGCGGGCTTGCTGCATGGCCTGGACATCCAGGGTGCTGAAGGTCTCCGCCTTATGGGCCAATTCCGCCACGGCATGGTCATAGTTGTCGTCCGTGCGCTCAATGAGTTGCATTGCATAACCCGTCTCCGAATGCTTCTGATTCATCCAGAGACCGAAGCCGGTCAGGGAGGTGGTAAGGGCAGGAACCCCATGAGCCAGGCTTTCCTGGGGGGTATATCCCCAGGGCTCATAATAGGATGGGAAGGCGGAAAGGTCGAAACCCGGCAGCATGCCGTAATAATCGATATTGAATATCCCGTCTCTTTCGTTGAGGTAAGCGGGAACATACACTACCTTGACCCTGCTCCCCGGGGCATTGGTCAGTCCGGCAGCCATAAGACGCTGAACGATAAGGTCCTGCTCCTGATGGTGGAGGTGGTGGGACAAAAGGCGGTTACTCCCGTTAAACTCTACCTCACCCCGGCCATCCAGGGCCTCAAGCAGACGGGTGTTCGGGCCGGCCTGATGGGCCGGAACGGCGATGCACGCGAGCACTGGGCGAAGGCCTTTGCTCTTGTTGTTGTTCATCTGCACCAGGGCATCAATGAAAAGGTCGAGGCCCTTGTTGCGGAATTCATAACGTCCGCTGGTGATCATCAGCAGGGCATCAGGCGGAACCTCCTCTCCACTCAATATAGAAGCCACACGGATCAAGGCTTCCCTGGCCTTCAAACGCTGAGGGGAGGATAGCGAGGGATCTGACGGGAGATGGTCGCCGAAACCATTGGGGGTCACCACTTCCGGCGTCTTGCCCAGAAAGAAGGTGCATTCGGTGGCCGTGAGGTCGGATACCGTGGTAAGTACATCGGCGTTCAGGGCCGTAAGCTTTTCAAGGGAGAACTTCGACTGTATGCCGAGTTGTGATGCCATCATATCCGGGCGGATTCCGGCCATATCGCGGTAAAGCGGCAGGTTATTGCCTGCGATGGACCGTCCCAAGGAGGTGGCATGGGTGGTGAAGGCGGTCCCTGCCCGGGGATAATGCTTACGGAGGTAAAGTGCCCCGGTGCCCGTCATCCATTCATGGAAATGGGCCACCACCGTATCATAACTGGTCAGGAGAAAGGTCGAAAGGCTTTCTATCACCTTGCCTGCAGCATAGCCAAAGAGGGCAGGCTCCACGTAGTCCCACTGACCCGACAGCGAATCCAGCTTGTAGGTCTCCCAGAACTCAGCGAATATCTTGTCTTTGAGAGAGAAATACGGGGTGAAGTCTACCAGGGCGACAACAGGATGGCCGGGAATGTTCCACCTGCCCAGCCTTACCTTCAGGCCTTCGGCATCGGCATGCTCCTTCCAACCGGGAAAGAGGTTGCGATCCTCTGTGAAGTCGGGGTTGGCCACAGTTTCTTTCCAAACGTCTGGTCCGATCAGGATATATCGGTCACCCATGCGTTCGCTGATCAGTGGGGCCTTGGAGGCGATCACCGTATAAATCCCTCCGATCTTGTTGCAGACCTCCCAGCTGGTCTCGAAAAGGAAATCGGGATGCTTGTTTTCTTTCATATATGCTTGTCGTCCGGTCTGTTAGTAAACCTCATACCCTGCCTGACGGCAGGACACGAGGGTTAAACAGACCGTTAGGTTAAATGGTCACGGATTATTGTTCCTTCTCTTCGAAGGCTTGCTGTGCCAGATCAAGGATCCGGCTCCTGGCCTGATCAATGGTGTCAGGGAGCAGGTCGTCTGCATTGTTACGGTATGAGACGTAATCATTGAGCGCCCTGCGCCCCAGGCAAGAAACCAGGCGCTCCTTGATTTCGTTGGGAGCCTCGTGCAGAGCTACGGAAAGGGTGCGGGCATCGACCTCCTTCATCGCCTTCTTCAGGTATATCTTCGGAATGGCGTTTAGCCTCTCCCAGATATCCGGACCATCCTCACCCTGTTCCACCCGGGCCAGCTTGTCTTCGATACGGGTGTACCTGCGGCGGCTGGACGCATAATCGTCCACGCGCCCGGTGAAATCGGAGAGTACGTTCATGTAATTGATGAAGGCCTCGTAGGGAGAGGCGTAAGGGTTGAAGTACTTATGCACCTCCCCGTCGGAAAACCACTTGGTACACATATAATAGAAGTGGTCGCTGGTCTGGAGATAGCGCCAGTCGTTGAGCAGCTGCACATTGGCACAGTCGCGCATCTTGTCCGCCAGAGAGTACAGCTTGCCGAACGCCTCGTCCTGCAGTTCGTTGCCCAACCAGGCGGTAAGGTCCCGCTCCTCATCGGCCCAGGAAACCGCGTTGGGCACATGGATGGCCGAGACGGCCGGCACGCTGTCGGCCAGCTGGGACGGGGTGCGGAAGCGGAAGGGTGTATCCTGAAGGACACGTGAAGGCATCTCCCGGAGGAATTTCAGTATCCCGGTATCCTCCCACTGATGCTCCCCGAAGGTTTCATAATCCATAAACAGGTTCACAATGTTTTCCTTCTCATCGATGCGGTTCAGCCAGCCGGCAAACTTGGCTGCCGTGAGCGGCCATTCCGACCAGGCTTTCTCGGAGAATCGGAAGGCAATATCATCGCTGAGCAAAAAGTTGCGCAGCAATACCTTCAGCTTGGGGTTGTGGGCATTGCAGTACATGTAGTTGGGGCTCTTCCAGCCCAGGATGTGCTTGGCCCCTTCGGTAAGCATCACCTTGAACCCCAGGTCATGCACCATGGCCCCGATGCGATCGGAATATACCAGCTCTGTATTTCTGAACGATACAGGATCCTGATTGAAGTAAAACTTCACCTTTTCGCGATGGGTGTTCACCTGGGCCCTGAACTCATCCTCGTTCCTTAGTGCGGACAAGGAATGGCCGTCGGTTTCGGCCAGGAACTCCACTTGCCCGGTATCGGCCAGCTCCCGGAAGCTGTCGAGCACCTCGGGGGCATACATCTCGAACTGGTCGAAGGCAATGCCTGAGATCGAGAAGCTTACGCGGAAATCCTCCCCCAGCTCCCGTATAGTCTCCAATAGCGCCTTGTTGGCCGGGAGGTAGCTTTTCTGGGCTACCCGGCGGATGATGGTACGGTTCTGATACTCATCATAATAATGATGATCGTTGCCGATATCAAAAAAGCGGTAGGTCTTCAGGCGGAAGGGCTGGTGGACCTGGAAATACATACATACTGAACGCATGGCTGGAGTCTTATAGGGTTTGGGTGAGGGCTTGGGTGTACACATCCACCACCTTGGCAGCGGCATTCTCCCATTTCAGGTTATCCACCTCGGTTTTGCCGTGGCGTGAGAAGGTTTCGGAAAGGGCATGGTAGTGCAGTAGCCCATAAATGGAATCGGCCAGTCCTTCGATGTCCCAGAAGTCGACTTTGAGGGCATGCTGGAGCACTTCGCTCACGCCACTCTGCTTGGAGATGACCACCGGGACATTGGAGCGCATGGCTTCCAGGGGCACGATGCCGAAGGGTTCCGAGACCGAGGGCATCACGAAGACGTCGGTAATGGCGAACAGCCGGTCGATGTTCTCTCCCCGGAGAAATCCGGTGAAATGAAACTTGTCGGCCATACCCAGTCGGGCCACCCGGCGAACCATCTTTTCCATCATGTCGCCGCTGCCGGCCATCACGAAACGGACATTGCGGTCGCGCTGCAATATCTTATGTGCGGCTTCCACGAAATACTCCGGGCCTTTCTGGTAGGTGATACGTCCCAGGAAAGTCACCACCTTGTCTGGGAAGTGCTTATCCTGCTGCACCAGGGTGGCATCGGTAGGCTCCACGGCATTGTGGACCGTGATGACCTTGGAGGGATCGATACCGTAGCGCTCAATGACGATGTTGCGCGTGAAATTGCTCACGGCAATCACCAGGTCTGCGGCCTGCATACCTTCCCTCTCTATATCATACACCAACTGGTTCACGTTCTCACCGGAGCGATCGAACTCGGTAGCATGGATATGGACCACCAGGGGTTTGCCGCTGACCCGTTTGGCTGCGATGCCCGCCTGATAGGTAAGCCAGTCATGGGCGTGGATCACATCCACATCCACGCGCCGGGCCACCGATTCCCCTACCAGGGCGTAGCGTGCAACCTCTTCCATGAGGTTGGCTCCGTATTTCCCACTGAAATCAAAGCGGGCACTGAACCTCAGGTGGCTGTCTTTTTCCCTGCGGAGTATGAGCTCTTCCCTGGCCCTGAGGTATTCCTCGGGATCCATATAGGGGGCCAACAGGGCGTCCACCTCGATGAAGCGCAGTTTCTCCTGGAACTCATGAACGCTCTCTCCGCTCAGTTCAACGGTCTCCTCGCTGGCGTTCACAATGCGCACCGCGTGCTGGTCTTCATCCCCATAGGCCTTGGGAACTACGAAATACACCTCGGTGTTGTGCTTCATCAGCCCCTTGGTCAGACCATAGCAGGCCGTCCCCAGTCCCCCGGAAATATGGGGAGGGAACTCCCAGCCAAACATCAGTACCTTGATCCTTCTGTTCATTCTTATTTCTTATCAGAATAATTGTTCAACAACCAGTTCATGCGCAGCAGTTCGCCCACCGAAGGGGCATAGGAGAATGCGCCCCCGGGCTCCTGGGGGGGATCCCCGTCGTACACCTCCGAAACAGTACCTATGCCGGCTTCCATCATGGTCACTTCGAAGCCCTGGAAGAGCTTGCGCAGCTTGCTTAGAGCTCCTTTGCCATAGATGTTCAGCATAGCGTCGCTCCAGGCTCCCATGAGCCAGGGATAGGCTGTGCCGTTATGATAGGCCAGTCCTCGCTCCGATTCGCTGCCGTGGCTGTGACCCTTGTAGGCAGGATTGGTAGGTGAGAGGGTGCGCAGGCCACGCTCGGTGAGCAAGTCGCGGGTAACGACGTCCAGCACCGATTTCTGCATTTCCTCCGGAAGTGGGGAATAAGGCAGGGAGACCGCGAACACCTGGTTGGGTCTTATTGAGAAATCGTGGTAGGCCCCATTGACGTAGTCGGCCAGGTATCCTTTGTCTTCCTTCCAGAACTGATGGATGAAAGAGGTAGCGCTCCTGCGCGCCAGTTGTTCCCAGTGTCCTGCCTTGTCTGCCAGGCCCATGGTGGAGGCCAGCTCTGCGAAGAACATCAAGGCGTTGTACCACAGGGCGTTCACTTCAACCGGAAGGCCGATGCGCGGGGTGATGGGCTGACCCTCGGCACGGGCGTTCATCCAGGTGAGGGCGTTGTCCGGCTCCCCGGCGTAGAGCAGGCCGTTCTCCAGCATGCGGATATTATAGCGGGTGCCGTCGGCGAACCCTTCCAGGATACGCTCCATTACTATGCTGTAGCGTTTCCATACCTCAGCGTGACCGGCCTCGCTCATTTTCAGGTACTGCTGCAGGGTCCAGAAGAACCAGAGCGGGGCATCTACAGCATTGTAGTGCTTGGATTGGGCATCCACGAAAGAGGGGAAGAGGGGGCCGTCCATCTCCCGTACCAGGGATTCGAGCACGGCATGGAACATATCTTCTTCTCCCTGGCTCAGCAGGATACCCGGAAGGGAAATCAGTGCTTCACGGGCCGAGGCGGCATACCAGGGGAAACCGGCCACCACTTCTACCCTGCCCTCGCGCTCCAGGATGAACTGCTGGGCCGAGTTCTCCAGGCAGTGGAGGTAACTATCTCGGGGCGTGCGCTTTCCGGTTTCGATGGTAAACATGCGCTTCAGGCCTCCAGGCGCGGCCTCGGAGGTACCGGCCGAAAAGATCAGGCTTTCCCCCCGCTTGATAGGCACTTCGAAGAAGCCCGGGGTGTAGAGGTCTTCCAGGCTCTCATAGCCCCTCTCCTTTTCCTTGGAATACTCAATGTCGTAATACCAGTCCGGGACATGAACATACTCCACCTCCTTGGAGAACTGCAGGAAGAGCGGGGTATAGCCGGGGTACATCTGTACGCTGATGCCGTTGCGGGCCTCGCGGTATCGGTTGTCGAAGTTGACGTTGGCCCGGGTGAGGCCATGCACGCTGCGGAAGGCCAGGAAAGGCTTGAATCGCAACACCGTGGGCGAGTGGGCCTCCTGCAGTGTATAGCGGATCAGCATGCGGTCTTCCTTCTGGCTGAACACATGTTCCTTGGTGAGCACCACGCCGCCCACCCGGTAGGTAAGCTTCGGAGTCGGTTCCGAAGTGAAGTCGCGGATGTACTTATGCCCCCTGGGCAGATAGACATCCCCCTTGAACTTATGCAGCGCCAGATTGAACTCGGCATTATGCTGGATCACCGTCTCGTCAAGGGTGGAAAGCAGCACATGGTTACCCCCGTCCACCCCGGGCTGGGGGGTTACCAATAAGCCGTGGTATTTGCGGGTATTGCAGCCAATGATGGTGGTACTGGCGTAGGAGCCGGCACGGTTGGTCCGCAGCAGCTCCTTGCGCAAGGAGTAGCCCAGATTGATCAGCTGACTCTTCTCATAAACTATGTAGCTCATAATAAATGCTTTTCCTAATCAGTAACCTGAAAAATCCCTAACATTTCAAAGGTTCTGCAAAATTACAGATAATCTCCCATATTGTTCAATACAACATTCATTATAATGTAAATTTAACGTAAAATTGACCCTTTATGTTTAAGTAACATATTGAATATCTGTATTTTGTTTAGATTAATCCTGATAGCCCCGCGAAATAGCGATCTGGCAACGAGGCCCGCCCGGCCTGAGGACAAAAATCATTGCTCATTTCGAAGTGCTCAGGACTCATAGTCAATGAGCCTTCATTCAGCGTATGGGCAAATGGCTTACGCGGATGAACGAACATACATTAGCAAATCTCGCATAGCGCAATAATCAACGCGCTCCAGCGTAATTGGAGCGATATCCCTACTTTTGCCCCGTGAACCGTACTGCCATCCACACCTTTTTTATCCTGATGATCAGCATCCTGTTGATCCTTTCCTGCCGTAAGGAGGAGGATTTCGACGAGAGCAGCTCGCTCAGGCTGGGTTTCTCCACCGATACCCTGGCCTTCGACACGGTGTTCACCAGCGTGGGCTCGGCAACCCAGTGGCTCAAGGTGTTCAACCCCAGCAAACAGCCCATCCGCATCGCTTCCATAAGGCTGGAAGGCGGAAGGGAGAGCCGCTTCAGGATGAATGTGGATGGGGAGGCCGTGAATGAAATCCAGGATGTGGAGGTGGCCGGGGACGACAGCCTCTTCCTCTTCGTCCGGGTCACCATCGACCCCAACCAGCAGAACACCCCCATGGTGGTGGAGGACCGCATCCTTTTCGAGCTCAACGGTCAGCAGCAGGAAGTGCAGCTGGTGGCCTGGGGCCAGGATGCCCATTTCTACCGCAGGGCCGTGCTCCAGGGCAACATCACCTGGACCGACGACAAGCCCCATGTCATCTACGACTGGATCATCGTGGACTCCAGCTATACCCTGACCATCGCCGAGGGTACGAAGGTCCACCTGCATGCATATTCCGTGCTGGCCGTGAACACCGACGCCACCCTGAAGGTCAGTGGTAGTGCTGAATCCCCGGTGCATTTCTGCGGGGACCGACTGGAGCAGGCCTATCAGGATGTCCCCGGGCAATGGGGTAGGATATGGCTCTCGCCGGGAAGCATCAACAACGCCATCGACCATGCCCTCATCGAGAACGGCCAGGTAGGGCTGCACGTGGATACCGTAGGAAACTCCTCGGAGCCTACCCTTAGAGTGAGCAATACGGTAATCCGGAATATGAGCATGGTAGGTATGCTGCTGCAGGGCAGTGAAGTGGAGGCAACGAACTGCATCATCAGCGATTGCGGGGAGGTGGCGATATGGCTGAACATCGGCGGGAAGTACGATTTCAGGCATTGTACCATCGGGAACTATTATAATGACGGCATACGGCAGACCCCTTCGCTGGTGCTCAACAATTACTATCTATATCAGGGCGATACCATTGCCCGTGAACTGGAGCAGGCCTATTTCGGGAACTGCATCCTCTGGGGGAGGAACAGCGAGGAGCTGCTCCTGGACCGCACCCCACGGGCCGGTTTTTCCTGGCATTTCGACCATTGCCTCCTGCGCACGGAGCGCAGCATTTCCGATGCACTCCATTACACCAACTGCCTCCGCAATGCTGATCCCCTGTTCAAGGACCCCTATGCCGGGGACCTCAGCCTGAAGCCCCTCTCCCCTGCCATCGACGCCGGTAGCACGCAGATCGCCCTGGGTATCCCTGAGGACCTTCTAGGCAACAGCCGGCTTCCCAATCCCGACCTGGGCGCCCTGGAGCATCAGCCGGAGTGAGGAGTCCCCTCTTCCTCTTCCTCTTCCTCTTCCTCTTCCTCTTCCTCTTCCTCTTCCTCTTCCTCGCGTTGTTCTATGTTCTATGTTCTATGTTCTATGTTCTATGTTGTGAGGCGCTTGTCTCTTGGCCTCGTCAATCTATGATCCATGGATGATTGTCGTTGAGCGGTGAGCATTGAGCAATGATTTTTCCCCATTCCTCTGTGGGAAACAAATATCCCTGCGGGGCCTAGGGGGCTGGGTATCGTTCTGAGCGTGAGAGTGTGAGGGTGAGCAAGAGCAACGGCAGGGTATAGAGTTTATAATACCCTCGTCTCCTGGACAGGAATTGATTACAATTGACAGGCGTGTCGCTAATGTACAGGTCTGGACGAGACTACCCCAGCAGCTCCTTCATTTTGGTACCGATCTCCGCGGGGCTGTCGACTACGTGGATGCCGCAATCGCGGAGGATTTCCTTTTTGGCCTGGGCGGTGTCGGATGCTCCGCCGATGATGGCGCCGGCGTGGCCCATGCGACGGCCCTTGGGTGCGGTGGCCCCGGCGATGAAACTCACCACGGGCTTGGTGCCGAAGTCGCGGATCCAATACGCGGCGTCAGCTTCCATACTTCCGCCGATCTCACCGATCATCACAATGCCTTTGGTGTCGGGATCGTCCATAAACAAGCGCACGGCATCCACGGTGCTGGTACCAATGATGGGATCCCCGCCTATGCCGATGGCCGTGGTTTGCCCCAGGCCCACCTTGGTGAGCTGGTCCACCGCCTCATAGGTGAGGGTGCCCGAGCGGGAAACAATGCCTACGCTCCCCGGGGAGTGGATGAAGCCGGGCATAATGCCCACCTTGGCCTCGCCGGGGGTGATAACACCCGGGCAATTGGGTCCAATCAGGCGGCATTCCTTGTCCTTGAGGTACTCCTTCACCTGGATCATATCGCGGGTAGGGATGCCTTCGGTGATGCAGACGATGACGCCTATCCCGGCATCGGCGGCTTCCATGATGGCATCGGCTGCGAAGGCCGGGGGCACGAAAATGACAGAAACATCGGCTGATGTTGCCTCTACGGCCTCCATCACGGTGTTGAACACGGGCTTGCCCAGGTGCTGACTGCCCCCCTTGCCCGGGGTGACCCCACCGACAACCTGGGTGCCGTAATCGATCATCTGGCTAGCATGGAAAGTCCCTTCCCCACCGGTAAAGCCCTGCACCAGGATGCGGGAATGCTTGTTCACTAATACGCTCATATGGGTAATGCCGCTTGTGGTGTGATATATCGGCAAATGTAAATATTTGAAGCGAAAAGCGAACAGCGAAAAGCGAGAAAAGCGGACAACATACAACATACAACATAGAACATAGAACATAGAACATAGAACATAGAACACAGAACATAGAACATCCCTTCCACGTAACAATTCCCTCCCCTCCGGGGTATAATGGGGCGATAACCTATACCGCCCGTCCCATGCGCATACCACTGGCCGGAGACACCATTGTTGCCCTCAGCACCGCTCCCGGCACCGGCGCCATCGCGGTGGTGCGGCTCAGCGGGCCCAGGGCAATCACCACCGCCGACAGCCTGTTCCAGACCTCGCGGAAGGAGGTCGTGCTCCGGGACGCCCCCGGCCATACCGCCCACTTTGGTAAAATAATGGACGGTGAGGAAGTCCTGGACGAGGTGGTACTCACCCTCTTCCGTGCCCCCCATTCCTATACCGGGGAAGATGTAGTGGAGATCAGCTGTCACGGTTCGCTTTACATCCAGCAGCGTATGCTGGAAGTCATGCTGAACAGGGGATTGCGGCTTGCCGACCCCGGGGAATTCACCCTGAGGGCCTTCCGCAACGGCAAAATGGACCTAAGCCAGGCCGAGGCCGTGGCCGACCTCATCGCGGCCCAATCACGGGCGGCACACGACCTGGCCCTGAAGCAGATGCGCGGGGGATATAGCGGCCGCATCGCAGGACTGAGGCGGCAATTGGTAGACTTCACCGCCCTTATCGAGCTGGAACTGGATTTCAGTGAGGAGGACGTAAACTTCGCCGACCGGTCCACTCTGCTCCGCACCGTAGGTGAACTGAAAGAAGCCATAGGCGCGCTGAGGGATTCCTTTGCCATGGGCAATGTACTCAAGCGGGGCATCCCTGTAGCCATCGTAGGCAAGCCCAATGTGGGCAAGAGCACCTTGCTGAATGCCCTGCTCAACGAGGAGAAGGCCATCGTGAGCGAGATCCCCGGCACTACCCGCGACGCCATCGAGGACACCATCGTGATCGAAGGCATCCCTTTCCGCTTCATCGACACCGCAGGGCTGAGGGAAACCAGTGACCGCATTGAGACCCTGGGGATAGAGCGCACCCTGGACAAGATAGGGCAGGCCAGCATCGTGCTTTGTGTGTTCGACATCAGCACCACGCCCTGGGAAGAGATAGAGGAGATGCATACCCTCTGCGCCGGGGCCCTGCACCTGGAACAAAAGAAAGTGATTTTGGTCGGTAACAAGACTGACCTGCTCATGGAGACGCCCTCCCACTTCCGCGACCTGGTGGAATGGGAAACGGTGTTCGTGTCGGCCAAACGCAGGGAGAACATCCACCTCCTGGCCGAGACCTTGCTCAGAGCGGTGGACAGGCATGGGCTACAGGACGGCAGCCTGGTGAGCAACAGCAGGCATTTCGAGGCCTTCGGAAAGGCCGCGGAAGCGCTGGAGCGTGTGGATCGCGGGCTGCATCAGGAGATCAGCTCCGACCTCGTCACCACTGACCTGCGTGATGCACTCTACCATCTGGGCACCATCACCGGAGAGGTCACCACCGACGAAATCCTGGAGAGCATTTTCTCAAGGTTTTGTATCGGGAAGTAGCTTCCAGGTTGATGGTGGATGGTTGAATACACGGTCCTTTGTCCCGTGTCCCTTTCCATCTTCTATCAGAAGTTCGATTTCAGAGCAAACGTGAATGGATCAGGATTTGGGCCGAAAACGTGCCCAATTTGCGCTGCAAGGTCTTCACTTGCGTGCCGAGGGCACCAGGAACCCCATCACCAGGGTCCCAATGCCTCCGAGTAGGATGACGAGGATATCTACCGTGCGGTTTTCAATAAAGAGCCAGGTGGACAGGCCGATCATGCTCCAGATCAGCACGATGGCACGTAAGCGCGTGCGGGGTGTCACCCCTCCCCTCTCCTGGTAGTCCCGGATGTAGCGCCCCAGCAGTGGACTGTGCAGCAGCCATAGCCGCATACGTTCGGAGCTGCGGGCGAAGAGGTAGGCGGCCAGCAAAAGAAAGGCGGTGGTGGGCAGGCCGGGCACCACAATGCCAATGATCCCCAGCACCACGGACAGCGATCCCATCACAAGAAAAAGGAAGCGCCACCCGGGCGGGAGGTGCTTCCTTTTTCCGGCGGAGGCCGTCGAAGGATCCGGAACCGGGGTTCCGGCTGCTGCGGCATCCGAAGTGCCCTGGGGGGGCAGGTCTTCAGTCATGCTTCATCAGTCGCGGATGATGAGGGTCTTCCGGCCATATCCGTTCTCGGCCTTCACCTCCATGATATAGGGGCCTGCAGCCAGCTCCCGGAGGTCCAGCGAATGCTGCACGCCCTGATAGGTGGCCCCCTGATAGCTGTGTACCCTGCGCCCGGTAGCATCTACCACTTCCAGGGTGAACTGCCCCATGGCGCCGGGGATGGACACATGGAACAGTCCGTCGCCGGGGTTGGGATAGGCTTCCACCACCAGCGCGTTCTCCAGTTCTTCCAGGCCGGTGTCGTCGATGACGCGAACCAGCACGGTATCCCGGCCGATACAGTCGTTCACGTCCGTTACCTCGACCGAGATCTCATGGGTACCCACCCCTAAGCCATTGTCGACATATATGACCTGGCTGGTCTGCCCGTTGGACCATTTATAGGAATAGAATCCTGCACCGGCATCGATGGGAAAACTCTGGCCTGCATTGCCAAACAGCTTGATGGTGAGGTCTGACCCGAGCTCCACTGTGGGGTTCTCCACCACAGTGACGGTGATGGAACCAGATTCGGTACAGGCCCCGGCTGTGACGGTGATGGAATAGGTATAGGCCCCGGGGGCCATGGTAGCAGAGTTGATATTAATGGATTGCGTAGTAGCCCCGGTGGACCAGGTCCAGGTGTCGTAGAGCGTACCGCCGTACAGGTAAAGCACATCACCCTTGCAGAGATTCTGGTTCGGCCCGAGGTTGGGGACTTTCATGATGAAAATCTGCTGGTTGACCGCATTGTTGGTGGTATTGATGTCCTGGGGATGGGAGGCCGTGGCCGTATAGTTGAAGTTTCCCCCGGCGCTAACATTGGTCTTGGTGGCAAAGGTGTAGGTGTAGGTCGCCCCGGCCGCAATGCTGGCCGTAACCGTCTCGGTCACTGGAGTTCCGGAGTTTTTGGAGAAGGACACTGGGAAGTTACTCACCGAAGCGGCACTCAGGTTCTTGATGTTGATGCTCACTGTGGCCTGGTTCGTCGCCAGGTCGCAATTGGCGGGAGATACGATCTCGATCACCGCCAGGTCCACCTGGGAGCTAACCACGGTAGGGGTGGCCAGGAAGAGGGCGGGGAGCATCAGGATCATCAGCAGCGAGAGGCTGCGCTGAGTCAAAAGAAGTAAAGCCTTTTTCATGGGTTGGTAGATATTGGTTCGATAGGATCAGGAATTCGTCAGGTGTTATTCAATGTGCCTACAAATGTAATCCAGAATGCGAATTCCATGCAAGGGCAACCCAAGGCTGATTATGAACGTATCATGTTTCATATCATAGCGTATGTTAACTGCATTCCGGGAATCGGATGGGCAGCTGGTGAGCGGCCAGCTGATCCGTAAGCGCAAAGAAGACAGGTACTTTTGCCCCGAATGTGGGGAAGAAGTGCTTCATGCCCGTTCGCTGAGCGGTGTGCGCATCGGGCATTTCCGCCACAAGCCGGGTGCCCTTCTCTGCAGTTATGGCGGAGAGGGCCCGGAACACGAACGCATCAAGGCGGAGATCTACCTGCACCTTCTGGAACACTACCCCACCGCTTTCACCACCCTGGTGCCGGAGTACCGTGATTTGTCCGATGCCCTCCGCCCGGATCTCTTCCTTGAGACGCGCAAGGGCACCCGCGTGGCCATTGAGGTGCAGGTCAGTGCGATCAATGTGGAAGAAATGACCCGGAGGTTCAAGGAATACACCCGCCTTGGAGTCCATATGCTCTGGGTCCTGCCCTACCCTGCCGATCGCCTGGTTCAGGAGCAGGAAGAATGGGGATGGGCCCATGGACAGGGCCATTATGTGCGGGCCGTACACCACCAGCAGGCGCATATGCTGAGGCTTTCCGAGCAGGAAGTTTTCCTCTACTGGGCCTATTTCAAGCGTCTGGTATACTGGCCCGGGGCAGGGGAAGGCGAGAGGAGCTTCAGTGTCATGCGCCTTGATGAGGCCTATAGTCCGGGACGAGAGATGCTCATTAATGGGGAACACCAGAAGTATAATGCCTCCCGCAACAGCATGATGAAGCGCATACTGCGCCTGGAGCACGGCATCCGTTTCGATGCCTTCCGCCCCACATACGCCAGGGCCTTCCGCAGCCTGATGCGACCCTACCCCATCCCTGGCCGTTATCTGCTGATGGCTCCCTGAACCCACCAAAGAAAAGGGCTGTCCCCCGAAGGAAACAGCCCTTTAAGGTGTTATAATCTACTGATTAGCGCACCAATACCAGCTTGCCGGTGAAGCTGCGCTGCTGGCCACCGTCGTCGTGGCTCAGACGGAAGTAATAGGTACCCGTCACCAGGTCCTCGGCCGAGAAGACAGCCCTGTGCTGGCCGGCGGACTGGCTGGTGTTCACCAGCACGCTCACCCTCTCGCCCAGGACATTGAACACTTCCAGGCTCACCCTTCCTTCTTCTGGCAGGTAATACTCGATCACGCTCTGCTCGCTGAAGGGGTTAGGATAGTTCCTCACCGTCAGTTCGCTGAAGCTGTGGCCCACCACTTCCGGCAGGGTGAAACGGGCATTGGGGATGACATTCCCCTGGGGATCGGCCACTTCAAGCACATCGCCAAGGACGAATCCTGAGGCCATGCGCTGCGGATGGAGCAAGCCAATATGGAAGAAGGGCTGGCCAGCACCAGCGAGTGGCGCATCAAGCCCTACCCAGGCGATATTGAGGAGGTTTCCTTCGACTTTGAAGATCAGGTCTCCGCCTATGGCCTCATCCACGCTGACCCCGGTCACAACCACCCCCTGCGGGATGATCAGCTGGAGGGATACGGCGCCGACGGCAGCCGGGGTACTGAGCGTCAGCGGCAGTGTCACGGCCGTCTCGTGCCCAATGACCATGAGCCCTTCAATCCCCAGGCTACCCTTGGGTGCAACCTTGAGGTTTGGTACATGGCTGCCGTTCACGTCGCCTGCTGAGAGGGCGCGATAGCGTTTGGTGTAAAGGAGCGGGGTGATCCCGGGATAGGTGATGGTATCCGGTTCCAGGAACCAATCCGGCACCGGGAACTGGTGGATGATACCGGCAAAGCGCTGTGCGATGAGCATGGCATCCGTAGAATTGATCGACTTGGAACCGTTCACATCTCCCACCAGGGCACGGAAGGGATCCAGGGTATCGAGGTAGATGAAGTGACGCGTCACCAGGAGGGCATCGGTGGCGTTCACCCCACCCCATGCCCAGGGCTGGTTGGAGAATCCGCCCACGGTATAGGTACCGTCGGCAAGGCTGTCGATGTCGAAGAGTCCGTTGAAGCGGGTAAAGATGGTGTCGGCCACCTTGGAGTTCATGGGCGAGAAGATCACGCCGAATCCTGGAAGCGGGGTCTGGTATTGGTTATCATAGTAAACCTGGCCGCTGAAGGAGTTGCCCCTGGGCAGCACATTGAGGAAGACCTGATCGGTGGCGGAGCATCCGCTGTTGTCGGTCACCACCACGGTGAAGGTCTCCGGTGCGATGGGCCATGCCGTTGCGTTGAGCACATGGGGGTTGAGCAGGGTAAGGGCCGGGGACCAGGTAGCCTGCATCGGGCCGGGGCCTGCCACGCTGGGGTGGAAGGTGTACTGGTCGCCGATGTAGATGAAGGTATCCGGGCCTGCATTAAGCACCGGGCCAACACCTATGGTAAAGCTGCAGGAGTTCTCGCACTGGTTGTTGTCAAAATAGGTATAGGTGATGGTGTGCACCCCTCCTCCAGCCAGGGCCGGGTTAAAGATGCCGCCGCTCACTCCGGGTCCTGCATAGACTCCACCGGCCGGCGTGGCCCCGCTAAGGGCGAAGGGCTGGTCGTCGAAGCATACGGCGAAGCTGGTCGGACAAACCACTACGGGCTTGGGCGCCACCCTGATGGTGAAGGTACAGGTGTTGCTGCAGTTATTCCCATCGTTGTATGTGTAGGTAATGGTATGCGTTCCGATGCCGGCGATGGCAGGGCGGAACTGTCCTGCGCTGACGCTGGGGCCGCTGTAGGTACCACCTGCCGGACTGGCTCCGCTCAGTGCGAAGGCCGGGGCATCGATGCACACTGTATCGTTCGGCGGGCAACTCACGGCTGGCTGATCGTAAACAGTGATGTCAAAGGTACAGGTGTCGTAGCAGAGTCCCAGGTTAGCCACCACATACATGATCTGGTGTGTTCCGAGTCCGGCCACGGAAGGCGTGAACTGGGTTCCGCTGACGCCAGGGCCGCTGAACGTGCCACCAGCAGGGCTGGCGCCGGTCAGGTTGAAGGCCGGGCGGGTAATGCATGCCTCCAGATCGGCAGGGCAGCTGGCCACAGGCTCGGGCACCACGGTAATGCTGAAACTGCAGGTGCTGATGCATCCGTTGGGCGAGCTCACAGTGTAGGTGATGTTCCAGGTACCGGTGCCGGCTTGCTGGGGAGAGAACATCCCACCGCTCACCCCGGTGCCGCTGTATGTCCCGCCCAGGGGAAGGGCGCCGCTTAAGGCGAAGGCTTCATCGGAAGCGCAGACCTGCATATTGGCCGGACAGATCACTGCAATGGCGCTATCGACGTGGATATTCAGGGTACAGCTATGGACGCAGCAGTAGTTTACCGTATAGGTATAGATAATGACGTGATCACCGGGGCCGGCTGCACTGGGATCGAAGACATTGGCGGTAACCCCGGGGCCGGAGAAGGTCCCTCCTGCCGGTGTTGCGCCTCCCAGGGCGAAGGGCTGGTCATAAGCACATACGGCGGTGTCCTGAGGACAGCTCATCAGGATGTTGTCGACCACCGTTACGGTCTGGGCACAGGTGCTTGTGTGTCCGCATACATCGGTAGCCGTGAAAGTCCTGACAAAAGTGAAGTCGCCGGCGCAGTTGGAACTGGTGACCTGGTCTGCATAGGTGATGCTCACATTGCCCCCACAGTTGTCACTGGCCGAGGGGAAGCCCAGGCTGGCTGTTGTCGTGTCGGCATTGATGCAGTTCACAATGGTATCCTGGGGACAGGAAAGGAAGACCGGGTCAATGGTATCCTGCACGCTCACCATCTGCACACAGCTCACGCTGTTGCCGCAGTAATCGGTGATAGTCCAGGTACGGATAAAACTATAGGTACCGGAGCAGACACCAGGAGTCACCACATCGCTGTGGGCGATATCGATGGGGCTGGTACAGTTGTCGGTCACCAGGGCCGAGCCCAGGTTGGCATCCGAGGTATCGACTCCACAGTTGACTACGGTATCGGGCGGGCAGAAGGTGATAACGGGTGCCGTGGTATCCTGGAAGGTGATGATCTGGAAGGCTTGCCTGAAGTTGCCACAATCATCGGTGGCTGTCCAGGTCCTGCGGATCCCGCTGGGCAGCAGGCAGCCGCCCGGCTGGATGATGATGTCATCTTCTCTGGTGATGGTCACCACGGCGGCACAATTGTCCGTTGCCGTAGCGAAGCCGAACTGGGCTGCGCTGGTATCCGCATCACAGTCGATGGTGGTATCCGCCGGAACGAAGGTGAAGTCAGGCTTGTTGATATCCTGCAGGGTAACCTGCTGCTGGCAGCTGGTCGTGTTCCCACAGGAGTCTTCGGCTACCCAGGTCCGCACGAAGCTGTAGAATCCGGCGCAGCTGCTGGGTGTAACCTGGTCGCTGTAGGTGATCTTCACCAGGCTGCAGTTATCGGTAGCCGTGGCGTACCCGAGGTTGGCGGCCGTGGTATCGGCGTTCTGGCAGTCAAGCACGGTGTCAGCCGGACAGGTCAGGAAAGGTTTGGTGGTATCCTGTACGGTGATTGTCTGAACCTTGACGATCGAATTTCCGCAGTCGTCCAGAAGTGTCCAGGTACGGGTAAAGGTACCGCTGTTGCTGCATCCGGTCAGGCCGGTCACATCGTCAACATAAGTAGCTTCCAGGCCGGTTGAACAGTTGTCCTCCTCGTCGGTAACATCCCCGGTGGCGGCCACCGTGGTATCCAGGGCACAGCTGGCATCGCGGTAAACCGTCAGGTTTGCTGGTAGGCTGAAGTCAGGATCCAGGGTATCCAGCACGGTGATCGTCTGAACCTGTACAGTTGTATTCCCGCAATCGTCCTCCAGGGTCCAGGTACGGGTGAAGGTGCCGGTACTGTTGCAGCCACTCAGCCCGCTAACATCGTCCACATAGGTGGCTTCCAGTCCGGTGGAGCAATTATCAGCCTCGTCTGTCACATCGCCGATGTCGGTTGTGGTGGTATCGATGTTGCAGGTGGCGTCACGATATATGGTAACATCGGCAGGAACAGTGAAGGTTGGATCCAGGGTATCCAGAACCGTGATGGTCTGGACCTCCACGGCAGTGTTCCCACAGTCATCCTCCAGAGTCCAGGTACGGGTGAATGTTCCTGTGCTGTTGCAGCCGCTTAATCCGCTGACATCGTCCACATAGGTGGCATCCAGTCCGCTGGAGCAGTTGTCCGCCTCATCGGTCACATCGCCAATGTCGCCGGTGGTTGTATCGATGGCGCAACTGGCATCACGGTAAAGGGTGGTATCCGAAGGAACGGTGAAGGTCGGATCCAGGGTATCCATTACGGTGATCGTCTGAACCTTAACAGTGGTATTGCCGCAGTCGTCCACCAGGGTCCAGGTGCGCAGGATGCTGCCTGTGGTGTTGCAGCCCGTCAGGCCCG
>JAKLHK010000029.1 GCA_022710185.1 Bacteroidota bacterium
CCAGACGGGAGGGGTATGGCAGGGCACGGGCACGAGCTGTATTCCCAACCTCTGTCCCCCGCCCCAGGGCGCATGCTGCATGCCGGATGGCAGTTGTGTGATGACCGATGCCACGCATTGCGGCCAGGTGCTGCACGGCAGCTGGCAGGGCCCGGGCAGCAGTTGCACGCCCAACCCCTGTCCCCAGCCCCCGGACACGGGCGCCTGCTGCTATCCTGACGGCAGCTGCGCAGTGACCGATACCATGTACTGCATCCAGACAGGAGGGGTATGGCAGGGTGCCGGCACGGGCTGTTTGCCCAACCTCTGTCCCCCGCCCCAGGGTGCCTGCTGCATGCCCGACGGCAGTTGTGTGATGACCGATGCCACGCATTGCGGCCAGGTGCTTCACGGCAGCTGGCAGGGCCCGGGCAGCAGTTGCACGCCCAACCCCTGTCCCCAGCCCCCGGACACGGGCGCCTGCTGCTATCCCGACGGCAGCTGCGCAGTGACCGATACCATTTATTGCATCCAGACGGGAGGGGTATGGCAGGGTGCCGGCACGGGCTGTTTGCCCAACCTCTGTCCCCCGCCCCAGGGTGCCTGCTGCATGCCCGACGGCAGTTGTGTGATGACCGATGCCACGCATTGCGGCCAGGTGCTGCACGGCAGCTGGCAGGGCCCGGGCAGCAGTTGTACGCCCAACCCCTGTCCCCAGCCCCCGGACACGGGCGCCTGCTGTTATCCTGATGGGAGCTGCGCAGTGACCGATACCATGTACTGTATCCAGACGGGAGGGGTATGGCAGGGTGCCGGCACGGGCTGTTTGCCCAACCTCTGTCCCCCGCCCCAGGGTGCCTGCTGCATGCCGGATGGCAGTTGTGTGATGACCGATGCCACGCATTGCGGCCAGGTGCTGCACGGCAGCTGGCAGGGTCCGGGCAGCAGTTGCACGCCCAACCCCTGTCCCCAGCCCCCGGACACAGGCGCCTGCTGTTATCCTGACGGGAGCTGCGCAGAGACCGATGCTGTGTATTGCATCCAGACGGGAGGGGTATGGCAGGGCGCCGGCACGGGCTGTATGCCCAACCTCTGTCCCCCGCCCCAGGGTGCCTGCTGCATGGATGATGGCAGTTGTGTGATGACCGATGCCACGCATTGCGGCCAGGTGCTGCACGGCAGCTGGCAGGGTCCGGGCAGCAGTTGCACGCCCAATCCCTGTCCTCCTCCCTCCCAGGACAGCGGGGCCTGTTGCTTTACCGACGGGAGCTGCAGTTACATTTCGTCAGCGGAATGCATGATACGTTGCGGGAAGTTCATAGGCCTGGGCGTCCCCTGCAGTCCAGGGGTTTGCCCACTACCAGACAGTATTAGCGGTATGGTATTGTATGACAATACGGTTAATAGCCCGCTCAGTAATGTCCAGGTGCTGCTCAGCGACCTTGACGCTGCCCATTGCCTGGATTCCGTGCTTACCGGGACCACTGGCTCATACCTTTTCAAGGTTTGGCCAGGGGACTATCTTGCCAGTGCGACGACCACACGGCCCTGGGTGTTCGGTGCTGCCAATTCGGTGGATGCCCTCCGTACCCTGAGGCACTTCGTCCATCTGGATACCCTGGAAGGGTTGAAGCTTGTCGCTGCCGATGTAAATGCCTCCCATTCGGTCAATACCACTGATGCCTATCTGATCGCAGGTCGTTTCGTGGGTCAGGTCGGCAGTTTCGCCGCCGGCGATTGGGTGTTCACAACTGACAGCCTCAGTCTGGCCGGCAAGGCCACCGTCACGAGCAGGATCTACGGCTTATTGGTGGGGGATGTGGACGCCTCCCATATTCCGACCAAGGCATTAAGCCCCAGCCTGGGATGGTTGAACGATGGAACCACAAGCTGCGAGGAGTATCCGGAGGTCATGCTGCCGATATATGCGGACAGAATGCTTTCCCTGGGATCGCTTTCCCTTGAGCTTGGGTATGCCTTTACCCAGGTAAGGGTCCTGGATGTGCAGTGTTCTGCCCCGGGAGGTATGGTCCTGTGGAAGGATCATGAGGGTATGCTGAGGGTCAGCTGGTACAGCCTCGATGAATGGAAAGTGGAGCCGGGAAAGGCCCTGTTGTGGATTCGGCTCCGGTGGCAGGATACAAGATCGCTGAACCCTCGACTGGCGATGTTCTATCCAGGTGCGGCCTGTCAGGCTTCTGATGTTCGCGGTAACCCTGTGAGGTTTGTTTTGGTCCAACCCTGGGTATTGCCTCCAGTGAAGGAAGTCGTGCTTGGCCCTAACCGACCTAATCCATTTAGCGGAGAAACTGAGATCAGCTATTATCTGCCGTGCGAAGGCGAAGTGCTTCTGGAAGTCAGGGATGCCCTGGGCCGAAGAGTCATGACCCTGGCCGAGGGAGACAAGGATGCAGGTGAACAGCGCGTAAGCTTCAGCTGCCGGGATTGTCTCCCGGGTATTTACATATATACTTTAAAAGCAGCAGTTAATGGGGACCTGCGGGTGCTATCACGAAGGATGGTGCTCACCCGATAAGCGGGATTTGGCCCACGTCCGTGACCTTCAGATGCCCGTGCCCTTCTGATGGAACAGGCTGAGTGCCGGGAGCGGGTCGCGGAGGATGACGATATTACGGAAGCCGGAGGATTCCATGACTTCCTGAAGAAGTTCGGAAAATGTCCATGCCACGGATCCATTGAAACCCACACTCATGCTCCGATCGGGGTCCAGTTTGAGCAGATGCTGATCAGTAAAAGCTTGGAACCTTGCTCGCACCAGCCCTCTGACATAGGGATGATCAGCCATCTCTCCCAACATCAGGGCATATTGTCCCAGGAGATGGGCAGGATGGGGGGAGGTATTGATCCCGTGAAGCAGTTCGTCCCAGGAGTAGGGATTGCGGGTACGGAAGGCTTGCTGGAGTTCATCGGGAGCCTGGCCGTAGAGGACATCGCGCAATAAGACCCGTCCCAGGTCCGCTCCGCTGCCTTCATCGCCCAGCAGGAACCCCAGGGATGGGGAGACATGCGTCAGCTGTTGTCCGGACCACCTGGCAGCGCTAGCCCCTGTGCCGAGGATCGCCGCCAATCCGGGAAACTTGCCCAGCGTGCTGATAGCAGCGCCTTCCAGGTCGCTACGTACGTTTATCCTTGCTTCGGGGAACAAGCCGGAGAGAATCCCGCGCATCGTTGAATTGCCAGGCTCACGCAGACAGCCGCTCCCATAAAAATGGACAGCTCCGATCAAGTTCCGGGGAATATGGTCCGGCCAGACGGCACTCAGCGCACTGGCGGCCGGGGCATTATCGATTCTGGCAGGGTGAAAACCCATGGTTTGCATGGGGTAGGAACCCTCTGGAGTATGGAGCAGCCAATTGGTCTTGGTCGCGCCGCTGTCTGCGATCAGCGAGAATCCTGATGCCATGGGATCAAAGTTGTGTTTGCCAAAGGTAGAAAACCTTGGAGGCCATTGCTCAGGCATACTTTACCGCCCTTGCGGTGTCTGTGGCATGAAGCTATTAATTTGCACAGCGTGATGCTTTTGAATGTTCAGAATGATATATTTGCATAATCCTAATCCCGAATTTCTATGAAGAGGTTATTTTTATTCCTTGTTCCCCTGGCCTTTCTGGCCTCCTGCAACAGTGACAGCGACACGCCCGTCGAGGTGCAAGGCTGTACAGATCCCAATGCCTTGAACTATAATCCCTATGCCAATGTTGACGATGGCAGTTGCGTGACCCCGTTGCAGAAGCAGGGTGCCTTTGCCATCAACTACACGGCTACATGGTGCGGTCCCTGTGGAAACTGGGGAGCCCCGCGCATCCACGAAATGGCAGCTGCCGGTTCGCCGGTGGTAGCCATCACCGCCCATGCCAGTGGTGACCCCATGCACAACTCCGTCCTTTACGGTAGTTTTTCCTCCTGCAGGCCTACCGGCGGCGGTATACCTTCATTCTGGGTCGGTGACATCGACGATGGCATGCCTTCCGATGTGACCGCCATGCTGCTGCAGACACCACCCGCCGGCCTCGAGTTTATTGCCGCCCGCGACGGGAATAATATGAATGTTGCTGTGCGCAGCCTGTTTTTCCAGAACGTGACCGGGGAATATTACCTCAGTGTTTACCTCCTGGAAGACGGGATCGATGGCAGCGCCAGTGCCGGAGAGTACGCCCAGAACGGGGTAGCCAATCCTGACACCTACAAGCATGACTATGTGCTCCGCGCTGCCGCTACACCCAATTCGGCCTATGGTGAGATGATCGCCAGCGGAAGCATCGCTGCCGGTTCAAAGTTTGACAAAACCTATTCCATTCCCGTAGATGCCACCTGGAACGATGTGTATGTGGCTGTCTGCCTCTGGAAAAAGGATGGCTCGTTCTACAGCTTCGTCAACTCCCTCAAAAAGCGTTAGCCTGAACCAAGGATAAATGAAAAGGGCGGGATGTATTTCCTGCCCTTTTTTTATTTGATCGAACGATCGGCCTATTCAGTAAAAAGCACATCTTCCAGGGTATAAATACCCTTCCTGCCGCGGAGCCATGCGGCTGCATCCAGGGCACCGATCGCGAACACGCGGCGATGCTTTACCTGGTGGATGATCTGGATGGAGTCGTCCTCTGATTCCCAAAGGGTAAGATGGTTGCCGGGAATCTCCCCATTGCGGTACGACTGGATGCCGATCTGTTGGGGATGGTCGGCCTTTCCCTTGACCCACTCTTTTTTCCGTTCCATAAGCTTCAGTATAGCCTCCGCCAGCCGGATGGCTGTACCGCTGGGGGCATCCAACTTATGCACATGGTGGTATTCGCTCAACACCACCTCATACTCGGGGTGTTTGTCGAAGATAGTGGCCAGGTAGCGGTTGAGCGCAAAGAGGATGTTCACCCCTTTACTGAAATTGGGCGCATAGAGCATACCCCCGTTTTGCTGCCGGCAGCTTCCCTGGATCTCTTCCAACCGGTGGTACCAACCGGTGGTTCCGCAGACCACAGGCACCCCAAGGTCGAAGCAGCGCCTCAGGTTGTCGAACACCGCCTCGGGTGTGGTGAACTCTATCGCCACCTCGGCATCGCCCAGGGGGCGCTCCGCCTCCCAGTCCAATGCATTGTCAATAATGGCAGTGATCTCCCATTGACGGGCAGTTGCGGCTTTGATCACCTCCTTGCCCATTTTGCCGTTTCCAATGATGGCTAGTTTCATATGTTTGGTGGGTTGGATTCAACGGAAACTGAGTTGCAGGCTCAGACCTCCTCCCATGGGATAGCGTGGCCCCAGGGGATATAGGGTAGGGCGCACCTGCAGGCTAAGGTCTTCACCAACGTCGAAATCCCAGAGATGGGCATCCACCGCGGCATCCACAACGTTGAGTATGTACAACACGCCCGTAAGGATATAGGAAAGCTCCATGTTCCTGCGGTAATATTCCCTTCCTTGCAGCAATCCGGCACTGGTATACTTGCTTACATACTCGTTGGGAGCTCCGGTGCTGTCGCCGCTGCTGACGTAGTTGTAGGCTTCTCTGAACTTGCGGTATTCGCTGGTATTCATCGAGATGAAATAGCCCAGGGTGGCAAATCCCGTGTAGATTACGGGAACCTTCCAGTACTTTCTGTTGTATGCCTGGCCCATGCCCGGGAGGATGGCGGAGTACAGGCTCGCCCTGGAAGGGGAATGGGTTCGTGTGAGGGGGCTTGCCTGCAGGCTATCCTGGGCAGCAACGGGTACCTGTCCCAGGAAAGTCGTCAGGATCAGGGCGACGACCCACAGGGTCGGGAGGCGCCTCACTGCCGTTCGTGCAAGGGGCAGGGTCATCCTTTGAGACGGGAGCGGAGTTCCCTGAATTCCTCGTCGCTGCTGAAGCGGATGGTAAGGCTTCCCTTACCGCCGGCATTGCGTTTGACTGATACTTTCAGTCCGAGCGACTGGCTCATGGACCGGGCAGCATCTCTGAATTCGCCGGGGATGGCGGCCACGGCGTGGCGGGGTGGGGGGGTACCCTGTCTGCGGACGAGCGCCTCTACCTCGCGGACGCTGAGGCCTTTCTCGAGGATAAGTGCCAGGGTTTTCAACTGGGCCTCTGTCGTTTCAAGACCGATAAGGGCGCGCGCATGGCCCATACTGATCTGTTCGTCGCGGATGGCTATCTGCACTTCAGGGGGCAGGCGTAACAGGCGAACGTAATTTGCCACAGTAGCCCGGCTTTTGCCAACCCGCGCGCTCAGGTTGTCCTGGGTCAGGGAGCACTCCTCCATGAGCCGTTGATAGCTGATGGCGATCTCAATGGCGTTGAGGTTTTCCCGCTGGATGTTTTCGACCAGGGCCAACTCCAGCATCTGCTCGTCCTCTGCCTCACGAATAAATGCAGGGATGACCTCCAGTCCGGCCATACGGGCTGCTTTGAGGCGACGCTCGCCCGAGATGAGCTGGTAGCTGTCATGCCCTGTGCGCCTGACGGTTACCGGCTGGATGATCCCTTGCTGACGGATGGACGCGGCCAGTTCGGTCAGGGACTCCACTTCGAAATGGTCCCTGGGCTGGAAGGGGTTGGACTCGATGAGGGAGAGGCGGATGTCGGCGATACTGCCTGCCACGAAGGAACTCCCGGGGGTTCTTTCGGTCAGGTCGCCGTTCCCGTCCTGTAACAGGGCGCTCAGCCCCTTCCCCAGGGCCCTTTTCTTAGCGTTCATCAATGATCTCTATGGTTTTGCTCGAATTATCGATCGAGGTCAGGTTGTTATTCTGAAGGATTTCCCGCGCCAGGTTGAGGTAGTTGGTAGCGCCTTTGCTTTCGGCATCATGCATGATGATGGTCTCCCCGAAGCTCGGGGCCTCGCCTAACTTGGTATTGCGGTGGATCACCGTATCGAACACCATTTGCTGGAAGTGCATCCTGACCTCGTCCACCACTTGTTTGCCCAGGCGCAGCCGTTGGTCGTACATGGTCAGCAATATACCTTCGATAGCCAGGGAGGGGTTGAGCCTCGATTGGACGATCTTGATGGTATTCAGAAGTTTGCCCAGCCCTTCCAGGGCAAAGTACTCGCATTGTACCGGTATGATGACCGAATCGGCGGCCGTCAGGGCATTCACGGTGATCAGTCCAAGGGAAGGGGAACAATCGATGATAATGAAATCGTAATGGTCGCGGATCTTCGAGGTCACCTTTTTCATCATCATCTCCCGGTTGGGCATGCTGATCATTTCGATCTCGGCCCCGACCAGGTCGATGTGGGCCGGAAGCAGGTCGAGGTTGGGGGTGTCAGTCTTAAGGATGATGTTGATGGGCTCCACCTCCCCGATGATACACTCGTATATGCTTGTCTTGACATTGCGATGATCGATGCCAACGCCAGAAGTGGCATTGGCCTGGGGGTCGGCGTCGATGAGCAGGGTGCGGTATTCCAGAACGGCCAGGGCAGCGCTGAGGTTGATCGCTGAAGTAGTTTTTCCTACGCCGCCTTTCTGGTTTGCTATCGCAATGACCTTGCCCATGGAATCCTGTTGTTGCACGTAGCGTTCATGCCCGCGTGGTGGCAAAAATACAAATAAGTTCCGCAGTCTGCGGGACCTGGTGTGCCTGGCCGGCCATCTCAGGACGGGTAGAGGCCGGTGAAGGGATCCAGCCTAACGCACCGGACCGCGCATGTCGTGATCCAGGTCCTCGAACCGGACGTCTGAATGGCTGTCGTCCGTATGGCGCGGAACCCAGTCTTCCTGGTTCTCCTCAATGTAGGCGATCACCTCCTTCAGTCCGGCAACGAACTTCTCAAAGTCCTCACGGTAAAGAAAGATCTTATGCTTGTCATAAAAGAACTTTCCTGCCTCATTGCTGAACCTGCGCTTGCTTTCAGTCAGGGTGAGGTAATATTCGTTGGATTTGGTGGCCTTCACATCGAAGAAATATGTTCTCTTCCCTGCCCTAACCGCCTTGGAGTAAATCTCGTCCCTGCTGTCTAAATTTTCCAGTTCGTCCATGCCACACGTATTGATTGGAATGATCAATCCAACAAAAATAAAAAATAATGCATTCAGCGGATACCCGGGTCTCAATTGTCCAGCCTGGTGAAGGGTGCAAAAAAACCGCTACTTTTGCCGGGCGTTCAAAGGAAGCGCGTTTACTGACGTATTGACCTTATGTTGAGTCGCAGACATTTCAGGATCAAGGTGATGCAGGCTTTGTATGCCTTCACTCAGGCTGGGGATGATCGCCTTGATGTGGCCGAGCGATCCCTGCGGAAGAGCTTCGACAAGATGTACGACCTGTACATCCACCTGATCTCCTTTATCCTCGAAACGGCTGATTTCGCCCAACAGCGGATGGAGGAGTCCAAGAATAAGTTCTTTCCCACCGAGGAAGACCTCAACCCCAACACCCGTTTTGTCGATAACCGTGTGATCCGCTCCATATCCGGGAACCCTGCGTTTCGGAAGCAGTACGACCGGCTGAAGATCAACTGGTCAGACGAGAGGGAGCTGGTACGCCGGCACTGGATCGCGTTTCGCGACAGTGAAGAGATGCAGCAATACCTGCAGTCTGGAAAGGATGGACTGGAAAACGACCGGAATATCCTCAAGGTATATATCCGCGACCACATGGCGGCCTCTGATTCGCTGCGGTACTTCTACGAGGAGCAGGACATCCACTGGGCCGACGATTTCGATACCATGCTCGGGATGGTGCTGAAAACGGTGAAGTCCTTCGGGGAGGCCGGGGAGGACTTTCCTCCTGTCCTTATTCATGAGGACGAAGGGGTGGATGAGATGAAGGAGTTCATTATTCCACTCTTCCGCAAGACCATCGTCAATGGGGAAGAGTATGGTAAGCTGATTGCCCAGCAGGCCAGAAACTGGGAGTTCGACCGCATCGCGGTACTCGACGTGATCCTAATGAAAATGGCCATCTGCGAGCTGGTACAGTTTTCATCCATACCGGTGAAGGTCACCATCAACGAGTACATCGAGATCAGCAAAGGATACAGCACCGCCAAGAGCCGCGTGTTCATCAACGGCATGCTCGATAAACTGTTGGAAACGCTGAAGGAAAGTAAAATGATCCGTAAGACCGGTCGCGGGCTTCTCGACAGTTGATTCCATGTCCCAGCCTTACCTCATACGGCCCTATCTTCCCTCCGATTACCCAGCCGTATCCCGGCTGTGGGAAGAGACAGGCATGGGCGGGGCCTACCGGGGAGACGACGAGGCAACGATTGCACGCACCCTGGCCCAGGGGGGGCAGTTTCTTATCCTGGAAGCGGACGGGCAGGTTGCAGGAACCAGCTGGCTTACGGACGACGGCCGCAGGATATACCTCCATCATTTCGGCATCCTTCCGGCTTATCAGGGGCGCGGATGGTCACATCCCCTGTTGGAAGCCAGCCTCGCATGGGTGAAGTCCAAAGGGATGCAGGTTAAGCTTGAAGTACACAGGGAGAACCACCGTGCGCTCCGTCTGTATCGCAAGCGGGGGTTTGAACCTCTGGGCGGTTATGATGTTCTCATTATACGCAGCATGGATACATTATGATGGTATATCGCTTGCATAGTGAATTTGTCCGGAACGGCAGGAGGCTCTTCCAGGCCTTGCTGCTGCTGACGGGTATGGCGCTTGCGGCATGCGGGGGCGAAGGAAAGGACGGGAAGTACGGTCCTGAAATGCTCACCAATCCGGCCACCGCCGGAGCCGCTGAGGTAACTGCTGATGGTCAGCCGGTGATCGTCTTCGAAAAAGAGGAACATGATTTCGGCAAGGTCATCCAGGGCGAGGTGATCTCCTATGCCTTCCGCCTCAGCAATCAGGGGGAAGCCCCCCTGGTCATTGCCGACGTGACCTCTTCCTGCGGCTGCACCGTAGGGGATTATCCCAAGGAACCCCTGCAGCCGGGTGAGGAAGGGTTTATCCGCGTGACCTTCGACAGCAAGGGCCGCCAGGGTCATCAGTCCAAAGTCGTTAACGTGGTGGCCAATACCACACCTGGTACTCACTCCCTGAGGATCATGGCTGACGTGACCCTCCCCGAATGGCAAAAATAAATCCCCAAATAACATGAGAACTATGCTTTTAATGATGGATCCCAATGGCGGCAGCCAGGGTGGTTTTGCTTCTTTCCTCCCGCTCCTGCTGGTAATCGTGGTGTTTTATTTCTTCTTCATCCGTCCGCAGATGAAGAAGAGCAAGGACCAGCGCAAGTTCCGCGAGTCACTGCAGAAGGGCGACAAGGTCGTAACCATTGGCGGGATCCATGGAAAAATCCTGGAGGTGGGCGACACTACCGCAATCATCGAGGTGGAAGGCCAGAACCGCCTGAAAGTGGAAAAGTCGGCCATTGCCATGCAGGCAGCGGACTCCGGCAAGCTGGAGCAGAACAAATAGGCATAAGCCCTTACCTCTCCCCATGCTCAGCGTCGGGATCACTGGCAATATAGGATCGGGCAAATCGCTGGTCTGTAAGGTCTTTGATGTGCTCGGCGTGCCGGTTTTCCATGCCGACCTGGCCGGACGTCAGGTGCTGGAGCAGGCGGAGGTCATCCGCCGCATCAGCAAGGAGTTCGGGGCCGGGGTCCTGGATCCCGACGGCCGTATCCATCGCCCTGCCCTGGCAGCCAGGGTGTTCAGCGATCCCGTCAGTCTGGGATTTCTTAATGACCTGGTCCATCCGGCGGTGGAGGCATTGTGGAAAGATTTTTCCATCATTCATGCCGACAAGCCCTATGTGTTGCATGAAGCGGCCATACTGATGGAAAGCGGATTCTACCGCCTCATGGACGAGGTCATCCTCGTCAAGGCTCCGCCGGAGGTCAGAAAGGCCAGGGTGATGCAACGGGACAGCTGGGGCGAGGAGGAATTTGAGCGGAGGGCCTCGCTGCAATGGAGTGAAGCGGAACTGGCCCGCTATGCCAGCTTTTCTATCAACAATTCAGGTAATGAGGCCGTCTTGCCGCAGGTTCTGGACATACACCATATGCTGGTCAGCCTTGCCGGATCCGTGGGCGGAGTCAGCTAAAGTCAACTATATGAAATGACCGGGGAATGGGCTCAGATGGCCTGATCGTCCTGCTCCTCCATTACCTCATACAGGGTCACCATTTCCTGCTTTCCTTTCACCTGGGTACGGTCAAGGAAGCGGAAACCGAAGCTTCCCTGGTCGGACATCTTACCTATACTCTCCTCGCTGATGATGGTGTGACAGCCATATTCCTTGGTCAGTCCTTCCAGACGGGCAGCCAGGTTCACAGCATCACTGATCACGGTGCCGTCCATACGGCCTTCAGCCCCTACGATGCCGAGCATCAGACGGCCAGTGTGTATCCCAATGCCAATCTCCACCGTGGGCCAGCCGGCTGCGGAATTTTCCCGGTTAAATCGGCTCAGGGCCCCTCGCATAGCCAGCGACGCCCCAACGGCATCCTCCGGTGAGCGAGGGAACAAGGCCATGATGGCGTCGCCTATATATTTGTCGATGAATCCATTATGTTGTCTGATCACCGGCTCCATCACCCCCAGGTAGGCGTTGATGAAGTCAAAGTTTTGTTTGGGGCTCATCGTTTCGCTCAGGGTGGTGAAGGAGCGCATATCGCTGAACAATATCGTCATCTCCCGTTCTACCTGATCCCCCAGCCGGATATCGGTATAGCTTTCCTTCCCCAGGATATCGAGGAACTGACGGGGCACGAAGCGGGAGTATGCTTCCGTAAGCCCGTTGATGTTGTCGAAATAGGCCTTCAGCCTTGCCGTCATCTGGTTGTAACCTTCCGTAAGCTGGCCTACCTCGTCGTTGGTGCGCACCAGGGAGTACTGTTCCAGTTCGCCTTCGCCGGCACTCTCCATGCTGGCCAGCAACTGCTTCACCGGGCTTACGATGTCCTCCGTATTCCAGCGGACAAAAAACAGGATGTAGATCAGGGAGATGAAAATGCCGGTAAATATGCCGATGAACATCAGGATGCTGTCGATCGCGTTCACATAAAAGAAGTCATTGGAGAACTCCGCCCGCGGCAGCCCTTCGAACAGGCTCAGGTATTTACCGAAGAGGATGTGGGCCTGCTGATCGCTGATATCTTCGATGCGCAGCTCGCTGAGGGTGGTCAGGCTCAGGAAGAGGTAGAAAATGACGATGGCCAGGGGAAGGAGGGTGGTCATGCCGGAGGTAATCCACATACGGTTGCGTATGCGGAAGTAAAACTTCCCGGCCAGCCGGGCCCTCAGCTCTTCAGGACTGTACAGGTGCTCGATGTAGCGCATATGCACCCGGTGCTTCTCCCAGAAATAAATAAAGAGCACCACCAGCAGGGAGGCTACAAGGGAAATGTAGAAGAACTGCAGGAACAGGCGGCGTTCGAATTCCACCACAGGAGTCTCCTTCAGCTGATAGAGCCGGATCAGCATCACCAGGTGAATGAGGAGGAAGGCAAGGGCCAGAAGCAGGGCGTTGGCCATCGGGACCCGGAGCAGGTATTTCCTGCAGTGCTCCCGCAGTTTCGGACTGATGCGCCTTCCCTTACGCTTTCGCTTGAAGAAGCGCTTGTAGGGCCCGTTGATCACCAGCCCCAACACTATGACCCCGACCAGGGTACGGGTGATCGTCTGAAAGGAGCGGGAGAAGAGGTTGGAAGAGTCGGCATCCGTTTCCTGCACCACAATCCCTCCGGCCTCGGCCAGGGTGTCCGCCTCGGTAGTGAAATTCAGTAGGCCGAATTGCAGGGTGGTGTCGGGCAGCCGGGTGGTGTCCCCGGAAAGTACATTACCCCGGGCACGCATCCAGTCGGGCCCGTGCTTGAGCGAAAGGATGCTTCCTACGGGCAACACCAGCAGGAAATAAATCAGGAAAGCAAAGAGGTAGATCCTGAAATAGAAGAAGGTGGGTACCGGGTTCATCTGCTCCTATTGGAGCGGTGAAGATAAGGAATGCATGAGAACAAAGTGTGCAACGGATTGTTTAGCTGTTGTTGAGGGGGATTTCTTTTCCTCCAGGTTTATTAGAAAAGAATCATTCCGAGGGTAACACTGTTCTGGCCTATGAGGAAATTGCATTACGATATTGCAGTATATCATTACGTTGTCAGGTTTGTCCTTGTTCTGGTCTTCACTTTCATAGGCCGAACGGCGGAGGCACAGCCCGGCTCGCTGGATCCAGCCTTTGCCATTGGGGCAGGAGCCAGCCACGCGGTCAATGTTGCCGGGATATTGCCTGACGGCAGGATCTTCCTCGGAGGAGAGTTCTCCGCTTTCAGCGGTGCAGCAAAGAACTTTGCCGTATGCCTTTTTCCGAACGGTACCCCTGACGCGGCATACGCCATAAACGCCGCCAACGGCGGGTTCGAAGGCCCGGTGAGGGCACTCGCCGTGCAACCGGATGGAAAGGTGCTGGTTGGCGGCCTGTTCAATACGGTGAATGGGATCAGCAGCAAGAACATCGTCAGGTTGGATACTTCGGGTGTGGTGGATAATACCTTCATAGTGGGCAGCGGGGCAAGCAATGAAGTGACGCATATCGCTACCAACGGCAGCCGCAGCGTACTGATCGGGTTCTTCAATGCCTATAACGGTCAGAACGTTCCCACCTTCGTTGTGCTGCAATCCGACGGGAACATCGATACTTCCTTCGCCATGCCTTCCACAGCATTTGTGAATGTCAGCGCTTCTGAAGTACTTCCGGGGGGTAAGGTGATGCTCGCCGGCAACTTCACCTCTTACCAGGGCTTGTCTGCCGGGCGTATCATCCGGCTGAATGCCGATGGAAGTGTGGATACATCCTTTCAGCCCGGACAGGGCCTCAACAGTCTGGTCTATACCCTGGCTGTGCAGTCCGACGGCCGCATCCTGGTAGGTGGTGCATTTTCCCTGGCTGCAGGTCAGCCGCGCACCCGTATCGCCCGCCTGATGCCGGATGGCAGTCTCGACACCAGCTTCAACCCAGGGAGTGGGGCCAATGGAGGGGTCAGGAGCATCAGTCTTCAGGCCGATGGCAAAATACTCATAGGTGGGGATTTCAGCAGCTATAACGGGGTATCTGTCAACCGTATAGCCCGCCTGTTGCCGGATGGATCCCTTGACCCTTCATTCCTGAATCAGGGGGGCACCAATGGCACGGTCAAGTCCATCGCCATCCAGACCGATGGCCGCATTATCCTTGGAGGTACCTTCACCAACCTGATGGGCTCCGTTGCCGGACGTGTGGGCAGGCTTATAGGGGATACCTGTTCCCTTGCCGCACAGATCAGTGTGGATACCCTGGCGGCCGGCGGGATGATCCAGTTGAGCACCGCTACGCCTGCCGGGGCATCTTATGCCTGGATCGATTGCAGCAACGGCAATGCACCGATCCCCGGCGCTTCGGCAGCAGTATTCACCCCGCAGTTACCCGGCAATTATGCTGTAGTGGTCCAGCAATCCTATTGTTCCGACACCAGTGCCTGCGTACAGGTGAACCCAGTAATCACGGGTACGTCGGCGGCAAGTGCCGGGACCACCTTCAGGGTATTCCCCAATCCCGCGACAGACCGGCTGATGCTTGCTGTGTCAGGGGAACCCTCAGGGTATGGCTTGAGGCTTTTTCAGGCCAACGGCACCTGCGCCCTGCGCCTCGATGGACTAAGCGGCCCCCTGCAGGAGCTCATGCTGCCTGAATTGGTCCCAGGCCTCTACTTCCTTGAAATTCAGGGCAAGAATGGGGTATACCGCCAGAAGTTGATCATCCGTTAGTGCAGCCGGGACGGTGCGTGCCCTATCTTTGATAGTAAGCAATCCTTGACCTTGTGATCGTTTACTTTCCATGGCTGGCATTTTTCCTTAGACGGACCGGTTACAGGGCCATCACTTTATGGCCCCTTGTCTTCATTGTCGAAAGGACCCTGAGCCGTGAGGATCGCCTGATGCGCCATGAACGCATCCACCTGAGGCAGCAGCTTGAGCTGGGCGTGCTGCCATTCTATATAATGTATATTCTGGAGTACCTGCTGGGCCGTCTTTCAGGCCTCACCCACGATGCCGCATACCGCGGCATACGATTCGAACGGGAAGCTTTTCAAAACGAAAACGACCCGGATTTCCTGAAGAACAGGAAAGTCTGGGCCGTCTTCCGTCGGGGCCGCGCAGGGCGGCGGTGATTATTTCTTTTCTATCGTCATCACGGCATTGCCCATGCCGGGCATCACCGAAACCATGCGCAGCGCCATCCCGGAGACCGGATCGATCCAGAAGGTGGTCATATCCTTGGGATTGTCGGTGCTGACCATCTCAACGGTCCAGCAGGCGACCTCTTTCACATTTTCCTTTCCGGTAACGCTGAACTTCACCTGTTTGGGCTTGATCGTGCCCAGATCGGGTACCTCGGTGATCAGGCTGTAGCCTTCCTTGAGCGGCCAGCGGGCGATAATCAGGTCGAGCCCGGGGGCATCGGTCAGGTAAACCCCGTTGAAGGGGATGACCATATTCATTCCGGCCATCTCGATAGTAGCCTTTTCGTGATCAAAGCTCATGGCGATCTTCTGGCCCATCTGCTCCATCACCCGCTTGACGATCGCTCCGGCTTCCGTGTACTCGGCCTCGTCCTTCGACTGGCCCATAGCGCCGTTTGCCTCGTCGTTAACCACCCAGTTGCCGTTGCGCTGCGTAATGCTGCGTGTCATCTGCAGGGGCATCTTTTGTCCCTGGATCTCGAAGGTGGCATCGTATGCTGTTTCACCAGCCTTGAAGGCGCCCTGGATGACAGGCAGGGAGCTTGCCGATTTTTGTTCCTTTTTGGGCTCATACTTCACGGTGCTTACATCCACCCTCAGGGATTCCAGGGTTTCGCGTACCTGCGGTTCCATGTCTTCCTGATAGCGACCACCGACCACGTCGGAGAGGAATTTCTCTACCTCGGCGTACATGGCCTTGCGGTTGAGCGGCTTGGCAAAACCATGCCCTTCGTCGGGGGCCAGGAGATAGTCCACCTTCTTGCCCTTGTCGCGGAGTGCGATCACGATCTGGTCTGCTTCGGCCTGCTTCACCCTGGGGTCATTGGCTCCCTGGATGATGAGCAGGGGACGGTTGATTTTGTCGGCGCTGAACAGCGGGCTGGCATCATGTATGGCCTTCTTGCCTTCTTCGGTATTGGGGTCACCCACCATACCGTGGAGGAAGGCCCTGCCGGCCTCCCAGTATGCAGGGATGGATTCGAGCAGGGTGAAGATGTTGCTCGGACCGACGATGTCTACCCCGGCAGCATAGATCTCGGGAGTGAAGGCAAGGCCGGCCAGGGTGGCATAGCCGCCATAGCTGCCGCCCATGATGACGACCTTGTTCTTATTGGCAATTCCCTTGTCCACGAGGTGTTTCACACCCCAGGTGATATCGTCCTGCATCAGCTTGCCCCACTGCATATCGCCTGCATTCAGGAACTGCTTGCCATAACCGCCGCTGGAGCGGAAGTTGGGCTGGAGCACGGCATAGCCACGGTTGGCCAGGAACTGTACTTCAGCATTGTAGCCCCAATAATCCCGGGGGCCCTTGGGACCGCCGTGAACGAGGATGATGACCGGGAGGTCCTTGCCCGGCACGCCAACAGGCAGGGTGAGGTAGGCGGGGATCATGAGGCCGTCGCTGCTCGGATAGCTGATGGGGGTCATGGGGGCCAGGTGCTGCTCTACGGCCTTGAGGGCCGGTCGCGGCGTGTACTGGTGGATCAGTTTCTTGGAGGCGACATCGAAGAAATGAACCTCGGCGGCATACTTGTCGCCGCTCACGGCAACCAGGAGCCTGGAGTAGTCGGTGGTGGAACTCTGGAAATAGACCTCACGGCCGGGGAATTTGGACTGCAGGAAATGATAGATCTCTTCCCAGAACTTGTCCTTCCAGTAGTACACGGTCTTGTCGAGGGTATAACTGGTGCTGATGATCTTGCGTGTGATGTCGTGCAGCATCAGCCCGCCGAAGTCCACCTTACCGTTGGGATCGCTCTCGATGAGCTCCTTCTTCTGGGTCATGGGATCCATGAGGAAGAGGGCCGTTTTATCGAGTTCCCCCTTGTTGGTCACCAGGTAACAACGGCTGTTGTCCTCGTTCCATCCGGCGATGTAGGCACTTTCCCTGACATTGAAATCGTAGATAGGGGTGAGGGTGGTGCCGTCGTCCACGCGGAACATGGTGGTATTGCCTTTTTCGTCTGTCTTGCTGATGACCCTGAGGGACTCCTCCCAGTCGAAATCGAAGCCCGTGATGCGGTCGTTGTTCTGATAGACCAGGCTTCGTTCCCCGGTGGAGATGTTCAGGCGGTAGAGGTCGTGCCAGGCTGCATCCCGGTCATTGAGTCCGACAAAGAGCAGGTCGGGATCCTTCTTGCTGACCATATAGATCTGGGCGGTGACATCCTTGAGCGGGGTCAGGTTACGGGATTCCGGCACTCCATCGTCACTGGCCGTGGCTTTGGGGTCCACGGCAAAGATGTTGATGTTTTCATCCCCGTCCTTGTCCTTGACATAAAGGATGAAACGGCCGTCGCGGGTCCAGAAGTACCCATACAGCGGGCGGGTGCTGTTGGTCAGGGGGCGGGCCTTCTCGAAGGGCTCGTCGAAGGACTTCACCCAGATGTTCATGATGCCGTTGTACTCCTTCATGAAGGAGATAAACTTCCCATCAGGGCTGAGTTGGCCACCCGATACCTGGGGGTTGCCGAAGAACAGGTCGCGGTCGAGCAGCGGGGGCTGCTGGGCTGAGGTCGTCGCTACGGCGGCCAGGATCGTCATGGCAAAGAGGATTTTTTTCATGGAACTGAATTTGGAAACGCAAAGGTATGAAAGAGAAGGCTTGATGTCCGCATTTACACATGGGCACATGTGCGCATGTTCGATTTGGGACAGGGGGGGCTACGTCCTATGTTAAATGTTAAATGTTAAATGTTAAATGTTATCTACTATCCGTTATATGTTTTCTGGACCCTGAGCCTTGCACTGGCTTGTCGATGTGTTGTCGAAGGGTGTGCTGTGTCCGTTGCCTATTGTCCTTTGAGCTGAATGGTGAAGCTGTCGCGTTAGCGGGGATCCTGGTAGTAGGTGTCGATCTTCCCTCCCCAGTGGCGTTCGGTGCCTTTCTGGTCGAGGTCGAAGCCATCGGTAGTGCGGCGCATCACCTCGAGCTGCCAGCGGTAGTTGTTCACCTCGCCGATGGCATCACTGTGGATGAGCTCGAAATCGTTGGTGACGTTGTCCCGGGAGCAGAATACGAATTTCTTGTTGGTCTGGTTCTTCAGTTGGTAGTAGTGCCAGATCTCGTAGGGATAAGCTGAGGGTTCGTGGTGGCTTTCGGCAATGGTGTTGGGTGGGCCGTATTTGAGGTAGACCATCCCCCGGTCAGTCTCATAGCCTTTTTTGATGGGGGTACTGAAGTGCTGGTCCACATGGGCTACGCTGGCCCTGTACTCCAGCCATGCCGCCCTGGGGTTGAGCTCGTTACGTTCCAGCCAGAAATTGAGGAAGTACTGCTGCATCAGGGCCAGGTCGGCGCTGGCCAGGTGCTTCTCGGCAAACACCCGCTCCATCTCGGTACTGATAGGCAGCAGGGTGCGGATGTATGCAGCCAGGGTGTCGGTACGGGAGATCTCCTCCACGAAGGAACTGCGCACATCGAGTACACGGATGTCTTCGAGGGAGAGCTGCACATTGGGGTTGATGCGTTGGAAGAAGACCTCGTTTCCGGCCACCTTTTCGTTGCGGCTGTTCCTTACCTCGGTCACCAACAGGTAATTGCCGCTGGGCAGCCGACCGAGATCGAACTCCTGCAGCAGGGGCACCACGGGGGCGGAAGTGCTGCGCGACTGGCGCTGCAGTTCCTTTACCTTTTCCCCGGTCTCATAGCCCTGCACATACTGGCTGATAAGGAAGCCACTCCCGGGTCCGAAGGCAGCTTCGGTGCCATAGATCTCTACGTATAAGCGCATACGGTCGACGCTTTCAGGGTAATAATTGAACACATACGGCACCAGGTCGAAACCCGATTTGGTCAGAATGCCCGGCTGTGCAGCCCGGGTGTAGGAATCCAGCAGCTGGACCCCGGAGAGGCTGACTTCTCCCGCAGGGAAACCGATGTTGAGGGATTGGCTGTGGGTAATGGCCGGGTCCTTGCCATGCAGGTCCCGGATGCTGATCTCAAACACATAGTCGCCGCTGTCGAGCAGGAAGCGCTGCTGGTCGATGAAATTGATGCCGATGTTGAGGGTATCGGTGATCAGGGGGCTTCTGAGTTCGTATTTGCGGAAGTCCGCGATGCGCTCGCCCTGTTTGAAGATCATGATCACCTCGGCGCTGCCGGTGAACCCTCCTTCAGCAGAAACCAGCTGCAGGGTGGCCGCATTAACGCTGAGATAAGTCTCCAGGAAGGGGCCATCCTGGGGTGACCAGAATGAGCATAAGCTGAGGTTGGCCTTTAAGCCGCTGTTGGCGGAGACGGACAAGGAGATCAGGAGTAAGAGGCTGAGGGTAAGGGTTTTTCTCATGGATGGCTGGGTGCTTGGCTGAACTTCAAAGGTAAGGGAAAACCAGTGGCGGAATCCAGTGAGGGGCAGGGAATGGACGTCGCGGACAAGGGAAGGGAGGGGGGGGCAGGCATCCTCAGGGGCCGGGATCTTGAGAAAGTCTGGGTGGAGAAAGGGGGACTACCCGCAAAGGATTGCTGAAAAATTTGCCTGGTCTATCTATTTTCTTTCCCGGAATATTAATTTTTCATGTAACCTGCACGAAGTCATTGCGTATATGGGGGACTTCGCTAATTTTGCGCAGTCAGTTGCTTAAAAGCAGTAGTGTCAAACCCAAATCGTTTCAAAAATGAAGAAAGTACTTCTCGTGGCCACCGCCCTGATGATCGGAGGCATGTTTAACCTGGTGAAAGCGCAGGACAACCATGATGATGTCCATACCATCAACTTCACCATCCCCTCGGTAACCCTGCTTGATATCGAATCTGCAGGGAGCACCACCCTTACCTTTACTGCCACTGCACCTACAGAAGCCGGGGACTCCCTGACTTTCCCGTCCACCGACAATTCGCTCTGGCTGAACTACACTTCCATCAAGGCCACCTCCACTACCACGCGTAAGATCACCGCCGTGCTCGATATAGCAGCCCCGGCCAATACCACGCTGAAAGTGACGGCAGCTACTGCCACCACGGGTTTCGGTGGACGCGGCACCACAGCTGGCCAGGTTTCATTGTCGACCACCGCAGCATCAGTCATCACCGGCATCACTTCCTGCTACACCCTCGACGGAGACAGCAAGGGTTCTCAGCTGACCTACCAATGGAACCGCACGGGCACGGCCAATTATGGTAACCTGAATGCGGATACCGATCCGGTAGAGGTTACCTATACGCTTCAGGATAACTAAGAGTTAAGGCCCCTGCTTTCAGGCCCATGCCCTGAAACGTGGCGGCGGATGTTTTATGGATCAGGCCTGTGGGCATCCGCAGCGCCTGGTCCGTTTACGTTGTAGTTGCTTCCCAAGTCCCTGTAGCCATGATACGATCTGCGCTGGTCATGATCTTCCTTTGGATAGCCGTCTGGGGAACCCAGTCGCAGGTCATGGTGCTCAACGGACTCACCCATGAGTTCCGCATGAGTCCCGGTGAGGCCCAGAAGGGATACATCGATGTGCGCAATGTCGGTAAGAAGCCAGCCCGGGTTTTCCTGGAAGTGCAGGATTATAGCTTTCATGCCGACGGGAGCACCGAATACCTTGACCAGGGTTCACTCCAGCGCTCCAATGCCGCCTGGATCATCCTCAGCCCCTCCTTCATGACCCTGGAAGCCGGCCAGCAGTTCCGTTTCGTCTTCGAAGTACAGCCGCCCCAAACTGACACGCTCGTGGGGACCTATTGGAGCATGATCATGGTAGAAAGCGACAGGGTTTTGGATACCAGTCTCTTTGAAGGAGGCTTTGCCGTGACCAGCAAGGTAAGATACGGGATCCAGGTAGTGACGGATATCAAAGGGGACGCCCTGGCCCAGCTCGATTTCCGGGATGTGGCGGTAAACCGCCTCGACAGCGCCTATCTGCTCACGGTGGATATATATAATGTGGGCGGGGTGAAGCTACGCCCTACGCCCTCATTGGAGATATTCCACTCCAATGGGCATTCGCTCGGAACGTTCAGCGCGGAGCCGCGCCGCTTGTATCCCGGAACCTCGCACCGGTTCGAGATCCTGCTGCCGGACCTCGCGCCGGGGAAATATAAGGGCATCCTCCTGGCGGACACCGAAGGCCAGGAGGTGTTTGGAACCCAGATCACGCTCGATATCAGCGATGATTAAACTGCGCCTGGCCGGTATCCTTTTTTTCCTCCCTCTCCTCCTGACCGGTCAGGTGATCAAGGTACGTCCCGTAAAGCAGCCAGCTGTTGAGGCGGTACCCGGCAGCACCATCAGCCTGTCTTTTTCGCTCCTCAATCCTTCAGAAAGCCCCATTACGCTGACGGCAGTTCCCGAACTTCCTTCCCAATGGAAGGAGGTGCTCAATCCAGGGCAGGTCACCCTTGGCCCCGGGGATTCCAGCCTCATCCTCATGGCTTACCGCATTCCAATGAACTGCCGGTCGGGCCTTCACTCCATCAAGGTATATTTCCTCCGGGCTGAGGATCAGCAACCGCTGGAAGAACTAATCTTTACCCAATCTGTCGCAGGCCGCTATGAATTGGAACTCAGCCTTACCGGCATGCCTTCCTACGTGCTCGCCGGAGAACGGGTGCAGGCGGAGCTGATGATCCGCAACCATGGGAACCGTGGACATGAAGTATACGTCGGAACCTCCCTGCAAAGCGATGCGGAGCCCTTACGGCTGATACTGGCTGCGGATTCATTCGTCCTGCTTCCCATAATCTTTCAGTCCCCACCTGATATCCTCAAGAGCCAGCTGCAGGGGGTAAATATTCATGTTACCATCCCTGAGGCATCCGAACTCAGGTACAGCCTGTTTGAACAGCTGCGGGTGGTGCCTTCCCGGCATATCCCACCAGATCTCTACCATCGTTTTCCGCTTTCATTCGGACTGTATTACCTGCGGACGGAGGATGCGCGCGGGGTCAGTGACGGGTTTCAGGCAGACCTGCAGGGCCAGGGCAGCCTGGATGTCAACGGATCCCATCAGCTCCACTTTCGTGCACGGGGGCCTAATCAGTTCGGGATGAGCAACCTGGGATCTTATGATGAGTATTTTGTGACCTATACCAACCCCTGGCTTAATGTAGGTGCCGGGGATCAGGGTTTTACCATCACCCCCCTGATGGAAGCCAACCGCTTTGGACGGGGATTGAGCACCACGGTGAAGCTCGGGACGGCTGAAGCCGGGGTCTTGACCTATTCTCCCAGATTCTACCCAGAGGTTGAACGGGTAAATTCTGCCTTCCTCGGGATTAACCGGAGCGGGAGGTACCGTGCGCGATTAAACTGGATGAACAAGGAGCTTTCTGAGCTAAGGGGGACGGCCCGGCTGGTGAGCGCCGAGGCAGGGGCAGAAGTGTTCCGGTTTATGCAGCTTGAAGGGGAGTATTCTTCCGGAGAACTGAACGGCAGACAAGGCCAGGCCTGGCGGGGACAGATGCGGATGTCGGTCAGGCGGTTTGATGGCCTCCTCGCCTATATGCACGCCGGGCAGTATTACCCCGGCTATTATACCAATACCGAGAACTACCAGGCCAACCTCACGTTCAGGGTAACCCAGCGGATCAACTTGGGGATCAACCTGCACCGCGATTTCCAGAATGCCGCACTCGACACCCTGGTTTATGCGGCACCTCGCACAGAACGGGTGCAGGCCTTCCTCGGCCTGACGCTGCCGTCCGGAATACTGTTGAACCTGCGCGCCGGTCGCAGGGAGCAGGAAGACCGGCTGGAGCCCCGCTTGTTTCATTATGCGGAAGATTTCTTGCACCTCACGCTCAGTCGGAATGGCGCACGCTGGGGCCTTGATGTGCAGGGAGAAGTTTCTGAAACCCGCAACCTGCTCATGGGCCCAGCGCAGGCGTCATCCGGCTTCATGCTGCATGGGAACCTCAGCTATCGCCCTTCGGGCTGGCTGAACTTAAGTATGTTCCTTGCTCATTCAGGGAATACCCGCTACTCGGCCGACCTGGCCAGTTATTGGTATTACGGGGGATCGGCCAGGATGGATATACGCAAGCGGACACGCTTCTTCATCACAGCCAGGAACTCCTTCGAGACCTCAGAATACTATCGTGACCGCAGCTATCTGGAGTCTGGGCTTATCCAGGCGGTAGGGCGGCACCACGAAGTGGTATTGTCCGGTCAGTACGGCTCCAGGCAGGGGGTCCTCGATAAGCCTACCTGGTCGTACCGGATCGGCTATGCCCTGAAGTTGGGCGTTCCCCTGAAGCGGACCACAGAGGCCAATGCCAGCATAACCGGCACGATCAGCCCCGGATCCTCCTCCATCAACCCGCAGGGATTGGTGCTTCACCTGAATGGATACACGGCCGTGACGGATGCCCAGGGGCGTTACGCTTTCTATAATATGAAGGCCGGCGACTATTTCCTGGTCATCGACCGGGAGTCCATGCCGGTAAATGCGGTTCCTTCCATCCCACAAGCCTATCCGGTGAGCGTTGCCCCGGGGGAAGAGCGCATCCTCGACTTCCGCCTGCAGGCGGGGGGGGCGATCCACGGGCAGCTCCGGATGAATGGCAAGGGAAACGGAGAAACCCATACCCCGGAAGAGAACCGCGCCTTTACTGAACAACACTTCGTGATCGTGGAAGTGAGCGGGCCCCAGGGCAGCCAGCGCACCATCACCAGTAAGGATGGGCATTTCCGCTTTTTTCCCCTTTATCCGGGAGAATATGAGCTGAAAGTTTATCGCAATGGCATGCCCAAGGACTACCAGCTTGAAGCAGAGCGCTTCACCCTGGAGCTTGGCAGTGGTGAAGTCAAGGAAATTAATCTTATCCTTGTAAAAAGGGAGAAGATCATACGCTTCCAGGATCAAACCATTGAGGTAAAGGTGAATAAGAAATGAGCAGGAACCTGGTTATTATGTATGTTGCCTGCATCCTTGGGTTAGTGATGGCTATATCCCCGGTCCATTCCCAGACCACGCTGACCCGCAGCCTTACCAAGCAGTTGATCCTTCAGCCCATCGCCATGCTTGACCTGGAGCCCGATGCCTCAGCCATCAGCTTCACCCTGCCGGCGCCAGCTGAAGCCGGCGCAGCTCCTGACCTCAGCGGGATCTCGGACAACAGCAAGTGGATCAATTATACGTCGGCGGTTCCTCCTTCCACTACCCGTGATATCACCGTGGCAGTAACCGGTGGCACGGTCCCTCCCGGGCTCAACCTCTTGCTAACCGTGAGCAGCGCAGCGGTTTCAGGGGGCGGTACGAAAGGTACTCCCACCTCGCAGGTTACCGTTGGTGCTACGGCCCAACCCTGCATTCAGGGAATTGGGGGAGCATTCACAGGCAATGGTAGCAACAGCGGGCACCAGCTGACGTATACCCTGGATTTCGGGAATTTCGCACAGTTGTATGCGGTCAATACGGGCAACGCCGTCATCACTTATACCTTAGTGGACCATTGAAGACATCCGGCTACATATATGCAACCATTCTTGCCGGGCTTTTCCTTTTCATCAATAGCCATATTGTCGGTGCCCAGACGTGTACCTTCAGCGGGACTCCCTGGACATTGACCGTTTCTGCCGCTGATGTAGCCGATGCAGGCACCGATGTCACACCGACCTACACCAGTGCAGCCAATCAATCCGTATTTGATTTGTATTATGATTTGCTCACGGAATGGACCAACAACTATACCTGGAGTGTGCAGGTCAGGATGTCAATAGTGGATTGGCCGGGTGGAGTGACCCTGGCCGTTCGAAGAACAGGTGCCGGTAGTAATTACTTCCGCCCTGGGCAAATACAAAATGGTCAGTCCTTCATCACCCTGGGCGGAACCAACCAGCCTTTTTTCAATGGACGAAGGGGCAGGGTAGATGTTCCGATTGAATACCGTATCTCGAACGTATCGGTCACTATTCCTGCAAAAAGCTACAGCACGACCGTCATCTACACCATTACCACATCTATTTAACGTAATGTTGTCGTAGTGTGCCATTCCGCCTTGCCCACTTATCGGCCTGTTCACCCATCCCCGCACTCGCACTCACACTCGCACTCGCACTCGCACTCATACCCACCCTCTCCCTCGCACCCATTTCCTATCTTTGCCCCTCATCCCTTGACCACCATGAAGCCATTCCTGATCCTGCTTTCCGCTGCCCTCTTCCTTGCAGCCGCCTGCAAAGAGAAATCCCCCAACGCCACCGACATGAACAACCCCTTCTTCAGCGGATTCGATACCCCCTTTGGTTTCCCCGATTTCACGAAGATAGATACTACACACTACCTGCCTGCCTTCGAGAAAGGCATGGCCGACCAGAAAGCGGAGATCGAGGCCTTGCTGGCCGTGACCGAAGCCCCCGGCTTTGAAAATACCATCCTGGCCTACGACCGCTCCGGACGCCTGCTGAAGAACGTCAGCTCGGTATTTTACAGCGTAAATGCCGCCGAGACCAACCCGGCCCTGCAGGAGATAGCCCGTAAGGTGGCCCCCCTGACCACTGCCCACTACGACGACCTCATGCTCAACGAGGCCCTGTTCCTTCGCATCAAAACGGTGTATGAGAAGCGTGGTGAACTCGGACTGGATTCCCTTCAGCTCAGGACCACGGAAAAATATTATGAGGATTTCATCCGCAACGGGGCTGGATTGGATGCTTCACAGAAGGAGGTGCTCCGTCAGATCAACCAGGACCTCTCGGCCAACGAGGTGAAGTTCAGGGACAACCTTCTGGCTGAAACCAATGAGAACTTCCGCCTGGTGATCGACCGCCCGGAGGACCTTGCCGGGCTTCCCCAGGGGAGCATAGCCGCTGCTGCGCAGGAGGCGGAGCTGGCCGGGCTGGAAGGGAAATGGGTGTTCAACCTGCAGAAGCCCAGCATGATTCCCTTCCTTCAGTATTCAGGTAAGCGGGACTTGAGGGAGGCCCTTTACCGCGGGTATTTCATGAGGGGCGACAACGGCAACGCCTTCGACAATAAGGAGATCCTCGCCAACATCGCCAATCTTAGGGCGCAGAAGGCCCGTTTGTTGGGTTATCCGGATTTTGCCTCCTACATCATTGCACGGAACATGGCGCGCACCCCCGATCAGGTCCGCTCCTTCCTCAATGAGCTCATGGTTCCTTCCCTTGAGGCCGCCATCTCTGATCGGGAGGCCATGCAGGCCATTATCGACCGCGAAGGGGGCGACTTCCGCCTGGCCAGCTGGGACTGGTGGTATTATGCCGAGAAGCTGCGTAAGGAACGTTTCGACCTGGATGAGGAACAGCTCAAACCCTATTTTGTGCTCGGGAATGTCCGCGACGGCATGTTCGATGTGGCCACGCGCCTCTATGGCATCACTTTCCGTCCCTTGAAGGATATGCCGGTCTACCATCCCGAAGTGGAGGTATTCGAAGTACTGGATGCCGATGGCTCGCATCTGTCCGTGCTAACCCTTGACTATCATCCCCGCCCGGGAAAAAGAGTAGGGGCCTGGTGCGGAAGGCTGCGTGAGCAATATTATGAGGATGGGGAGAAGGTATACCCTATCGTTACCGTGACCTGCAATTTCACCCGTCCTACCGGAGAAGTTCCTGCCCTGCTGACCTGGGATGAAGTAACGACCCTCTTCCATGAGTTCGGACACGCCCTGCAGGGTTTCTTTGCCGATGGCCGGTATAACCGCATCGCCGGGAATGTCCCCCGGGATATGGTAGAGCTCCCCAGCCAGATCATGGAAAACTGGGCGGCCCATCCCGAGGTGATCGCAGCTTATGCCAGGCATTACAAGACCGGTGCTGTCATGCCGACTGACCTTCAGCAGAAATTGCAGCAAAGCATGACATTCAACCAGGGCTTCGCCACGGTAGAGTATATCGCCGCCTCGGTACTCGACCTCGACCTGCATGGCCTTAAGGCGCCCAGAGAACTGGATATCAATGCCTTTGAACAGGAGAGCATGGGGCGGATCCATCTCATTCCTGAGATCCTTCCACGTTACCGTGCCCCTTACTTCGGTCACATCGTGGGTGGCTATGCGGCAGGATATTATGTATATCTCTGGGCTGCTGTGCTGGATACCGATGCCTTCCAGGCCTTTATCGATTCGGGCGACCTATACAACCCGCAGATCGCGGCCGCCTTCCGTAAGCATATCCTCACCGAAGGAGGGAACGGTGAGGGAATGGATCAGTACCGCCGTTTCCGGGGCAAGGACCCGGTGAAAGAACCCCTGTTGAAAAAGCGGGGACTCATGAAGCAATAACAGCACCTCCATGGACAAGACCCTTTCAACCTGTGTTGCCCTTTTCCTGCTCCTGCTGGCGGGCAGCCTTCCGCTCAACGCCCAGACTCAGGGAACACTCAGCGTGAGCACTTCCACGTCTTCTGCTGGTGGCAACTACTCACCAAAGAATATTGTGGCCATCTGGGTAACCGACAGCGCAGGCAGTTTCGTCAAGACCCTGTTGGCCTACGCGGCATCCCGCCGGACCCACCTGAACACCTGGGAGGCGGCGACCACGGCTGCAGGCAGTGCGTACAACGTAACCGACGCCATCTCCGGGGCGACGCGCACCAGCCATGGTACCCGCATCTGCAGTTGGAACGGGCGAAATTACAATCAGGTGGATATGCCCGATGGCACCTACAGGCTATGGTTTGAGCTTACGGATAAGAATGCCACAGGCAATTTTTCCCATTTTGATTTCGTCAAGGGCCCTCTTCCTCAGAACCAGACGCCGGCCAATGTGCCGAGCTTCTCCGGGATCAGCATCGCATGGCAACCAGGGACCGTTGGCATAGATGAAATTTTTTCCGGGGCTGGTCCAGGATTACATTATGATCCAGCCCAGCGACGCCTGTTCGTGACCGGGTCTGGAACAGTCGAGGTTTCGCTTTTTGACCTGGGTGGACGGCTGTTGTATTCTGGCCGCGATCAGGTCGTCGACCTCAGGCACTTACCTGCAGGTCTGGTCCTCCTGAAACTCAGGGAGGCAAATGCAGAACGGAGGGTGAAGCTGTTGCTGAATTAGGCTATTGCCGCTCAGTGACCAAGCGACACCACCTGCCTGTTTGTAATGGTATCACCCTGGATTACCTTCAGAAAAAAACTCCCGGGTCCAGGCAGGAACAACCGGCTATCCCTTTCACTGTCGAACTCCCTGTGGTACAGAAGTTGTCCGGTGATATCCCAGAGCTGTACCGTTGATCCCGGGAGCAGGTGCTCCAGCTTGACCCAGCCATCGGGACTGGGGTTGGGATGGATGCCCAGGGACGGGGGAGCTTCCGGGCTTGCCACATCAACGGTAGTGATCGGCACGCAGATCGTGGTATCTGCACAACCATACTGAGTTACGATACAGGCATAGTTCCCGTTGACCGTGGGGGTGAACTGCTGAAACACTGCCCCGGGGACATGCGCATAATTGTTGTCGCAGTCCACCCATTGGAAGTAGGCATTGATGGCATTGGCCATCAGGGTGATGCCGAACATTCCCAGGGAAACGTCGACCGGGGTGACCGTCAGGTTGATGGTGATCATGCTGTCGCAGCCGGATGAATTGGGGATAGTGTCATGGTAGCTGCCGCTGGTATTCCAGGTGTAGTTACCACTTGGACTGACGTATTCATCGCATACGGTGATGTTGACCGAGCTGTTGGTGCTGCCGCCCGGGAGGTTCTGACCGCTGACCCAGTTGGAGGTGGCGCCGCTCAGGGCAAATCCGGACAAGGTGCCATTGTTCCCGTTGCCGCTCTGGTCGGGAAGGGCGATCAGACCGCTGTTAGTTCCCCCGTCGATACCCTCATCAAAGGTGTAATAGGCTACCAGGCCAGGGGGGAGCGTGCAGATTTCGGTATTCATGGTCGATAGGATCTGGGCCTGGGTGCGGGCCACGTTCCAAATCCTCACCTCGTCGATCTTGCCGTCGAAGTTCCTGGAACCGCTGTACCAATCCCCGATGAAGAGGTTGTTGGAAGGATTCTGTATGGTGAGCACCACATTGAACGAGTCCACCCGAACCCCATCGATGTATATGCGCATTTTAGACCCGTCGTAGGTGCCGGCTACGTGATGCCAGGTGTTGAGCGAGAGGAGGGGAGTAGTGGTGCGTTCGTTCCAGGATCCATTGCCCAGGTTGAAGGCCAGGCGTCCCCCATTGCCTGCACGCAGCATATAGCCACGGTCGGGGATGTTTTGCTCCTTGTTGATGATGCACCCCTGGAATACGCTGGTCTTCCATGAGTTGGCATAGATCCATGCCTCCAGGGTGATCTGATTGCTGATGTTCAGGCTGGCCCCGTTGCCGCAGTTCACGCGGTCGTTGATACCGTCGAAATGCAGGGCATTCTGAGCGTACAGGCTGCAGGTAAGCACCAGGACGGCAATGAAGCTGGAAATTTTCATAGCGGGAGGGGGTGGTTAGGATTAGCCCGCCCCTAAGTTAGGAAGAAAGGGGGCGTTATGGTACCCGGTAGACCGCCACATTGATGTTCATACCGGCACCCACGGAGGCAAAGACGATAAGGTCGCCCGGGCCGATGTCCTGACCTTCCATCTCACCTTTCAGGATGAGGTCGTAGAGGGTGGGGAGCGTCGCTACCGAGGAGTTGCCCAGCCATGAGATGCTCATCGGCATTACACCTTCGGGAATATCGCGTATACCATAGAGCCCGAAGAGGCGGTCCAGTATGGCCGCGTCCATCTTCCCATTGGCCTGGTGGATGAGTACCTTCTTCACCGAGCGGATGTCCTCGCCAGCCTTATCGAGGCAAGCCTTAACGGTAGGCGGAACGGTCTTCAGTGCATACTCGTACAGCTTGCGCCCGTCCATCTTCAGGAACAGATCGGTGCCGTCACGGTATCCGTTGTAGCTCTTGTCCATCCGCAGCATCCAGGTATGGTCCAGGGTGTCGGAACGGGTGAGGTGTGCCAGGATTCCGCTTCGCGGGTCGTCTTTCGCTTCGAGCAGGGTTGCGCCCGCTCCGTCAGCGTATATCATGCTGTCACGGTCATGGGGGTCGGATACCCTCGAGAGGGTCTCAGCCCCGATCACCATCACTTTACGGGCATCGCCCGAGCGGATATAGTAATCCGCCTGGATCATCCCCTGCAGCCAGCCAGGGCAGCCGAAAGGCAGGTCATAGGCCACGCAGTATGGGTTGACGATCCCCAGATTGAACTTTACCCGGGAGGCCAGACCAGGCACCAGATCGGTACGCCGGTTGTCCTCCCTGATATCTCCAAAGTTGTGCGCAACGATAATATAATCAAGGGTTTCCTTGTCGGTCCCCGAAGTGGTCAGCGCATCGAGGGCGGCCGCCGTTGCCAGGTCTGAGGTCACCTGGTCATCACCGACATGGCGCCTTTCGGCAATTTCGGTAATCTTCTCGAACTTGTCGATGATCTCTTCGTTTGGCCGTTCGATCACCTTGCCGCTGCTTTCGTAGAAGACATTGTCCAGGAAGTCCTGGTTGGTCACACGACGGTGCGGAATGTACCGTCCGGAGCCTGTGATAATACTGTGTATGTTTAAGTTCATTTTCATATCCGTTGATCATGCAGGCAAGCTCGCCTGGGCCATACCCCTGGGTTTCGATTGAAGTGGAATGGGCTGTCACTTAACGCCTCGGACCGGCCCCCCTGGCATGTGCCGCTGCTCACCGGGCACAAAGTTAGTTCATTATCGCATGCCGATGCAGAAATTATAGTGGAGGTCGGGCTAATAATAAGAGGATCAAACATATACCTCCTTTGATTCATAAAAAAGATAAAAAGGTCTTAAATAATAAAAGTTGATTAACTTTGCAGAAAGGAAATCTGCGATGCTTACCAAGACCACAGAATATGCCATCCGGGCGTTGATCTTCATCCAGGCCCGCAACCTCAAGGGGGAGCGGCCACGGTTGCCGGAGATCGCCGAGGGCTCCAATGCCCCGGTACACTACATCGGAAAGATCCTGCAGACCTTGGTGCGCCACCGCCTGCTGGCCTCAGCCAAGGGACCCGGGGGGGGGTTCTTCTTTGCGAAGAATGTGCCCTCTATCTCCCTGTTCGATGTCATCCGCCTGATGGAAGGCGAGGCATTCTTCCATCGCTGTGGGTTCGGTCTGAACAACTGCTCGGTGGAGAATCCCTGCCCTGCCCATGACCAATACAGGGAGATCAGGGAGTTATATCTTGAGAAAGTCACGCGTCTAACCATAGCTGATCTGGCAGAAAGGGTGAATGAAGGTAAGGCCTATTTGGATGTCTGAAATCAGTGAAATCCAGGCATTGGAAGGAGAAAAACGTTTACTGGACCGGTAATGGCAGGCAAGGACTTCTACGGCAGCATCGCTGCGATATACGATGATATTTTTCCCCTGCAGAAGGCGCAACGGGAGTTCGTACTGGGCTTGCTGGGTGACCTGCCCCGTTCGGCTACAGTACTTGACATCGGCTGTGGCACGGGAGCGCTGATCGTGGCCCTGGCCCATCATTTCGATCAGACCTATGGCATGGATCCCGATCAGGACATGCTCGACCATGCCTGGGTAAAGGTGCTCGAAGAGGCGGTGTCCACGGAGTTCATCCCGGCCGGCATGCTGGAGATCAGCCGTCATTTTGACCAGGCCAGCATCGATGCCGCGTTCTGTCTGGGCAATACGCTCGTCCACCTGGCTTCTGAGGAGGAGGTAGCGGAAATGCTGCAGCAGACCTATGGCGTACTCCGGCCGGGTGGTCGGTTGCTGCTGCAGATCATAAATTACGACCGCATCCTTGATGAGGGGCTGAAGGGTCTGCCCACCATAGAAACAGCCCTGCACCGTTTTGAGCGGTATTATGATCCCACCCCTGAACCCGGGGTGCTCAGTTTCCGCACCCACCTGCACATAAAGCGGAACGGACAGCTTGTGGCCCATGCCGTCCCTTTGCTGGCGCTGCGCCGGGGGCTGCTGCACAGACTTCTGCAATACACCGGTTTCCTGGACCTGGCAGAATACGGGAGTTTCGGAGGCACCGCCTTCACACCACAGAGTCAGCCCTTGATCATTACTGCAAGAAAACCATCCCAAAACAAATAGTTATCCCAATGAGCGAATACATCGATAATTCATCGTTTCGCAAGCAGAGGCTTAAAGAATTGATCCTCAAACTGCACGAAGGGGTCGACCCACGGCAGGTACGCCTTGCTCTCGAAGACTCCCTACGTTCCGTCCCCTATGGTGAAGTAGTGGAGGTTGAGCAGGAGCTGATTGCGGAAGGCCTTCCCCAGGAGGAGGTGTTGCGGTTGTGCGACATCCATTCCGGCGTACTGCAGGGTAGGATAGACCTCAGTGCCATGCGGATCATCCCTCCCGGTCATCCCGTGGACGTATTCAGGCAAGAGAACAAGGAACTGTCCAGGGTCTCGGACCAGGTGCTGGACCTGCTCGCGACCCTGGAGGCACAGCCCTCCAGCCTGTCGGAGGGGCCGCTGATGGAACTGCGCGGCCTGTTCAACGCGCTCCAGGATGTGGACAAGCACTATCAGCGCAAGGAGTACCTGGTGTTCCCTTATCTCGAGAATAAGGGGATTACGGGTCCCCCCCAGGTGATGTGGGGCAAGCACGATGAGGTCCGCGACCTGATCAAGGGCAGTACCGAGGCCCTTACCCAGGAGATCCTGAGCCGGGACGAGATGCTGGCCCTGGCCACGCTGCTCTTCCGTCCTGCCGCCCTGGCCGTAAAGGAGATGATCGTGAAGGAGGAGCAGATCCTGTTTCCTATGTGCCTGGATCATATCACCGAAGGGGAATGGGCCCATATTCACCAGCAGACGCTGGAGATCGGCTATTGCCTTTACGATCCCCCGCTCAACTGGAAGCCGGAGGTACTGGCCGAAGATGCCGAAGCCCTGCCGGCGGCGGGCCGTGTTCAGCTCCCCACCGGCTCCCTTAGCCTGGAAGAACTAACGAAGGTATTCAACAGCCTGCCCGTGGATATCACTTTCGTGGACAAGGATGACAAGGTGAAATACTTTTCCCAGGCGGCCGACCGCATCTTCACCCGCAGCCGGGCTATCATCAACCGCGATGTGCGGCATTGCCATCCTCCGTCCAGCGTGCACATCGTGGAGAAAATATTGGAGGACTTCAAGAGCGGCAGGGCCAGTTATGCCCCGTTCTGGATCCAGATGAAAGGCAGGTTCATCCATATTGCCTATTACGCCCTCCGCGACGGGCAGGGGGATTACATGGGTACCCTGGAGGTTTCACAGGACCTTACAGAATACCGTGCCCTTCAGGGCGAACAGCGCATCCTGGAATACAAGTGAGACAGGGATGTTGTATGTTGTATGTTGTATGTTGTATGTTGCATGTCCCACTTCTAACTTCAGACTTCTAACTTCCAATTTTCACTAGCCACTAGCCACTAGCCACTAGCCACTAGCCACTAGCCACTAGCCACTAATCATGATAACCCCTCGCACCAAAATCCTTGAGATCCTCACCCAATACCCGGATCTCGAACCCGCGCTGATCGAAAAGATCCCGGCATTCAAGAAATTGCAGAACCCCTTCCTTCGCAAGACGGTAGCCAAGGTAGCCACGGTACAGCAGGCTGCGGCCATTGCCGGTATCGACGTGAACGAGCTGGTCCGCTTCCTGCGCCAGGAAACCGGCCAGGAATGCGGCCATGAGACGGAAGGAGAGGCCCTGGCGCTGAACCACGTCCGCCCGGACTGGTTTTCGGAAGGCCGGGTTGCCGATACGCTGGATGTCCGTCCCATGCTCAGTGCCGGGGAGCACCCGGTGCACGAAGTCATCGGAAGGCTCAGGCAACTGCCGCAGGGCGGCATCCTCAAGGCCATCTTTCCCTTTCTTCCGGTGCCATTGATCGAGAAGGCCTCGAGCCTGGGGTTCCCGCACTGGATAGAGGAAGAGGACAAAGAGGTCCTTGTCGTCTGGTTCCACATGCCCGAAGGCAACGCATAAACGAACGGGTCCGGTTAATCCCGGACCCGCGCCTGACACTACAGCCTACTTGGTCAATACCAGTGTACCGCGTTGGAATGGAGGACCATTGGCGCCTTCCCTAAGTTCGAACAGATAGGTACCGGGCGCATGATCCCCGCTGTGCCATTGGAACTCCATGGGTTTACCTGGTTCTCCGCAAGCAACGGCCGTATGTACTCTTTGCCCGAGAGTATTCAAGATGCTGAGGCTGTAGGTGGCAAACGAAGTGGCGTATGCTCTGATGGTGACATCATTCCTGCTGGGATTCGGGAAAGCTTCCACCCTGGGCAGAGGATCACTTTTTGCCTCAGGCAGGGATAGCTTCAGCGTATGCTTTGGCATGAGGACGCCGCTTAGGTCATTGATCTCCAGAATTTCGCCTGCCGATACCCATTGTTGCTGCCCGGCCGGGAGTCCTGAGATCCTGGCCAGCAGGAGCGGGTGATCGGGATCGGACCATGCTCCGGTTACAGCGAACCAGGCCAGGTTCACGGTCCCGTTCTCCGAGGACCAAACAAGTTCGCCATCTACTCCGGGAGCAAGGGTTAGCTCTTCCAGGTGGGAACCTTCAGCGAGGCGGAACTGGGCAGAAAGCGCTCCAATTGAGGATGGTGGCTCAATGAAGAGTGGGATGAGGCCATCGGGTCCTTTATACCTTAGCACTTCAGTTTTCAGCGGATTGATTGGAAGGTTCTTGGCACCCGGAACAAAGCTTCCGTTCACATCTCCGCTGGCCAGAACGAGGTAGGTGCGGGTCAGCAGTTCCTGGGTGCCGTTGAACCTTAGGGTGTCACTGTCTATCACCCAGTCTCCGAGCGGGAAGCCGGTCTGGGTACCAGCAAAGCGCCGGGCAATCAAACCGGCGTCTGTGGCGTTGAGGCCGCTGACCAGGTTGACGTTGCCGGCGAAGGTGCGGAATGGGCTCAGGGTGTCTAACTGCACGAAATGGCGCATAGCGACCAGCGCATCTGTTGCATTGACTCCTCCCCAGGGCCAGGGACGGGCCGTAGTGCCTGATATGGAGTATTCGCCCGCAGTAAGACTGTCGGCAATGACAATACCATTGAAAAGGCTTTGGAATGTATCGCATTCCTTGGTATCTGTCCGGGTAAGAATCAGATCATAACCCGTCAATGGGGACTGGAAGTCGTTGTCATAAGCGATAATGGCTCCTAGACAGTTTCCCCTGGGCAGTACCTGTACCCTCATGGTATCATCAGCCAAACAGCCATTTTCATCGGTCACGTGGAGTATGAAGTCGGTGCTTCCTATAGGTAAGGCTGATGCATTCCGAAGGAGCGGGTCAGGGAACAGGGCTGATGGGTTCCAGGAGAATGCGACAGCCTGGCGACCGATAATCCCGGGCTGAAAATGGACCATATCGCCAAGATAGACCTGAGTGTCGGGTCCCAATGCCACCCCCGGTCCCACACCGATAAGGAAGGCACAAGAGTCACTGCAGCCGTGGGCGTCAGTATAGGCATAGGCAATGGTATGGAAGCCGGGGCCAGCGCTGCGGGCATCGAACCGGTCACCTGAAATGCCGGATCCGTGATAGGTTCCCCCTGACGGAGCAGACTGCAGTGTCACCGGGTCAGCACCGACGCAAATATCCTGGTCTGCTGCACAGCTGAGGATCGGAAGGGGATACACCGTGACCGGGAAAGCAACCGAAGCAGTGCATCCTTCCGCATTGACGCAGGTATAGTACAAAGAGTAGGTCCCCGCCCCGGCAGGAGGTGGCGTAAAGATATCCCCATTGACCCCCTGGCCGGAATAGGTTCCTCCTGGGGGTGTCCCCCCCTGGAGGATGAGGCTATCCTGGCCTTCGCACAGGGAGAAGGTGTGGGGCATGCTGGCCACGGGCAACGCGTCCACGGTGATGGTGAAGCTGCATGATCCTTCACAGAGATGGGCATCACGATAAACATAGGTGATAGTGTGGGTGCCCGGTCCGGCGGTGGCAGCATCAAAGTTGCCCTGTATCACACCTGGTCCGGAATAGGTCCCTCCGCTCAGATTTGCTCCGGAAAGAGGGAAGGAGGGTTCATCAGCGCAGACCTTCATGTCTTGCGGGCAACTGAGCGTAGGATTGGAGTGTACCGTGAGGTTGAAGTTGCAGGTATTGCTGCATCCCTTCGCGTCATGGATAGCATAGCTCAGGGTATGGCTGCCTGGCCCAGCCTGTTGCGGCAGGAACAGGTTTCCCGTAACCCCGGTCCCGGAATAACTTCCCCCGAGTGGAAGGCCTCCTGTGAGGGTTATCGGCGGCTCGTCAGCGCAGAGCTCCAGGCTACCTGGACATGCTATGGCCGGCTGAGGATTTACGGTAAGGGAAAAGGATTCCTGGCCAATACAACCGTTGCTGTCGGCGTAGGCATAGCTTAGGGTATGGTTGCCGCTCCCGGCTGTCGGAATATCGAAAGATCCGTTGATCACATAACCCCCGCCATATGTCCCCCCTGAAGGAGACCCCAACTCCAGCATCAGCATGTCCATGTCGGAGCAGAGGAGCGGGGGTGATGCCAAGGTGATTTCAGGAATAGCATGGACCACGAAGGTGTCCTGAACCTGTGCCAGGCATTGATGGGCATCCCTGTAACTGTATGTAAGGATGTGGGTGCCGATACCTGAAAGATGAGGTTGGAGAATTCCGCTGCTTACACCATCTCCCGTATAGGTTCCACCCAGAGGGATGCCTCCACTCAAGGTGACAGGAATCTGACCAAAACAAGCCGAAGTGGGATGCAGGTCGAGGATAACCGAGGGCAGAGGATGCAAGGTGACCTGTAGCGTGGTGGGACTCGGAGGGGTGTAATGGTTGGAAGGGAAGGTATAATTCACGCTGACGGTTCCGATTCCTCCGCTCCCCCAGTTCACCAGGATGCTGTTTGTACTGCTGTTACCGCTGCCTCCGCCGATGTTCCAGGTATAATCCAACATTCCGGCTTCGGTGATGTACAAGATGCTTGCCCCGCCGCAGACAGCGGTATCTCCGATGATGGTCGGCTGCCCGGTTACGATGACCTGACGATACACGGTTACTGCGGGGTTTCCAGCGGTATCGTTCACATCATAGCTTACTTGATAGGTGCCTGTGATACTCGTATTTACCGGGTTCACCATACTGAGGGCTGACGTCAGGTGACCGTCACAATTGTCCGTTGCGTTAGCACCGGCATCGGTATATACAGTATTTAAAAAGACAACTTCTGTGGCATTGCCCGTCAGGATAATCAGTGGTGCTTCTGCGTCCACCACCAGCACATCAAAGCTGCACTGGGCCGTGCGCCCGGCGGCATCGGTCACGGTGACGTTGACCGTGGTGCTGCCTTTGGGGAACTGCACATCCACCAGGCTCCCTGTTCCTGAAGCAGGAGAAGCGCCGGTGGCGGTCCAGGCGATGCTTTCGCCGGGGCAGTTATCTCCGGAGCTGAGGCTGAAGTCCAGGGTGGCAAAGCATTGCCCGGCATCGGTGGGATAGGATGCGGCCGGGATGGGACAGGTCACGGAGGGATCTTCTGTATCCACCACCAGCACCTCAAAGCTGCACTGGGCGGTGCGCCCGGC
>JAKLHK010000003.1 GCA_022710185.1 Bacteroidota bacterium
ATCTTTTCTGATTTCTTGGGTTCTCCCATAGCAGGTCGGATTTCTTTGCTTGCGGGGCTCGCCCCGCAAGCAAAAGTGTGACTTAAATTTAGTTAACTTGTGTCCGACTTCTGCTGACGACTTACACCTTGAGTGACTTGTAATGAGTAGATACCAGGAGATATGCTTGAGACATCTATATAAACAAGCGTAGTACCTTTATAAATGCTTTGGGAGAACAATACTACAAGCTGTTTCAGGTGGTCAGTTTGAGCCGGCAGCGGGTGGTCAATTTGGGCCGGCGGCCCCTGATCAAGTCAGGCGGCAGGGGGTGGTCAGGATGGGACGGCGCACAGTGAAAAATTCATTAGCTTTATCCAGCCAGTGGGCGGACAAGCTTAATTCGATATTCAACCCCCCTCCTCCATCAACCGCTCCACCAGCGCCGGCACTCCGCTGCCCGCAGTTTCCCGGATAATGCTCAGGTCCTCCACGCCATAGGCGGGGGAGGCTTTGGGGTCGATGAGGAATTTGGGCACCCGGTCAGGAACTTCATAAAGCAGCCCTGCCGCAGGATATACCATCAGGGAGGTACCGATCACGATAAGTATGTCCGCCTGGCGGGCAAGACGGCTGGCCACCGGCATCATCGGCACGGCCTCCCCGAACCATACGATGTGCGGGCGCAGCTGGGAGCCTTTCTCGCATACATCGCCAAAATGCAGCTCCCATCCGTTTATCGGGTAAACGAGGTTTTCGTCCACGGTGGATCTGGCCTTCCGGATCTCGCCGTGCAGGTGCAGAACGTTCGAGGAACCCGCCCGTTCGTGTAAGTCGTCCACGTTCTGGGTGATGATCTTTACATCGTATTTCTGTTCCAGCTTCACCAGGGCAAGATGGCCGGCATTGGGTTCCGCTTCCATCACGTTCTTCCGACGGAGGTTATAGAAGTTCATCACCAGCTCAGGGTTGCGCTCCCAGGCGATCGGGCTGGCAACGTCTTCCACTCTGTGGTTCTCCCACAGGCCATTGCTGTCGCGGAAGGTGGAGATCCCGCTCTCGGCACTCATTCCGGCGCCAGTCAAGACGATAATGGAAGAGGACATAGGTGATGGTTGATGGTTGAGGGTTGATGGGTCATTTTGATGTACGATGGGCACAGGTTCGCATATTCGCATGTTCGCATTTGCGATAATACGCATATCAGCTGGTGGATAACCAACCAGGAATATAGCATCCTAAGCTATGAAATCCGCGGGGGATGAGCATTAAAATTTATACTCACCACAGATAGGAAAGTGCCTAAAGTGCCTAAAGTGAACTAAAGTGACTAAAGTTAGAAGTTGGAAGTTGAGTGTCGAAGTGAGATGAAGTGCCTAAAGATCATAGAGTTAGGGGTATTCTCGCTTTTCGCTGTCCGCTTCTCGCTGTTCGCTTCTCGCTGTTCGCTGTTCGCTTCTCGCTTCTCGCTTCTCGCTGTTCGCTGTTCGCTTTTCGCTGTTCGCTTTTCGCTGTTCGCTGTTCGCTGTTCGCTGTTCGCTGTCTAATCCAGGACCTTCATCTTGTTCAGTACGTCGATCACTTCACGCACCGACTGGGCGGATTCGTCGAGCATTTTCTTCTCCTTGGCGTCGAGCTTGATCTCGATGATCTCGTCGATGCCATTGCGTCCCAGTTTGGCGGGCACTCCGAGATAAATGTCCTTCTGTCCGTATTCCCCCTGCAGCCATGCACTGACGGGGAAGATACGCTTCTGGTCGTCCACGATGGCTTCCACCATCTGTGCGGCGGCTGCTCCGGGGGCATACCAGGCCGAGGTGCCCATCAGGCTCACCAGTTCACCACCTCCCTTGCGGGTGCGGTCCACGATCTTTTCGATCTCCTCCTTGCCCAGCAGCTCGGTTACCGGGATGCCGTTGATGGAAGTATAGCGGGGTAGGGGCACCATAGTATCCCCGTGGCCGCCCAGCAGCATCGCGTGGATGTCCTTGGGGCTCACGTTCAGCGCCTCGGCGATGAAGGCCTTGTAACGCCCGGTATCCAGGATGCCGGCCATGCCGAACACCTTGTTCGAATGCTTGTTTGCGGTCCGGTAGGCTACATACGTCATAACGTCCAGGGGGTTGGACACTACAATGATTACTGCTTCGGGGGAATATTTGATCACCTTCTCCGTAACGTCCTTTACAATCTCGGCATTGGTCTTGATCAGGTCGTCGCGGCTCATCCCCGGCTTGCGCGGCATACCCGAGGTAATCACCACTACTCCCGAACCCTTGGTGCGCAGGTAATTGTTGGTGACGCCCACCACACGTGAATTGAAGTTGTTGATGGAGGAGGTTTGCCAGATGTCCAGGGCCTTGCCCTCGGCCATCCCTTCCTTGATGTCCACCAGGACTACCTCGCGGCTCAGGTCCTTGTGGGCGATGACGTTCGCGCAGGTTGCTCCGACATTACCTGCGCCGATTACTGTGATCTTTTCCATAATGGTATCAATTGGTTGTTCTTCTTGCTCCTTTTTCATCGGGAAATAGAAAGAACAAATATATGTTTATTTCTATATAGTTGAGCATGCCTGCCAGGGTTTCAGAAGAATATCCTACAGCGTCCTCCACCCAGGTGAAGCCGCTCGCGCACCTGGGACCCCGGGGGGGTAGTACGGCTCCCGTGCGGCATCCTCTGCTCAGCCTGCATCCGAAATTTGCCTGAGCAGCTCTGGCTTGAGGATCACAATCTCAGGACCATTGATGCGTATGATTCCGTCTTTGCGGAACTCTGATAGGATCCGGATGACATTCTCCGGCCGCATATCGATCAGTTCTGAAATCTCCTTGCGCGAAACGGGGAGGTCAAAGGCCAGGGTATTGTATATATTCTCTGCGAAATCGAGCAGGATATGGGCAATGCGGCCCCTGAGGTGTTTCATGCTGAGCGAGAACTTGGCCTGAAGCACATCATCCGTGGCCTGGCTCATCCGCCGGATGATGTCCAGTGCGAATTTTCCGTTGTTCAGGATTTCATGGTGTATGCAATCCTTGTTGATAAAGCATACCGAAGAGTCTTCTATGGCAGTGATGGAGTATCGGTAGAGATCGTTCGAAAAGACGGAAAGCAGGCCGACAAAATCGAACGGACGGGCTATGCTGATGATCTGGCTCCGACCGTCAGATGTCGTCTTGTGCAACTTGATCAGTCCTTTATGAAGGTAGATGATCGCTTGAATAGCCGATCCTTCCCGCACAATCAGCTCACCCTTTCCGAAAAGGTGCTGGCTCTTACAGGTGTTCAACCGCCCCAGCTCATCCCGGCTCAATGAATCGAACATCATCGACCTGAACTGGCACACGGTGCAATCCGGGGACTTAATCTGCATACTCACTTCGGCCTGATGCCCTGGGGGTCATATCAGCTCAGGGCTCACTCCAAAAGTATGCAATACATGATAATTATCATGAACTGATACTTATCATGCCCTGCCCTGTTTGCGGATTCACAATGCCAGCTACATTTACCCCCGTTAGATAGGCCATGGTTTTGAAACATTTGGAAATACTTTGACTATGAAGAAGATCCTGATCCTGGGAGGCGGCACAGCCGGAACCATCATGGTGAACAAGCTCCGAAAGGCACTGGAGCGCGAAGAATGGGAAATCACCATTGTGGACCAGCACCGCACCCACTATTACCAGCCCGGGTTCCTGTTCATTCCGTTTGACATATATACCCGTCACGATGTCGTTAAACCTAAAGGGGACTTCTTTCCGGCAGGGGTTAACGTGGTGTACGCTGCCATCGACCGCATTGAAGCGGACCGAAACCGCGTCCACCTTGAAGGCGGGACTTTTCTCCAGTACGATTTCCTGATCATCGCCACGGGCACACAGACCCGACCCGATCAGACGCCCGGATTGAAGGATGCGCTCTGGTATAAAGAGATCTTCGATTTTTACACTATCGAGGGTGCGGTAGCCCTGCGCGACTTCTTCCGAAAGTGGGAAGGTGGCCGTCTGGTGATGAACATCGCCGATTTGCCATACAAATGTCCGGTAGCCCCGCTCGAATTCATCTTCCTTGCAGATGCCTACTTCACGAAGAAAGGCATGCGTGATAAGGTGGACATTACCTATGTGACCCCGCTGCCCGGAGCTTTCACCAAACCAGTGGCCACCCGTATGCTCAGTGAGCTGCTGCAGGAGAAGAACATCCATATCGTGCCGGAGTTTTACCTTGAGCGCATTGATAACGAGAACAAAAAGCTGATCAGCTACGATGAGCAGGAGGTTCCATTCGATGTACTGGCCATCGTTCCACTCAATATGGGCTCGGATATGATCGCACGGAGCGGACTCGGGGATGACCTCAATTATGTGCTTACCGACAAGCATACCCTGAGGAGTGAAAAGTACGAGAACATTTTTGTACTGGGTGACGCAGCTAATCTTCCGACTTCGAAGGCGGGCAGCGTGGCCCATTTTTCGGCTGAGATCCTGTTCGAAAACCTGATGTCGGCCATTGAAGGACGGCCCCTGCTCGCCAAATTCGATGGCCACGCCAACTGCTACATCGAGACCGGGTTCGGAAAGGGCTCACTCATCGATTTCAATTATGAAACCGAACCGCTGCCCGGGACTTTCCCACTGCCCGGTGTCGGACCATTCGGCCTGCTGAAGAACACCAAAATGAACCACTACGGCAAGGTGCTCTTCCGCTGGATCTACTGGCACATCCTTCTTAAAGGCAAGGAATTGCCCGTGGAAGCGGAGATGACAATGGCCGGAAAGAAGCTCTGGAAATTCTAAAGGGACAGGCAATGAACGAAGTGAATGTACAGACCAGGCTCGACGAGGTCAACCAGAAACTGGACCTGCTGTTGCATTATGTCGACCAGCAAAGGCTACGTTCTGAAATGATGGAGGACCTGGTGTCTGATATCTCCATTATCGGGAAGGATATCTATCATTCCGCCGTGGTGGAGCTGGAGAACCATCAGATCGAGATTGACCCGGAGCAAGTCCGGTTACTCATCCTGAAGTTATTGGGCAACATCAACAATTTCAGCAAACTGCTTGGAATGTTCGAGAGTGTTTCCGACCTGATGAAAGACCTGCAACCCATAGTCAATGAGGTGCTTATCGACACCACGCATAAATTTCATGAACTCGAGCAGAAGGGATATTTTGAATTCCTGCGCGAGATGGGGAACATTGCAGATAACATCGTTACCCATTTCACGGTGGACGATGTCCGCCTCCTGGCCGACAACATCGTGAATATCCTGGAGACAGTAAAAAACCTTACGCAGCCGGAGATGCTGAGGACAATGAACAATGCCGTAACTGTGTTCCAGGGGATAGATTTCGAAGATATCCCTGAATACAGTATGTTCCAGGTGATGCGCGAACTGCGCAAGCCACAGATGAAAAAGGGAATGGGCTTTATGATCACATTCCTCAAGAACATGGCTGCCGCCGGAGCCAACAATCAAACCAAGAACTAACTTCAAATTCACAAGAAAAATGGCAACAAAGACATTTGCTGGAAAGATCATCGAGATCAATGAAGAAGGATACCTTGTAAACGCCTCGGAATGGACACCTGATGTGGCGAAAGAAATTGCTGCAGAGGAAGGTATTGAGCTTACAGATCTGCATTTCAGGGTTCTGGACTTCATCCGTGACAAAGCTGGCTCGGGCGTAGCGCTTACCATCCGGTCCATCGGGAACTCGGGGATCATCGACATTAAACAGTTCTATCAGTTGTTCCCGGGCGGACCGCTTAAGAAAGCATCCCGAATAGCCGGCATCAAGAAACCGTCAAGTTGCGTGTAAGTTACAGATAATCATTAATGTCAAAGATCAATGCTATGACAACGAACGGAAATGACAAACCGCTGAAGAAAGTCTGCATCATCTGCGCCAAGGCTAACCTTGAGGATGTCTATGCATCCCTGGTACTTGCGAACGGGGCAGTTATGGAGGGTATAGAGGCCAAACTATTCTTTACCTTCTTCGGGCTCGATGCCATCACAAAAAAGCAAATGCACAAGCTGCATACGGCCACGGTCGGGAACCCGGGGATGCGCATGCCTGGTGGGCTGCCCTTTCCGACCTTGCTCGGCATGATCCCCGGAGTTGAAGCGGGTGTGTCTGCCATGATGCGCAGCCAGATGGACAAGCTCGACATTCCAGGGGTAGAAGAGTTCCTGCAGATGATCACCGCAGGCGGAGGCGAGATATACGCCTGCAAGCTTGCGATGGATATGTTCAAGCTCACCAGGGAAGACCTGCACGAAGAGGTTTCGGGCGTTCTAACCGTGGGCGATTTTTATGCGATGTGTGGGGGAGAAAACACCCAGATCATCTTTACCTGATCAGAAGGCATAAAAAAAGAGGGCGATTGGCCGGAATAGATCCATCCCGTCAATCGCCCTTGCCAATCGTCAATCGCCCTCGTCAATCGCAGAGCTGGTTCTGCACACACTGAGCGTCGATTACGGCGATCATCACCATATTCACGATCTCACTCACAGAGGATCCGATCTGCAGGATGTGCACCGATTTGGCCATACCGTTGATGATGGGTCCGATCACCTCCATCTTGCCCATCTCCTGCATCAGCTTATAGGCGATGTTGCCGGCGGTGAGGTAGGGGAAAATGAGGATGTTCGGTGCATTGTCCACCAGCTTGCAGAAGGGGAAGTTCTCCTTCATCAGTTCCTGGTTAAGGGCCACATTGGCCTGCATCTCGCCGTCCACGATGAGGTCGGGGTGGTCGCGGTGCAATATGGACACGGCATCGCGGACCAGCAGGGGGATGCGCCCTTCGTTGGAGCCGAAGTTTGAGTAGCTGAGCAGGGCCACCTTTGGCTTGATCAGCAGCTTTTCTACGGCCTGAGCGGTCTGCAGGGTGATCTCAACCAGCTGTTCGGTGGTCGGGTTCTTGTTGACCGTAGTATCTGCGAAGAAGATGGGGCCCGATTTGGTATTGATGGCATACATCCCGGTCACCAGCGACCATTTGCGTTTGCGGCCGATGATCTGCAGCGCCGGCCGGATGGTGTTGGGGTAGTTGTCGGTGAGCCCGGAGACCATGGCATCGGCGAAGCCGTCCTCGACCAGCATGGCGGCGAAGTAGTTCCGCTGAAGCATATGCTCCCGGGCTGTGCGCAGGGTGATGCCACGGCGGGCCCGCTTCTGGAAGTAATGTGCAGCGTATTCTTCCACTCTTTCCCTTTCCTTTTCGGAGCGGGGGTCGATGATGATGGCGCCATCGATCTCCAGTTCGTGCTCCGCGATCAGTCCGCGGATCACGGCTTCGTTGCCAAGCAGGACAGGTACAGCGATCTTTTCATTGATCACGATCTCTGCCGCCTTGAGCATTTTGTAGTTCTCGGCTTCGGCAAACACCACCCGCTTTGGATCTCGCTTGGCCCGGGCCTTCAGTTGCCTCATCAGCGGATTGCTATGGCCGATGCGTTTCCTCAGATCTTCCCTGTATGCTTCCCAGTCGGTGATCGGTTTGCCGGCCACCCCGGATTCCATCGCTGCCTTTGCTACGGCCGGGGCGACATGTTCGATGAGGCGCGGATCGGTAGGCTTGGGTATGATGTAGTCGCGGCCGAACTTCAGGTTGATCTCCTTGTATGCCACGTTCACTTCTTCGGGCACGGGCTCCTTGGCCAGTTCGGCCAGGGCGAAGGATGCGGCCAGCTTCATCTCCTCGTTGATCTCGGTGGCCCGCACGTCGAGGGCGCCGCGGAAGATAAAGGGAAAGCCCAGGACATTGTTGATCTGGTTGGGATAATCGGAGCGGCCTGTGGCCATAATGACATCAGGGCGGGTGGCCAGGGCCACATCGTAGGCGATCTCGGGTACCGGGTTTGCCAGGGCGAACACGATGGGATGGTCGGCCATCTTCAGCAGGTACTCCCTGGGCAGGGCCCCGGCCACGGACAGACCGAGGAACATATCGGCCCCTTCGATGGCCTCCTCCAGGGTGTGTACGTTACGTGTGGTGGCGAACTGTGCCTTGGAAGGGTTGAGGTCCTTGCGGTCGGCATGCAGCACCCCCTTGCTGTCGAGCATCACGATGTTTTCCTTCTTGACCCCGAGCTTGACATACAGCTTGGTGCAGGAGATGGCGGAGGCACCGGCTCCGTTTACCACCACCCGGATTTCATCGATCTTTTTGCCGTTGATCAGCAAGGCGTTCAGGAGGCCTGCCGAGGTGATGATGGCCGTGCCGTGCTGGTCGTCGTGCATTACCGGGATGTTCAGTGCGGCTTTCACCCGCTCTTCGATCTCGAAACATTCCGGGGCCTTGATATCCTCCAGGTTGATCCCTCCGAAGGTGGGGGCAATGGCGATGATGGTCTCCACCAGTTTGTCCACGTTCTTTTCATTGATCTCGATATCGAACACATCGATATCGGCGAAGATCTTGAAAAGGAATCCTTTACCCTCCATCACGGGCTTTCCCGCCTCCGGCCCTATGTCGCCCAGGCCCAGCACCGCAGTCCCATTGGAGATCACGGCCACCAGGTTGCCCTTGGCGGTGTACTTGTACACATCCGGGGGGTTCGCCTCTATGGCCTTGCAGGGGTCGGCAACCCCCGGGGAATAGGCCAGGGAAAGGTCGCGCTGGGTGGAATAGGGCTTGGTGGGGACCACTTCGATCTTCCCCGGGCGCCCCATGGCGTGGTAATTGAAAGCATCCTTTCTGAACAGGTTATCCATCGCTATGTTGGTTAAGGTTGGCCAGGGTGTTTGCGAACTAACAAAGCTACGCATTAATAGGGCTGTGCGGGTTGAGGAACAGGTCGGATGCCGCTCTTTATACTCAATCTATATTAGCGGGAAGGTGTCGGGATTTTTGATATTTTTGCAGCCTTATCCGCGGAAGCAAACAGCCCAAAGGAACGATGTTCGCGTATTTCAAAGGAGTTCTTTCCGAGAAAACCCCGACCTATGCCGTGGTGGAATGTCATGGGGTAGGTTACCTTCTCCACATCTCGCTGCATACGTATTCCCAGCTTCCGGATCCTCAGCCGGAGGCACCGGTGCAGGTGCTGCTGTACGCCCTTCACATCGTCCGTGAAGACAGTCAGCTACTGTTCGGTTTTTCGCATCCCGGGGAGCGGGAGTTGTTTTCCCAACTCATCACCGTGAGCGGGGTGGGCGCCAATACGGCCCGTATGATCCTGAGCGCCATGGACCCTCAGCGGGCCGTGGAGGCCATCGTTACGGGCAACGCCACGGCGCTCAGCCGCATCAAGGGCATTGGTGCCAAAACGGCCAGCCGCATCATTCTGGACCTGAAAGACAAAGTCGGGCGCGTAGGCTCCACCAGCCCAATTTCAGCCGGGGCACACAATACAGCACGGGAGGAAGCGTTATCCGCCCTGCTGATGCTTGGCTTTGTCCGTGCCGCAGCGGAAAAGGCCCTCGACAGGGTCATCAGGGAAGAGGGCGCCGGCCTTGAACTGGAAAAGCTCATCAAAGCCGCGCTCAAATTGCTTTAATGTGAACTGATCAACGAAAGAAGGAGTTAACAGGGAGGTTTTTTGGAAAGGCTCATCAAATACTTTCTGAAGTCAGTTCTGCTCGTCCTCTTCGCCTCCATGGTGTGGGGAGCGTCGCCCCGGCCCCTCGCCATCACGGCTCCGGCTGTGCCCCTTTTCCCACCCGACAGCGCCGGGGACTCCCTCGCCCTGCCTTTCCCCATCCCACAGCAGCAGTACCCCTTCAGCGGATTCCCGGCAACCACCCCGGTGCACCTGGAGAACCCGTCCAATGTACAGCAGAACGTCACCTACAACCCGGACAACAATACCTACGAGTTTCAGCAGAAAATCGGCGAACAGCCCATCGGGCCGGTGAATACCATGAGTTTCGACGAGTACCTGCGCTACGACAGCCAGCGCAGCCTCCGGAACTACTGGCGTTCCCGCTCCATGGCCTCCAACATCGACCAACGCCATGCCCTCATCCCCCAGATCAGGGTAGGCGGTGAGGTCTTCGACCGCATCTTCGGCGGGGGCACCATCGACATCCGGCCTTCAGGGTCGGCCGAACTGCGCTTCGGCATCATCGCCAACCGCCGCGAGGACCCCACCCTCGACGTGCGCCAGCGCCGTACCGTCAACTTCGACTTCCAGGAAGACATCCAGATGAACGTCGTGGCCAAGATCGGCGACAAGATAGAGTTCAATACCAATTACAATACCGAGGCCACCTTCGACTTCGAGAACAAGCTCAAGCTGCAGTATGAAGGCAAGGAGGACGAGATCATCAAGCTCATCGAGGCCGGGGATGTAACCCTTCCCCTGAACTCCACCCTCATCACCGGCAGCCAGAGCCTCTTCGGCATCAAGACCCGGCTGCAGTTCGGCAAGCTGATGGTCACCAGCGTCTTTTCCCAGCAGAAAAGCGAGTCCTCCAGCATCACCGTGGCCGGGGGCGCCCAAACCAATACCTTCGAGTTTTCCGCCGACGACTACGAAGAGAACAAGCACTTCTTCCTGGGGCAGTACTTCCGCGACAACTACCAACAGGGCCTCTCCCGTCTGCCCATCGTCAGCTCATCGGTCAACATCACCAAGATCGAAGTCTGGGTCACCAATATCGGCGCCGCCGTGACCGAAAACCGCAACATCGTCGCTTTCCAGGACCTGGGTGAGAACGACCCCTACAGCGACCGGCTTACCGGACTGCCCGGCAATATCCTGCCCTCCAACACCAGCAACGACCTGATGCTGCGCATCGATACGGGCCAGGTACGCAAGATAGACATCGTCAACAACTACCTCAAGGCCCAGTTCGATTTCACTTCAGGCCTCGATTTCCAAAAGGTAGAGAGCGCACGCAAGCTCAGCCCTTCGGAATACACCTACAACAGCAAGCTGGGCTTTATCTCCCTCAATACTTCCCTTAACCCGGACCAGGTGCTGGCCGTGGCCTTCCAGTACACCGTGATCGGACAGGATACGGTGTTCCAGGTCGGGGAATTTTCCGATCAGGGGATCAGCAGCCCCAATTGTCTGGTGGTTAAGATGCTTAAGAGCACCACCCTCAGCACCCGGGTGCCGATGTGGGACCTGATGATGAAGAACGTTTACAGCATCGGTGCGTTCCAGGTGAACAAGGAAGACTTCGTACTGAACATCCTGTACTCCGGCAACGAGAACGGCGTGCCCACCGGTTACCTTACCGAAGGCCCTGAAGGCGTGGAGGGCGTGCCCCTGATCCGGCTCATGGGCCTCGACCGCCTGGACCAGAACATGAACCCTCCCCACGATGGGATTTTCGACTTCATTGAAGGGGCCGCCACCAGCGGAGGGACGATCAACAGCAACAACGGCAGGATCTATTTTCCTGTGCTGGAGCCTTTCGGGAGCTGGCTGAGGGAAAAGCTGGCCAACGACCAGCTGGCCGACAAGTATGCCTTCGACTCCCTCTACACCATGACCAAGACCGGGGCAAGGCAATTCCCATCCAAGAACAAGTTCCTGCTCGAAGGCTTCTACAAATCCAGCAGCGGATCGGAGATCTCCCTCAACGCCCTCAACGTACCCCAGGGATCGGTGAAGGTGACGGCCGGGGGCATCCCCCTGGTGGAAAACCAGGACTATACCGTTGACTACACCCTGGGAAGGGTCAGGATCATCAACGAGGGCATTCTCAATTCAGGGACCCCCATCAACATCTCCCTGGAAAGCAATTCCCTGTTCAATATCCAGACCAAGACCCTGCTCGGGACGCATTTCGATTACCAGTTCAACAACGACCTGCGCCTGGGGGCCACCATCCTCAACCTCACCGAGCGCCCGCTCACCCAAAAGATCAACTTCGGGGATGAGCCCATCTCCAACACCATCTGGGGGATGGACCTGAGTTACCAGACCCAGTCGCGACTCATCACCAAGATCATCGACAAGTTGCCTTTCTACAGCTCCAAGACCCCCTCGCGGGTGAGCGTGGAAGGGGAGTTCGCCCACTTCATCCCCGGGCATTCGCGGGCCATCGGAAAATCCGGTACCTCCTATATCGATGACTTTGAGGGGGCCAAGTCGACCTACGACCTGAAGAACATCGGTTACTGGTTCCTGGCCAGCACGCCCCAGGGCCAGGAGAACACCCTCTTCCCTGAGGCCTCGTCCTTCTCCGGCCTCAAATACGGTTACAACCGGGCCAAGCTCTCCTGGTTTATCATAGACCCCCTCTTTTACGACAAGCGCGGGAACCTGAAGCCGGCCAATATTTCGGACGACGAGATCTCGGACCATGACGTCCGAAACGTATATGAAAACGAGGTATTCCCCAATAAGGAGAGCCAGAACGGGCAGCCGATGAACCTGGCCGTGTTCAACATGGCCTTCTTCCCGGAAGAAAGGGGCCCATACAACTATGATGTTTTGCCCAGCCCGGGTTTTTCCCGGGGGATCAATGAAGACGGATTGCTGAACGACCCGGAGACCCGCTGGGGCGGGATCATGCGGCGCATGGAGACCACCGACTTCGAGGCCACCAACGTGGAATACATCGAGTTCTGGATGATGGACCCCTTCCATTCGGATACCAATCATCCCGGCGGACAGCTTTTCTTCAATCTCGGAGACATCTCCGAGGATATCCTCCGCGACAGCCGGAAGTCCTTCGAGAACGGACTTCCCACCTCCGATGTGGTGGAAAACGTGGATACCACCATCTGGGGCCGGGTGCCGACCCTGACCTCCATAGTCAACGCCTTCGACAACAATCCCGAAGCCCGCGAATATCAGGATGTGGGCTACGACGGCCTGCGTGATGAAGATGAGGTGACCTTCTTCGATACCACCTTCCTGGAACGCATCGAAGCCGCCTTCGGGGCCGGGTCTTCCGCCTTCCAGCAGGCCTCCTCTGACCCCTCTGCCGACAACTACCACTATTTCAGGGGATCGGATTACGACAACGACAACCGGTACAGCAGCATTCTGGAGCGCTATAAGATGTTCAACGGGCCGGACGGAAATACCCCCACCGACCAGCAGAACCCCGAAGCCTATCCCACCTCGGCCACCACCCTGCCCAATGTGGAGGACATCAACAAAGACAACACCCTGAGCGAGGACGAGAAGTATTTCCAGTACATCGTAGATCTGCGCCCCGACCGCATGGAAGTGGGGCAGAACTACATCACGGACGTGTTCTTCGCCAAGGACATCCCCCTGGCCAACGGCAAGACCGGCTCTGTGAAGTGGTACCAGTTCAAGATCCCGGTCCGCAGTCCCGACAAGGTCGTGGGCAACATCCAGGATTTCAAGTCTATCCGCTTCATGCGCATGTTCTTCCGCAACTTCACCGAGCCCATCGTTTGTCGTTTTGCCACCTTCGAGCTGGTGCGAGGGGAATGGAGGAAGTACGAATACGACCTGCTGTCGCCCGGAGAGTACATCCCCAACGACAACCAGTCGCAGACCAGTTTCGACATTTCTACCGTGAGCATAGAGGAGAACGGGGAACGCGTACCGGTGCCCTATGTGCTGCCTCCGGAAATTGAGCGCGAGATCAACCTGGGGACCACCAACCTGCAGCGGTTGAACGAGCAGTCGATGGTGGTCAAGGTATGCAACCTCCAGGATGGGGACGCCCGCGCAGCCTACAAGACGGCAGACTTCGACTTCAGGCAGTACAAGAAGCTGCAAATGTTCATTCATGCCGAGAAGGCCCCGGGCGGGCTGAACGATGACGGCAGCACCCTGTACCGCGACGGTGAACTCTCCCTCTTTGTGCGCATCGGTAGCGACTTCGACCAGAACTTCTACGAATACGAGATCCCGCTGGAGTTCACCGACTGGTACGACAAGGACCAGAACGATATCTGGCCGGAGAACAACAATATGGAGATTGTGCTGGACAAGCTGGTGAATGCCAAGCAGGAGCGCAATCAGGCCCTTCGGGATCCCAATTCCGTGCTGACGCTGTCTACGCCTTTCACCATTAACGACGGCAACCGGACCATCACCGTGGTGGGTTCCCCTTCGCTCAGCGATGTACGGGCTATTATGATCGGGATACGCAACCCCAAGCGCACGTTCTTCACCTCCGCCGACGATGACGGCGAGGCCAAATGCGCTGAGGTATGGGTGAATGAGCTGCGCCTGACTGACTTCGACGAGAGCTCAGGCTGGGCCGCCACGGCCAGGGTTAACACCATGCTCGCCGACCTGGGTAATCTGGTCATCAGCGGTATGCACAGCACCCCGGGCTGGGGATCCATCGAAAAGAAGGTGAACGAGCGCGCCAAGGAGACCACCACCCAGTTTGACCTGGCCACCAACCTGGAACTGGGCAAGTTCTTCCCTGCCGAGGCCGGGCTGCGCATCCCCATGCACTTCGATTACAGCCAGACCCGGATCTCCCCCGAATACAACCCCCTGGATCCGGACATCCGGTTGAAGGAGGACCTGAAGGAAAGTTACGACACCCCAGCCGAGCGCGATTCTATCCGGTCCATGACCCAGGACCTTACCCGGAGGAAGAACCTGAACTTTGTGAACGTCCGCAAGGAAAAGGTGGGCGGGAGCACCAAAAACCGCGTCTATGACGTGGAAAACTTCGATTTCACCTATGCTTATTCGGAGCTATACCACCGCAATGTGGACATAGAATATGACCGCAAGGAAACCCATCGCGGGGGCATTGGCTACAATTTCACCAACAACCCCAAGAACATACGGCCCTTCTCCCGGTCCAAGCTCCTGGGCAAAGGGCAGGCCCTGCGCATCATCCGCGATTTCAACTTCTTCTATGCGCCCAAGCTGCTCTCCTTCCGTACCGATGTGAACCGGGAGTACTCTGAACGCCTGCTGCGGAACAAGAGCCAGGCCAAAGTCATCCTGGAGCCCACCTACCTCAAGAAGTTCGAGTGGAGAAGGGTGTATGACGTGAAATACGACCTCACCCAGGCCCTTAGGGTTGACTTCCAGGCCAATGCCAACGCATACATCGACGAGCCCCCGGGCCGTATCGACAAGGACGACCCCGATTACGAGCTGAAACGCGACACCATCTGGCAGGAGGTGATGAAGGGCGGATCCATGCAGAACTACAACCAGAACCTGCAGGTGAACTACAACCTGCCCATCAACAAGCTTCCCCTGCTCAGCTTCATCAATGCTTCGGTGAGGTACGATGCCGATTACCGCTGGACCGCCTCGGCCCGTTCCGTGCAGCCTATCCTGGGCAACAGCATAGAGAATGCCGTGAACACCCAGGCCAACCTCAACCTCAACCTTCAGACGCTCTACAGCAAGGTGCCATTCCTTAAGAAGATGACCACCACCACGCCCTCCAGGCGCCCCGGAGCCGAGCCCAGGGCGGCCAGTAAGGGGGATGCCAAGGGAGTGAAGGCCCCCGAGCCTGCGGTGGATACCACCGAGAAGCCCAAGGTCAACTACTTCGCCGAGATCGGAAAGACCCTGGTGGGTGCGGTATTCAGCCTCAAGAATGCCTCCATTTCCTTTATGGAAGGCTCGGGGACCGTATTGCCCGGATTCATGCCCGAGCCCAACGCCCTGGGCAACAACTGGTCGATGAATGCTCCGGGTCTGCCCTTTATCTTCGGCAGCCAGGCCGATATACGCCCCAGTGCCGTGGAGAATGGCTGGCTCTCGCGCGATACCCTGCTGAACGCGGCCTACCTCACCAAGCTCAACCGTACCATCAACGCCCGGGCCACGGTGGAGCCCCTGCCCGATCTCCGCATTGAGCTTACGGCCAACCGGACGTATGCCGAGAGCCACCAGGAGTACTTCACTGCCAATTCCAGCGGGGAGTTCCGCTCTTCTGCACCCCAGACCACCGGCAACTTCACCCTCAGCATCCTCACCTGGAACACCGCCTGGGAGAAGCAGGGAGAAGACCACAGCTCGCCCAACTTCGAAAAATTGAAGGAGTACCGCCGGGATATCGCCCTGCGCCTGGCCATGGCCAACCCCAACTGGGATGGTACCATGGTGGACTCCACCGGCTTCCCTCAGGGGTACGGGCCCACCTCACAGGCCGTGCTCATCCCGGCCTTCATCGCGGCCTATACCGGCAAGGGCCCGGAGCAGGTGAGCACCGAACTCTTCCCGGCCATCCCCCTACCCAACTGGCGGATGACCTACAGCGGCCTCACCCGCATCCCCTTCATCTCCCGCTTCCTCAAATCGCTCAATGTCACGCATTCCTACCGGTCCAGCTACAATATCGGGACCTTCCAGACCAATATCCTTTTCGAAGAGGCCAATGGCGCCCCAGCCGCCTTTAACGCCATCAACAATTATATCCCGGAATATGAGATCGGACAGGTTTCGATCACCGAGCAGTTCGCCCCACTCATCAACTTCGATATGCAGTGGCACAACAGCCTGCTGTCAAGGATAGAGATCAAGAAGTCCCGCAACCTCTCCCTCAGCTTTGTCAATAACCAGCTCACGGAAGTCATCAGCAACGAATTCGTGCTCAGCATGGGTTACCGCTTCAAGGACGTGCAGTTCGTGATCAAGTCGGGAGGGCGTCGCTCCAATCTCAAGAGCGACCTCAACCTGAAGCTGGACCTGACCGTAAGGGACAACAAGACGGTCCTCAGGCGTATCGATGAGGACCTGCAGCAGGTATCGGCCGGTCAGCGCAACATTGCCATCAAGTCATCCGCCGACTACCGTATCAACGAGCGCGTGGAGCTGCGGCTCTTCTACGAGCAGAACATCCTTAATCCCTTCATCTCTTCCCAGTTCCCCAACAGTACCACCAATGCAGGCCTCAGCCTGAGGTTTGCCCTGGCCCAATAGACGGCTGTCCCGTTATTTAGACGGCTTACAGATTATCGGATGTGAAGGAGTCTTATATTTGTACGCCTGCATTCTGTCTGATCCTCTGACTTAATTGACAGATAATCAATTAATAAACTTAAATACCGCATTATGAACATTCCTGAAAACCTTCGTTACACCAAGGACCATGAATGGCTGAAGCTGGATGGCGACCTGGCCACGGTAGGGATTACCGATTTTGCACAGGGCGAACTGGGAGACATTGTTTTTATTGAGGTGGAAACAGTTGGAGAGAACCTGGACAAGGAGGAGACCTTTGGTACCATCGAGGCCGTGAAGACGGTATCCGACATGTTCATGCCGGTTGGCGGGGAGATCCTGGAGTTCAACGAAGCGCTGGAGACCAATCCGGAGCTGGTGAACAAGGATCCCTATGGCGAGGGCTGGATCATCAAGGTCAGGGTGAGTGATCCCTCTGAGGCCGGGGCCCTGCTGGATGCCGTTGCCTACGCCGGACTGCTCGGGCATTGAGTCAAGGTATCCCGTGCCGGTTATGGCCCTGATGCGGCCATTAACTGGTTAAGGCTTGGTTAAGCGCTGCACGATATTTGTATCTTAGCCAGGTGAATGGGAACGTACAGAGTTTAACTTAGTCACCCTGGAACAATGGACAAGCGCAAAACACCCAAGGCGGACCTCGAGAGCAAGAGATCCATGTACATGCAGACCGGCCTGGTGCTGGCTCTGGCAGTAGCCCTGCTCGCCTTCGAATGGAAGACCTATGACCGGAGCGAGTTCGATCTCGGTCAGCGTCAGGCTGTAGATGTCATGGAAGAGGTCATCGTAAATACCAAGCAGGAGGTGAAGCCCCCTCCCCCCAAGCCCCCTCCCCAGACGACCATCCTGAACATTGTGGAGGACGATGTGGAAGTGGACATGGACATTGAGATCGATGCCGAAGCTGATGATGCCACGGAGATTGAAGAGTATGTGCCTGTTGTGATGGAAGAGGAAGAGTCGGGCGAGACCGAGATCTTCACCGTGGTAGAAGAAGCGCCGGCCTTTCCGGGCGGCGATGTGGCCCGTATCAAGTTCCTGCAGGAAAACATCCGTTACCCGCAGATGGCCCGTGAAAGCGGGATCCAGGGAACGGTATACGTAACCTTCGTGGTAGAAAAGAACGGGGCTGTGACCGATGTGCGTGTGCTGCGCGGCATCGGCGGGGGCTGCGACGAGGAAGCCATCCGTGTGATCCAGGCCATGCCCAAATGGAATGCCGGGAAACAACGTGGCAAGCCCGTACGCGTGCAGTTCAACATGCCCATCAAGTTCACGCTCCAGGGATAAGCAAACGCATCCCGGCCCCGGCCGGGATTTTTTTTGCCATAGCCTGACGGATCAGCGCCGCTGACTGTTACACCCGACCTCCGGCTATTTTGAATGTGATAGTTTTACACCGAGGTCGTTAACACGGCCTCAGGTTTTGGTGAATGGTAAGTTTTGGTAAGGGTGGCGTTCAGCCCCGGATTGAACGGAGAAGGGTCTGCAATTTAGCGGGCCCTTTTTGATTACCTGATTATTCGATCAGAGATTACACAGATTTCCACAGATATAAAGTGCCTAAAGTGAAATAGAGTGAGCTAAAGTTAGGAGTTAGGAGTACTTGGAGTTAGGAGTACTTAGAGTACTTAAAGTGCCTAAAGTACTTAAAGTTAAGAGTTATCAGTGCCTGGCCATTGAATGCCGCTTCTCGCTTCCATTCGTCAATCGCCCTCGTCAATCCCTTGTCCCTTGTCTGGTATTCCCTTCCTTCATTATTCCTTGTTGGGTGTTCGGTGTTCCATCTCCGCCGTGGAAATGCTCCCAAACCTTCGCGGCCTTCGCCGGGCCCAGGAGCTCAGATAAGGCTTCTGGACTGGCTTCTTTCACTTTTTTTACTGATTTGAAGTGGCGCAGCAGTTCGGCCGAGGTCGCCGGGCCAATGCCGGGAATGCCGGTGAGTTCGGTCTTCAGGGTGCCTTTGTCGCGGCGCTTGCGGTGGTGGGTGATGCCGAAGCGGTGGGCCTCGTCGCGCATGCGCTGGATCAGGCGCAGGGTTTCGGAATTCTTGTCGAGGTATAGGGGAAGGGGGTCCCCCGGCCGGTACAATTCCTCCAGTTTCTTGGCGATGCCGATGATCTTCACCGAGCGCTCCAGGCCCAGCAGGCGGAGGCTCTTCACCGCGGCCCCCAATTGTCCCTTGCCGCCGTCTACCACGATGAGCTGGGGAAGCGTAGCGCCTTCATCCAGCAGGCGGCGGTAACGGCGATGGATGATCTCTTCCATGCTGGCGAAATCGTCGGGCCCCTCCACGGTGCGGATGTTATAGTGCCGGTATTCCTTTTTGGATGGACGGCCGTCGCGGAACACCACCATGGCGGCCACGGGGTAGTCCCCGTGAAAATTGGAGTTATCGAAGCACTCAATATGCTGGGGCAGCTCCTCGAGCTGGAGGTCCTTTTTAATCTGTTCCATCAGACGGCGGCTCCTGCGGTCGGGGTCCACCAGCTGGCGCTGCTTTTCCCGCTCCATACGATATGCCGCCGCATTGCGCTCCGACAGCTCCAGCAGCTTTTTCTTGTCGCCCCGCTGGGGGATATGGAAGACCACTCCGGGAAGCCCGATATCCGGGGGGTTGGATAAGATGACCTCGGGCGAGACGCTTGCATACCGTTGCCGTAGCTCGGCCAGGGCCAGACCAAGCAGCTCTTCTGCCGGTTCGTCCAGCTTCTTGCGGATCTCCAGGGTGTGCGACTGGACCACGGCCCCGTTCATCACCCGCAGGAAGTTCACGTAGGCATAGGTGTCGTCGGTGAGTATGCTGCAGACATCCACGTTGGTTATGGAGGCACTGACCACGGTGGATCTTGCCTGGTAGCGCTCCAGGATTTCCAGCTTTTCTTTGAGCTGTTGGGCCTTTTCGAATTCCATCCTTTCGGCCAGGGCCATCATCTTCTCCCTGAGGCCCTGGATTACTTCCCGGGTGTTACCGCGGATGATGTGGCGGATTTGCGCGAGGCGCTCAAGGTAGGTATCCTCCTGTTCCAGTCCTTCGCAAGGGGCCAGGCAGTTGCCAATGTGGTATTCCAGGCAGCGCCTGAATTTTCCTGAGCTGATGTTTGCCGGACTGAGGCTCAGGTTGCAGGTGCGCAGGGGAAAGAGCTGACGGATCAGCTCCAGCAGGGTGCGCATCATCCGTACCGAGGCGTAGGGGCCAAAGTATTCCGAGCCGTCCTTTACCGGGTTACGCGTAGAATATATCCGGGGGAAGGGCTCGTTGCGGATGCAGATCCAGGGGAAGGTCTTGTCGTCCTTGAGCTGGATATTGTAACGGGGCTGATGTTCCTTGATGAGGTTGTTCTCCAGCAGCAGGGCGTCGAATTCGGTGTTAACGACGATATGACGGATGTCGGCGATGCGGCTCACCAGCACCCTGAGCTTGCCGTTGCCGCTGCTGTCCTTGGTGAAGTAGGAGGATACCCTTTTTTTAAGGCTCTTGGCTTTGCCCACATAGATGATCTTACCGTCCTCATCGAAATACTGGTAAACCCCGGGTTTGTCGGGGAGGCTGGCGAGGAGGGGTTTCAGCCGGGGGTGGTATTTCGACCGGTCTTCGCTCACGATAGGTTCAGGGGGTGGTGTGGGGATAGGCGTCCCAGCCCTGGGCGGTGAGGGGGATGCGGGTGCCCTGGGGCGATTGCAGGAAGCGACCTTCGGAGGCAGGGCTCATATGGCCGATGAGGTGGATGCCCTGGATGTCGCGGATGCGGTCATAGTCCTTCAGGGGGACGGTGAACAGCAGCTCATAGTCCTCCCCTCCGTTGAGGGCCGCGGTGAGGGGGTCGATGCCGAAATCTTCCAGCGCGCTAACTGTGGCGGGGTCAAGGGGGATGCGGTCGGTGTAGAGGGTGCATCCCAGTCCGGAGGCTTCGCAGAGGTGTAGGATTTCGGAAGAAAGGCCGTCGGAGACGTCGATCATTGCGGAAGGCCTGACCCCGATCTGTCGCAGTATGTCGGGGACCTCGGTCCGGGCTTCCGGTTTCAGCTGGCGCTCCAGGATATAGTCGAAGCCTTCCAGGTCGGGTTGTATGCCCGGGGCGCTGCGGAAGGCGTGCTTTTCCCGTTCCAGCACCAGGAGCCCGGCATAGGCCGAGCCCAGGTCGCCGCTGACGCAGATCAGATCGCCTGCGGAGGCCGTGTGGCGGTAGGTCACGTCCTCGGCCCTGGCCTGGCCAATGACCGTGATGGAGATCATGAGCCCCGAGGTGCTGGAAGTGGTATCCCCCCCAACGAGGTCCAGCTCATAACGTTCGCAGGCGAGACGTATGCCGGCGAAGACTTCTTCGATGGCTTCCACGCTGAACTTGCTTGATACCGCCAGACCCACGAGCAGGTGGGTTGCCCTGCCGTTCATGGCCACGATGTCGGAGATGTTCACCACGGCAGCCTTATAGCCCAGGTGCCGGAGCGGGTAGTAGCTGAGGTCGAAGTGGACATTCTCCACCAGCAGGTCCTTGCTGACCAGGACCGTATGCTCGCCGAACCGCAGGACGGCGGCATCGTCGCCCACGCCTTTGACCGTGGAGGGCTGGCCCGGGCTGAGGTTGAGGGTGAGACGGTGGATGAGGCCGAACTCGCCGAGCTCGCTGAGGGGGGTGACCTGGTTCTTTTGTTCCGACATAGTAGAGAGTGTTCAGGGCAAAATTACCATTAAAGAGTACTTAGAGTACTTGGAGTTGGGAGTACTTGGAGTTGGGAGTACTTGGAGTTTTCTGATGTGATTGACATTCGACAGGTGCAATCGTGTGATATTGCAATATTGTAATAATGTAATATTACGATTAGCTTTGTTCGATTCCCAGTTCTGAGCTCAGTAGGAAAAGTATTTGATTCACTTTGGAGTACCAATCTATGTCATTCTCATAAGGATGATTGTCTTTGAGCACTGCGAAATGCGAAATGATAAATGATGTTTGCCCTCAGGCCGGGCGGGCCTCGTTGCCAGGATGCGACTGCGCCTGCTGCTTCCCTCCCTTTGGTCGGGATCCCGCTCCGTGGGACCGCACCAGCCAAGGTCGCTCCCCCGGCAACTGTATTTAAGCAGTAGCTGTCAACTGACCAGGATATTTCGTCAATCGTCAATCCTCCTCGTCAATCCTTCGCTCCTTGACTTCGGGCACGGCACCAAAATCGAGCAATCGAGTATTCGAATAGTCGAATGGTCGCCCCGTTACCTTCACATCCAATTCCCACTCAACAAGATTTCGTACCTTTGTAAATTCACAATGTGTAATTTAGAATAAATCTAAATAAAAATGCCCAGCAACGAACAGGACAGAATCCTGGAGAACGTCACCAGCGGGGAATACAAATACGGGTTCGTGACCGACATCGAAACAGAAGTCGCGCCCAAAGGCTTGAACGAGGACATCATCCGCTTCATCTCGGCCCGCAAGGAAGAACCCGAATGGATGCTGGAGTTCCGGCTCAACGCATTCCGTCAGTGGCAACAAATGAAGGAACCTCAATGGGCGCACCTGAGGTATCCTGAAATCGACTTCCAGGATATCATATACTACGCAGCACCCAAGACGAAAAATACCCTATCGAGCCTCGATGAGGTGGATCCCGATTTACTTGAAACATTCAATAAGCTCGGCATATCCCTGGATGAACAGAAACGCCTGACCGGTGTGGCCGTAGATGCCGTGATGGATAGCGTGAGTGTGAAAACGACCTTCCAGGATACCCTGGCCAAACAAGGCATCATTTTCTGCTCATTCAGCGAAGCCGTAAGGAATCACCCGGACCTCGTCAGGCAATACCTTGCCTCGGTGGTCCCTGTCCACGACAACTATTATGCAGCCCTCAATTCGGCGGTATTCAGCGACGGTTCCTTCTGCTATATCCCGAGGGGAGTAAGGTGTCCGCTGGAACTGTCCACCTACTTCCGCATTAATACCGCCGGGACCGGGCAGTTCGAACGCACCCTCATCGTCGCTGACGAAGGCAGTTACGTGAGCTATATGGAGGGCTGTACGGCTCCCCAGCGCGACGAGAACCAATTGCATGCCGCCGTGGTGGAGATCGTGGCATTGAAGGATGCAGAGGTGAAGTACAGCACCGTGCAGAACTGGTACCCCGGCAATAAGGACGGGGAAGGAGGGATATACAATTTCGTGACCAAGCGAGGGATTTGCAAAGGGTCGAACGCCAAGATCTCCTGGACCCAGGTGGAGACCGGCTCGGCCGTGACCTGGAAGTATCCCAGCTGCATCCTGCTGGGTGACAACAGTGTGGGGGAGTTTTATTCCGTGGCCGTCACCAACAACCATCAGCAGGCCGACACCGGCACCAAGATGGTCCACCTGGGCCGGAACACCCGCAGCACCATCATCTCCAAAGGGATATCTGCAGGTAAGAGCAACAACAGTTACCGCGGATTGGTGCGCATCGGGCGTAAGGCTGAAAATTCACGGAATTTCTCCCAGTGTGACAGCCTGCTGCTGGGCAATCAGTGCGGGGCCCACACCTATCCGTACATCACCACGGAGAACCGCAGCAGCGTGGTGGAACACGAGGCCACCACTTCAAGGATCAGCGAAGACCAGCTCTTCTACTGCAACCAGCGAGGCATAGACACCGAGAAGGCCATCGGCCTCATCGTGAACGGCTACGCCAAGGAAGTGCTGAACAAACTCCCCATGGAGTTCGCTGTGGAAGCCCAGAAGTTGCTGTCGATCAGCCTGGAGGGGAGTGTGGGGTGATACATATCTGATATCTGATATCTGATATCTGATATCTGATGTTTGAGGTTTGATGTTTTAATTTGTTGAATTATAAATATTTATATATGCTGTTCATAAAAGATCTTGAGGTTTCGATCGAAGGGAAAAAGATATTGAAGGGGTTGACACTGGAGGTGAAGCCGGGGGAGGTGCATGCCATCATGGGTCCCAACGGGACGGGCAAGAGCACCCTGGCCAATGTGATTGCCGGGCGTGACCTTTACGAGATAGGAGGGGGGAAGGTGAGTTATAAGGGCAAGGACCTCCTCGAGTTGTCGGTGGAGGAGAGGGCGAACGAAGGCATCTTTCTGGGCTTTCAGTACCCTGTAGAGATCCCTGGGGTGAGCATGACCAATTTCCTGCGCACCGCCGTGAACGAACGCCGGGCCTATCATGGGCTGGATCCCATGCCTGCCGGGGAGTTCCTGCGGATGATGGAGGAAAAGAAACAATTGGTGGAGATCCATTCCCAGCTGGCCAGCCGTTCGGTGAACGAGGGCTTTTCCGGAGGGGAAAAGAAGCGGAACGAGATATTCCAGATGGCGATGCTTGAACCTGAACTCGCCATACTGGATGAAACCGATTCAGGGCTCGACATTGACGCCCTCAAGGTGGTGGCCAATGGCGTGAACAAGCTCCGCAGGCCCGATAACGCCTTTATCGTGATTACCCATTACCAGCGGCTTCTTGATTATATCATTCCCGATTTTGTGCATGTGCTGTTCAATGGGCGCATCGTACGTTCCGGGGGCAAGGAACTGGCGCTTGAGCTGGAGGAGAAGGGATATGAATGGCTGAAAGCCCAGGCTCCGGCCTGAAACCCGTGACGGATCATGGATACCATCATAACCGATAATAGCCTCAAAGGCAAGATGATCACCCTGTTCGGGGAAAACCTCCGTTCGAACTTCAGCAGTGATTCGGAACATATACGTTCCATCCGGCTGCAGGCCATCGAAAGGTTCAGGGAGCTTGGCTTTCCTTCTCCAACAGAGGAAAAGTGGCGCTCCACCAACCTGGGCAAGACCCTGATGCTGGAGTATGTGCAGCATTTCGCACCCCTGGAAAAGGACATCGATGTGCGCAAAGTGTTCCAATGCGAGGTGTTCGACCTGGATACTATCCTGGTAGCGCAATACAACGGCTGGCTGGTGAACAAGGGCGAAACCCTGACAAGCCTTCCCAACGGCACCGTCATCGGCAGTCTCGCCGACGCGATGCGTCAGTATCCTGAGATCTTCGAAAAGCATTATGGCAAATACGCCGATATGCAGCACGATGGACTGAATGCCCTCAATACGGCCTTCGCTCAGGATGGGCTGTTCATCTATGTGCCCGAAGGGGTCACCGTGGAGAAACCGGTGCAGATCATCAACCTGATCGACCTGAAGGAAAACTTCTTTGTCCAGCCGCGTAACCTCATCGTACTGGAAAAGGGGGCCAGCCTCAGGCTGGTGCATTGTGACCACTCCCTACGGCATAAGGAAAGTCTGATCAATAACGTCTCAGAATTCTACGTTGGAGAGGGCGCCTATCTGGATCATTACAAGATCCAGAACAAGGACAACAGCTCCACCCTTATCACGACCACTTTCTTCCATCAGGAGAGGGAGAGCAGGGTGTCCACCAACACCATCGTGCTGCATGGAGGGGTGGTTCGCAACAACATCAGCGTTAAACTGGCAGGGGAATATGCCGAAGCGGATATTCTGGGACTTTACCTTGTAGACCGGGAACAGCACGTGGATACCCATGTACACGTTGACCACGCGGTACCCCACTGCACCAGCAACGAGATGTTCAAGGGCATACTGGATGACCAGGCCAGCGGGGTGTTCAACGGACATATTTTAGTACGCAGGGAGGCCCAGAAGACCCTGGCTTATCAGAACAACCGCAACCTTTTACTCACCGACAAGGCCCGCATCCATACCAAGCCCCACCTGGAGATCTATGCCGATGACGTGAAGTGCAGTCACGGGGCCACCGTGGGGCAGCTTGACCCGGAAGCTATGTTCTATCTTCGTACCCGGGGTATTGGAGAGCACGCGGCGCGTATGCTGCTCATGTATGCTTTCGCTGCCGAGGTGATCGGTAAGATCTCGATCCAGGCCCTGCGCGAAAGGATAGACGAACTGGTTGCCAAGCGATTAAGGGGTGAGCTGACCATTTGCGATCAATGTGTGATCGACTGCCGGGAAAAGCGTCCCGTTTCTTTCGACATAGACCTCAGCAAGATCTGAAGCATGCCCATCGACCCCCATAGTATCCGGCAGCGTTTTCCCCTGCTCACCCGGCAGGTCCATGGAAAACCCCTGGTATACCTGGACAATGCCGCTACCACCCAGAAGCCGGAAGGGGTGCTTGAGGCCATGGACCACTACTACCGTGCGCTCAATAGCAACATTCACCGGGGAGTGTATACCCTGGCGCAGGAAGCCACGGACCGCTACGAGGAGGTCCGGCAGGCTGTGGCCCGTTTTCTGCATGCCCCTGCAGCCCATGAAATCATTTTCACCCGGGGCACCACAGAGTCGATCAATCTGGTAGCCCAGAGCTTCGGTCAGCGGTACCTTCGCGAGGGCGATGAGGTGGTGGTGAGCGTTATGGAGCACCATTCCAATATTGTGCCCTGGCAGTTGGCATGCCAGCGTTCGGGTGCCCGGTTGAAGGTTTTGGGAATCGACGGGCAGGGCCGGCTCGACATGGACGCCCTGGATGCCATCCTGGGCGAGCGCACCCGTTTGCTGGCCCTCACCCAGGTTTCCAATGTCACCGGACGTATCCATCCGGTACGGGAGATCATCCGGAAGGCCCATGCCCTGGACATCCCGGTCCTGATCGACGGGGCACAATCGGCCCCCCATCTTGCCGTGGATGTGCAGGAGCTCGACTGTGATTTTTTCGCCTTCTCGGGCCACAAGGCCTATGGCCCTATGGGCATCGGCGTGCTGTACGGCAAGGAGCGCTGGCTGGAGGAGATGCCCCCCTGGCAGGGGGGGGGAGAGATGATCGACCGGGTGACCTTTGAGGAGACGACATACAACGAGCTGCCGTATAAGTTCGAAGCCGGTACCCCGGCCGTGGCAGAGGCGCTCGGATTGAAGGCCGCCCTGGACTTCATGGAAGCAGTCGGCATGCCCGGGCTGCATGCCCTGGAAACGGAACTGATGGCCCATGCCTGGAAAAAGCTGGAAGGATTCCCCGGGATGCGGCTATACAGTGCAGTGGAAGACAATGCAGGGGTAATATCTTTCTTGCTGGACGGCATCCATCCCTATGACCTGGGCACGCTCCTGGACCGCTTCGGCATTGCCGTGCGCACCGGACACCATTGCGCCCAGCCCCTGATGGATCACTGGGGTGTGCCCGGCACGGTGAGGCTCTCGGTGGCCGCCTACAATACCACCGAAGAGATTGATATCTTTGCGGAGGCCTTGGAGAAGTGCGCCGCCATCCTGGCCTGAACGCCTTCCGCCGAGGATAGGGATAGTATAACATCAAGGAAATGATGAGCATAGATGACAGGGCTGCCGCGCTCGAACAGGAGTTTGCCCAGTTCGGGGAGTGGCTGGACAAATACAACTACCTGATCGAACTGGGAAAATCTGTTCCATCGATTGATCCGCAGTTCCGGACCGACAGCTACCTCATCCGTGGTTGCCAGTCGCGGGTCTGGCTGCATGCCCGCCTGGAGGATGCAGTGATCCGTTACAGCGCCGACAGCGATGCCGTGATCACCCGCGGAATCGCCAGCATGCTGATCCGGGTGTTGGACGGACAGCCTCCGGATGCCGTTATGGGAGCCGATCTGAGCTTCATCGACAGGATAGGGCTGAAGGAGCACCTCAGTCCTACGCGCTCGAACGGGCTGCTGGCCATGTTGAAGCAGATGAAGCTGTACGCCTATGCCTTCCAGGCCCGCGAGAAGGCCGGGGGGAAAAGCTGAGCGCCATGGACCTCAAGGAACAGAAAGTGATCCTGGAGAACGAGATCATCCGCAGCCTGCGGGAGATCTACGATCCGGAGGTGCCCGTGAACATCTACGATCTGGGGTTGGTATACGGCATCGTACTTGACGATGAGATGAAGGCCACGGTGACCATGACCCTTACCACCCCCAACTGTCCTGTGGCCGAGTCCCTTCCCACAGAGGTGAAGGAAAAGGTCGCCGCCATTGCCGGCATCCGCGAGGCTGAGGTGGTGATCACCTTCGATCCCCCCTGGACCATGGACCAGCTCAGCGACGAAGCCCGGCTGGAGTTGGGGCTCCTTTGATATCTGATATCTGATATCTGATATCTGATATCTGATATCTGATGGGGGATGTGTGCTGTTGATTGATAGTTTATTTGACCGATAATCCCTTTCCACTTTTCACTTTCCACTTTCCACTACCACTAGCCACTAGCCATTAGCCACTAGCCACTGTCTGCCGTAGGCAGACCCGCTTTTAACAATTAGTTAACATGTTAAGTATGTACATAAAAGCATACAACTATTAATTTTACAGCCTGGCGTTCCCTTTTTGCTAATATCTAAACTTTCTTTAATGAGATTGATGATCCTGTCATTGCTCCTGTTGGGAGTCATTACGGGTATTGCCCAAAACAATGCCCCCGGTGTTTCCAATGTATTGGTATCGCCGCGGTCTGATTGTTCATCTGTCCTGGATATCTACTATGATGTATTGGATCAGGACGGGGATACGATGACGGTAACGCTTGAAGCCAGTTCTGACGGGGGTGCAAATTGGGTGCTTGGTGTGGGTGCCGCGAACCTGAGCGGGGATTTTGGCCCGGGCGTAATATCAGGAATTGTCAAGCACATCGTCTGGGACCTTGGAGCCGACCATCCAGATGAGATTATTCCGGAATTGAAGGTAAAGGTGGTAGCCGAGGATGGTTATGCTCCCACACCCACTCCACAAGAACCCTGCTTGGGTGCATTGACGGTCAATCACGAAGGTCAATTGTACAATACCGTAGCTATCGGCAGCCAGTGCTGGTTCAGGGAAAACCTTAATGTAGGAACTATGGTAAATGGTAGTACGAACCACACAAACAATAATGTGGTAGAGAAATATTGTTACAATAATGATGCTTCCAATTGCGCAATCTTCGGAGGACTTTACCTCTGGGGTGAGGCAATGAATTACAGTCCATCGACGAGCACCGGAGCCCAGGGCCTCTGTCCTCCGGGCTGGCATATCCCTTCAAATGCAGACTGGTGTGAACTGGTAACTTTATTAGATCCTTCTGTACCAAATTGCTTCTTCACCACCTTGATAGTGTCCTATTCTGCCGGATGGAAGCTTAAGGAAACAGGGACAGCATATTGGTACACAAATACTAATGCGACCAATAGCTCAGGTTTTTCGGCCCGAGGTGGAGGGCAGCGAAGGAATTTTGGTGGCAGCTATGGATATGGGTTCGAGTATCGATATCAAAATGCATATTTCTGGGCATCCTCAAGTAATCTCTCATATTACCTGAATTCAGAAGGAAGAGTCACCCGGGGAGCAAATACAAACGTCGGTACCGCATACTCAATTCGTTGTATTCGAGATTCGTCCTGGTAGGTCAAAATTGATATCTCCATAGAGTTTCATAGTATTTTCTTCCTTATGAATAGAATCAATCTCCTTAAGATCTGTCAGGGTTTGTTGTTTGTAATAACTACTGTTCTGACGCATAGTGTTTTCGCCGATTCCGGGGAAGGCACATCAGCCAGCATCCGGGTATCCACTAAATATGGAATTTCCGGCATTGTGGTTGATGCGCAGAGCGGTAATGCTATTTCCGGCGCAAGTGTCGTCCTAACAGCACCCGGCAATCAAACCTTTACTTATACTACGGCAACAGATGGCTCATTTTCTTCGAATAGTATGCCGTTATCGCCATTTACCGTGGAAATTTCCGCTAACGGATACCAGTCAGAAATCAAGACATTCAACACAACAGAGACCTGTCTTTTTAGCGTAATTGGTCTGGATGTCCCTGATTCTAATTGCATAAAAATCAATCCTTCCCTAAGGATTTGCGCAGACGAAATCGTTGAGGTCCAGCCTTATTACTATCGCCTGACCGGAAACCCCGTCATTAATGGTATCCTTAGCATAGATGGGCAGGTTATGGTTGATAAAAGGCCGCACCTGTATTATCCCGAGATATCAGCCAATGGAAATCTGTATGCCCTTGATATTCAAGGAACCGATGTGCTTGTAAGCTCCGGCACTGGGCTCAACGTATATGTAGATGGGAATACGCTGAATCCCAAGGACTGGAAGTCGATCATCGGAAGTCCTATCCTGATGGGGGGCTTTAATATGGATGTCTGCCAGATTATAGTTGATGGGGATGGTAACAGTGTTGAGCTCAAGAGTTTTATGAAAATGCCGTTTCCTGTAGACTTGATCTTTGCGAAGTTGTGGGAAGAAGCCAAACATCCGATCAATTTAGTGAGCAAGCTGGGATTCAGCGATCTTTATTCCAAAGACAATGGCAGAAGCAGCACCGGGAACATCAGCGGCCTGGGGATTAATTTTGGAGCATTTTCCATAAAGGACCTCAGCCTTTATTTTAATACTTCTACCCAGGTTTTTGGTGGAGGTTTCTCTCTGAGCATCCCCGGCGATCCTCCTGATGTGCTGAAATCCGGATCCCTGACAGACTCCTCATCCATTGATTCCCTTCTGGCTTTACCGCTTGTCTTAGTTAATTCAACCGGTATGCCCGCAGATACACTTCTGTTGGATAGTCTGATCGGAAAGAGAACCTTTTTGGGGGCTGATCTTATCAGGTTAAGCGTTCAGATGGAGTTTGTATCAGGATCAATCCATGAGTTCCGGGTTTCAGTAGGTGCAAAGGTTCCCCTGTTTGCCACCGGATTATACATAACAGAAGCGACCGGGGGCATTTCGAATTTCACCAAACTGGACAATTGGCGAGTACTCGCCAATTTTGACATAGAAACAGGACTGAACCTTCCCGTGCTCGGTTCGCCGATCAAGATTAATGACGTTGGTGGTGAGGTCCACCCCTGGGATCATTTTAAGTTATCCGGGGTCGTTGAAATCTTCGGCCAGCAGGTTTCGGGCGCTATCCTTGAATATTCTCCCCCTAAGAAAGCATTGGTAGGTGAGGCACAACTTGACCTTGCAGGTATCATTCTTGGTAAAGCCAACCTCAGCCTGAAATCCGGAGACTTTTCGGGAGGGGGCGAATTTACGGTCAAGACACCCCCTGTACTCCCCTGGAAATTTAAATGGGCGCAGAATCGGGTAATAGGATCATCAGCAGCATCATTCCACAATAATAATATTTGGCTGCAAAGAAGAATCTTCGATTTCGGCATTGCTATGAGGCTGGAATATGGGAATCCCAATTTTCCCTACTTCCATTATTACCTCGGGAGCAATTATGAAGAGATGTCACAGATATGGAAGGGTGCGGCCAAAGGCAAGTCTGCCGTGCAATTCCAGGTACCCGAGAACTGTCCTGGAATGATGGTTATAGTAGGAGACACGGTCAATCAGCACCATGTTTCAATTTCGTTGCAGGATCCGTCTGGCGGAATCTGGGATAGTACCAATACGTCTTATACCTGGGTGCCTGAAAGTTCCCAGACTATAATAGTCGTGGAGAATCCTGTCAAGGGCAACTGGAGCCTGGTGGCAAATAGCTTTACCAATGTACGGACTGAATTTCTGTTCCAGGACCAGGCGCCTGGCCTGCTTGTAGGCGAGCCGGTCAATGCGGAGTACGGGATCGTAAACTGCAGGATGGATATCACCGACTTCAATGATACCCTCGCAGTCAGGGTATTCTACGACACGGATTCCCTTGATTTCGATGGTGTGGTTATCGAAAGCTTTGAGGTGGTGAACAATGCCGTAGTAGATTATGTCTGGCAAACCGGCGTATTGCCTGATGGAGAGTATTTTATGTATGCCGAGGTGAGTGATGGGAAGAACGTACCTGTTAGGCAGTATTCAAACGGGGCTGTATTGCTGAACACTTCAGGAATAACTGAGCACCCGGAAGGAATTGTACATATTCAAAAGGGGGATTCCCTTGAGATCCAATGGGCTGGTCCTGTGAACCCTATATTAACAACAGCCTTGTTCTATCTTCATGATCCTGCAAACAGCCGGACAGAACAGATCGCAGTGGTTGATGATACTGTTGCAATGTTTTTCAATCTTAGGGCCGGTGTGACGTATGAGCTCTGGGGAAGGTTCATTAGCCCCCAGGGAGTAGGGGGATCTGTAAGCGACACGATTCTGATTTATGTTAATGCCTTTGATACTGCAAATCATCCTCCCGTTATCACCTTGGCTGGACCTACCATCTGGAGGCTGACCGAAGGAGAGCAGGATAGTTTGTTGCTGACAGCGGTGGATGCAGATCAGGACTCCCTTGCGTTTAATCTTCTAACCAACATTCAAGGACTGGTAATCAACGGGAACGTTCTTTCCTGGACGCCCAGCGCCAGTGAACTAGGGGCGCATCGCATCCTATTTTCGGTTGGTGACGGAAATGCGATTGACACTGCTGCCTTGGAGGCCGTGGTATACTCCCAGGATGATGTAAAGGTGAGGACCGGATACAGCTCCCGCACTTTATATGAAAAGGATGTAAAGTTTGCGAGGATAGTTGATTATCAAAGGCAGGTTCCAAATATCCAGGTACTGTTGATGAATGTCCGTTCGGGTGATTCCGTTGCCATCGAGTGCAGGAAAGTGAATGAATTTGAATTCATTGGGACCTTTGAAGTTTCAGCATATTCGTCATCGATGCTGGGAGTAATGCACGGGGATACTATTCGCCTGAAATATTTTACAGATGGTACTGCGTACTTTGCCGATGCGATCTATGACAGCCTGCCTCAGCCCAACGATCAGTCTCCGCCAGCGGGCATACAGGATATCTCGGCCAACCTGCTTCGGAATAATGGAGTTTTACTAACCTGGACCAGTCCGGGTGACGATGGGATGCTGGGGAGAGCATTTGCCTACGATATCCGGTATTCGTCATCGCCCATCTTGAATGAGAATGATTTTTTTATGGCAAACCGTATCAGCCAGGTGCCCTATCCATCTCCCTCCGGAAGACGGGACTCGTTGGTCATAGCCCTGGATTCACTGGAAGGATTGAGAGGAAGTGACAGCCTTTGGTTAGTAATCAAGACAGAGGATGAGCAGCAGAATTGGAGCCCCCTGGGAAATCTTGTCTCTGTTCCCTTGCAATTGGCTCCTTTAGCCTTGAATGCAAGTATCAGTGACCGATATGTTGTAAGCCTTGACTGGGATACTCTTGCTGTGGCAGGGTTGGATCATTTCAGAATATTGAGAGGGATTGACGATGGTAGCCTTAGCCTGCTCGCCGACAGTATTCTGTCGACTGCATATTCAGACGATTTGTATGCAGCTCTGGATGGTAGTTTCACCTATGGAGTGCAGGCTATCTATTCGAATGGAAGCAGTGATACTATCTTTTCTTCGCCCATTGACCTTGATCGATTTACGGATGGGATTATCCTGTTTCACCTGGAGGATGCAAGCATTTTCGATAGCGTACATTACAGCATCGCAAGTATAGACTCAATATATTCAATGAATTATGCAGGAATGACCAATTCCACAGGGCTGGTGCATTTGCCTGGCCTTTTCAAAGGGGATTATCGGGTTTCGGCCGTTCGTGCAGGATATCAGAATCTTGTGGATACTGTTAGTGTGGGCAAGGAAAACAGCTCATTCGTTATTATGTTATACGATGAGCAGAAGGAAAGAATGATTACGGGATTTGTAGTGTATGATGACCAAACCCGTAGTTCGATACATAATGTTATGGTTAAGGTCAAGGATTTGTCAGGAAATGTTCTGGATACAGCATTTACGGACTCTTTGGGATACTTTAGCGCTTATTTGAACCCAGGAGAATATGTCATCGAAACTATGATCCCGATACCCTGGGGTGGTTGTGATTCAATCGATGTCCATACGGTAATGGAGCATTTTGTTGACTTCGACAGCTTGAGCGGGTTGAGATTTCTGGCGGGTGATGTAAATGTGACTGGCAATATCAACGCAATCGATGCATTACTGATGTCACGCAGGATCAATGGTCTAAGTGGATCTTTCTTGTCGGGTAACTGGGTTCCGGTAACTCATCAGGTATCTGTTCGCCCTGGTCTGCCACAACAAGTAATACTGAAGGTACTGGCGACCGGTGACGTGGATGCATCATATCGGCCATAGTTCCATAAGGAACATAGGTTGGGCAATGAATTGATCTATTCCGTAAGCGTTATGCTCCTTCTCACTGGCATAAGGCAACCCCTGCTGGGCAATTACTTGACAGATTATTCCATTGTTTTTCGCTGACTTTAGCCACTAGCCACTAGCCATTAGCCACTAGCCACTGTCTGCCGAAGGCAGACCCCCCACTAGCCACTAATTCCCCTACCTTTGTCGTTGTTGCATCTGCATCGCCAATGGAACCTATGGGAAGTTTATTGCAGCGCATCGATTCGCCGGAGGACCTGCGACGGCTGAGCCGGGAGGAGCTTCCTGTCCTTTGCCGGGAGCTCCGGGACCATATCATCGATGTGGTCTCGGCCAACGGCGGCCACCTGGGTGCCAGCCTGGGGGTGATCGAGCTGACGGTGGCCCTGCATTACGTTTTTCAAACCCCAGACGACAAGCTGGTATGGGATGTGGGCCACCAGGCCTATGCCCACAAGATACTTACCGGCAGGAGGGAGGCCTTCCGAACCAACCGCCTGACGGGGGGGCTCTCGGGCTTCCCCAAGATGAAGGAGAGCCCCTACGACGCCTTCGGCACAGGGCATTCCAGTACCTCCATTTCCGCGGTACTTGGCATGGCCACTGCTTCCAGGCTGAGTGGCCATGACCGCCGCCAGCACATCGCCGTGATCGGCGACGGCTCCATGACCGCTGGACAGGCCATGGAAGCACTCAACAATGCCGGGGTTTCGGGCACCAATATCCTGGTGATCCTCAACGACAACGGCATTGCCATAGACGAAAGCGTAGGCGCCCTGAGCAAGTACCTTACCGACATCACCACCTCCAGAGCCTACAACCGGCTCAAGGACAATGTGTGGTATATGCTGGGCGGGGGGACCCGTTACGGTTCCTACCCCCGCAACGTAGTCAAGCAGCTCGGGGGGGCTGTGAAGAGCACCCTGCTCAGCCGTTCCAACCTCTTCGAGGCCTTCAATATGCGCTACTTCGGGCCGGTGGACGGGCACGACGTGGTCCGCCTGGTGCAGCTCCTTCAGGATCTCCATGACATCCCCGGTCCACGCCTGCTGCACCTGATGACGGTCAAGGGGAAAGGCTACGATGCCGCCGAGCGCGACCAGACGGCATACCATTCCCCGGGAAGCTTCGACCGCCGTACGGGCATTGTACGCAAGGAAGACTGCAGCACCCAGGCGCCGAAGTACCAGCATGTCTTCGGCAAGACCCTGCTGGAACTGGCCAGGAAAGATGCGCGGATCGTTGGTATCACACCCGCTATGCCTTCGGGTTGTTCCATGAACATCATGATGGAGGCCCTGCCGGAACGGACCTTCGACGTCGGCATTGCCGAGCAGCATGCCGTGACCTTTGCCGCAGGACTGGCTACCCAGGGCTGTATCCCCTTTTGCAATATCTATTCTTCCTTTCTCCAAAGGGCTTACGACCAGGTGATCCACGACGTGGCCCTGCAGGGGCTGCCTGTGGTGCTTTGCCTGGACCGGGGGGGGCTGGTGGGGGAGGATGGCCCTACTCACCATGGGGTATATGACCTGGCCTACCTCCGGGCCATCCCGGGCCTGAGCATCGCCTCGCCCATGGATGAGTGCGAGCTCAGGCATATGATGTTCACCGCCGCTCAGGGCGTTGCCGGCCCCATGGCCATACGCTCCCCCAGGGGCCGGGGCGTATGCCCTGACTGGAGGGTGGAGATGCTGCCCCTGAGCCTGGGCAAGGGGCGGCGGCTGCGGGAAGGTAAGGATGTAGCGATCCTCAGCCTGGGGCATCCCGGGAACTTCGCGGCCGAGGCGGCAGAGCGGCTGGCGGCCGAAGGCATTTCGGCAGCCCATTACGACCTGCGGTTCCTTAAGCCCCTGGACGGGGAGCTGCTGGATGAGGTCTTCAACAGGCACCAGCGGCTGATCACCGTGGAGGACGGGACCCTGAGCGGGGGCTTCGGCAGTGCCGTACTGGAGTATATGCAGGAGCGGGCTTACCACGCGAGGGTGGTGCGCCTGGGCGTGCCCGACCGCTTCATCGGGCAGGGCAGCCTGAAGGAGCTCTACCGTGAATGCGGTTTCGACGCCGAGGGCATCATCGCTGCCGCTCGCGTCCTCTGCAGGCCCTGAGCCCTAACCGGGCGGTGCCGGCTTTTCCTGTACCTTTGCCCAAATTCTTCCCGATGACCGTCACCGAGATCATCCTGCTGAACATCGCCGGTTTCCTGGCCGGGTTTATCAACACCCTGGCGGGGGGCGGTTCCATGATCACCCTGGCCATGCTTATTATGGTGGGACTGCCAGCCCCGGTGGCCAACGGGACCAACCGGGTGGCCATCTTCCTCCAAACCCTGGCGGCTACCGGCAGCTTCCGTCAGCAGAAGGTGCTCGACACCCGCAAAGCCCTCGCCCTCGGCATCCCCTCGGTTCTGGGCTCCATCATAGGGGCCAAGATCGCCGTGGATATCAATGAAAGAGTCTTCGAACGCGCCATAGGGGTGATCCTCATTCTCATGCTGTTCATCATCCTGGCCAAGCCCAAGCGCTGGCTTAAGGGACATACCGAAATCACCGCCAGCAAAGTGACCGTCTGGCAGGTCATCCTGTTCTTTTTGATCGGGATTTACGGGGGCTTCATCCATGTCGGAGTGGGGTACTTCCTGCTGGCCGGCATCGTCCTGGGCGCCGGCTACGACCTGGTAAGGGCCAACGCGATCAAGGTGATGGTGGTGTTGTTGTACGTGCCCTTCACCTTGTTGGTATTCATGCTCAGCGATCAGGTCAATTACCTCTACGGGTTCATCATGGCCATAGGCAATGTGCTTGGCGCGGTGTTGGCCAGCCGCATGGCCGTAAAGCGGGGCAGCGTTTTCGTCCAGTGGGTCATGGTGGTGGTGATCCTCCTAACCTCCGCTGACCTGTTCGGTCTGCTGGATATCAAGTACCTCGTCTCATTAATCCTTTAGTCATGATCCCTTCCGTGCGAAATATTTATAGAAAAGCCGGCAATGTTTTCCTCTTGCTCGGGACTTCCTTGCTGCTCACCTCCTGTTATTATATGATGGACAAGGGCGAGGATGGCCCGGTAGAGTACATGATCGCGGTGCATGGGGGGGCAGGCAGCATGGATGCTGAGATGCCCGAAGCCATGCAGCAGGCGTATCATGCTGCGCTGCGGCAGGCCCTGTTGGCTGGGGAAGAAGTGCTGAAGGCCGGGGGTACGGCGGTGGAGGCCGTGGAAGCCGCCATCCGGGTGATGGAGGACGACTCCCTCTTCAATGCCGGGAAGGGTGCCGTATATAATGCCGACGGGCAGCATGAGCTGGATGCGTCCATCATGGAAGGGAAGTTCCATACCGCCGGGGCCGTGGCCGGGGTACGCCAGGTGCGAAACCCCATCACCGCCGCACGCCTGGTGATGACCGAGACCCCCCATGTGATGCTGGTGGGCCCGGGAGCCGACGCCTTCGCCTTAGAAATGGGCATGGACCCCGTGGATTCATCGTATTTCTGGACCACGCGCCATAGGACAAGGTACCAGGAAGCCCTGGCGAAGCAAGGGAAAAAGCTGGGCACCGTGGGCGCCGTGGCTCGCGACCGGGATGGCAACCTCGCCGCTGGGACTTCCACGGGAGGGATGGCCATGAAGAAGTATGGCAGGGTGGGTGACAGTCCGGTCATTGGGGCCGGGACCTGGGCCGACAATGCCACGTGCGCGGTATCCTGCACCGGCCACGGGGAGTATTTTATACGGTATGGCGTGGCCCACGAGCTGAGCAGCCTGATGGAACACCGCAAATGGCCCCTGGAACGGGCCGCCAACCACCTGGTGATGCAGGAACTGAAGACGATGGACGCCTCCGGTGGGTTGATCGCCGTGGACACTTACGGCAATATCGTGATGCCCTTCAACACCCAGGGCATGTTCCGCGGCTATGTCAAGGAAGGCCAGGAACCCCTGACCTATATCTTCAAATAGTCGTAACCAATTCTTTCCTTACTTTCTTTTGCTCACCCAAAAGAAAGTAACAAAGAAAAGGGTGACCTGGGTTTTCCGCGACCCACTTAGGGCTTGATCCCTGAAAAAGCCAAGCCGTTCGTCGCCCGATCAACGGTTGACTATATTATAGATTTAAGGGATTTGTGCTCCTCACTTCTCCGCCTTTTTCTGCGGGATCTTCGCCCAGTGGGTACCCCGCGTCAAACCCAAAGGCAGAAAAAGGACGATACCCAGGAATTCCGGTGTCGGCTAAAATCCATTAAAATGGGCTTGAATGTTAAATCATTCACCTTAACACTGTGCACTGCTTAAATCCTCAGGCTTGTTTTACTACGGAAATCCAACGAGGCCCGCCCGGCCTGAGGGCAAAAATCATTTCTCATTGCGCAGTGCTCGAAGTCAATGACCTCTGCCTTCAGGAAATGAATTGCAAAAAAAGTCCGCAGACAGGGCCACGGACAATAATTAACATTCTATATTGCTGAATATCAGATATCAGATATCTGATATCCCTACTGCTTATCATACTTCAGCACCTCGTCGTAGACATAATCGAGCTGCACCCCAGCCTGGCGGAAAAGGTCTTCGGACTCGGCGCCGGCGTGATATTTCCTTTCGCACACCACCCGGACGATCCCGCAGTTGATGATGAGCATGGCGCAGGTGCGGCAGGGCGTCATGCGGCAGTATAGGGTGGCCCCTTCCAGGGCGACGCCCAGCCTGGCCGCCTGGCAAATGGCGTTTTGCTCGGCATGCACCGTCCGCACGCAGTGCTGGGTTACACGGCCGTCGTCGTGCACCACCTGCTTGAAGAGGTGCCCGACCTCATCACAGTGGGGAAGCCCGGTGGGGGAACCGACATATCCGGTCACGAGGATCTGACGGTTGCGCGCGATCACGCACCCGCTGCGGCCCCGGTCGCAGGTGGCACGCTTGGCTATGGCATTGGCCACTTCCATGAAGTACTCGTCCCAGCTTGGACGGATATAAGCGCTCGGGTCGTTTTGGTTCATGGGTTATTTTTCTCGGTAGCGTTCAGTGTATGAAGGACATCCTCCACTTCTTTCTCCAGGGCAGCGATGCTGCCGTCGTTGCGGAAGACATGATCGGCCAGGGCGATGCAGGCCCTGAGGTTTTGCGCGCTGGGATCGCTCGCGTCCATCTCCCGGGCTTCGTTGGCCAGGAAGGTATCGAATGAGATATGGTCCGTTTCGGAGGCCCTGTCGCGGATGCGCTCATAGCGCACCTCCGGGGCGGCGTCGACGGCAAAGAGGGTGAACTTCCCTTTGGCCCGCAGGGCCATCACCTCGCCCGGGGTGCGGATGCTTTCGATCACGCAGTCGCCTTGCCCTTCCACTGCCCGGTCGTACAATATCTCGACGAGGATGGACGGCCCGTGTTCACGGCGGAGCCCATTGGCCACCACCACCATGCTGTCGCGGTTTACCGGCAGGCCCTGCGCGAGAATATGCTCGGTTACCAGTCCCCTTACCGAAAAATGCCGGTAACCGTAATTGCGCACCAGGAATTCCACTATCGTGCCCTTCCCTGCGCCCAGGGTTCCCGTGATTCCGATGATGTTCATGGGCCAAAAGTACGGAATGAAGCGGTGATGTTCCATATTCCATGTTCTATGTTGTAGGTTGTATGTTGTCCGCTGCCCGCTCCTTTGGTCCTTGTCAATGTGCACTGAGCACTGAGCCTTAAGCATTGATATCCTTATCTTTGCTGCAAACTGAATTTGAAATGCTTTATCCGCTGAAATTCAAAGATATATATAAGGAAAAGGTATGGGGGGGACGACGTCTGTCCTCCTTGCTCGGTAAGGACACCTCGCCCATAGCGGATTGCGGAGAGGCCTGGGTACTGTCAGGGCTTCCCGGGGACGCCTCAGAAGTATCGAACGGATACCTCGCCGGCAACAGCCTGAACGAACTGGTGGAGATATACATGGACGATCTGGTGGGTGAGACTGCCTACGAGCGTTACGGGGAGGAGTTCCCCCTGCTCTTCAAGTTCATCGATGCCCACGACTGGCTTTCGGTGCAGGTGCATCCCGATGACATCCTGGCCCGGGAGCGGGGAATGGCCCGCGGCAAGACGGAGTTGTGGTACGTCATTCACGCCGAACCCGGGGCCCAGCTCATCAGCGGGTTCAATCAGGCCCTTACGGAGAAGGTGTACCTCGACCATCTGGCGATGGGGAAACTGAAGGACATCCTGAATTTTACTGAAGTGAAGAAAGGCGACGTATTCTTCATGCCCCCGGGAAGGGTGCATGCCCTGGGTCCGGGAATTGTCATTGCCGAGGTGCAGCAGGCGGCCGATATCACCTACCGCATTTATGACTGGGACCGGCCTGACAAGGACGGACAGATGCGTGAGCTCCATACCGAACTGGCCATGAAGGCATTGGACCTTAGTGGGCTGGGTGAGGAAAGGCTGCATTACCATACTGTCCTCAACCAAACCATGCCCTTGTCCTCCAACGATCATTTCCGCTGCGGGCTGCTTCACCTGACCCAAAGCCTGCACAAGGACCTGCGCTATGCCGATGTCTGTGTGGTATACCTCTGCCTGGGCGGGCAGGCCACCCTCGCCTGGGAAGAGGGTTCGGAGGAGATCAGGGCCGGAGAAGCTGTCCTTGTGCCGGCCATGATGGACAGCATCAGCCTAAGACCGCATGGATCAGCCAGTTTCCTGGAGGTCAGCCCCTGAATTTTCCAGGTTCCCCGCAGCTCCCCTCATTCAGCAATGGGAAAGTTCATTAATTTGGCCCCTCATTTGCATCATGAAGGAAAACCTCAATCCCAAATCATGAAAAAGATACTGATCCCCATGCTTCTCCTCCTTCCCTGCTTTCTTTTCGCCCAGCAAGAGGCCGCAGGCAAGAAGCTTCCTTCGGTCGACGTCAAGGACCTGGACGGTAAGACGGTAAACACCGCCACCTTGAACAACGAAGGCAGCCCTATGATCATCAGCTTCTGGGCCCTATGGTGCAAGCCCTGCATACAGGAGCTCACCACCATTGCAGATGTATACGCCGACTGGCAGGCAGAGACCGGGGTAAAGCTTGTGGCTGTTTCCATCGACGATTCGCGCAGCTCGTCCAGGGTGGGCCCAACGGTGAACGGAAAAGGATGGGAATACGAAGTCCTGCTGGACCAGAACGGGGACTTCAAGCGTGCCATGAACGTCAACATGATACCGCATACCTTTCTGGTGAATGCCAAAGGGGAGATCGTGTGGCAGCACACTTCGTTCTCCGAGGGCAGCGAGCTGCAGCTCATCGAACTGGTGCGCAAACTCAAGCGGGGTGAAGACATCTCCGGTCATTAGACCGATTATCCACCAAGCCATTTCATACGCATGAGAACCTTCAACATCATGGCCGGCCTCTGCATCCTGGCGGGCCTGAGCCCGGCGCTCACACAGGCTCAGGGCTTTTCAGGAACGCCGGTGGTGAACGGCAGCTTCCAGATGGATGTGCAGGCCTACCGCAGCGATTCGGTGATCGGGATTACCGAGGAAGATATCCGGGGGGAGAAGCTGGGCATGAACGCCTTTGCACGCATCAATTACAGCCTCGGAGGGTTCTCCGCCGGGATCCGTTATGAGGCCTTCCTTAAGCCGCTCTCCGGATATGAAGATCAGTGGGAAGGGCAAGGCATCGCCAACCGTTATGTTTCATACAGCAAGGACCAGTTTGACATCACCCTCGGGCATTTCTATGACCAGTTTGGCAACGGACTGGTGTTCCGCAGCTATGAGGAATGGAGCCTGGGCTACGACAATGCCGTGGATGGGGTGCGCGTCAAGTTCACCCCCTTGCCCGGCATCCAGGTCAAAGGAATTTACGGAACCCAGCGCTATTACTGGACCACCTACCGTGAAGAAGCGAAGAAGCGCGGCATCGTGCGTGGCGTGGATGCGGAGTTCGGACTGAACGAACTCATCCCCGCGCTGAAGGAGAGCAGGACCCAGCTCATCCTGGGTGGCAGCGCCATCAGCAAATACGAAAAGGACGATCCTACCCTGGGCCCCTACCAGCTGCCGGAGAACGTGGCCGCCTTCGCCGGACGTTTCCAGGCCACCCGCGGCAAGGTGAACCTCAGCGGGGAGTATGCCTGGAAGGTGAACGATCCGAATGAACTCAACAATTACATCTACCGCAACGGGCAGGCCGCTTTCCTGACCGCTTCATACAGCCGCAAAGGGCTCGGACTGATGGTCTCGGCCAAGCGTATCGACAACTTCTATTTCAAATCCCGCCGGACGGAGACGGCCAATGCCCTCGACATCAACTTCCTGCCGCCCATCACCAAACAGCATGGATATTCGCTTCCGGCGATGTATCCCTATGCTACCCAACCCAATGGGGAAATGGGCGTATCGGGTCAGGCCGTGTTCACCCTGCCGAAAAAGACCCGGCTGGGGGGAGCCTATGGCACCACCATCAGCCTGGGGTACGGACTGGTGAAGGGCTTGAAGAAATCCCAGGTGAACGATACCCTGCCCCTGAACACCCTCGGGACCCTGGGATATACCAGCGACTTTTTGGCCTTTGGCAAGGTGAAGTATTTCGAGGACCTCACCCTGGAAATCAGCCGCAAGTTCAGCCCCACCTTCAAGGGGATACTGCAGTATACCCGCCTGGATTACAATTTCGATGTCGTGGAAGAAGGCATAGAGGACGGGCACCTGTTCTATACCGCGGACATCCTGGTGCTCGACCTGACCCGCAAGCTCACGGCCACGCGTTCGCTCCGCCTTGAGCTGCAGTACCTGAGCACCGACCAGGACAGCGGCGACTGGGTGGCCGCCAGCCTGGAGTATACCATGGCCCCGCACTGGTTCTTCTCGGTAATGGACCAGTACAATTTCAATAATCCGGTCTCGGACAACACCTACCATTATTACAACTTCGCCTTCGGGTACATCCGCAATACCAGCCGTATCGCCTTGTCGTACGGCAGGCAGCGCGAGGGCATCCTGTGCGTGGGCGGGGTATGCCGCAACGTTCCGGCCGCCAGCGGGCTCACCCTCACCCTCACCAGCAGTTTTTAAAGGGAATACAAGATGAAAGCTATGATACGCCTCCCCCTCTTCCTGCTAACGGCCCTTGTGCTGGCCACTGCCTGCGACAAGATTGAGGAGCCCTATCTGCGGGATGGCTCCAAACCGGTGGATACGTCAGCCTGCCCCGTACCGGCATTCCCGGCCCTGCCTGCCCCAGTGCAGAAGGTCCTGCTGGAAGACTATACCGGACATACCTGCGTCAATTGCCCCGGGGCGGCTGTACTTGCCCACGAACTGCAGGGAGAGTATCCCGGACGGCTGATCGTGATGGCCATACACGCCGGGTGGTTCGCCCAGCCCGGCAGCGCACCCTACGCGACGGACTACCGCACCGTGACCGGGTCGGCCTGGGATGATTTCTTCGGCGTAGGCGCCCTGGGCAACCCCAACGGCATGATCAACCGTGCGGGTTATCCGACCAACCATGTGCTGGGGCCCGCCAACTGGGCCGCCAAGGTTGCCCTGGAAATGACGCGCACCCCCATACTTACCCTGCAGCTCATCACCGAATATGACGAAGCAGAGCGCAAGCTGTGCTCCCATGCGCGTACCACCTTTCTTCAGGACCTCAACCTTGACCTGAGTATAGGGTTCTATCTGGTGGAGGATAGCATCGTATCCGCCCAGAAGAACAACGACCCGGGTGTGGGGCCCACTCCTGACATCCTGGACTATACCCATAAGCACATGCTGCGTGATGCCATCAACGGCACCTGGGGCTCGTCCCTGGCCTCGGCCGACACCACTACCACGGCGGGGCACCAGATCGTGACCTCCTATCCCTATACCCTCCCGGCGCAGTTCAATGCGGAACACTGCAAGGTGATCGTCTTCATCTACCGCACCGATACCTGGGAGATCGTGCAGGTGGAGGAGGTGGAGGCTGTCAGCAAAGACTGATCAAGGGAAGAGGGAATATTGAATATCGAATATCGAATAAAGAATGATGAAGGAAATATCAGATCTGAGCCCACTTCTTTTTGTGAAGGATAGGTTGGTCTGTTGACAGCTATTCCTTGAATACAGTTGCCGGGAGAGCGACCTTGGCTGGTGCGGTCCCGCGAAGCGGGATCCCGACCGCAGGGAGGGAAGCAGCAGGCGCAGTCGCGACCCGGCAACGAGGCCCGCCCGGCCTGAGGGCAATAATCATTTCGCATTTCTCATTGCGCAGTGCTCATAGCCATTTAACATTGTGACAATGGCCAGACTTGGAAACTTGTCTTGCCTCAAGTGCTTTGCGGAATAGGCTCAGATATCAGATATCAGATATCAGATATCAGATATCAGATATCAGTTATCCCTCCTCCTCCCTTCAAGGACTTCGATGTCGCCGGCGAGTTTTTCCCAGTCCTGCATCAGGGCTTCGATCTCTTTCTTCAGGCTTTCGTAGCGGGTGAAGAGATCGTAGTGTTCGATGTCGCGGGCATAGGTGAGGGGATCGGCAAGCTTGATATTGATCAGGCTTTGCTCCGTTTCGCGGTGGTGGATCTCCTCTTCTATCTTGCCCAACTGGTTCTTAAGCTTTCGAACGCCCTTTTCGTGCTCCTTGCGCTCTTCCCGCAGTTGTTTCTGTACTGAGGGCCGTTCGGGCTCCGCTTGACGGGCCTGGGCTGCCTTGCGTTCCAGCTCGCTCAGTGTGCTCAGCCGGCGTGACTCCAAAAATGCGTAGATGTCGCCGAGGTATTCCCTGATGCGGCGGTCGCGGAACTCGTATACCTTGCTGGTGAGGCCCTGCAGGAAATCGCGGTCGTGGGAAACGATCACCAGGGTGCCATCGTACTGCAGCAGCGCGTTTTTCAGGATGTCCTTCGAACGCATATCCAGGTGGTTGGTGGGCTCGTCGAGCACCAGGAGGTTGACCGGCGTGAACAGCATACGGCACAAAGCCAGCCGTGATCGCTCACCGCCTGACAATACCTTCACTTTCTTTTCAATATCTTCTCCGCTGAAAAGAAAATTACCCAGCATGGTGCGCACCCGGGTGCGCATATCGCCGGTGGCCACATCGTCCACTATCTGGAATACGGTTTTATCCCCGTCCAGCAGTTCTGCCTGGTTCTGTGCATAATAGCCTATGCTTACGTTATGCCCGAGAACGGCTTCCCCCTGGTGCTCGAGTTCCCCCACAATGATGCGGGAGAGAGTAGTCTTGCCCTCGCCGTTACGCCCAACGAAAGCAACAAAGTCACCGCGCTGGATCGCCAGGTCTACATTTTTCAGCACTACCTTTTCGCCATAGGCTTTGGTTACATTCTTTGCTTCGAACACTACACGGCCCGAGCGGGGCGCCGGAGGGAAGCGGAAATGGATGGCAGCATCCTGGGGAAGGTCGACCTCCACCTTTTCCATCTTTTCGAGGAGTTTGATCCGCGACTGCACCTGGCTGGCCTTGGTGTTCTTTGAGCGGAAACGCTCGATAAAGCGCTCTATCTGGGCAATTTCACGCTGCTGATTGGTGAAGGTGGCGATTTGTTGTTCCAGCACGCTCTCACGCATCTCTATGTAGCCTGAATAGGAAGCCTTGTAATCGTAGAATTTTCCACCGCTGATCTCCAGGGTGCGGCTGGTCACCTTGTCGAGGAAGGCCCGGTCGTGGGAGACCAGAACCACGGCCCCGGAGTAGTTTTCCAGGAAGCCTTCCAGCCATTGGATGGATTCGATATCGAGGTGGTTGGTGGGCTCGTCGAGCAGCAGCAGGTCAGGCTTGCGCAGGAGGATCTTGGCCAGCTCTACACGCATCTGCCAGCCCCCGCTGAAGGTGTTCATCGGCCGGTCCATTTCGTCCGGTTTGAACCCCAGTCCGGCCAGGGTCCGTTCCACCTCGGCATCTATACTGTGCCCGCCCAGCAGCAGGTAACGCTCGTTGGCGTGGGTAAGGTCATCGATGAGCTTATGATAGGAGTCGCTTTCGTAATCGGTGCGGTGGGCGATCGCTTCGTTCATCCTCTCGATACGGTGATGGAGGTCCAGGACCTCCGAAAAGGCCTTGCGGGCCTCGGCCACCACCGCTTCCTGGCTGGTAATCCGCATCTGCTGGGGGAGGTATCCGATCAACTTGTCCGAAGGGATCACCGCCTCACCCTTTTCAGGGCTGATCTCGCGGTTGAGTACGCGCAGCAGGGTGGTCTTGCCCGCCCCATTGCGGCCCACCAGCCCGATCCTGTCGCGGGGATTGATCAGCACGCTCACCTCCTCAAAGAGGTAGGTGCCTGAGAAATGAACGGATATGTTGTTTAGCGTGAACATAGAACCGGCAAAGATACGCAAGACAGTGGCTAGTGGCTAGTGGCAAGTGTGATTGGTGATTTTCGATTTGGATTGATGATTGACGAGGTCGATTGACGATATGTCAAGGGAGAAGGGAATCATAAATTTCACAATATCATTGATCAATTAATCAGAGTTTTATAGAACTATGTCAGGATAATTTCTAATCTCTTCATTGAGGTTTAATAGCCGACACCCTCAAGGCTCACCCACAAATCGCATATGCGCGAATGCGTCCATGCGAACATCGCCCATCAAAATGAACCATCAACCATCAAAAAACAACCATCCTCCCCCTCTTCCTCCCCTCTCCCTCTTCCTCTTCCTTCAAACAAAAAAAGGCCGCCCCGGGATGGGACAGCCTTTTCTTTAATCTGACAATTCAGGCTTACTCTACGGTTACTTTGCGGGTAACGGCGGAATTCTCGCCCTGGATACGCATGAAGTACACCCCCTTGCTGTAGTTGCGTACATCAATCGTGGCTTCGGTGTTGTTCACTGCGGTGGTTTTAAGTAGTTTGCCTGCCATATCAAAAATCTCCAGTGAAATCATTTTGCGATCAGAAATTATTGTGACATAGTCTTCTGTTGGATTTGGGTTCAAGATTGCTGAAATGGACTTCTGCGCCTTCTCCAGATTATCGCGCTTCCCACTGAAGCATATCGAGTCGGCTATTGGATTTTGTGATTGATACGCTATTAATATTGATGAGGATCCTGGATTGAATTGATAGCCTTCCATCGCTTCGTAATTGACGTCTATTGCACCGCTTAGTGGATAAACAGGATGCTCAAGGCAGTCATTAATGGGCTGATTATGAACCTTAATCAGCCATGGAGATGTGGTTCCTGGATTCCAATAATCTGTGTATCCTGTCATTAGCATTGTTGAACTATTATATGGGATTATTCCAAGAATAGTGTCATATCTGGCGATATCACCATATACTCGTGCCGTAACGATACTACCATTAATTGGATTAAGTACTATCTTGAAACCTTCAATCCAGTGGTTAGCAAAAATTAAATCTATATTGGCATAGCCTACAATGTGGTAATAACCTTCATTAAAAATTATCCTTCTGGCATTCTGTATGCCTTCTTGACATCCATTAAAATTACACAAGCTTAATGTATCAAACCAATTTGCCGTGAAATCTGGATAATTTAAGTTTGCCACAGCAATTTGAGTTCCGTTGGCTTCGTTTCTCCAGTTAGCAATAATACCAAATTCATCACCGTGAGAAACTATACTGGCCCCATAAATGTTGTAATATGTGTTTGAAATAGGGAATTCAACTCTTGTACTTTCAGTTATTGTCCCCCCAATATCAATGGTAGTCAGGAGTATGTCTGAGTATTCATCTATTGGGTCTTGAGTATTTCCATCCAGGCCGCAATATCCTATTAGGGCGTACTCTTCAACATCTTCATTGTCAACTCTAATAATTTGCTCATATGAGGTAAAATGGGAGTGAAGATTTGTGCCTCGAAGCTTATGACCCCAAATTAGATCGCCTGAATCGAACTGTACAAGCATTATTATGCCATGCTTGTATTGGTCAAATGAGTCTTGTTGTGGATCGCCATAGTGTACTGTATCCATTGTTCCAGTTCCACACACGATCAGCCCTTCTGATCCTTGAATTAAAGAATTAAAGGACTCAACACTATCATATTCAACAATCCAATCGGCGTCGATTGGGTTGTCTTCTTCAAAGCGAGCAATAAATCCCCTAATGTGATAATGTTGATTACTTGAATTGCTAGAGTCTTGAAGAAAGGTGTAGCCACATACGTAAATCTTTTCAGAGAATACAATTGCATCTCTAATTGCAAAACCTTGGTATGTAGGTAATTCTTCTGGCGATTGTGTTGGCGAGAAGAAATAACTATTCCAAACAACCCCAAGTGATGACGCCGATATTTTTGTGACTCCGAAGGATACTCCTTTTGTTCCTGAGACTGCTGAAATGCTTGGAAAGATCAAGAAATTCCCATCCGTGGATCGAATGATTGGGATATTTGTTGCACTCTTATTCTGGAATTCATAAGTGTGCATATTATTGTTTTACCCAATAAGCCCGGAGTAAACAAGTATTGATAATACAAGTTGTAAAAATATCATTACAATCTTCATATCGGTATATTGTAGATTTTTAAAATTAGCCAATTCTGCAGAATAATGGCTAAGCATCTTTGAGCTGTGTCATTATGAAACAGTGCTTTAGTGCAGAAGACATAGCCAAGGATTGTTCAAATCTTTAAATCTTATAGATAGCCTATGAAAGCAGATGCAAATAAAAATGGGCTGAATCTCACCGATTCAGCCCATTCAAAATATTAAAGATTGGTAAGTTCTATCGAACGGTAACCTTCTTTGTTACAGCGAAGTCCTCTCCAAAAACCTTAATAAAGTATGTGCCCTTAGAAAGCTGGCTAACATCGATTGATGTTTCAGTATTGTTCACACTTGACACATGAACAGTTTGTCCGATAGTGTTCATCACTTCAATGGTCAGAATAGGCTCCTCACTCTGAATGCTTAACTCCTCAGTGGCCGGATTCGGGAAAACGCTGATCTCCACTGCAGGAGTGCTGATTTCCTTTTGTCCAACTACCATATCAAGGTAATAGCAGAACACATCCTGCTCGCCTTGCGCAAGACCACCCAGGGTGAATTCACCGGGCACTACATTAGGAGCAGCCCAAAGCCCACCAGCGATACAGGAGGCTCCAAGGTCACCACTGACACTATGGGTAACACCGGTAGTGACACCGCTACTGATCTTAAGCTGTTCCACCTGACATCCGCCGCCTGAAGCGGTACCGGTAAAGAGCCAGAGGTAGGGGCCGTTGGCTGAGTTCCCATCATAGGCCATGCCGTAATGGCTTAATGTATTGGTGATTGCATTCAAGATCGTACCCGTTCTGCTGATAAGCGTCAGAGACGAAACCGGAGGACCCCAGTTTGATACCCAGAATCCATCATTGACCGGGTCGTAGGCGATGGCGCGAACAGGGATAGGTGAAGTGATCGTACTTACCAATGTTCCGGTGGAGGTGAACTGATAAATCGAAGCAGTCATGTCGGAGCCGTAGAAATACGTCCCATCGTAAGCCAAATCGCGAAGTCCTGATGCTCCGGTGAATGTGGGGGTGAATGAGTTGAGTACTGCTCCGGCGGGGCTTAACATAAAGATATCTTTATTGCCTGCTGAACCCCATTCTGCCACCATGAAATTCGTTCCATCGAATTCTGAACCTGCAAGGCCGACGCCTGCTGTGAGGCTATCAGCATCAAGCACAAGCTGGAGGTCCCACATCTGGGAGCCCGTGCCCCCGCCTGAACCGGCATGTACCAGGTCGAGGAAGAAGGCAGCGCCATCGTTGTAGTTGTCGTCCACATGCTCACGGAATGCGATGTAGATGCTTTGGCCGGCAAAGGCGGCCAGGGGGTAGCTCTTGTAGAACCAGCCGGTATCGCCAGGGGCGAAATAGAGGTCGGCCAGCACATTGGTGAAGTTGGCCGTCGCATTGCCGGTGGTGGAGACCAGCACCTGGAGGGAATCCAGGTAGAGGTCAGAGAACTTGTACACCCAGAAGGTGAGCACATCGGTAGTGGTCACTCCGGTGAGCTGGGGAGTGATGAGCCACTGGTCGTTGTAGGTGGCTCCCCCGGTGGTCCAGGTGGCGAAGGCTACCGCGCTGCCGCCGCCGGTGGGGCTGACCACGGTACCTCCGTTCCATCCGGGGATAGGGGTGGTGCCTACGGTCTGACGGGCCCAGCCGGTACCGCCGTCCGGGCTCTGGATGGTCCAGCCGGAGGGGGGGAAGGTGGTGCCTTCAAAGCTCTCGTTGATCACGGTGACGGCCGTATTCTCGGCGCCGGAAACCACGGCGGGAGCATTGGGGTCCACGTCAGCCACGCTTGCGGTCTGAGCCATGGCGAAGGTGCCGGAAAGCGCCAGCGCAAGAGCCCAGGACATCATTTTGGTAAAGTTTCTCATTGCTGAAAGGTTTGGTTCGTAATAGTGTTTGTGCAAATATAGCAATTATGAAACATGCGTCGCGGATGCACATTTCTTGTGTTTCATACCGGTTTCACCAGGACGCGTTTTTCCATCATCTCTATCATGGCATCGCGCACCCCTTCCCGCCCCTGCCCGGAGTCCTTCACCCCACCGTAGGGCATATGGTCCACCCGGAAGGTAGGGACGTCGTTGATGATCACCCCGCCCACTTCCAGTTGGCGGAAGGCCAGGTTCATTTCGGTGGCGGAATCGGTGAACAGCCCGGCCTGCAGTCCGTAGCGCCCGCTGTTGATGCGGGCGACAGCTTCTGTCATCTCATCGAAGGGCTCCACGGTGACCACCGGCCCGAAGACTTCGAGGGCACATACTTTCATGCGGTCGTCGGTCTGGGTGAGCACGGTGGGCTCCACCTGACTGCCCTGCCGTCCCCCGCCGCAAAGCAGCCTCGCCCCTTCCTGCAATGCCTCCTGCACCCAGGCTTCCACGCGCAGGGCATTGGCTTCATCGATCAGTCCGGCAAACTCTGTGGCGGGATCCAGGGGATCCCCCGTCTTCAGGGCAGATGCCGCGGCGCAGAAGCGGGAGGTGAATTCGGGGAACAGGCTGCGGTGGACGAAGATCCGCTGGGTGTGGATGCATACCTGCCCGGAATAGGCAAAGGCGCCGCTGAGGCATCTGGGCAGGGCCAGGCTGAGGTCAGCGCTCTTTGCGAGGATCACGCCGGCATTGCCTCCCAGCTCCAGTACTACCTTCTTTTTCCCGGCCCTGGCCTTCATGGCCCAGCCCACTTCAGGGGAGCCCGTGAAGCTGAGCAGGGCGAAACGGGGGTCGGTGACCATCAGGTCGCCGTCCTCACGGCGGAGCGGGAGGATGCTCACTGCGCCTGCGGGAAGGCCGGCATCGTGGATGATGGACGCGAGCAGGAGGGCCGAAAGCGGGGTGGAGGAGGAGGGCTTGAGCAGGATGGGGCAGCCGGCGGCCAGGGCGGGGGCGATCTTATGGGAGACCAGGTTGACCGGGAAATTGAAGGGGGATATCCCTGCGATGAGACCCGCAGGAAACCAGCGCACCCAGGCCTCCCGGCCCTCGCCGGCAGGGGTCCAGTCCAGGGGAAGGTACTCCCCTGGCTGTCGCAGCGCCTCTTCCGCGGCTACCCTGAAGGTCTGGGCGGAACGATCGGCCTCCCCCAGGGCATAGCGCAGGGGCTTGCCGCTCTCCAGGGCAATGGTGGAGGCGATCTCCTCCCGCCGGGCCTTCAGCCCTTCCGCGATGCGCGCCAGCCAGAGGGAACGGGTGTGCAAGGGGGCGGAAGCCAGGAGGTCACGCACCTGCAGGGCTGCCTGGATGCAGTGTTCGAGCACCTCCGGGCTGGCCTGCCAGGTCTGGCCCACCATGCGGCCGTCGTGCGGACTGTGAACCGGCAGGGGCCGGCCTTCTTCCATGAAGAGGCCGGCAGCGTAGTAGGGGAGGATCATGGTCATGCGTGGGGTTGCTGAGGAGGTAACGCTTACGCAAGAGATCAAAGGTAAGGAAAAGCGGCATCGGCCCACTTTGCGGCTCAATGGAGAATTTTTTACGGGGCGGCCAGGATGGATTCAATGGGGTCTGCAGCTCCCCACCGGATTTCATCGGTGATAAGATAGAGGTCGCGGGAAATCTCCACTACCCTCTGTTATAGTTTATTGATTTACAGGCTGTTGAATTCAATAACCGTTATAACCGTTTCAACGGATATAACGGCTATGGTATCTAATGGGCTGTATGTGTGGTCTTTATGGTGAAGTAATCCCTACCTTTGCCGCATGTCACGTAAAGACGGCCTTTTTGCCTGGGGGACCCTGGGGGCGCTGATGCTCATCTGGGGGAGCAGTTTCATCCTGATTAAGCGGGGACTGGAGCATTTCGACGCTGTGCAGGTTGGATTGCTCAGGATTATCTTTGCCTGGATGTTCCTCCTTCCCTGGGCGCTGAGGCGGATGAGGGGACTTACCCGGCGCCAGTGGATGTTTCTCTTTCTGGTTGGATTTGTGGGCAGTGGGCTCCCTTCCTGGCTTTTTCCGAAGGCGCAGACCGGCATCGACAGTTCCCTGGCCGGGATCCTCAATTCGCTAACGCCCCTCTTCACCACCCTGATCGGGGTAGCCGTGTTCAAGGCCCGCCCCAGGGTCCATCAGGTGCTGGGTGTCCTCATCGGTCTGGGAGGGGCAGTGGGCCTCATGAGCGTGAGTGGGGGCCACACCCTGGAGTTCAATTTCCGTTATGCCGTATATATATTGGTGGCCACCTTCTGCTATGCCATCAACGCCAACCTGGTGAAATATGCCCTGCCTGATGTGAGGCCGGTGACCATCACGGCCATCGCCTTCTTTCTGATCGGCTTCCCGGCCCTGGGGGTGCTCGCCGGCGCCACGGACTTTCCGCTGGTGCTGAAGGAGGAAGGGATCCCCTGGGAGGGACTGGGCTATGTGGCCATTCTCGGCGTGGTGGGCACCGGGCTGGCCCTGATGTTCTACAACCGTCTGATCCATCTTACCACGCCCGTCTTCGCGTCCTCAGTCACCTACCTCATCCCCCTGGTCGCGGTGGGCTGGGGCATCGTCGACGGGGAAGTGTTCCGGGCTTCTTACATAGGCTGGATGCTGCTGATCCTGACCGGGGTGGCGCTGGTGAACCGGAAGAGGCCGCTGTGGAGGCCAGGGACAACGGACAAGGGCCATAGGACATAGAACACCCTACGACACGGATGGCTGCGCCATCCTGCTCAGGGACCGGGGAACCTAGAACCTGGAACCTGGAACCTGGAACCTGGAACCTGGAACATAGTACATAGAACATAGAACATAGAACATAGAACATAGAACATAGAACATAGAACATAGAACATAGAACATAGAACATAGAACATGGGTCATGGAACATCCCTTCCGAAAAAATACCTAATCCCTTGGGTATTTGAAATTAGTTCATATCTTTGCATCCCATTTTCAGAAGAGGAGACCAGAGAAAATGATTGCGATTGTAGACATTGCCGGCCAGCAGGTCAGGGTTGAGAAGGACCAGGAAGTGTTTGTGAACCGTCTGGACCAGGAAGAAGGTAAGAGTGTTGACTTCAGTGAGGTCCTGTTGCTGGACAACAACGGCAAGGTGACCGTGGGGGCCCCCTTTGTGGAAGGTGCTTCGGTTACTGCCAAGGTGCTGGAGCACCTGAAGGCCGACACCATTACGGTATTCAAGAAGAAACGCCGCAAGGGCTATCAGAAGTCCAACGGCCACCGCCAGCCCCTGACGCTGATCCAGATCGAGAAGATCTCAGCCAAGGCTAGCGCCCCCAAGGCCAGGAAAGTAGAAGAGGCTCCGGCTGAGACAAGCGAAGCCTGATCGTAAACCTTAAAGACCTTATCACCATGGCTCATAAAAAAGGTGCAGGAAGTTCGAACAACGGTCGTGAAAGCGAAAGCAAACGACTGGGTGTAAAGATATTTGGCGGCCAGTTCGCCACCGCAGGCAACATCATCGTGCGTCAGCGCGGGACCAAGCACAACCCCGGCCTCAACGTCGGCATGGGCAAGGACCACACCCTCTTCGCCATGAACGATGGCGTAGTGGAGTTCCGCCGCCGCAAGGACAACAAGTCCTACGTCTCGGTGATCCCCCCGGAAGAAGCCAAGTGACGCACCGCGTCCGCGGAAGATGTCCAGCTAATTGAGTGGTCTCCCGTGCCCTGGTGCGGGAGACCTTTTTATTACGCGCTCGTGCGTATTTTTGCCCCACAAAACCGCCATCCATGCTTGAGATTGCATTTCTCCGGGAACAGCCCGAGGTAGTAAAGGAAGGACTGAACAAGAAACATTTTGGTGATCCCGGCATCGTGGACCGCATCCTGGAGCTCGACCAGCAGCGCCGCGCGACCCAGAAGTCGCTCGACGATGCCCTGGCTCAGGGCAAGACCATGGCGCGGGACATCGGGGCCCTGATGCAGCAGGGCCGGACCGAAGAGGCCACAGCCGCCCGCGAACGCACCGGTGAGCTGAAGCAGCTGGCCCGGGAGCTCTCGGAAGCGCTGGAGAAGGCGGAAGCCGAACAGGACCGCCTGCTCACTGAGCTTCCCAACCTGCCCCATTCCAGCGTACCGGCCGGACGTCATGCCGAGGACAACCTCGTGGTGCACCAGGAAGGGGAGCTCAAGTCCCAGGAAGGCCTGCTGCCGCATTGGGAGCTTGCAGCCAGAGGACGGATCATCGATTTCGAGCTGGGCAGCAAGATCAGCGGTGCCGGGTTCCCGGTGTACCGCGGAGCCGGCGCCCGCCTGCAGCGGGCCCTGATCAATTTCTTCCTGGAGGAAGGAATCAAGGCAGGGTATGAAGAATACCAGCCCCCCCTGGTGGTGAACGCGGCCAGCGGGTTCGGCACCGGACAGCTTCCCGACAAGGAAGGACAGATGTACTATGTGAACGAGGACGACCTCTACCTCATCCCCACGGCCGAGGTCCCCGTAACCAATTTCTACCGCGACCTCATCGTCAAGGAATCCGAGCTGCCCATACGTAATGTGGCCTATTCCAGCTGCTTCCGGCGCGAGGCGGGCTCCTATGGCAAGGATGTGCGCGGGCTCAACCGCCTGCACCAGTTCGATAAGGTGGAGATCGTGCAGATAGAACACCCTGCCCGTTCCTATGAAACCCTTGAGAGTATGCGCGCCCATGTGGAAGGCCTGCTCCGCAAACTGGAGCTCCCCTACCGTGTGCTGCTGCTGTGCGGGGGCGATATGAGCTTCACTTCCGCCAAGACCTACGATATGGAAGTATGGTCAGCCGGTCAGGGCCGCTGGCTGGAGGTGAGCTCCATCTCCAATTTTGAGACCTTCCAGTCAAACCGCATGAAGCTGCGCTTCCGCGACGGCGACGGCAAGCCCCGCCTGGCGCACACCCTCAACGGGAGCGCCCTGGCCCTGCCCCGCATCGTGGCGGCCCTGCTCGAGAACAACCAGGAGGGGGACCTCATCCACATCCCCGCGGCCCTGCAGCCCTATACCGGCTTTGCGCATATCCGCCTGACATGAACTAAAACCGGGTGATCCACGTTATTCACCCTGGTGCATTCCACTCCGCTCAATACCCCTGTTATGAGGACCCGCTCCGGTATGCCTTTCCTGCTGACGCTCCTGTTCCTGTGGGCGGTCCAGACCCCATGGTCGGCCGGGGCTCAGGACAAACAGGATGAAGAGCTGGCCATGATGTTCTTCCGCGACGGGAACTATGCCAAGGCCGCGGCGCTCTACGAAAAGCTATATGACAAGAGCCCCAAGCAGCATTTCTATTCATACCTTCTGTTCTGCCAGATTGAAACCGGAGCCTACCGCGATGCGGAAAAGCTGGTCAGGAAGCACCTCAGGCAGAACAACAACGACCCGCGTTACCTCGTGGACCTGGGCTATGTGTTTTCCCGTCAGGGGGAACAGCAGGAAGCCGAGAAGATGTACCGCCAGGCGATGAAAGAGGTAGGGAATGGACGGGGGCCCATCCAGAACCTGGCAAATGCCTTTCTTTCGCGCCAGCTGAATGAATATGCCCTGGAGACCTACAAACGGGGCAGGGAGCTGAGCCGGGAGTACGGGTACCGGATGGAGGTGGCACAGATCTTTGAACGCATGGGCCGTTTCCCGGAGATGCTCGACGAGCTGCTGGCGATGGCCGAAGAGGACCCGGCGACCCTGGCCCAGGTGCAGGCCCGCCTGCAGAACGCCCTGGCCGACGATCCGGACGGAGAGAAGAACGAGGCTTTCAGGGAGTCGCTGTTGGGCAAGGTGCAGCGCGACCCGGGCAAGACCTTCCTGACCGAGCTCTTGCTGTGGCATGCCATCCAGCAGAAAGACTTCGACCTGGCCCTGTTGCAGGCCACGGCCCTCGACAAGCGCCTGGGTGAAGACGGGAAGCGGGTGTTTGACCTGGCCCAGCTGGCGGCCGCGAATGAATCCTACGACGCCGCACTCGCTGCCCTGGACTATGTGGTCAGCAAAGGAGAGATGGAACCTTACTTCATGCTGGCCACCATTACCCACCTCAATGTGCGCTATTCCCGGGTGATGCAGCGCTACGAATTCGACCGCGCCTCCCTGCTGCAGCTCGAGTCGGAACACCGGCAGCTGCTGGCCGAGTTCGGCACCAACGAGGCCTCGCTCCCCTTGCTGCTCAACCTGGCGCGCCTTCAGGCCTTCTACCTCGAGCGCGCCCCGGATGCCATAGCCCTGCTTGAGCAGGCCCGGAGCCTGGGAGGGCTGAACCCCGCCAAACAGGCGGAGATCAAACTGGAGCTGGGCGATATCTACCTGTTTACTGGGGAGGTTTGGGAAGCTACCCTCCTGTACAGCCAGGTGGACAAGGCCTTCAAGAATGACCCCGTCGGGCATATGGCAAAGCTGAAGAACGCCAGACTATCCTTCTACATAGGCGAATTCGACTGGGCCAAGGCCCAGCTCGACGTGCTCAAGGCCGCGACCTCCAAGCTCATCGCCAACGACGCCATGGAGCTTTCGCTGCTCATCGGCGATAACCAGGAGGACGACAGCACCCAGGTGGCCCTGCTCAGCTATGCCCGGGCCGACCTTTTCCTCTATCGCAACCGCGTGGACTCAGCCCTGCGCCTGCTCGAGGCCATGGAAGGGGCCTACACCTGGCACCCCATCCTGGATGATGTGCTGATGAAGAAGGCCGAGATCTATTCCCGGCTGCAGGACTTCCGGATGGCGGACAGTATGTATGCCCTGGTCCTGCAGAAGTACCCTTACGATATTTTCGGAGATGACGCCTTGTTCCTGAGGGGCAGGCTGGCGGAAGAACGCTTTCGCGATAAGGATAAGGCCATGGCCTTCTATGAACAACTGATGTTCGACTATCCGGGGAGCCTGTTTGTGGTGGATGCCCGCAAGCGCTACCGTTCCCTGCGTGGCGATATCCTCAACTGATGGATGGTATGACGGCGGTTCGTCCCAAAAAGCACCTGGGCCAGCATTTCCTTACCGATGCCGGTGTCGCTCGCCGGACCGCTGAGGCCATTCCGGATACGGCCACTCGGCTGCTGGAGATCGGCCCGGGCACCGGGGCCCTGACCCGGCATCTGCTGGAGCTGCCCGGAAAAGAGCTGAAGCTGGCAGAGATTGATGAGGAATCGGTGAGTTATTTGCTGCAGCACGGGATCGTAGCCCCGGACTCCCTGATCCGGGGCGATTTTCTGAAGATGGACCTGCAGGGGATCTATGAACAGCCGTTCTGGGTGGTGGGGAATTTCCCCTATAATATTTCAAGTCAGATCCTTTTCCGGGCATACGAGAATGCGGGACTGGTGCAGGGCCTGGTGGGAATGTTCCAGAAGGAGGTTGCCCAGCGCATCGCCTCCGGGCCCGGCAGCAAGACCTACGGCATCCTCAGCGTATTGCTGCAATCCCTGTTCAGGGTGGAATACCTGTTCACGGTAAACGAAGGCGCCTTCTTCCCTGCGCCCAAGGTGAAGAGCGGGGTGATCCGGCTCAGCCCCGATCCGGACCTGGTGTATCCCAGCGACAAGTCGGTGTTCACCCAGGTGGTGAAGACGGCTTTCAACCAGCGCCGCAAGACCCTGCGCAACGCCTTGAAGCCCCTGCTAGACCCCGGGGTAATGCTCCCGGAGGAGCTCGCCTCAAAGAGGGCTGAGCAGCTTGGCGTTGAAGAGTTTCACTGGCTTGCTTCGGTCATTCGCTCCAGGGAGCCCCGATGCGCTCCAGACCTTCCTTCAGAGGCTTGACCAGGGACTGGCCCAGGCCTTCAAGCCGTTCATCCAAAGCCTTCAGTTCTTTTCTTGATAAGGTCAGGCCGTCGAGCATGGTCTGGGTGGGCGCCGTCCGTGCATGGTAGGCACTGAAGTTGGCCACCTCGATGCGGTTCAGGATGGACTGGGGCTCCGGGGCGTCTCGTTTGGTCATCGTCTGATCCCCTTCCAGGCGCCGCCTTAGCCCAAGCAGTTCTTTTTCCAGCATCACGGCCATGCGCTGCAGCTCCGGAGCCGCGGTGCGGCTGCGTTCCAGGGCATCCTGCGCCCTGCGGCTGTAGTCCAGCAGGTCTTCCACCTGGGCAGCCGTGGCCCGGGCGTCGCGGTTGAGTTCATACATGGCTTCCTGGAAGGCCTGCAGGGCAACCCCTTCAGTGGCCGGAAGGCTGATGTTGTTCAGCGAACTGACGACGACCCCGATGGGACCGGCCAGCGGGCGCGGAAGGCCATCTTCCACCGCCATCACACTGACCTGGTAGGATCCCGGAGGCACCAGGAGGCCGGAAGGGGTGTTGCGTCCCGGATCCGGAGCTTTGGTAGCCGGGGAGGAGGTACTCGCCCTCAGGTCCCAGTCGACCCGCATGAGCCCGCTGACGGGCTTTTCCCTGAGATAACGCACCACCTTTCCCTGGCTGTTGCGGATTTCGAAGAGCAGATAGGGTGCCTTCTCATCATCTTCGGCACGCAGCGAATCCCAGGAAGGGTAGGGGACCGGCTGGCCGGCTTTGATGATGTCCTTCTCCCGTTCCTGACGGAGCTGCTTCCGTGTCTTCAGTCCTTCTTTCAGGTATAGGGTAAACACCGCACCGAAAGGAGGGTTGGGTGCAGTAAAGAAAGTGGCACCCTGGCTACCGTTGTCGTTGCCGCCGTGAACGCGGACCGGGATATACTGAAGGACGTTTTTTCCCATTGGGAACAGATGGGCTTCCTTCTGCAGCAGGGCCTCGTCCATCCCGAGCAGGGGGGTATAGTCGTCCAGCACATAGAAACCCCTTCCGAAGGTCCCCAGCACCAGGTCGTTATGCTGGCGCTGAATGTCAATGTCGCGTACCGCGATGGGTGGGAGCCCGCCCTTGAGCTGGATCCAGGAGGCCCCGTCGTTCAGGGTGCAGAACACGCCAAACTCGGTGCCGATGAACAGAACGCCTGCCCGGTGGTGGTCTTCGATGATGCAATAGATCACCTGGCCCTGGGGAAGGTTGGAGGCGATGGACTTCCAGGTTTTTCCGCGGTCGCTGCTACGCAGGATGTAAGGACTGAAGTCGCCATTCTTATGATTGTCGAAAGAGGCATACACCACATCCGGCTGAAACATGGAGGCCAGCAGACAGCTCACATAGGTACGTTCGGGAACGCCAGGGAAGCGGCTTTCCTTCCGCCAGCCCTGTCCGCCATCCTCGGTGACCTGGATGAGCCCGTCGTCGGTACCGGCGTAGATGAGGAGGTCAGGGCCGGGATCCGCGAGGTAGAGGCGCTCGGTCTGGTCCTCAGGTCCGGGAGGGGAGACGCTCAGGGCAACGATGTTACCGTAGAAAGAAGTGGAGGCGTTCTTGGCCACGGCATCCACCGACCAGACCTTATCCATTACCGGAAGAGTGTTGCGGTCGATCTGGGCGCTGAGGTCAGGGGAGATGGCGACCCACGAATTGCCCTGGTCTTCGCTGCGGAACAGTTTGTTCGCGGCGAAATAGAGCCGCTTGTTGTTCCTTGGGCTGATGAGCAGGGGAGAGTCCCAGTTCCACCGGTAAGGTTCTTCTCCTTCGCGTTCCATAGGCTTGATACCCAGGCTTTCCCCGCTGCGTTTGTCGTAGCGCACCAGCCATCCGTACTGCGATTGGGCGTACAGGATATCGGGGTTTACCGGGTCGATGACGGTCTCAAAGCCATCTCCGCCCTTGGTCACGAACCAGTCGGCATTGCTGATGCCCATGGCATTGAGGGTGCGGGAAGGTCCTCCGAGGGAGTTGTTGTCCTGGGTGCCCCCATAGATATTGTAAAAGGGACGGGTATTATCCACACTGACCCGGTAGAACTGGGTGACCGGGAGGTTGGGTTTGAACTCCCAGAAGTCGCCCCCGTCCCAGGATTCATAGAGTCCGCCGTCGCCTCCGATGAGGAGGTGTGCGGTGTTGACCGGGTCGATCCACAGGGCATGGTCATCAACATGACGGTCGCGCAGCCCGAGGTTGCGGAAGGTCTTGCCTCCGTCCTCGGTCACCTTCGTATAAGTATCCAGGGAATATACCTTGTCCGGGTCCCTGGGGTCACAGAGGATCTCACTGTAGTACTGCGGGCTGGTGGGCACGTAGTCGTTGCGCTTTTCCCAGCTCTCCCCCCGGTCGGTGGACCGGAAGAAGCCTCCGTTCCCGTTGGCTGCCTCGATGATGGCATAGAGTATGTCAGGATGGGAAGGCGATTGGGCAAGCCCAATCCTGCCGACATCACCTTTTGGGAGGCCGGTCTCTATCTTCCGCCAGCTCTTCCCTCCGTCGGTGGTCTTATAGATGGCCGATTCCGGACCTCCGTTGATGAGGGTCCATACATGCCGTCTCCGCTGATAAGCCGCGGCATACAGCACCTCGGGGTCCCTGGGGTCCATCACCAGGTCGGTAACACCAGTGTTTTCCGAAATGAAAAGGACGTTCTCCCAGGTAGTCCCACCATCCAGGCTCCTGAATACCCCCCGGTCACCGCCGGGCGCCCAGAGCGGCCCTTGAGCTGCGACCCATACCGTCCTTGGGTCCCCTGGCTGGACCAGCACTTTAGCAATATGCTCCGAGCGTTTAAGTCCCATATTCTTCCAGGACTTGCCCCCGTCGAGCGAACGATAGACCCCGTCACCCCAGGAAACACTGCGCTGGCTGTTGTTCTCTCCGCTCCCTACCCATATCGTATAGGGGTTGTTGGGATCGATGGTGACGCAACCGATGGAGAAGACGGGCTGGTCGTCGAACACCGGCTCGAAAGTGGTCCCGGCATTTTCCGTTTTCCAGACACTGCCGCAGGCCACCCCTACAAAATAGCGTGCAGGGTTCGATGGGTCTACGGCCAGATCGGAGATGCGGCCCGATTTCAGACCGGGGCCCAGGGCCCTGAATTTGAGGCCGGAGGCTACCTTATCCAGGGTATTCTTCTTTCCTTCGCCCTTCTCGCTTGCCCGGCTGCCGGCAGCCAGCGGAGGCATAAGGATTATGAGGGCGAGGCCGATCCATACGGCCAGGGTCATCGCAGGGGTGTTTTTCATGTGTGGATTCATTGGATGGATGCAGGGGTTACGCCCTGCACAGGGGCAAGTTGCCACGAAATGCGGAGATATGCAAGGCCTTCCAGGGACTTGCTTTCGCCTGGTCCAACCCTTACCTTTATTAATTATTGATAGGGAAGGGATGCCAGTATTTCAGGTGGTGATGTTAATGCACCGTTAAATATTCATCCCATGGCCAGGCTCTCCGGAATTGTCCTCAGCTTATGCGCGTTCCTGTTTCCGTTCCTTCCGGCTTATGCCCAGGGCCGCGACTATGCCCTGGAGGCTTTCAGTCTCAGGATGGAAGGCCAATGGACCCTTGCAGAGCAGTTGCTTGAGCATGCCATAGCCGTGGATTCTGCCGATGCCCGGGCATATTTTGAGCTGGGAAGGATACGTCAGCTGCGCCTCACGGACGGGTTGGACCGTTTCGGGCAGGTTTTTTCGGAGCTGACGCCGAGGATCAAAGCGGAGAGGGCCTTGCTGGAAGAGTGCATCCGCAGGGACCCAGCGTATGCCAGGGCCCATCTTTGGGCAGGGATCAATGAAAGCCAACTGCTGATGGCCTATCTGTATACCCCTTCGAAATGGGTCCGGGTGGCCAGGATAAGCAAGCGTTCCATAGCCTATTTTCAGAATGCCGTAGCCCTTGATCCCGGCATGATGGAGGCCAGGGCCCATCTTGTTTCCATGCAGCGTTTCGGATGGTTTTTCGGAGGCGATCGCAGGGCGGCCTGGGAAGGGCTGAGGTATCTGGCGGAAAAAAGCCCTGGCTTTGCCGTATACGTTGGGGCGGATATGATGGAGGAGGACCAGCTCAAGCCATTTCTTGACTCCCTTATCCATGCCCATCCCGATGACCTGGACCTGCTGGAGCAGGCGGCCTTGTATAGGCATGGATGGAGCAAGGCTGAACGTATGAAGGCCTGGCAGCGGGTGCTGGACCGTGATCCTACCCGTATCCGTGCGCTCAACTCCATGATCAACTCGGCCGACAGCCTGAGCGGGGACAGTCTTTATGTCGCCTATATCCAGCGCCTTGCCGCTGCCCACCGTAGTGCACCTGCCTTACTCAGGTCCATGGAGCCCAAGATGTATGCCCGGCTGTACCGGAGACTGGGAGATGCAGAAAAGGCAAGGGAGTACACCAAACAGGCCAGGGCCCTGGATGAGGCGATGATACAGTACAACCTTCAGCTGCCGTTTGACTGGCTTACCCCTCCCTGAACAGGGCTATCCCAACTGAATCGTTTACGGAACATTCATCTGGTGTTTTCAGGGTTCAGCAAGCCCGACCTATCCGGAGTGATCAGGGGTTGATTACCATCTGGTCCGTATCCCTTCTTCGGTAATATACCCGGTGATGAGCTGGTGGGGGGTGACATCGAAGGCTGGGTTCAGGGCCGGGGACCCGGGGGAAGTGACGCGGACGGTGCGCAGGACCCCTTCCTCATCCGGTCCGGTTTGGTAATGCACCTCTTCTTCGGAGCGTGCTTCGATAGGGATATCGTCCCCGCCAGGGCAATGGGGGTCGAAGGTGGAAAGGGGTGCCGCGATGTAAAAAGGAATGTGGTAGTGCTGTGCTGCGATGGCCTTTTGCAGGGTCCCAATCTTATTCGCGGTGTCCCCGTTGGCTGCAATACGGTCGGCCCCGGTGATAACCAGACCGATGCGTCCCTGGTGCATCAGCCAGGCTGCGGCGTTGTCGGGGATGATGTAATGGGCGATGCCTTCCTGTTCCAGTTCCCAGGCCGTAAGCCGGGCGCCCTGGCTGCGGGGACGGGTTTCGTCGGCAAACACGGTGAACCGACGGCCTTCGCGATGGGCGGCATAGAGGGGTGCCAGGGCGCTGCCGTGGTCCACCAGTCCGAGCCATCCTGCATTGCAATGGGTCAGCACCCCCATGCCTTCACGGATGAGGTGCTTTCCATGCTGTCCTATCCTGCGGCCCGCTTCCGCATTCTGATCGGCCAGTGCAAGGGCTTTCTCCAGGGCGGCCGCCGGGCTCAGCAAGGCCGCCTGGTATACGGCTTCCAGGCTGGCGAAAAGGTCGCGGGCAGTCGGTCGGGCGGATGCGATGAGGTCGCGGGCCTGGACCAGGCGCTCTTCATAGTTCTCCTCCTTCCCGGCCAGCGCGGCCTGTGCCATAGCGAAACCCGCTGCTGCCCCAATGGCCCCGGCCCCACGGGTGACCATGGTTTGTATGGCCCGGCAAGTGGCGTGGTGATCTTCGCAGCGGACGATGTTAAAGGCAAAGGGCAGCAGGGTCTGATCTATCATGCAGACCGTTCCACCCTCCATCCAAACGGACCGGTAAGATTTACCGCGGACCTCCACGGGCTACCAGACGTAACGTATGGAGAAGGCGCCGTCGCTGCCCCAGAAGCCGGAATGGCCCGTCAGGTTGAAGGCCGGCTTCCAGTCGAGGCCGACGGAGATGGGGACCTCATCGAAGACGTATTCCAGCCCAAGGATGCCATCGATGCCCAGCACGGTGTAGTCCTTGTTGTCGTCGAACCAGGGGTGACCGTCGTAACCCCCGAAAAATCCAGCATGGGCGCCGAAGCCGTAGAACCAGGAGAGGCCTTCGTGCCTGAGCCCTTCCTGAAACTCAAGGAGGCCGGTGACCATGAAGCCCTGCCAGCGGGTGGTAAGGATGCCCTCAAGGGCCTGGTCGCTGCTGGTGAAGTGTTTCAGGGTGATGCCGTTGGCGAGTCCTCCCCGGAGACCGATGCCGGTTTCGTATTCCTGAGCCCCGGCGGTCAGTCCAAGGCCGAGGAACAACGCGATGATCAAGATGATGCGGTGCATGATAGTTTATTTTAGGTTGATAATTTCATTGGCTTTCCTGGAGCTTTTCCAGGGCCTTCAGGGTGATAAACGCCATCAGGCCGGCTCCTGTTGCAAGGGACTGTTCATCGATATCGAAGGTGGGGGTATGCAGGTTGGAAGCAATGCCCCGTGCTTCGTTGCGTACGCCCAGCCGGTAGAAGCAGGATGGGCGCTGCTGGGAAAAATAGGCGAAGTCTTCAGAGGTCATGCGTGCCGGAATCTCCTCCACCTGTGCAGTCCCCAGATACTCCCTGGCCCACTCCATTGCTTCGAGGGTGAGTGTGGGGTCATTGACCAGGAAGGGATATCCGGGGTCGATGAACACCTCGCATGTCGTTCCGAAGGCTGCGGCCGTTTGCTGGGCGATCCGGGTGATGTGCTCGCGGGCCTGGGTGCGCCAGGTCTCGTCGAAAGTGCGCAGGATGCCATGCATCTCCACCTGGTCGGGGATGATGTTGGTTCTCCCATCGGCGATGACCCTCCCGAAACTGAGTACGGTGGGCAGAAGGGGGTTGGCTTTGCGGCTGACCACCTGTTGCAGGGCGATGAGGATGTGTGCGGCGGCGGTAACCGGATCGGTCACCAGCTCGGGTGTGGCCCCGTGCCCGCCACGCCCGATCACCGTGAGGTGTACTTCATCGGTGGAGGCCATGGCCGGCCCGGGGTGGAAGCCGACCTTACCGGTATCCAGGGTAGGGAGCACGTGCTGCCCGAAGATGAAGGCAGGGTTGGGATCCTCAAGGACGCCTTCACGGATCATGCGGATGGCTCCCCCCGGATATTGTTCTTCGGAAGGCTGGAAGAGGAGCTTGACCGTTCCGCCGAACCCGGCGCGCATCTCCTGCAGCAGGGCTGCGGCCCCCAGCAGGGAGGCGGTGTGGGCGTCGTGTCCGCAGGCATGCATCACCCCGGGGTTCTGGCTGCGGTAGTCCACGGCATTGGCCTCCGCGATCGGGAGGGCATCCATATCGGCCCTTAAGGCTACGCAGCCCTGGCCGGGCATCATTCCTTCGATAAGTCCGACCACCCCGGTATCGGCAACACCGGCAGTGAAGGGGATGCCCAGGGAGGTAAGGACCTCCTGAATGAAGGCAGATGTCTGGAATTCCTGTTCGGAGAGTTCCGGGTGGCGATGGAGGTGGCGGCGCCAGTCGATGAGGCGGTCGTGCATCTTCAGCGCGCGTTCCCTGACGGCCCCGGGGTCCGGGGAGAGCATTGGTGGAGTGGGGCTATGCATGGGGGTCTGGTATGTGTTCCGACTGCTGCATCTGCCACAGCCGGTGGTATGCACCTTGTTTCGACAGCAATTCCTGGTGGGTGCCCTGTTCGGCGATCTCCCCGGCCTCAAGGACGACGATATGGTCGGCTCCGCTGATGGTAGAAAGCCGGTGTGCCACGATGATGCTGGTGCGGTCTTTCATGACTATCCGAAGGGCCTCCTGCACTTCGCGTTCCGATTGGTTATCCAGGGCTGAGGTGGCCTCGTCGAGCAGGAGAATGGGCGGGTTACGGAGGATGGCCCGGGCCAGGGCCAGGCGCTGCCGTTGCCCCCCGCTCAGCCGCAGGCCACGATCGCCGATCACGGTGTCAAAAGCCTGGGGCAGTTCCATGATGAAACCCTCGGCGCCGGCCAGCCTGGCAGCCGTTCGTATCTCCTCTTCACTGGCCTGCTTCATACCAAAGGAGATATTCTCCCTTACCGTATCATTGAACAAGATGGTTTCCTGGCTGACGAGTCCCATCAGCGCCCGCAGCTGATCGATCCGGAGCATCCGGATATCCCTTCCGTCAATGGTCAGGCTGCCGCCAGTGATGTCGTAGAAGCGCGGGATGAGGTTGAGCAGGGTGGTTTTACCGCTGCCTGAGGTCCCGACAATGGCCGTGGAGGTGCCCTTGCGGAAAGCAAGGTTGATGCCCCGCAGCACTTCCTGGTCTCCATAGCTGAACCGCAAGCCCTCCATGCGGATCTCCTCACGGAAGCCAGGGACGCTGAGGGCCTGGGGTGATTCGGTGATGAGCTCCGGCGCATCGAGCACTTCCTGTATCCGCTGCATGGAGGCAGCCCCCTTGCGCACGTTATACCATGCCGAGACCAGGGATTTGGCGGGAGGGATGACCTGGGAGAACACCGCGATGTACAGCATGAAGACCCTGGCATCGAGCGGGCTTTCGGGCCGCAGGACCTGCTGGCCCCCGAACCAGATGACGGATACCATGGCCAGCACGGCCAACACCTCGGTGAGCGGTACCCCAAGATCGCGCTGACGGTATATGCGGGTCTGCAGCCGGGCCAGGTCATGGTTCATGGCCCGGAAACGCTGGTCGGTGGAGCCTATGGCATTGAAAGCCTTGATGATGCGTATGCCCCCCAGGGTCTCTTCGATCATCGAAGCCACCCGGCCCAGCTGCTGCTGGCCTTGCAGGGCCAGTCGGTTGAGCCATTTTCCCGAGAGGCTGATCACATAGCCTGCCAGGGGGATGATAATAAGGGCGAAGAGGGTGAGCGAAGGGCTGATCAGTAACAGGGCTGTGGTAAAGATGAGCAGTGCGATGGGCTGGCGCAGCATCATGATCAGAAAGCTCATCACCGACCACTCCACCTCCTGTACATCGCCCGAGATCCTGGACATGATATCTCCACTGCGGCGCTCACTGAACCAGGAGAGCGGAAGTATGAGCACCCGGGTGTACATGGCGTTCCTGAGGTCCATTACCACCTTGTTGCGAAGCGGCGACATGAAGTAGTTGGCCATGTATCGGAACAAGTTCTTGAAAAAGAACAGGATAACCACTGCCCCAGACACTATCATGAGGGCACCTTCCCTGCCCTGTTGCTGGATGATCCCTGACAGGTAGTACCGCGACCATTCATTGAGGGCTTCCGGGCTCAGGCCGGCCTCTGGCCGCACCATCAGCGGGATATCCTGGCGGAAGAGGAGGTCGAGAAAAGGGATGAGCATGGTAAGGGAGAACAGGCTGAACACCACGGACAGCAGGCTGAACATCGCGGACAGCAGGGCGTAGTGGGTATAGGGCCCAACCAGCCTGAAAATGATCTTCCAGAACCACATCATGGCAAAGATAGGGAAATTGGCCCCTGCGGAAGGGGTGTTCCATGGCGGATTGCGTACCTTTGCCTCTTATGGAAACGACACGCCAGCAAAAGGTTAACCGCCTGCTCCAGCGGGAACTCGGCAGCATCTTCCAGCAGGAAGGGCCCGCCCTGTCCCGCGCCATGGTCACGGTGACCAGGGTAAAGATCACCCCCGATCTCGGTCTGGCCAGGGTACATCTGAGCATTTTCGGGGTGGCCGACAAGGCCGCGGAGCTGAGCCATATCCGCAGCCATTCGCGGGAGATCCGTCACAAGCTGGCGCAACGTACACGTCAGCAACTCAGGATCATCCCGGAGCTGGAGTTCCACCAGGACGATTCCCTGGACTATATCGAGAATATCGACCGCCTGCTGGACCATTGATCCTGCCGTGAACCTCCCGTTCTTCATAGCGCGCCGCTATATCCTGTCGCGTAAGAGCCACCAGGTGATCAATATCATCTCCTGGGTCTCGCTGGCCGGCATTGCTGTTGGGACGATGGCCCTGATTGTGGTGCTCTCGGTTTTCAACGGCTTCGAGCACTTGGTGATCGGCCTGATGAACACCTTCGATCCCGACCTGGAGATCACCCCGGTGCAGGGCAAGACCTTCGACCCCTACACCCTTCCTGAAGACCAGATGCAGCGCTTGCCGGGTGTGGTCAGTTTTGCCCGGGTGATCGAGGAAAACGCCCTGATGCGGTACCGGGGCCATCAGCATATCGTGACCCTCAAGGGGGTGGACGAATCCTATGTCCGCAGCAGTCCCCTGGATACCCTCCTGCTCGACGGGGAGTTCAGGTTGCGCGAGGGCGAGGTAGAGCAGGTGGTGGTGGGTGCCGGCGTGGCCTGGTTCCTGGAGATGAACATCCGCGACCGCATGAGCCCGGCTGAGATCTACATCCCGCGCAGGGGTAAGGGCTACTCCGCCAATCCCCTGGATGCCTTCAACCGGGAACTGGTCTTCCCCGCCGGGGTGTTCTCCGTGCAGCAGGAATTTGATACCCGTTATGCGCTGGTGTCCCTGGAGCTGATGCGGCGGCTGTTGAATTATGAACGCGAAGTGACCTCCATTGAGGTCCGGCTGTCAGAAGGAACGGACGAGGAGGAAGTCAAAGCATCCATGCAGGCACTGGCCGGAGAAAGCTTCAGGGTGAGAGACAGGATGGAACAGCAGGAGACCTTATACCGCATCATGCGTACGGAGCGCTGGGCCATTTTTTTTATCCTGACCTTCATCGTCATTATCGCCGCTTTCAATATGGTAGGGTCTGTATCGATGCTGGTGATAGACAAGCGAAAGGACCTGGCCGTGCTATGGAGTTTGGGGGCAAACCGCGCCCTCCTCCGGGGGATCTTTCTGGGCCAGGGGGTGATGCTTACCCTGGCCGGAGCCCTGGCCGGACTGCTCGCAGGTGCCATACTCTGCTGGCTGCAGCAGCAGTTCGGTCTCATCCGGCTGGGGGGAACGGAAGGTTCCTTTGTGGTGGATGCCTATCCGGTGAAGATGGCCTTCCGGGATTTCCTGGTGGTGCTGGTCACTGTTGGGGCCATCGGCCTGGTGGCCAGCTGGCTGCCTACCCTGCGGCTGAAGGAAGGGGAAAACCGGCGTTTCTACCTGAGCCGTTAGTCAAAACCCCTTGATGGTTGTTGCCAGGCAGCCATGCGCTGCACTTGCCAGGGCAAGCCTCAGGAGTGGTCAGGCAGACCGGCAGCAAAGCTGATCATCCACTGAATCCCGAAACGGTCGGTGAGGGTACCGAAATAATCTCCCCAAAACATCATGGCCATGGGCATGGTCACCAGGCCGCCTAAGGAAAGTGCATGGTGCAGGCGGTCCGCCTCCTCCCGGCTGCCGGGGCTAAGCATAACAGAGAAATTGGTGCCCTGTACAAAGCATGCCTCCTGTTCGGGATTGCCCAGGTCACTGCCCATCAACAGGGTGTCCCCACCCATGGGGAGGGCAACATGCATGATCCTTCGCGCCATGGTCTCGTCCATGCTCACCCCTTCCATAGGGGGCATGTCGCCAAACCGTCCCAGATAGGAGAAGTCCCCGCCAAAGACCGAACGGTAGAAATTAAAGGCTTCCTCGCAGGTGCCGTTGAAGTTGAGGTAAATATTTGCTGTGGTCATGGTAATGATGGTTATATGTCGGTTTTTGTTGATCAGGTTCATTTTTTCAGCACCAGGCCCAGAGATACGCCCAGGGCCATACCTGCCCCAATTCCCAGCGACAAGCCCAGGGCCAGATCACGGGTGGCCCATCCGATCAGGCTCCCGCCAAGGGCGCCCACCGCGATTCCAATGGCAACCCCTTTGCCAAGGTTTTTGGTGCTATGGTTATACTGTTTCATAAGGTATGGGATTATGATGCGGTGCAAGATAACACCTTACAACATTTCCCGGCATACGCCTGGCGATTTCGGACCTGCAGGGGTTCAGGGGTGTGCCGGATCGATGCGGTCCCGGGAATATTGGCAGGTGCAGCAAACCATGGACCGCTACACCTTTTTCTTCTTATTGAATAAGTAATGAAGAAGATACAGGCCGCCGATGAGGCTGCTGAGACCGGCCTGAATAAGAAACCCCGCATTGTCACGATTGATCCATGCCAGGATCATACTGATCCCGAGGATGCCCAGGGCACCGGGCAATACCCTGATCCATGCGATGGTATAAAAGACAAGATAGGTGAGGAAAAACCCTGTGGGATCGTCGTACCAATGGAGCAAGTCGTGAGGCAGGCCAGCCCCCTTCCACCCGGTTTCTGCCACATGGCCTATGAGATAGCCGCCATAGAATATCAGCATCAGGGCAGTGACCGGTATGCCCACGATCCTGGCTGCCAGGAGGAATGTGCCTTCGCGATGCATATTCGCTTGTGTTTCTACCTTAAAGGTACGATATTATGTTGATGATCAGTGCTTAGTATTGAATCCTCCCCGGGCATCGGAATATTCCTACCTTTGTAATACGCGATTGAACCTGCAACCATGTATAAAAGCCTCATTTTGCTCATTTCCGGCCTGGTGGCCCTGCTCAGCGGAGCCAACGCCCAGTGGGTATCCACAGGGTCCGCCAAATCCCAGCCAGTCCATGTGATCCTGGTGTCGTCCACCCCCCAGTCCACCATCGTCAGGGTGGAAGTCGGGGGCTTTTACAAGGACCAGGTGCCGACTCCCAAGGGTCCGGCATACAGTATTCGGCTGGATGGGGCCACTCCTTTGCTGGAAGCAGGTGCACCTGACCTGCCCAAGGTCACGGCTTCCCTTACCATCCCGGACCAGGATGAAATGGGGGTTAGGGTTATCTCCAAGCAGTACACCGATATCCCTGGTATCCTGATCGCGCCTTCCAAAGGGAACCTTACCCGGGATATCGACCCCTCCACGGTGGCCTATGTATACGGGGAGCCTTATCAGAAGGGCGGCTTCTTTCCGGGCAGCCTGGCTTCACTCAGGGAGCCCTATATCCTTCGCGATGTGAGGGGGCAGGCCCTGGTTGTATACCCGTTTCAGTACGATCCTCTTACGCATACCCTTCGGGTAATCCACAGCATGGAGGTCGAGATTTACTCTACCGGTCAGCCTGGATACAACACGCATACTGCTCCGGCGACCTCCGCGCTCAGCCGGGAGTTCAGGGAGGTATACCGCAGCCACTTCCTCAATTATTCCGACAGCAAGTATACCCCGCTCAGCGACCAGGGAAAGATGCTAGTCATCTGCCACGGTCCCTTTATGAACGACATGATGCCCCTGGTGGAATGGAAGAACCAGAGCGGCATCCCCACGCAGATCGTGAACGTGTCCACCATCGGCACCACCAGCACGGCCATCAAGAACTACATCAGCAGTTACTATGCCACCAACGGCTTGACCTTCGTATTGCTGGTAGGCGATGCAGCCCAGGTGCCAACCATGGTGCTGACCTCGGGGCATAGCGACAATGCCTACGGATACATCAGTGGCAATGACCACTACCCGGAGCTGTTTGTGGGCCGGTTTTCCGCCGAGACCGCCGAGGATGTGCAGACGCAGGTGAGGCGCACCATCGCTTATGAGCGGGATGCCAATACGAGTCAAACCTTCTTCAGCAACAGCATCGGGGTAGCCTCCAATGAGGGTCCGGGTGACGACAACGAAATGGACTACCAGCATGTCCGCAATATGCAGACCGATCTGCTGGGATACACCTATAACGGGAACCTGGAATATTTTGAAGGCTCCCAGGGCGGCAACGATGCCGCCGGAAATCCCAGCGCTGCCCAGGTAGCTACCGGTATCAACGGGGGGGCAGGTGTTATCCTGTACACCGGTCACGGGAGCAATACCTCCTGGGGCACCTCGGGCTTTTCCAATGCCAACGTCAACACCCTCACCAACGGGGGCATGCTGCCCTTCATCTGGGCGGTGGCCTGTGTGAACGGCAATTTCGTGGGCAATACCTGTTTCGCGGAGGCCTGGCTCAGGGCCCGTGACCTGGAGCAGCCCAAGGGCGCCGTAGCCGCCCTGATGTCAACCATCAACCAGAGCTGGAACCCTCCTATGGAAGCCCAGGATGAGATGGTGGATATCCTGGTGGAAAGCTATGCTTCCAATATCAGGCGGACTTTCGGCGGCCTCTCCATGAACGGATGCATGAAAATGAACGACAGCTACGGCAGCGGTGGGGATGAGATGACTGACACCTGGAACCTTTTCGGGGATCCGTCCCTTATGGTCAGGACCGATACGCCCATGGTCCTGACGGCCAGCTTCCAGCCCAATGTATTGCTGGGTTCGAGCCAGCTTCAGGTGATCTCCCCAGTGAACGGGGCCCTGGCCACCCTTACCCTCAACGGGCAGATCATCGCTTCCCAGCCCATTTCCGGAGGGATGGTCACCCTGAACTTTCCCGCCCTGACGGGCCTGGATACCCTGGTCCTGGTGATCTCAGGATACAACCTTATTCCGCTCACCAGCCTGATACCGGTAATCCCGGCTGTTGGACCTTATGTGATCCACAATCAATATGTGGTCAGCGATCCGACAGGCAACCAGAACGGTCTGGCAGATTTCGGGGAAACCCTGGACCTGCAGGTAGCCCTGACCAATCTCGGGGTGGCCACTGCCGGCCAGGTGAGTGCCAGCCTCAGCACCAATGACCCCCTGGTGACGATCAATACAGGGCTCCACAGCTGGGGCGACATCCCCGCCGGGGATACCACCGCCCTGCAGCAGGCCTTCAACCTCAGCATTTCCAATGTCATCCCCGATCAGCATCAGGTACAGTTCACCCTGAATGCGGCCGACTCATCCGGCAATACCTGGGCCAGCACCCTGATGATGAACGTCAATGCGCCGGCGCTGCACCTGGGTGATGCCACCTTGAACGACCAGGCTGGGGGCAATGGGAACGGCATCGCCGAGCCAGGGGAGACCGTAGTTTTCACAGTCCCTGTGCATAACAACGGGCACAGCGACGCGCAGGGGTCCCAGCTGATGCTGGTCAGCACCAACCCCCTGCTTATGGTGGATAGCCTGAGCAAGAACCTCGGGACCCTGGGGGCTGGTTCCGGGCAGTATGTGACGTTCAGCCTGCAAGTCGACACCGCACTGCAGCTGGGCAGCAGCATAGCCCTGCACTCCGGGGTGCAGAGCGGCAATTATACCGCCAACCGGGTATACTATCTTACCATCGGCGAGGTCAGTGAAGATTTTGAGACCGGAGACTTCAGCCGCTTTGCCTGGAGTTTCGGAGGCAATGCCAACTGGCAGACGGTCCAGACCCTGCCATACGAAGGGAACTACTGTGCCCGGAGCGGGGTCATAGGGCATAATGCCGCCTCCCACCTGGAGATCACCCTGAACGTACTGGCACAGGATACCCTCTCCTTCTACCGTAAGGTTTCTTCTGAGGATGGATACGACTTCTTCTCCTTCTGGATCGATGGGGATAAGAAGGACGAATGGGCCGGTGAAGTGCCCTGGGGTAAGGTGAGCTATGCCGTGAGCCCGGGACTGCATACCTTCAAATGGGAGTATGCCAAGGATTATATGGTGGCCAGCGGCAGCGACTGTGCCTGGCTCGACTATATCACCTTCCCTCCGGTGAACATGGGTTCCGCGCCCCTGAGCGTTACGGCCGTTGCGGTCCCCTCATCCTATTGCGAAGGGGGCAGTGCCCAGCTCAGCAGTTTTGTGAATGGTAGTGCAGGAGCAGTGACCTACAGCTGGGCTCCGGCTTCCGGACTGAGCGATCACGCCCTTGCCAACCCCCTGGCCACACCTGCGTCCACCACAACCTATGTCCTTACGGTCAGCGATGGGGCCAGTACCTCCACTGCCAGTGTAACTGTGACCGTGTACCCTGCTCCTGCCGCTCCTGTGATCGCCCTGCAGGGCCAGCAGCTCGTATCCAGTACCGGTGGCAACCTTCAGTGGTACAATGCCACTGGGGCCATTACCGGAGCAAATGCCCAGACCTATACGCCCACCGCTTCAGGAGATTACTATGTGATCCTGAGTTCGGCAGAAGGCTGTCCTTCCGGCCCGTCCAATACCATCACGATGGTGGGCGCCGGCCTGGATGACCTCCAGGCAGCCAGCGCGCTCAGCCTCTGGCCCAACCCGGCCAGGGATTACCTGCGGGTGGCCTATGCTCTGGAAGGGCCGGCTATGGTCAGACTGGGTCTGATGGATCTGCTGGGTCAGGAGGTGAGGCTGTTCAGGAAAAGTATGTTGGCACCCGGAAGGTACAGCGAGCAATTCGATCTGCAGGGCTTACCTGCAGGTCTGTACCTCCTGCGTATGGATCAGGGGGGAAAGACCCTGCTGCAGCGCGTGGTGGTGCGCTGATACTGCGCCACATTCTAACCCAGGGATGCCGGGCCGGGCTCAGCGTTCCCTCACCATTACCTTTCTTGCAAACTCCTGTAGCGCAGGCGAAGGGCCACGGGCAGCCTCGATCATGGCCAGGTGTTTCATGGCTTGCTCGTGATAGTCCTGCATGAGTCCACGCACCTCGGATGGAATGTCCAGGGCGCGGAAGATGGAGCTGACCTCAAGAATCTTCTCCGAAGGATCCAGGGGTTGGGACTGGTAGTGTTGCAGGAGGCGTTCCTTGTGGGAGGGTTCGGCAAGTTCCAGTGCCTTAAGATACAGGAAGGTTTTCTTGTTGGCAGTGATGTCGCCCCCGCTCTGCTTTCCAAACGTTCGCTCATCCCCGAAGGTGTCCAGGTAATCGTCCTGAAGTTGGAAGGCCATTCCTGCAGCAATACCAAAGGCGTAGAGTTCCCTGCATAAGGGTTCGCCTGCCCGGGCCACGAGGGCGCCCGTCCTTAGGCTGGCAGCAATGAGTACGGCGGTCTTCAGCCGGATCATTTCGAGGTACTCCTCAACAGAGACGTCGTCCCTGTGTTCGAAGTCCATGTCCATCTGCTGTCCTTCGCACACTTCGACGGCAGTGTCAAAGAAAAGCCTCAGCAGTTCGGGTATTGCATCGGTAGGGGTGTCCAGTAAACTGCGGCCTGCCAGGGCGAACATAGTATCTCCGGAGAGTATGGCGCGATTGGCATCCCAGCGCACATGCACGGTGGGCTGGCCCCTGCGGATGGGAGCGGCGTCCATAATGTCATCGTGCAGCAGGGTGAAGTTATGGAAGAGCTCCAAACCGGCAGCGGGCCCATAGGCTACCTTCGGGTCGCCTCCGCAGAGCTCGCAGGCTGCCAGGGCCATGGCCGGCCGCAGCCGCTTGCCGCCCAGGGCCATGATGTAGCGCACGGGCTCGTACAAGCCATCAGGTTGGCCATGCAGCCCAACGGCCGCCAGGGCCTCTGCGGCCAGGGCGCTGTAATGGTCCAGATCATGCATAGTCTTTACGGTCGAGCAGCTTCAGAAGGTAATCCCCGTATCCGCTCTTGAGCAGCGGTTTGGCGAGCTCAATGAGCTGCTCGCCGTCGATATAGCCCATGCGGAAGGCGATTTCCTCAATGCAGCCGATCTTGAGTCCCTGACGTGCTTCGATCACCTGCACGAACTGGGATGCCTGCAGCAGGCTTTCAAAGGTTCCCGTGTCCAGCCAGGCCGTTCCCCGCCCAAGGATCCCTACCTTCAGCTTACCCAGCTCCAGGTAGTGGCGGTTTACATCAGTGATCTCATATTCGCCCCGCTTGCTTGGTTTAATGTTACGGGCCACTTCCACCACGCTGTTGTCGTAATAGTATAGTCCGGGGACCGCGAAATTGGACTTGGGGTTGGCCGGTTTTTCCTCGATGGAGATGGCCCTCAGGTCCTGGTCAAATTCTACCACCCCGTATCGCTGCGGGTCATTTACGTGGTAAGCGAACACTACGCCCCCGTCGGGATCGGTGTTTTCTCGCAGCAGCTTGCCCAGACCCATTCCGAAGAAGATATTGTCACCCAGCACCAGGGCCACCTTATCCTTGCCGATGAAATCCGCCCCAATGACGAAGGCCTGGGCCAGTCCGTTGGGCACTTCCTGCACAGCGTAGCTGAACTGGCACCCAAGACCCTTGCCATTCCCGAGGAGCCGGCGGAAGCCGGGGAGGTCATCGGGGGTGGAGATGATCAGGATCTCCTGTATGCCCGACATCAGCAGGATGGAAAGGGGATAATAAATCATGGGCTTATCGTACACCGGCATCATCTGTTTGCTCATGGCCAGTGTCAACGGGTGCAGCCGGGTGCCGGCGCCTCCGGCAAGAATGATTCCTTTCATGGGAAGAAGGGGGTTATGCCGAGCCGCGGGTGTCCGTGGGCTCCAGTTCGAGGTCGGTAAGTTCTATGTCCAGCTCCTCGTCCAGGATCTCCAGCATGGGCTCCTTGAAAGAACGGGTGGTGGCCCGTTTGTCGAGCGTGAGCAGCAGGGAGGGGAGCAGAAGGAGGTTGCTGAGCACCGCCACCAGCAGGGTAAAGGATACCAGGAAACCCATGGCTTCCGTGCCGCCGAAGGAAGACAGGGTGAACATGGCAAATCCGAAGAACAGCACGATGGACGAATACACCATACCGTAGCTCGTTTCCCTCAGGGCCAGCAGCACCGACTTGCGGATCTGCCAGTTGTTGTATCGCAGCTCGATGCGGTATCGGGAAAGGAAATGGATGGCGTTGTCTACCGAAATTCCAAGAGCAATGCTGAAAATGAGGATGGTGGATGGCTTGATGGGAATGGCCGCAAAGCCCATCAGGGCGGCGGTGAGCAGCTGCGGCAGGAGGTTGGGGATCATGCTCAGGCCTACCATCTTGTAGGAAGTGAACAACAGGGACATGATCAGCAGGATGACCACAATGGCCAAAAGCAAACTGGTCATCAGGTTATGCACAAGGTATTCGTTCCCCCTGAGGAAGACCAGGCTGGTGCCGGTGATCCGGACATCATATTTTTCAGGGGAGAAGATCGAGTCTACTTTGGGCCGGAGGTCGTCATGTATCCTTTCAATATCATTGGTACCGATATTGGCCATCTGCACGCTGATGCGCGCTACCTGGAGGCTGCTGTCCACAAAATTCTGGAGCAGTGATCGCCGCCCCGTTTCCACTTTCGGCAGATAGGGGGCCATGAAGTTCATCTCGTTGGATGATGGCAGGCTATAGGAATCAGGATCACCCAGGTAGAATGCCTGTCTCCCGAATTTGACCAGCTCGGTAATCGAAAGGGGGCGGGAAAACTCAGGGTAGGTCATGAGCGTGTCCTGCAGCCGGTCCATCCGCTTGAGCACAGCCAGGCTCTGCACGCCCCTGGCCTTGCGCGTATCGATCATGATCTCGAAGGGCAGGGTTCCCTTGAATTCCTTCTCGAAAAACAACAAGTCCTGGTACAGGGGATCCTTGTGGGGGATATCGTCCACCACATTGCCGGTGGTCCGGAGCATGGTGATCCCGACAAACCCGAGCACTACGGCAACTACCGAAGTTCCATAGATCCAGTTGCGGCGGTACTTGACCAGGTGCACTACTTTTTCGACCAGGTATACCGTGAGCTTACTGCTCAGGTGGCGGGTGTGCCGGGCCTCCGGGGGATCAAGGTAGCTGTAGAAGATCGGGATAAGAAAGATGCTCAACAGGAATACGATCATGATGTTGATGGAGGCAACCACACCGAACTCTACCAGGATAGGGTTCCCGGTGACGATGAAGGTGGCAAACCCAACCGCCGTGGTGAGGTTGGTGAGCAGGGTGGCATTGCCCACGCGCTGAACCACGCGCGAGAGGGCCTTCACCTTGTTCCCGTGGGCCCTGAACTCATGGTGGTATTTGTTCAGCAGGAAGATGCAGTTTTCCACCCCAATAATGATGAGCAGGGGGGGGATGATGCCCGTCAGCAGGGTGATCTCGTAGCCCAGCAGTCCGATGATGCCGAAGGCCCAGATGACACTGATCAGCACGATGACCATGGGAAAGACCATGGCCTTGAAGGACCGGAAGAAGGCCAGCAGCAGGGCCGAGGCCACGATCATGGCCAGGAGCATGAAAAACTGGAGCTCGTCCTGCACCTTTTTAGAGGTCATGGTACGGATATAGGGCAAGCCGCTGTGATGGACCTGTACCCCGCTTTGTTCCGAGAACTGCTGGGCCCTGTCGCGGATGGCGTAGACCAGCGGAATGCGTTCCCTGGTGTTAAGCATTTGTTTGTCCAGGGTCACCATCATCAGCGTGGCCTGGCTCTCCTTGTTGAACAGCAGACCCTCATAGAAGGGCAGACTGAAGAGCACCCTGCGGATGGAGTCCACCTCTTGCTGGCTTTCTGGTCTGATATTGACCACCTTGTGAAAGTCGAAGCGCCGGGTGGAATCGTTGCGTGCCAGGTTGTATACATTATTAATACATACCACCTGTTCCACCCCATCCATGGCGCGCAGGTCCTCCATCAGATCGTACCAGGCATTGAAGTGTTCCAGGGAGAATATCCTGGGGTCACGGATGCCGATAAAATATACGCTGCCGTCCTCTCCAAAGGTTTGCCTGAATTCCCGGTAATCTATGCTGGTCGGATCATCGGTGGGAAGCACGCTCTTCATTTCGTAGCTCAGCTTCACCGTGGTCGCATGGTAGCCCATGAAGAGGGTGAGCAGGCCCAGGACGATAAGATTGAGCAGTCGCTGCCTAAGGATGATCCGAACGAGACGTGTCCACATGGCTCTTGATCTGCAGTTCACTGCGCCGGAAACAGGACGCGGGGCGGCAGGTTTTTTGTAATGAATGTTTGGGCTTTCGAAAGTACGGCAATAATTCAGTCTGGGCAAGTGCATGTCACCATATTGAGGCTGAAAGGCGTATGTGTCGTGTGGTATGCATTACAGCCGCTGCGGAGGAATTTTAACCCTCATTGTCAGCCGTGGCAGTGCGAATTCCTACTTTTGAAAGGCTAAAACAGCGCCAGGCGATGAGTAAGGGAGTCGTTTGTTTTCTGGATACCACCCATCCCTTCCTGCCGGAGGCATTGCAGGGCATGGGCTACGAAACGGTGTTCTGTTTCAGGGGTGGCCTGGACCAGATTTCCGGGCAGCTCCGCCGGGCCACCGGCCTGGTGGTGAGAAGCCGCTTGCCTATTGACTGCGCCTTGCTGGAGCGGGCGCCCTTCCTGAGGTTCGTGGCAAGAGTGGGTTCCGGACTGGAGAATATTGACCTGGAAGCGGCCGGTGCACGGGGGATACAATGCCTCAACGCCCCGGAGGGCAACCGAGATGCGGTGGGGGAGCATGCCCTGGGACTGCTGCTGGCGGTCATGAACCACCTGGCAAGGGGTAATGATGAGGTAAGACGCGGGCTATGGAAGAGGGAGGCTAACCGGGGCCATGAGATCGGCGGGAAGACCGTGGCGATCATTGGCTATGGGAATACAGGAGGGGCTTTTACTCAGCGTTTGCAAGGATTTGGCGCCAGGGTGATCGCGTACGACAAGTACCGCAATGGTTTTGGTAGTACTCTGGTTGAAGAAGCCCCGATGGAAGAGGTATTCCGAACTGCCGATATCCTGAGCCTGCATGTCCCCCTTACGGAAGAAACCCGATCTCTGGTAGACCGGGAGTATATCCGGCATTTTCACCGTCCGTTCTGGCTGATCAACACCTCCCGGGGGCCGGTGGTGAGCTCCGAAGCCCTGGCCTGGGCCCTGGATGAAGGGCGGATACTTGGGGCGGGCCTGGATGTGCTGGAATATGAGAAGCGCTCCCTGGAAGGATTAAGCTTTGAGGATTTTCCGGAGGCCTTCCGCAACCTCATCGCCCGTGATAACGTGATCTTCAGCCCTCATGTAGCCGGATGGACCGACGAGTCCCTGCTCCGTCTGGCCCAGGTCCTGGCCGCTAAAATCAAGGCCCTGGATGTTGCCTGAAATCCATGCTGAAGCAAGTCATTAAGTTCGGATGCTTCTGGCTATTTTTGCGCCATCAAACTGAGCCTAAATGCGACTGGATAACAAACTGTTCAAGGGCAAGACCCTGGCGATATTATCGGGGGGCGGAGACACCCCGGCCATCAATTCCAGCATTGAGTCGGTAAGGAACCGGGCCTCTATGCTGGGCTTCAAGGTATACGGCGTCCGTAAAGGCTGGAAGGGCCTGCTGGGCGAAGGCGATATCGTTGACCTTACCCATCAGCCTTACGATGGCTGGTACGGGGGCACAGCCCTGGGCAGCAGCCGTACCAACCCCTTTCCATCGAAAAAGAACCCGGAGAGCCGTGTGCCCCAGGTACTGCAGAACCTCAAGCGGTACAAGATCGATGTGCTGGTCACCATCGGCGGCGACGATACCAACGGGGCCGCCAAACGGCTCTATGAAACGGAAGGCATCCCCGTGATCGGCTTTCCCAAGACCATCGACAATGATCTGCGTACACGTACCATGCACTCCTACCAGGGAGAAGAAACGGAGGCTGTCCTCTGTCCCGGCTTCCCTTCGGCGGCCAAGGCCATAGCGGAGTTCACGGGTAATCTCAAGACCACCGCCGAGTCCCACCAGCGCATCATCGTGCTTGAGGTGATGGGCCGCGATGCCGGATGGCTGACCGGCACGGCCATGTATGGCGGGGCCCAGCTGGGGCTCATCCCCGAAGTGCCCATGAGCAGGGAGCGCAAGGAACTGTTCTTCGAACTGGTGAAGGAGACCTATCTTTCCCATCCGAAAAAATGCCTGATCATCCCGGTATCGGAGGGCGTGAGGTGGTTCGATGAGGCCAAGGACAAGCTGGACGTGGTGTATGCCAGCAGCGAGGTGGATGAATACGGGCATCCGCGTTTTGGGGGCATCAGCGGGGTCATTGCCTCCGAGATCAGCCGCCGCACCGGCATTGAGGCCAGGGCACAGATCAGCGGCTATTACGCCCGCGCCGGAGCCTGTCGGAAATATGACCGCCGGCTTACCATGACCCTGGCCGATAAGGTGGTGGACCTGTTGCTGCGCGAGGAATATGGCCAGATGCCCGTGCTTTCGAAGATTGTGGACTATGTGGAACTGGAGGAGTTCAACACCTCGTCCATTGATATGGGTGACATCGGAAACAAGCCACTGCCCGACCTTTACTACGATGCCGAGCGATTCCGCTTTACCCCGGCCTACGACCACTTCCTTAATATGGTGCTGCAGCGTCCGCGCTATACCGACTTCAACTACGACTTCCCGGTGGTGATCCCGCAGTAGTCAGGTTAAGTTTTTGAGCCTCATGCATTTTTCCCTGACTTTTTTTGTCGGGCAAGGGTTACTTTTCAGTATCTTGCGGTACTAAACTACAGCCAGACCAGCACTCTGGCTTACTTCTTTATGGTATAATATTGATTATTAATACCATAAGGATTGATGATAGATGAATCGGGGCCTTGGAGCTCGGCCCCACTGCTTGACTGAGATGAACGCTGCCGCAGCAACAGTATTCCTTTATGTATGGCTCAGAGATCAGAAGCCTTGGCCATGCTTTGCCCTTGCGGGAGGATCTGTCAAGGTCCGGAGTGCGAACTTTTCTACCATGTGTATCGTAAACCAATATTTTGAATAACTAATACCTCCGTTCCGATGAAATCGAAGAACTACTCCCTGGAACATGTGAACCCGGGCTTGCATGCCGGACATGGTCCGTCAGTGAGGAGGTCCGTCTCCGGGCTGATATTGTTCCTGACGATCGGTATAATGCTGGCTTTTACGCCAGGAGCCTGGGCTACCGAATACCGCACCGCCGCTTCCGGCCATTGGAGCCACCCCGGTACCTGGGTTGGCGGCCAGGTTGCCCCCTATTCCATCGGAATCGGGGACACGGTGATCATAGAACACGATGTGTTCTATAACCTGGGCAAGGATATGACCATTTACGGATTGCTTGAAGTCCGCGGGGACCTCACCACCCGTACCGTACTCACCGTACAATCCGGTCGTTCCACATATATCGAGGGTGCGGCAGCGAACTTCCGCCTCATCAATGCCGGGTTCAACAATACCGGGGCCCCACCGAGTGGTAATGCCAGCCTTTACAACAATTACGGGAACCTGTATTCTTTCAACAGCTTCATCGAACTGGCCCGCTTCATGGTGAATACCGGGGCTACGTCTGAATACCGCAACAGTTGTGTTTCTATCGGGCGCGATTTCACCAGCAAGCAGTCGAGCGAGTACATATTCAACTCTACCATCTCCCTGGGACTGAACACCAAGGGAGGGTTCGAGTTCACCGCTGGCGTGCTTTCATGCAAGAATGCCAGGGTTGAGGTATTAAGCAAGCAGGATGGGTTCTTCAAACTGAACAGCGGCAGCGTTTCAGGCAACCTGAATGCCATTTCGGTGCAGACCAGCGGGGGAAGCATCATTGCCAACTCACAGGTGAGCGGCAAGGTAGTACTTGAAAAGTACTGCCTGAACGGAGGAGGACTGTTCAACGGAGGAGCATTCACCGTGCTGGGCGGGGCCAACGATTGTGTGGCGGCCTCCAGCTATTTCCCCTGCAGCTCATTCACCCCTGGATTCACCTTCAATGACGGCTATGTTGTTTTACCGGAGAACGGCTCAGCCTTGATCGGACTGCTGCCTTTTCTTTATGACCTTGGTTATATCCTGAATCCAGGCAATATCGACCCCACGGAGGTGATTGATCCTGCCCATGGGACCCTCAATTACGACATTGCCTCAACATCCTTCACCTACACCCCCGATCCAGGGTATTTCGGTACCGATTCCTTCACCTACGTGATCTGCGATGATCTTCCGTTCTTTGATATCTGCGATACAGCTGTTATACATCTTATAATCAGCCCCATGAATATCCAGGGGGTAGGGCAGCTGGTGGACACGGTACTGCATGACTATGCCTTCAACGGGGCCTTTGGGGAATCATGGCCCGATGCCCTTGCCGACGGATGGGCCGGGTTCCAGATCGGACAGGTGTCGGATCCCAGCCCGATGTACCAACCCAACAATGATTTCCTTGGGCTCAAGTTCAGTGACTACAACACCCTGGGAAGCTGGATCGAATCGCCCCCCATCGATTTCGGGGAGCTCAAATCCCTCAACATCTCCTTCAACGCGGATGGGTATGGTTCGATCACGGTGTTTATACGCGACAGCCTGAACCAGTACCAGCTGGAACATGTGGAGTTGCCCAGCGGCTTCGGAGGCATAAACATGGTGACCATCGACATCTCCATCAATAACCCCTGGATCTTCGATCCCGCCTTCAATCCGGAAATCAACGGCAAGACCACCCTGCTCATCGAGTACACCAACGAGGATGGGGCTGAGTATGGCCGCATGATGAACTTCGAGTTCAATGGCGAAATGGGGACGATATGGACCGGGGACCATTCCGAGGATTGGTTCCATGAAGGCGACTGGACCAATGGGGTACCCAACCGGAGGAAGGGCGGGCTTGTGCCAGCCGGCCGCCCACGTTATCCCCGCATTGTGGGCAATGCCGAGGCCAACGGGCTGATCGTGGAACGCGATGCCCTGGTAGTAATCAAGCCCCAGGGTACACTTACGACATTCGATACCGTTTATATGGATGGGAAATATGCCCTGTGCATCTATGCTGATAGCCTGGGCACCGGAGCGTTCTACCCGAAAAAGGGCTTCCGCGGGGATGCCACAGCCTATATCGAGCAATGGGTGGAAGCTGATATGTGGCACCACATCTCGGCACCCATCGATAGCGGCATGTCCAAGACCTACCTTTCCCTCTACCTTCTCCCCTGGATCGAGGCCACCAACAACTGGGGCAATTATATTGTACCCCTTGATGTCCCCCTGCCGGTGATGAAGGGTTTCGCCGCCTGGTCCTCCAGCGTCTACCCCCCAATGGGTGACACTGTCGTATGGTTCGGGGGCCACATCAATCTTGGTTCATACAGCATCGAGGTCACCAATACAGGGCATACGGGCAATCCTGCCTATGACGGATGGAACCTGGTTGGAAACCCCTTCACCACTTCCATTCACTGGGATAGCCTGGGATGGAACAAGAACGCCGTGGAAAGCGCGATGTACCTCTGGGATCCCCGGACCCAGTCGTACCGGACCTATATGGGCAACGGCATAGGCGTTCCCCTGGGCACCACCGGGGAGATTCCCCACGGTCAGGGGTTCTTTGTAAAGGCTAAGTCAGGAGCCGGCAGTTTCGGGGTGAATGAACAGGCGCGGATGCTGCCCACCCAGAAGCTGTTCAAAACCGCCGCATCCCTCCCTGCAGAGGCCGCAAATATGCTCTATGTTGGCGTTGAAGGCCAGGGATACAACGATCAGGTGCTAGTGCGCATGGAGGAGGCTGCTTCAGCCGCCTTCGACAGTGGCCTTGACGCCTACAAGCTGTTCGGCGCCGACGCCAGCGCACCCCAGCTCTACCTCAGGGGCGATGCCTCGGTGGTGGACCCGCTGGTAGTGAGTGCCATTGGTGGATCAGATTCAGTGGTACGTGTTCCCATTTTCCTGAAGCCTGGAAGCGGGGGTAATTTCGTGTTAAGTCTCGATCAGACACAGACGTTCGCCCAGAATACGGAATTCTATCTTGAAGACCTGAAACTGGATACCACCCTGAGGCTGGGCAATCCGGCAGTATATGCTTTCACAGCGGTGAACACTGATGCCGAAGGCCGGTTCATCCTTTATATCGTACCCGCCTCACTCAGCGGCCGAGTGTCCTATTGCAACAATCCACAGCAGGTGTTCAGCGGCGTAGAAGTGCTGATCACTGATGCAACCGGCAAGTCGCTTAAGTCAACATTGAGCGGAGGGGACGGTGGTTTCCATGTCATGGGCCTTGCAGACGGACAATACGGGGTACACGCCGGAAGCATTCAGGAACCCTGGAACGGGGGCAATGCAACGGATGCCCTTAACGTGTGCCGGTATTTTCTCGGGCTCGAGTCGTTTGACCCCCTCCTTGCTGCTGCTGCCGATGTGGACAACAGCGGTTATGTCAATACCGCAGATGCCTTGATGATCAGCCGTCGTTTCGTGGGGCTGGTCGCTGGCTTCCCTGGCGGGGACTGGGTGTCTGAATCGCGAATGGTACAGATCAGTGGAGCGGGCAACTATGCCACCGATCTGCGCGTGAGCTGCATGGGCGATGTGGATGGCTCCTTCGGAACGGTAGGGACCAAGGTGGGGATGATTCCGGTGACGGCCGGACTTGAGGTTTTTCAGGAGATGCTGTACACCGATGGGCTTCCCCTGTTTGCGGCCAGCTCTGCCACGCTGGGCGCAATTTCCTTGAGCCTCTCCCTCCCGGATGGCCTAAGGGTCAGGCAGGTGAGTTCATCAGCCGGGCATGGGGAACTACTCTATCATCAGGAGGGCAGCATTCTGACTATTTCCTGGTTCAGCCTGCAAGCGTTTACGGTGCATTCCGGCACCGAAGTGTTCCGTATACTGTTCGAGTCTGGCGTCACACTCCCTGCTGCCCAGGGCATCAGTGTGGTACAGCCTTCGGAGGTAGCGGATGCCCAGGGCAAGGCCATGCCCGGGTTCGGATTCATGATTCCGGCCCTGGAGGAAACGGGACAAACTGTGATCCGGCTCTATCCAAATCCCGGCAACGGAGACCTCAATATGTTCCTGGAGGGATATCCCGAGACTGAACTTATGATCGAGGTGGTCGATATCCGCGGGGCAGTGATGGATCGATGGGTTGAGCGCACGGGGGCATCAGGCCACCTGGTAAAAAGGGACCTGAGGCACCTTGCCGCAGGTAAGTACCTGTTGCGTGTGCAGGACAGGAGCGGCCAGGTATCGGAGCGCTCCGAGGTGCTGATCATAACCAGGTAATTGGGTGTTGGATAAAATACTGCCGGCAGGGACGACGTCCCTGCCGGTTTTTTTTGGGACGTCGTCCCAAGACAGACGTCGTCCCTCATCTAATCCTTGAGAACAGCCTGGTACATAATCCGCGATCTCTGCTCCATCACCACCTCCTGCCCCCGGGTATGCAGCTGGATGTCCTCCTCTGAAAAGCGACGGAGGGTGAGCAATGTAAGATGCTCATTATAACGAATATGGAAGGTAGGTCCAAGCCTCTCCCCAAGTCCGTCCACAATCCCGGTGCCGTTGTCCAGACAAAGGGAGAAGTGTAAAGCTGACGACTGCATCAGGTTGATATGCAATCCCAGGTCGCACAGCGCCCCCATGATGGAATGGACGTGTCCCTCAGAGATAAAGGACATATCCTTGGGGATGAGTGTAAGCAGGATTTGGTCCTTTTTACGGATGATGGAGCAGGCCAGGGGGTGCAGTTCAGGGTCTGAGGATATCAAGGTGCCCCTGGCGGCTGGGTCGGAAAATGGCCTGACAAATAAAGGGATGTTTCTGTTTTCCAGTGGCTTGATGGTGTTGGGGTGTATAACCTTCGCACCATAGAAGGATAATTCTACCGCCTCATTATAGGGCATTTTATCGAACTTGACGCCAGCCTTCAGCTCATTCGGGTCTACATTGAGGACTCCAGGCACATCCTTCCATATAGTTAATTCACTGGCATCCAGAGCTGATGCAAAGATTGCGGCGGAGAAGTCAGAACCTTCCCTGCCGAGGGTGACCGTATGGCCCTGCTTATCTGATCCGATGAAGCCAGCGACGACCCAAAGGGCAAGCTGGGCAGGCTCAATGCAGTTCAGGATATTCCGTTTCGTCACCTCCCAATCAACGACCGCCTTGCGGAATGGCCCATCGGTGACTACGAGTTGGGCCGCATCAAGCAAGGTGTTTGGCAGTCCTCTATGGGCAAGATATTGGTGAAGGATGAGGGTGGAAATCTTTTCCCCGTAACTGACCACACGATCGTAAAACGCAGCGTAGGGTAGTTCCCGGGAGGTGTTGAGCGTTGCATGCAGCGATACTATAGCCTGTTCAAATTGGGCGAAGACCTCATTCTGTCTGGGAAACAGGGCATTAAGAATATTCAGGTGGTAAGTGCGAAGCCCCTGTAATGTTTCGGAATAGTCCGCTTCGTTATGTGCCGCGGATGCGACCAGCTCAAGGGCATTGGTTGTTTTCCCCATAGCTGAGAGCACGATAACCAGGGGAGAGGAAGATGCGTCGCGGATGATGCGTTCTACCTGCCGGAAAGAGACGTCGTCCCTCACTGATGCACCCCCGAACTTATAGACCTTGATCATGCTTATCCCTGTTAAGCTTTAACCCTGTAAGAAGGGTGTTGTTGTCCGTTACAAAAACCGATATTTGGCGTCAGAACGACAAAGGTATGAAGACATTAACTGAGTTCATCATCCAGCGGCAGTCGGAGTTCCCTTATGCATCGGGGGATTTCACCCGTCTGCTCAATGATATTGGGATCGCGGCGAAGATCGTAAACCGGGAAATCAACAAAGCAGGTCTGGGGAATATCCTGGGCTCGGCCGGGGATATGAATGTGCAGGGAGAAGAACAAAAGAAGCTGGATGTATTTGCCAACGAGCACTTCAAGGCAGCCTTAAGAAACGGTGGTCAGTGTGCGGCTATCGCCTCCGAGGAAGAAGAGGGGCTGATCATTTTCGACAATGAGATCTCCCGTAAGGCCAAATACGTGGTGGCCATGGATCCCCTGGATGGTTCCTCCAATATTGAGGTCAACGTAAGCATAGGCACCATTTTCTCTATCTACCGCAGGATAAGCCAGGATGGCCCTGCATGCATGGAAGACCTCATGCAGCCGGGGAACCGTCAGGTTGCCGCCGGCTATATCATTTACGGTTCCTCAACGATGCTGGTATACACTACCGGGACCGGAGTGAACGGGTTCACCCTGGACCCTTCCGTGGGGCTCTTCCTGCTCTCCCATCCACAGATGCGCATTCCCGAAGGCGGGAACATATATTCCATCAATGAAGCCAATTACATCTATTTCCCCGAAGGGGTGAAGGAGTATATCAAGTATTGTCAGCAGGACGACCCGCCAACACGCAGGCCCTATACCACGCGCTATATCGGAAGCCTGGTTGCTGATTTTCACAGAAACCTCATCCGTGGCGGCATATACATTTATCCTGGAACCCTCAAGCAGCCCTCCGGCAAGCTTCGCCTCCTTTATGAGTGCAACCCAATAGCTTTTCTTGCCGAACAAGCTGGCGGAAAGGCTTCGGACGGTTTCCGGCGTATCCTTGATATCAAGCCTTACGAGCTGCACCAGCGATCGCCCTTGTTCACCGGAACGCAGTCGATGGTAGAGACAGCCGAGGGCATGATGCAGGCTGACGCTGGTCATGATGAACAGTTCTGATCCTGTGATCAACGGGGCATTCGTTATCCACTCGAATAGCGTTGGGCATTGGACAAGAAAGAGCTGATCAGCCGCTTTGCCAGGCATCCTAAGTTTCAGGAACTGTTTCTGCAGATGGAACAAGGGGAAAAGTTCCATTGCCGTCTGACCGGGCACATGGGGTCTTCACTGGCGCTGGTAGCTGCTTCTTCCTATCTCAGGTCATCGGCAGATCATTGGTTCATACTCCCGGACCAGGAGGCGGCGGCCTATTTTTACAATGATGTGGAGAGTCTTTTCGATGAGAGTCGCAAAGACTTGAACAAGAAAAGAGTACTGTATTTTCCCGCCTCCTATCGGCGGAACTTCACCGCTGGGCAGCGCGATAGTGATCAGGTCCTTCAGCGTACAGAGGTACTGAACCGCATTGGGTCGGATCGTGGACGCTCGCTAATCGTCACCTATCCTGAAGCCCTGGTCGAGAAGGTGATCGGGAGGGAAGAGATACGCGGGCAGACGCTGGCGTTACGAAACGGGGAAGCGGTGGACCTGGATTTCGTGGCCGATCTGCTTTTTGAGCATGGGTTCGAGCGGGCCGATTTCGTGGTTGAACCCGGTCAGTTCGCCTTACGTGGCGGGATCATCGATGTATTCTCCTATGCGGCGGAGTACCCTTTCCGGATCGAGTTTTCAGGCAGTCATATCGAGTCGTTGAGGTCGTTCGATCCCGCAAGCCAGCTCTCGAGAGATCGGCTTGCGAGCATCTCTCTCTTGCCTGATGTGGAAGGAAGAGGTGAAGGGCAGCGCAAGGTACCTGTCCCGGAGGCCGTCGGAAGTCTGGCGATCTGGTGGGTGCATGGAGAGCAGTTTATTGCGGAGAGGATGACGGCTGTATTTGAAACGATATGCAGTCAGTTGCTGCAGAGGGACGACATCCCTCCGACAGACGTCGTCCCTGAAAAGGTATGCCTCGATTTCATGCCCGGACAGGCCCTGATCAAAGCCCTTCAGAACAATCCTGTCATCGAGTTCGCCCACCACAGCAGTACCGGGAAGGAGATCCGGCTGAACCAGGAGCCTCAGCCCTCCTTCAACAAGAATTTCGATCTTCTCCTGGCTCACCTCAATACCAATACCAGGGAAGGCGTGGAGAACCTCATCTTCACCGATAATCCCAGACAAGTTGAAAGGATCTACGCCATCGTTGATGACGTGAGCGCCCGCAAAGGAGAAGAAGGCGGGTATAGCTTCTCGGTAATCCCCTCCGCTGTGCACGAAGGCTTCACCGATCGTGATCTTGGGCTGGCATGTTTTACCGACCACCAGATCTTCGACCGCTATCACAGGTTCCGCCTGAGGGACTCCTATCACAGCAAAGAAGCCCTTTCCATCAAAGAGTTGAGCAACCTCCAGCCGGGCGACTACATTACCCACATCGATCACGGCGTGGGGCGCTTTGATGGACTGGAGAAGATAGAGAATAGCGGACGATGGCAGGAAGCGATCCGTATCGTGTATCAGAACAACGATCTGCTTTACGTCAGCATTCATTCTCTGCACCGCATCTCGAAGTATATCGGAAAGGAAGGATCGGAACCCGCGCTCGATAAGCTTGGCTCCGGCGCCTGGAAAAAGCTCAAGAACAAGACCAAGCAAAGGGTCAAAGACATCGCCAGGGATCTCATCCGTCTGTATGCTGAGCGCAGGGCCTCAGAAGGATTTTCCTTCACCCCTGATTCCTACCTGCAACATGAGCTCGAGGCGTCCTTCATCTATGAGGATACCCCGGACCAATTCAAGGCGACAGCAGATGTGAAAAAGGACATGGAGGCCGGTTTCCCTATGGACCGACTGGTTTGTGGCGATGTGGGGTTTGGGAAGACCGAGGTCGCCATAAGAGCGGCCTTCAAAGCCGTTACCGATGGAAAACAGGTAGGGGTGCTGGTCCCTACAACCATCCTTGCCCTACAGCATTTCAAAACATTCAGGGACCGGCTCAGGGATTTTCCCGTTACGGTGGACTACCTCAACCGTTTTAAGCCTGCCCATCAGCAGCGTGAGACCCTGGCCAGGCTCAGGGACGGCAAGATTGACATCCTGATCGGCACCCATCGCCTGTTGAGCCAGGATGTAGTGTTTAAGGATCTGGGCCTGCTGGTGGTGGATGAAGAGCAGAAGTTCGGGGTGTCTGCCAAGGAAAAGCTCAAGAAGATCAGGGTAAATGTGGATACCCTGACCTTAACAGCCACGCCTATCCCGCGTACCCTCCAGTTCTCGCTGATGGGCGCCCGCGACCTCAGCGTGATCAACACTCCTCCGCCCAACCGTCAGCCGGTACAGACCGAATTGAGGGCCTTCGGGGCAGAAGTGATCACCGATGCCATACAATACGAACTGTCCAGAAGTGGACAAGTCTTCTTCATTCATAACCGGATCCAGAACATTCGGGAGGTTAGCGACATGCTGCGGAAATTTGTGCCAGGCACCTCCGTTGCTGTGGCGCATGGGCAGATGGATGGCAAGGAGCTTGAAAGGACCATGCTGGACTTCATCGATGGTGAGTATGACGTCCTTGTTTCTACCACCATAGTCGAATCAGGCCTGGATATCCCCAATGTCAATACGATCATCATCAACGATGCACAGAACTATGGCCTGAGTGATCTGCACCAGCTCAGGGGCCGGGTCGGACGTTCGAACCGCAAGGCGTTCTGTTACCTGCTGGCGCCTCCCCTTTCCATTTTGTCAACAGAAGCACGCAAGCGCCTCAAGGCCATCGAAGAGTTTTCCGACCTGGGGAGCGGCTTCAACATCGCCATGCGCGACCTGGATATCCGCGGGGCAGGGAATATCCTGGGAGCCGAACAGAGCGGTTTTATCTCTGAAATTGGCTATGAAATGTATCAGAAGATCCTGGATGAGGCCATACAGGAGCTGAAGCAAGGGGATTATAAGGAGTATTTCAGGGAAGAGGGTCAGGAAGATTTTGTCAAAGATTGCGTAATCGAGACGGACCTGGAGTTGCTCATCCCCGATGATTACGTCGCTCACATTGCCGAACGCCTCAGTCTGTACAAAGAGCTGGATAGTATTGAGGATGAGCAAAGCCTGGTGGCCTTCGCTGATCGCCTGGCCGATCGTTTCGGCCCTTTGCCTGCAGCGACATCTGACCTGGTGGACTCCATCCGCATGCGATGGCTCGCCCGCGAGGCCGGCATGGAAAAGCTGGTGCTCAAAGGGGGTAAGATGACGGGTTTCTTCATTCAGGATGAAGCATCCCCCTACTTCCAGACCGATCGCTTCACCGCCGTACTACGCTTCGTTCAAGCGCGCCCTGCAGAATGCTATATGAAAGAAAACAACGGCCGGCTGACGCTGACTTTCCGGAAAACAGCCTCGGTATCGGAGGCCATTGCCCTCTTGTCCCAGCTTCAACCGGCCGCTTCCTGAACAGCCTCAGATCTTGATCAGTCGGATGGCCCGGATGGTGTCTGCAAACCGGAGCGTAAGCAGATACACTCCGTTTCCTATTGCAGGCAAGTTATAGGTCTGCCCGGTACCTGACTCCCCCAAATCCTTGATCTTCCGGCCATCCTGTCCCATCAGACTGACCTGTGCTCGCCCCATCCCCTCGGGCCAGGATAGGGTGAAAGTTCCGAAGGTAGGGTTAGGATAGAGGGTTACCTCAGCTGTTGACCGATGCACATCGGTATTGCCCTGGCTTCCCGGTGGGCAGGGACAACCCATTTTGAGCCCAGGGGAAAACAGGGAGCAGTCGACAGGAATGAAGGTGGCTTCCGAACCAGCATACAGGGTGAGGCCGGGCAGAAGGTCAATGTTCCTGCTGTACCACAACCCTCCCGAGCCAGGCCACAGGTTAACCATGCACCCGTCACCGCCAAGCCTGAGCTCTCCGCAGTCATCGGCAAGGTGTTGCCCTGTGTAGAGGTCAAGGTGGCACCAATCCCTTACCCTTTCACAGGGTGGGATAACGTCATTAACCATGTAGGCACTACCCCTGTTGCCCTTCCACCCAAAGGCTCCCGCCAGGGCATGGCTGGAAGAGAGGGAAACGCTCCATCCATAGTATTCATAGGCTTCGGGACTGGATGGAGTGAACTTCTTCCATTGGATCCAGTCTCCGGTATCGTTCCTCCTGAACAGATACATCGATCCGCCCGAAGGGGCCAGGGTGCCGTCTCCAGGTTTACCCGCGAGAAGGTAACGGCCCCGCAGGGCCGCCGATTGGCCGAAGTTCGTGTTCCCGCTGTTCCCATCGGCAGGAACGACAAAGCCATCCACATGCCACTGGCTGCCATCAAAGGCATAGAGGACCACACGGTTGTTCCAGGTGTCCCCGCATACGGCCAGGGGGCAGTCCAGAGAGACGCCACTGGCATTGTCCTGAAAGCGTTTTGATACAGTTTGCCACACTCCAGCGGTTTTTTTCCAGAACCATATTTCGTCGGTTGCCGTAGGGTGATAGAGGGTTGTGATGGCATGATCGCCCTGAATATCCACTGCGTAGCCGAAGCGATCGGGAAGCGAAGCGCTTGCATCTTCCAGCTTGGTCTCAAGGGCCCAGGATCCGCCGTTCTCCTTGTAAACCCAGGCAGCGCCGGGAAGGGCCTGGGTATGGGAAGGTGCGCCAATGCATAAGATCCCATGATCAATGCTTACGGCCCAGCCAAAATAGTAGTTTTTGGTGGATGGACAGGATATCAGGAGTGTCTCCACCCATGAACTCCCGTTGAATTGGAAAATGGCGGCCTTCCCGTGTGAGCTGCTGCTGTTGCCGGGGGCCCCAGCGATCAGTCTTTGTCCGTCGAAATCAAGGGCGTGTCCGAAATAATCGTCCTTAGAGCCGTTACTGAGTGCGATCTTCTGAAAGAAGGTCCAGGTGCTGTCAGGATTAAGCTTATAGACATAGACGGAACCTGAGGCAGAACCCTGATCGTCATCATGTGGAGCCCCGATAAAGGCCCACTCCCTGTCGGTTGCCACTGCCAAGCCAAACATGTCGTTCAGGGCAGGGTCAGTGGGCACCAACTGGTTCAGGTCAGCCGTGAGGTCGTTCAGCGCATCGGGGATCACGGTCACATTTTTCATGGCCACACCAAGCAGGTTGTCCAGGTAGTCCCTCACTTCGAGCCGGACCTGGTAGACCCCCGGCGAGTAGTAGAGGTGCAATGGAACACCGAGCACTTCGGCAAGGGTGCCGTCGCCAAAATCCCACAACTTGCGCGCGAACGAAGGCCCGCCTGAACACAGGTCGTCAAAGCGGGTGAAGTCTCCGGCTACAGCCGGGCCCCTCACCCCAAAGTCAACTGCAAGGGCTGAGTTGAAGGGGGGGTACACATAGACGGTCTGCTCCTGTTGATAGGCCTGCCCGGCCAGGTCAGTGATGGTGAGTACCACGTCGTAAAAACCTGGAGCGTTGAAGATGTGGACCGGACTATGGGCCGTGCTGCTGGATCCATCATCGAAGTCCCAGTATACTCCGCTAATATCACCCGAGGAAGTGTTGGTGAAACATACATAGGAGGGAACAGCCAGGTTAAGCTGATCGAAGCTGAACGAAGCATTGGCCCCGCCGTTTCCCATGGATTGCGGAAGCACGGTGACATAATCGACCCTGAAGCACTGCGAAGGTTGGCCATTCGCGTCTGCGATGGTGAGCGAAGCCGAATAGTTCAGCGGATCACTGGTTAAGTTGGTGTAGGTAACCGGTGGGGGATATTTTCCTGTCCAGGTCATCCCATTACCAAAGTTCCATTGCCATTGGTCTGGATTGCCGGTGGATACATCTACGAAATTCACGGTGAGAGGAGAGGTGCCCAGCACAGGGATACCCACAAATCCTGCCTGGAGGGAACTGGCGTTGGGATTGCTCCCCAGGAAGAACCCATGATGATCATCTGCCTGCGTTTTGAGGTTACCGGTCCAGCTCCCGTCGTTATTGCGGTGCGGCAAGGCACTGCCCGGGGTAGGTCCCGGAAACTCAGGCAGGCAAAGGGCATTCCCTGCCAGGTCAGTGCCCTGGATGCTCATATGCTGGAACCCGGTCTTTCCGGCCTGTATGGCCGTGTAGAGATAGGTAAAAGGGATCATTATGCTCCATTCGGTGCGCTGTAGATTGGCAGGGTGCATGCTGTGGTCGCTGAGTCCGGCCAGTATCGAGGGATCCGCGAAGTCCATGGACATAGCGCGCATGGGTTCTGAGGTGTGGACCGTAACATGCACATTCAGCATTCCAGACGAGGAAGAATTGGTTGGGAAAATGGTCCACGTCAGTTGGTCGGTGTATGCGTTCCAGTCGGCCCAGGCGCTGTAAAGCAGATGGTCGGCGTTCACGCTGACCCCCCGGACGAAGGGTTTGAAATTGTCGAGGATCACCTTCTTCTCATCAGTTGTATTCAGACCGCTGATGTCCGTACCTCTGGCATAGAGGCTTGTCCTGCCATCTGGGAAGCGGCATTCCAGGTTACACAAGGCTTGGTTCCCAAGCGCGTCCACACGGGAGGCGAAGTGGTACTTGAAGAAATCCTGGCTGGGCCCGCTGTTGAAGGGATAAATTCCTGTATCGGCCCTGGTCAGGATCTGGGAGGTGTTAAGGAGCACATGGATGGGAACCCCACTCAGGCCATGATGCTCGTACCGGTATGTCCTCAGTACGGATTCGACACCTCCCAAAGGAACGACCGACAAGCGCATCTGGTCAAAATCCTTGTCGTGGGACACATTCATCATGGCCGTCAGCAACAGGGGTTGGCCGTAAACATTGCTGTCAGGGAAGTCCTGGGCCTGGGTGCCAAGATTTTTCTGAGGCCAGAGGAACACTGTAGGGCTGTAGTCATTCTCATGCGCGATGAACCGGAAGGGGTTCTCCCAACCCAGTAATCCATTGGGACTGTAATCGATATGCAAGTGATTTTCCCCATTCGACCGGAAGACCAGGTCGCCGGCACTTACAATCCGAGTGGCCGGGATGAACTGTTTGGTGATCGTATCCTTAATGCTGGTCAGGGAGGGGGAATCGGTCAGGGCCTTGACCGTATTCAGCTTTCCCGACTGATACTCACGGATGAAGATCACATTGTAATAGCAACCGTATTGGTAATCAGCAGGATATACTCCCCATGTATAATCGGGGTACTCTCCGGTATACATATGGAAGTACCGCCATGGTCCGATCATGATGTAGGAGTTGACCCCAGCCTGCACGATCTTGTCGATTGTTCCCCCTGCAACAGCATAAGCTTTCCCGCCCTGGCTGAGCTGGTAGTCGATTCCTACGTGTGGATTGGTGCCTGCCGGGATATGGCGTGGCCCATAGTCGCTGTTGACCTGTCCGAACTGGGTTGTGCTGCGGGTAATAGGGTCAATCAGTGATTGACCACTTCCGTGCAACACATTTCCCGTCAGGCAAAGGACCGCGATGACCAGGTTTTTCCATGAATCAATCGCTCTTCTGTGGTATTGATCTTTCCTTCCCATCGTTCCAACCCTCCATCTTAAAGATCATTTTTCTGTCAAAGTACACGAGGAAACCGGAATTTCCTGTATTCCCCATTATCCTGAAATGTCTGAATTCTCCGGATGCCGTCCCTTTTGCGCGACCTCCGGAGCTTAGCCTGAGGTCTTTTCCTATCAGGTTCATTCCGAAAATGGAATTGGGTGTCAGCTGCGGAAAGATGCCGTAGATCCCCTGGTACTCCACTTCATGGGTGAGCCCCATGAAAGGCAAGCTGTCGCAGAGGATGTTCATGGGATAGCTCGCCAGGGTGTCTGCCATTCCCTTGCCAAACACCAGGTAGGCCTTTGCATGGTCATCCCTGACAAGGAAAGTATTGAATCCGGAGGTCAGGATATGGCTCTTGCCCATACCCTTTCCGTACTTTCTCCATTTCTCCTTCCCTTGATGATCGAGGCAGATGAGCGTATCGGAACGGCTGATAAGAATCTCTGTCCCTTTAGGGTGAAGGGCCCTGAGCATTGGAGCCGTACCTGTGAAGTATTTCTCCCATTGCTTCCCCTGGCCGAGATCAGTCAACCGCAGGCGGTAGGGCCCCGAACCGGGGTTCAAGGGAGGGTGCAGACTGACAAACAGATCGTTCTCCGTGGCATGGAGCAGATGAACCGGTTCCTTTTCCATGAAAAGGATGCGACCCCCTGAGCCAATAAGGCATTGGTGTGTTTCCACCGCCCCCTCGAACTTGTCGGCGTACACCTGGAAAAAGCGCGGACTTTGCGGATGATAGGAAGATTGCTCCAGGGTGAAAAAGAAGTCCCCTGAATCTACTGTCCACAGGATCTGTCCCTCTCGGTCAGCCATGCCCAAGTGGTAGAAGTGGGTAGGAGCTTCTTCCACCCCGTGGAGGAGTTCCCGGTACTGGAACAGGGCCTGGCCCAGTTCGGGGTACAACCAGACCGAAACATCCCTCTGCCGCGAGGCCAATACTTCCCTGCCATCAAAGGCAGGATAGGCAATGGTGTCCAGGGCCCTGAGGTCTGTACCCAGCATGCCGGGGTATCCTGCAAAGCTCAGTTCGACTGCATCGGCAATGAAAGCGCGGGCGTCAGCCGATGGCGACTGTCCCTTCAAAGCCATCAAAGGGATGAAAATGGTCAGGAGAAGGATGAATTTTCTCATGGCGAAGAGGTGTTGGTGGTTGGTGTGGGTGCTGAATGAAGATCCTTCTCTAAGTTAGTGACCTTTTCGTTCAGTTCGATGAGGTAGAGCGAAATCTCTTCAATTTTCCCAAGCAACGCAACGCTCAACCATCCCAAATCGACCGGTTGCGCCAAAGCTTCGCTTTCGGGAGGTATCCCGGGCAGATGACCATGCTGTCGGATGTAAGGCCTTAGGCTGTCCAGCGGGAACAAATGGGCAGCGGGCGCGAGGACATCGTCTTTCCATACATCCAGCCTGACCTTCACCTCCTTTGCTGTTAGGGTATTGTCAATTCGCATAGAGCCGTTGGCCTTGATGCTCAGGCTGGTGTCACCATTAATAAGCACGGAGAACGCTTCCGTTTCGGGATTTTGCGCCTGACAACGTATGCCGTATCCGGGAACTGCACCCTGGGTCGTCTTCACCAGCAACCCATCATAATCTCCGGCACAGACCTCCAGGCGAGCGGCCGGAGCGGAGGTGGCGATGCCAACCTTGCCTGCAGTCCCCGGCCCGGCAGAGGTCCCAATGAAAAACGTGGGAACATTGCTGTTGAACCCTACCATCAGCGAGTTGGAAATGGTGTTGACCAATGCTGATGTTGCATACCCTGATCCCAGGGTGTACGACCTGATCCCTGTGGACTTGACCTGGGTTCCCAAGGCCAGACTATAGCTCCCTGTGCTTTGGGCCGAATATCCGGCCGCCAGACTGTAAAGCCCTGAAGCCAGGGCATTCATTCCAAACGCATGGGCTGCTGTACCTGAACTTATACTGTTCAGCCCGGAAGCCATTGCAGCCGTCCCCGTTGCCTGGGTGCTCATGCCTATGGCGCTGGAATTAAGGTTGTTGGTTTGTGTTCCCTGGTAATAGACCTGTGCGCTGGATATACCGGGCCACAGAACCAGGATTAGCAGGATGATTTTCTTTCCCTTCATTGCCTTCCCTCCTTGAATCGTTTTAGTGTTGGATTTTGATGAGTTTGATGGATGCGCAGTTACCTGGCGCGCTTTTTATAGTACAGATGTATATGCCAGCCGGTAGCCCCTCGGTAGAGATTCGCTCTCCTACGGTGAATTCCCTTTCCATGATCAGCTTGCCTGTAAGATCAGATAGCTGGCATCTTCCCCTGATGATCCGTTCCTCCGAAAGGATTCGGAATTCGTCCCGGGTAGGGTTTGGGAGTACACGCAGGCCTGTGGCTGTTTCTTGAGCATAAGCGAGGCTGGTGCCGGAAGACTCATAGGCGCCAATATCCACCTGTGTGCCGGCTACCCGGGGTGCCCCGGTAAGGTCTGTGGCAGGTACGGATATGCCAGGAGGCAGGGCCGTGCCCGCATCAATACAGGAAGATGCGCCTTGCAGGCGATAGTCGTATGCCAGGTTGAACCCGTAGGTGCCAGGAGTCATTGCCGGGAGCACAAACATGGGGTCGGCCTGAATCACATTGTTACCATATGCAGGATAATATCCTCCGCTGATGCAGCAATGCATGACCAAGGGAGTATCCACTACCACGAATAGTTGATTTTCGGGGAGCATGGTGCCATTGTGCCAGATGATGTTGTTGGCGATTGTCAGCAGAGGGGAGTTAACGGCTATCCCTGCATTCTCATTGAAAGCGATGGTGTTGTTGAGGTATATGCTTTCGGAGAAGTTGTGGCCATTGATGATGCCTGCCCCGGCATTACTGACGATGAGATTATTGGCGACCATCGAAGCGAGTGTACTTTCGTAGAGCCCGGAGTTGCTGCGGTTGTTCTCGAGCACATTCCTGAAGACGGTCATCCCTCCTGAAGGGAAACTAAGGTGGATGCCGCCCCCATTACCTTGGGTGATACCTGGCCCGACAGTATCAGTAGCGAAGTTGTTCAGAAAAACATTTCCTTCGATCCAGGCCGGCTCGTTCCTCGCGCTAATACCGCCTCCGCTCAGCTCGGCCATGTTGCCAAGGAAGGTGCAATCCTGAATACGTCCCCCCGGACCACCAGTAATCTCCACCGCACCACCGTACATGCCGGACCGGTTGCCCTCGAAATGTGTAAGGCGTATCGTAATCCCTGCACTATCGGCATGCACCGCCCCTCCACCGGATTGGGCGAGATTATCCAGGAAAATGCATTCGCTGATCATGGTGTGCCAGCGTCCACTGGTGCTCAATGCTCCCATACCATCATTCCGGCAATCAGGGCCGGAACCGCAGTGAATGAAATGACAGTGTTCAAAGACCGAGGTGTCCAAGCTGGCTGATGGTTCAAGCCTGATCCCCCCACCTGCACCGATCCCTCCCACGGAATCCCCAATGAATGTGATCGGTTCCCCTGGTGTTGCGCTGGCGATGATCTGACCATGGACCAGGAGATAGTACATTCCGGTGAAGGTGATCCGGGCCGATGGCTGGATAATCAACGTTGTCCCCGCAGGTATGCTGATATCAGTGGATATGATGACAGTATCGGACCACCAGAGGGTGTCCTTGGTGTCAACGAGGCTAATCGGCAGGGCCTTTAGTCCTCCCACAGTCAACATGAAAAGGTATAGGCCAGCAGTGAATTTCGGATGGAGCCTCATGGGTTTTCTGTTTTATTCCGAAGGTTACCATGCATAGGGTGTCCAGGTGGCTGAGGTATGAGAAATCCCATAGAACATGAACAGGATGTGTTCCACGACATAATACCCGTGGGCATCGTAATACTCTGATGGCAGGAGCGCGATGCCGACGGGTTGCTTAAAACCCAGGGAAGGATCCAATGGATCGGCCAGTGGACGGTTTTGGGTTATAAGTGACTGTATCTGAGTGTAATGAAAGTTCATTTCCTGAGGCGAAAGGCAGGTATGGAAGGTGGAATCGAAGGGCGGATGCGTGGTGTTGTAGAAAATGGGGTAGAAGCAGTAGTTTGGGTCAATGCTGCTAGAGTAGGGGCCATTGGGATTGCGCACGATCACAGCCTCAATGTCCGTATAATAGGCATGGCCTAAGGGTGTGGACAGGTTGAGCATGGCTTTGCGCATGATCTCGGTAGTGGCATCTTTTCCCTGGCAGCATACCATGCCATTACATCGTCCCATGCCCATGCCATACCACCACCAGTCTTGCGGGCCAAAAGAGGAGGACAAGTAGGAAGGGATGCCTCCGTGGCCGAAGGCATAGTCCATTGTTACGAAGACCTGTCCATCCTCGGTTACCCACTTAAGGTCGACAAACTCAAGGAATGCGTCCTGGAGCCCGTTTTTTGAGACCACGGCAAAGAGGGTATCGGAAAGGGCCTGGTACATCAGGGCTACGGTTTGCAGCGGAAGGCTCGGGCCGGTCGCGGAGATCTCCAGCCTGGACTTGCCGCTGAAAATGTCCGCGCTTTCCCTTAAAGGGTCGGCCAGACTGTAGGTCAGGGAGGATTCCATAAGCCATAGGCATTCTTCCACCTCGAGGCATGTGCTGGATTTCTGCAGATGGTCCTCCTGGATCATACTCAGAAACTCTATGATCCGTGTCTCCGGATCCTGAAGAATGAGGTCCTGGCGGTGGACTTCATACAGGTCTGCCTTGCTGCATGCTGAGCCCAGCAGGATGATGAGGAGGTAGAGCGCTCTGGTCCTCAGGTTGTTGGGTGCGTTCGGGATGGCTTTTTTCATGATGTTGGGGGTATTATGCTGCGATGGCAGCGGGTTTATGTCTAATTAGACGTTTTACCCCCCTCGAGGCGGAAAGAAAAAGTTAAGAAAGTGGAGGGACGACGTCTGTCGGGAGGGACGACGTCTGTCGGAGGGACGACGTCCCTACTCAGGCTTCGCCAGGATCACATAAACCGGGAAATGATCGCTGTACCCACCCAGATAGGCCCCTCCGGCAAACGAACGGAATGGATATCCTTTGAATGTTCCGGTCTTCTGCTTGAGGAACTCTTTATTGAATACGCGTGTAGCGTACAGAAACCAACCCTTCTGTTCGGCAGGTACCAGGCCCGGACTTACGATGATCTGATCGAAAAGGTTCCAGGAGTCTCTGTACGCCAGGGACCCGATCCCCTTATTGAACATCTCCTCCATAGGATTGTACATCCTTGAGGGATCCACGTTGGCCTTCTTGCCCACAGCCCTCAGGTGATGCCTCACGCTTATGTCCACCGGATCGTCGTTGAGATCACCCATGACCATAATCTTGGCTTCAGGATCCATCCTCAGCAAAGAATCTACGATGTGACGCGACAGGTCTGCCGCCGCATTCCTGAGATGACGTGAACTCTGCTCCCCCCCACGGCGCGAAGGCCAGTGGTTGACGATCACATGCACCTGTTCCCCGTCAAGGTATCCTGATACCAGCAACTGATCCCTGCTGAGAAAGTCAGGCTCGGTCGGAATCTTTAGCCGGTAGGAACGTGATCCGGTTACCTGGAAGTACTTGGGCTGGTATATCAGCCCTACGTCAACCCCTCTCCGGTCAGGACTGTCGTAATGAACCACGGCATACCCTCTGGCCTTTAGCTCAGGCCTCCTGATCAGATCTTCAATAACCCCACGGTTCTCGATTTCAGAAAGACCGAGCAGGGCAAGCCCGTCAGGAGAATGATCCGTTCCTATCCTGGAAATAACCTCAGCAAGGTTGTTCAGCTTTTCCTCATACCGCTGATTACCCCAGGCGTTGGGACCTGTAGGGGTAAATTCCTGGTCGTTAACCTCAGGTTGATCAATGGTGTCAAACAGGTTCTCCACATTGTAGAAACCAATACAGGCGATTCGATACCTCTTGTCTTCCTGGCACTGAAGGATCCAGGGCAACAAGAGCATACCCACGGCGATCAAGTACATTCTGGATCTCATCATGGCTTGGGTCATACGCTTATTCCACAAAGATCACAATAATCCAGAATGCACGGGATTCTCCGGATACAGCATTCATGGGTCATTCCTCAAAAGGATTTTTCCTCACCTTTGTATGCTTGACTTGAACTTCCCAACGCAAATCCAAGCATATCTGGAATGAAGATAATTACCATAAGCTTAATGGCCGGCTTCTGCCTGACGCTGGGCTATCCATTGAAGGCGCAGACGGATACAACGCAGGCAGGTACACCCGGACCGGGGGCGTTACCAGTGGTAACCCTGTCGGCAGCTGAACTCGAGGGGGACCAGGAATCCCAGGATATCTCCGGACTCCTTCAATCCTCAAGGGATATCTTTGTGAGCACCGCTGGCTATACGCTTTCCTCTGCGAGGTTCAGGATACGCGGCTACGATTCCGAGAATACTCTGGTCATGATCAATGGGGTACCCGTCAATGATCCGGAATCCGGAAGGGCATACTGGTCTTCCTGGGGAGGGCTGAACGATGTGACCCGCTATCAGGAGGTCAGGACCGGAATTTCTGCCAGCCAGCAGACCTTTGGCGGAATAGGAGGAAGTACCAACGTGGAGACCAGGGCGTCAGGTTTCCGCAAAGGTTCCCAGATCAGCTATTCCATTGGCAACCGTTCCTATCGTAACCGGCTGATGTTCACATCCAATACAGGAATGCTGAAGAATGGCTGGTCTTTCTCATTGTCGGCATCACGTCGCTGGGCCCAGGAAGGCTATGTGGAAGGTACTTTCTATGATGCCTGGGCCTATTTCCTTGCAGCTGAAAAGAAGATCTCCGCCAAACATACCCTGGCCTTCACCGGCTTTGCTTCCCCAAGCAGACAGGGTCGCCCGGGGGTATCCACCCAGGAAGCCTATGACCTTGCCGGGTCCAATTTCTACAACCCGTACTGGGGCTACCAGGAAGGGGAGAAAAGGAACAGCCGCGTGAGCACTTCGCATCAGCCAATGCTCATCCTGGGTCACTACTGGGATATCAACGGAAAGACCAAATTCTATCAGGCCCTGTCCTATAGCTTTGGAAGGTCGGGCTTCACTGCCCTGGAATGGTATGATGCCGCAGATCCCCGTCCTGACTATTACCGCAACCTCCCCAGCTACTACGTTCCGGAAGATCCGGCAATGGCAGCAGTATACACCGACAATTGGCAGGAGGAGGATTTCCGCCAGCTGGACTGGGAGCGATTCTATTTTGCCAACCGCAAGAACCTATACACGGTCCTGAATGCCAATGGAATAGACGGAAATAGCATCACCGGCAACCGGTCAAAGTATATCATTGAGGACAGACGGGTAGATAAATCGCAGATCGGTTACAGCGCCAACCTCCGGCATGCGCTCAAAGAAAACCTGTTCCTTTCTGCCGGCGCCAATGTCTCCGTATACAGAGGCAGAAACTACAAGGTTATCGAGGATCTCCTGGGCGGAGATTTCTGGGTGGATGTCGACAAGTATGCGGAACAGGATTATCTTGACCCGGTCACAGCCAATAATGACACCCGGATCCCCAATCATGTGATCTATGAAGGCGATGCCTTCGGATATGACTATACCGCAAGCATTGACCAGGCAGACCTCTTTGCAATGCTGGAGTTCAAAGCAAGCAAGCTGGATGGGTTCGTTGGCATCACAGCTGCAGGAACCCGGTTCTGGCGTACCGGACACATGCAGAGCGGAAAATTCCCCGAGGACTCATACGGGGATTCCGACATTCATTCCTTTCTGACCTATGGAACGAAAGCAGGGCTCCAGTACAAACTTACCGGTAGGCATTTCATCACGGCCAATGGTCTGTGGATGACCAGGCCTCCTTTTTATCGCGATGCTTTCGTTTCCATCCGTACCAGAGATCAGGTAGTGGAAGATCTGGGCGAAGAGACGGTTTACGGAGGCGATATCAACTATATATATAGAGGTACAGGATTGAAGCTCAGGCTCACAGGATATTATTCCAAGTTCATGGATCAGAACTGGTCGCGTAGCTTCTATCATGAGGACCTGAATACATTCGTGAATTATATCATGACCGGGCTCGATGAGGTCCACACAGGAATGGAGCTCGGAATTGAGGCGGTGGTTACTCCGGCCCTGACGGCCTCGGTGGTGGCCGCTCACGCCGATTATGTATACAGTTCACGTCCTGATGTATTTATTGCTGCAGACAACGACCCATCCGTTCTGCTCGAATCCCGCAAGGCTTACCTTAAGAATTTCAAGGTCGGAGGGATGCCCGAATCAGCTTTTTCCATCGGACTGAAGTACAATTCCCGTAAATTCTGGTTTGCAGGGATCACCTGGAGCTATTTCGATAATATTTACCTCAACCCCAATCCGGACCGCAGAACAGAGGAAGCCCTGGCTGGCCTGGTCTCTGACGATCCCCAGTGGGAAGCGCTCCTGAGCCAGGAGAAACTGGATGCAGGCATGACCCTCGATTTCTTTGGCGGGAAGTCGTGGACGGTAAAGGGGCACTACATCAACCTCACGGTGAATGTCAGCAATCTGCTCAACGAAGCAGATTTCGCCATCGGGGGCTTTGAGCAGTTTCGATACGATCCTCGGGACCTCGACCGCTTCCCGCCCAAGCTCTATTACCTCTACGGACGGAGCTATTTCATCAATGTCAGGTATACACTTTAAAGAACGTCCAATCATATGAAGTCAATGCGCATTCACCCCATTCTGCTTCTGCTCTCTTTCACCCTGGTGTTCACCGGGTGCATCAAGAATGAGTTCGATGAGCCACCTGTCCGCACTATCCCGGTAGGCAACATTAAAACCATTGCTGAGATCCGTGCCTTGTTTCAGGGTCAGCCGGTGAAGATCACAGAAGATTGGTCCTTGTATGCCGTGGTAACCATGGACGAGCGCTCCGGGAATATTTATCGCAGTGCCTATATTCAAGACCAGACAGGTGCCATCAACCTTCACTTGAACTCCGCCGGAGGACTTTATCAGGGGGACTCCATCCGTCTGTACCTCAAGGGAACCGTGATCAGCGACTATTCGGGGATGCTTCAGATCGACAGTGTGGACGTGGACGAGCATGTGGTAAAGCAGGCCACCCTGGTAGACGTCGTCCCTCAGACCGTCACTATTCAGGAACTCACCACCGGTTTCTATCAGGCAAGGCTCGTTCGCCTCGACAGTGTTCAGTTCAAAACTTCAGAATTGGGGCAAACCTTTGCCGATCCCGTCCTGCTTTACTCCGAGAACCGGATGCTGGAGGATTGCGATAAGAATGAGATCATTGTGAGAACCAGTGGCTATGCCAACTTCGCCGGGGAACTACTTCCCGAAGGAAGGGGGTCGCTCGTAGCAGTGGTTAGCGAATATAGCGGAGACCTTCAGCTCTACATCCGATCATATGCAGAGATCGATATGACCGGCCCCCGCTGCGGAGGAGGAGTTGGACCTCAGGAGCTTCTCCCTGTCAATAATCTTCGTGCCCTGTTCTCTGGAACCGCTACAAACGTTCCAGCAAACAAGAAGATCCGCGGAGTAATCATTTCCGATCGGGCAAATTCCAACCTCACCGGGCGCAATGCCTTCATTCTTGATGAAAACGGGGATGGCATTGCCCTCAGGTTTGAGGAAACGCATAACCTGAATCTCAACCAGGAAGTGGAGATCAATGTTTCCGGAATTGAGCTTTCGGAATACCAAGGCTTGTTGCAGCTCAACAATATCCCGAACGACAATGTGGCTGTGATCGGGACGGTTGCTGCCCCGACACCCCTGAATGTACATATCGAGGATCTTATCGATGACTTTGAAGCGTATGAAGCTAAACTGGTTCGTCTGACGAATGTTACAATCTCCAAAAGCGGTGGGTATACCGACTATAAGTACACCTGTATTCTGAATGACGGTACAGGAGAGATAGATATGTACACCACGGATTATGCCTCATTCGCAAATACCAACTTCCCGACGTATCCGGTCCATATCACCTGTATCGTATCACAGTACACAGATCCTCAGGTTCTTATAAGGAATCTGTCGGATGTGGTGCAAGCCAAATGATAGGATGGGCTGGATTAAGGTGACCAATTATCTGTAAATTCGTTTAAAATCCAGGTAGCCGTGTCAGATAGCGTAATTATCATTCCTACATACAACGAGAAGGAAAATATAGAGAAGATCGTTCGCAAGGTGTTCTCGCTGGAAAAGGATTTTGATATTCTCGTGGTTGAGGACAGCTCACCTGATGGAACTGCCGCGATCGTGAGGGGCTTGATGAAAGAGTTTCCGGAACGTCTGCACATGGAAGAACGCAAGGGAAAGCTGGGACTGGGCACAGCCTACATCCATGGTTTCAAGTGGGCCCTTGCGCGCAACTATGGATACATCTTCGAGATGGATGCAGATTTCAGCCACAGCCCCGACGACCTGATCAGGCTGTATCATGCCTGCACTGCCGAAGGAGCAGACCTGGCCATAGGTTCGCGTTACATCAAGGGGGTTAATGTAGTCAACTGGCCGATGGGGAGAGTGCTGATGTCGTACTATGCTTCTGCCTATGTTCGCATGGTTACCCGGATGAAGATCCGGGACACGACAGCAGGATTCAAGTGTTACACGCGGCGTGTTCTGGAAACCATAGCCCTTGACCGTATCCGCTTCACTGGATATGCTTTCCAGATCGAGATGAAGTTCACCACCTGGAAGCATGGTTTTCATATTATTGAAGTGCCCATCATATTCACTGATCGCACAGAAGGGCAGTCCAAGATGAGCAAAGGAATATTTAAGGAAGCCGTGTTCGGAGTGATGTCCATGGCGATGAAATCTTGGTTCCGAAAGTACGATAAGGTTGCCTGATCTGTAATGTGCCAATATGATAGAGGGGGTGGGCAATCATTGCTTTCCCCCTTTTTAATATCGACCGATATGTTGATTCAAAATGTAGTAATCGTCAATGAGGGTCGCTCTTTCGCAGGGGGCCTGCTAATTGAAGGAGAAATAATAGTTGCTGTGCTTGAAGGGGATGCCTTACGGCAGGCGCTACTCCAATATCAGGGTGAACGTTTTGATGGGGGGGGGGGCTATCTTATGCCAGGCCTGATTGATGACCAGGTTCATTTTCGTGAGCCTGGACTTACGCACAAGGGAGATCTGTCAACAGAATCCCGGGCGGCTGCAGCCGGAGGGATCACCTCTTTCATGGAAATGCCGAATACCCAACCGCAGACGCTGACCCAGGGATTGCTGGAGGAGAAGTATGCGTTGGCGGCAGAGCGCTCCGCGGTTAATTATTCCTTTTACATGGGGGCCTCCAATGATAACCTGGAGGAGGTAAAGAAGACTGATCCCACGCGGGTATGTGGGGTTAAGGTGTTTATGGGGGCCAGCACAGGAAATATGCTGGTTGACAATCCAAGTACGCTGCAAGGGATATTTGCCGAGTCACCATGTCTGGTAGCGGTGCATAGTGAAGATGAGGGGATTATCCGGAGGAATATGGAGCTGTATTCCCTCAGGGACGACGTCTCTTCGCATCACCATTCCCTTATCAGATCCAGGGAGGCATGTATTCGCTCCACAGAGAAAGCGATGGCATTGGCAGCGAGAAATAATACCCGGCTTCATGTTCTACATGTTTCAACAGCGGAAGAAGCGCTGATGATGACCGAAGGCCCCGTAAGGGGGAAACGGATCACAGCGGAAGCCTGTGTACACCATCTGTGGTTCTCATCGGAGGATTATGCCCTGAAAGGCAATTGGATCAAATGGAATCCATCTATTAAGGATCCGAAGGATAGGACGGAGATTCGTAATGCTCTAAAAAACAATCGTCTGGATATAGTAGCGACAGACCATGCCCCACATACCATCGAGGAGAAGTCCAGGCCATATCTCCAGGCCCCTTCGGGCGGACCGTTGGTGCAGCATTCTCTGCTGGTCATGTTGGAGCTGGCATTGTTGGGCGAGTGGTCTGTCGAGTTCGTGGTGAATAAGATGTGTCATGCCCCTGCTGACCTCTTCAGGATAAGGGACAGGGGATATATTCGTGAGGGTTATAAGGCGGACCTTGTCCTTGCGGCTAAAACCTCTCCCTGGAGTGTTACCCCGGATCAGCTGCTATACAAATGCAAGTGGTCTCCTTTCGATGGGGTCAGCTTCCAACACCGGGTGGCAGCAACATGGGTGAACGGTGTAATGGTGTATGATGGCAGGGTAGTGAGGGACGACGTCTATGGGCAGCGATTGCTATTTGACTCCGTTTAAGGGACGACGTCTATAGGTAGCGCATGCTGATTGACTAGTCTGCAGCGCTTTGAAGGGACGACGTCTGCCCTGGATCCAACGAATCACCTTAGAATAGAATATTATGGGCAATGAGCAGAATCACAACCGCCATGGTTTCATGTCCACGATGCTGATCGCAATAATCACTTCCAGTGCGATAGTGGCTTCGTGTCAGGGTAAGTTGGAAATGAAGGTTGTGGAGCAGTGGGAAGATGGGACAACGAAAACAGCCCAATACTATCGTTATCACGATGAGGTTAGAATCCAGGTGTCGGAAAGGCATTACTATCCTGATGGTCAGATACGTATGGAGGGAGGGTTAATGGGGGGAAAACGTCATGGCAAATGGAAGTCATACTTTGAGAATGGGGAAATGTGGAGCAGGGGTGTCTATGAAAATGGGCTGAAAGAGGGTCCGTGGATTGTATACTACCCCGATGGTAATGAACATTATAAAGGGACCTATCATAAGGGTGAAAAGGTAGGGAGGTGGCAGTTTTGGTCCAGGGATGGGTCAGCCGTATTGGAAGAAACCTATTAACGTAGGGACGTCGTCCCATCATTGACAGACGTCGTCCCATCATTGACAGACGTCGTCCCTATTCCCATCATGGACAGACGTCGTCCCATCATGGACAGACGTCGTCCCTATTCCGTTCATCTCAGCCTTGCTTATCGCGGATGAACAGGCAGCGGTCCAGTCACAGATCCATTTCAAGATATATCTTTAACCCTCCCGATGTTCCTGCGCTCCTTTTTGGTTGGTCGCCCGCTACCCTTGTCGCGTCGCTCATAATTCATTTCTTTGAGCATAAGGATGCGCTGTAGTTCTTCTTTTGGGGTAATGTCATGATAGCATTCGCGGGCAATGGAGGCTGATACCCTTGTGTCAATCACCCGAATCACCTCAATCTGGCGCGTGATGCCACCATACCTGATGGAGTAGTGTTCTCCTGCCTGTACTTCTTTTGAGGGCTTCACTGGCCCATGGGCTGATGAAACCCAACCCTTTCGGCATACTTCACTGGAAATGGATCGTGATTTGAACAGGCGAATTGACCATAGGTACTTGTCAATTCGCACATTGTCAGTGTTTTCAGACGTCATTTCTTGCGGAAAAATATCTGAATTGGAACTCCGCTGAACTCAAATCGGCTTCTTATCTGATTTTCAAGGAACCGCTTGTAAGGATCCTTGACCTGCTGGGGATAATTGCAGAAAAAGGCGAAGGCTGGACTATGTTTGGGGAGTTGGGTAATGTATTTTATCCTGACATAGTTGCCTCGATAGCTTGGAGGCGGAGTTTCAGCGATGGCTGGAAGTAGCTCTTCATTCAGCCGGGAGGTGGGAATCTTTCGCATCCTGTTCTGGTAAACAGCCATGGCTGCTTCCAATACTTTCAGCACCCTCTGTTTTTCCTTAACAGAGATGAATATGATGGGAATGTCGGTGAAGGGGGAAGTCCTGGATAATATCCGCTGTCGGTACTCCTCATGTGTGCGGTTGTCCTTCTCAATCAGATCCCATTTGTTTACTGCTATGACCAATCCTTTACTGTTCCGCTCGATGAGTTGGAGTATACTTAGATCCTGGCTTTCAATTCCTGATGATGCATCAATCATCAGTACACAGACATCGGAATGCTCAATTGCCCTGATTGAGCGCATTACAGAGTAATATTCGATATCCTCGAATACCCGGGACCGCTTTCGTAGACCCGCTGTGTCAACCAGCACGAAGTCGAACCCAAATTTCTGATATCGGGTATATATGCTATCACGCGTAGTGCCAGGCACATCAGTAACGATATGCCTTTCTGTATCCAATAATGCATTTATCAGCGATGACTTTCCGACATTAGGTCGACCGACAACTGCAAAACGAGGCAATTCAGGTTCCTCCTCTTCCTCGGTGTCATTCATAAGGCTGACCACTGCATCCAGGAGATCTCCGGTACCATGACCGTTTATTGAAGAAACAGGCCAAACCTGCCCCAATCCCAGACGGTAAAATTCTTGTGCATCTCCATGGAGTGCTGTGTTGTCTACCTTATTGGCTACCAGGAACACCGGCTTCCCGCTTCTTCGCAGCACATCTGCGACATCCTCGTCCATAGGGGTCAGGCCTGCAATGCTATCCACAACAAAGAGGATAATATCCGATTCCTGGACTGCGAGGTTGACTTGTTTTCGTATTTCAGATTCAAAGGCATCATCCGAACCGATGATGTAGCCCCCGGTGTCGATTACGGAAAATTTCTTACCGTTCCAGTCGGAACTTCCGTAATTACGGTCCCGGGTCACGCCACTGATCTCATCTACAATGGCCTCTCTCATACCAACAAGACGGTTGAAGAGTGTTGACTTGCCTACATTCGGTCTTCCTACTATTGCTACAATACTGCTCATCAGATGGATTGTGGGAAATTCTTCAGTGCGGCAAAGGTAAGGTTTTCAGAGGGGGTTGTAGCCAAACCATCGGAGTTGCTTGGGGTTGTCTCTCCAGTCCTTGATCACCTTCACCTTCAGTTCCAGATGAACTTTCTGGTCAAGGAAACCTTCGATCGATCGGCGGGCTTCTATTCCGAGGCGTTTTATTGCCTTGCCCGCATTTCCGATGATTATTGCTTTCTGACTTTCTCTTGATACCACAATTGTTGCGTAGATTCTGACCAGAAGGCGGTCCTCAATGAAATCATCAATAATAACTTCCGCTGAGTATGGAATTTCCTGTTGATAGTGTAGTAGTATCTTCTCTCGAATTATTTCCGATACAAAGAAACGTAGGTTTCTGTCCGTTAATTCTTCTTTATCGAAGTATGGAGGGGACTCAGGAAGGAGATCCAATATCCGCGCTTTTAGCCAGTCCAGATTGAAACCATAGAGCGCGGATATAGGGATGATGCTTGCTTCAGGAAACATATCACTCCAGTGGGCAATATCCCTTTCAACTGAAGCCTGATCGGAGAGGTCAACCTTGTTGAGCGCAATGATCAGCGGGATCTGGTCATGAAGCAGTTTTCCTGTATGGTTTGCGTCTTCCCTGGTGTCGTCTCTTGTAACAACCCATAGATAAACATCCCCATCTTCGATGGCTGTGTTCACATACTCCATCATGGACTCCTGAAGAGGGTATTTTGGAGTGATTACCCCGGGGGTATCGGAGAATACGATCTGGTAATCATCCCCATTCACAATTCCCAGGATTCTGTGTCTGGTTGTTTGTGCCTTGGGGGTTATTATTGACAATCGTTCTCCCGTCAGGGCGTTCATGAGCGTGGATTTACCTGCGTTGGGGGCCCCCAGGATATTGACGAAGCCGGCTTTATGGGTCATTCGGAATTTTTTGTCGTATACCTCTTGTCTAACAAATAAACAAAATATATCTTTGCATCCCCATTGAAGATACTTGTATTAATTCAAGATACTGCGGGGTGGAGCAGAGGTAGCTCGTTGGGCTCATAACCCAAAGGTCGTTGGTTCGAATCCAGCCCCCGCTACATGTAATTCCCGGTGCGATGCGCCGGGAATTTTTTATTCCCTTATCCTTAGGGACGACGTCCCTCCCTCACTCACTCACGGGTTCCAGGGCTCTATTCCCGAAATTTTTGTCCGTTTTACTACCCCCAGAACGTCTAATTCTATATCGAAAAACATAGAGTTATGCCTTCAAAGAAGTATACAACACCAATAAGGGAGGGAAGAGTCTTTCATATCTTTAATCGCGGGATCAACCATCAGGATGTATTTCTGTGTGATGAGGACAAAAAGTGCTTCCTGAATAGGGTTCGGAAGTACCTGTCTGATTATGCAGATATCCTTGCATACAGCATACTAGACAACCATTACCATATCCTTGTGCGTATCAAGGAAGGTAACGACCCATCAAGCTGCTTCTCAAAGCAGTTTGCAAAGCTGATATTGTCCTACACCTATTACTATAACCGAAAGTACGGTCATTCAGGACCAATCTTTCACCGATGCTTCAAGCGGCTGGAAGTCAACACTCAAGACTATCTTCGTAAGGTCTTTTGGTATGTTAATGCAAACCCAGCTCACCACAACTCAGCAGCAGACTATAGGAATTATGGCTTTAGTTCACTTGCGTGTTATCTGGGAGGTAAGCCCGACGGCTTGACTTCACACAGCCTGGTGGCAGAAATCTTTGGTTCACGTCGGTCATTACTGGATTTCTTAGAAGGCTCTCACGATGTATTGAGCCTGGGGATTCTCACGATGGAAGGATAAGCAACATTAACAGTTCGATGGGATCAGAGAATGACTCTGGCGACGGCCCTGACAGGAGCACCGTCTGCTGATTTTACAGCGATTGGAAAGCATAGTATTTCCACGGGCTTATCGATAATCTCCTCCAATCCAGTAAGGTTCTCGATGATTAATACCTCCTTCATCATCAATATCTTATGGCAGTTGAGCGCTTCAGATTCTATTGGATCTGGGGAAATGGTATCCATCCCAACACCTCGAATAGTTCTTTCTGCAATCCACCGGCATAAATCGGGACTTAATACTGGATAGTCCATGTATTTTGGGGTGCCCCAGTATTGGGACCAGCCGGTACAGAAGAGGATAAAATCTGCGTCCCCTATGAATCCTTCATAGGCTGCAACCACTGATAATCCTATTTCGCTTGCATTATTCCTGCAGTCTATGGTTATCGCTTTGCCATGGAATGAACCGAGAGAATACTCATCCAGTAGCTTCCCTCCTTGAATGATGTGTCCAGGGGCGTCGATATGAGTGCCCGTATGCAGATGCATTGTTAGCTTTTGCTCTGAATAACCATCCTTCTCCACACTGTGGATCTGTTCAATCCGGGGCATAGGTGTTCCGGGGTAGAGACTCATGCCGGATGCGATAGGATGGCTAAGGTCTAAATATCGGTGCATCGGTGCTGATTTGAGCTCCGAAGTTAGCAAACAGTAAGCAGGGACGACGTCCCAAAGTTTAGCGTCCGCTTGTAAGCAGGGACGACGTCCCAAAATTAAACCTACACTTGGGGGATCGTTTGTTGTTCTGCCTGAACAGACGATGAATATGTTTGCGCTGCAGTGCATGGGAAATTAACTTTGCAAGGAAACATGCGCATGATAACCCATAATCAATGATGATTCAATGGACCTGACATTACATTCAGACTATACACTCAATAACCAGGAACGAATACCCGTATTGGGGTGCGGATTCTTCAAGGTTCCCGACGGACATCAGACTATCGATGCTGTCCTAGATGCATTAGCACTGGGTTATCGGCTCATAGACACTGCCTCTGTATACGGAAATGAACGCTCGGTAGGCGAAGCAATAAAAAGGAGTGGTATAAATCGAGATGAGATCTATGTTACCACTAAGTTATGGAATGAAGATCAGGGATATGAGCAAGCAAAGCGTGCGCTGGAGGGCAGCCTGAAGAAGCTGTCGATGACGTATGTAGATTTGTACCTTTTACATTGGCCAGTAGCAGGTAAGCGCCAGGAAAGCTGGCGAGCCATCGAAGATCTACATGATCGTGGTTTCTGTAAGTCTATCGGTGTGAGCAATTACTTGAAGCCTCATCTTGTGGAATTACTTATGCACTGTCGCGTAAAACCTGTGGTCAATCAGCTTGAAATCAGTCCATTCAATTATCTTTCCCGTTTGGATACAATTCAGTTCTGCAGAAAGAACGATATCCATATTGAGGCCTATAGCCCCTTAACCAAGGGACTGAAACTTTCAGACCCTCGTTTGCTCAAGATTGCGAGAAAGTACTACCGTTCTCCTGCGCAAGTCTTACTAAGGTGGTCGTTGCAGGAAGGATTCACTGCAATCCCAAAGTCATCAGGCAAAGAACATCTGCTCGAGAATTCCAAGGTATTTGACTTTTCGCTTTCAATTAGTGACATGGATCTTCTTTCAGCAATGAACGAGAACCTGACAACGGGTTGGAATCCTGAGGATCAGGCATGAACAGCTGAAACATTCTGGCGTGGGGGTACCTATTAGGATCCTCGAGAATTAATTAATGTGAAGTTGTCCCATAGGGACGACGTCTATTGACTTCAACCGACCTTGCTAACATGCTTATGTGGAAAAACATTTTAGGTATTCCTCGCACCCCCATCTTCAAACCCTATCTTTGTTGTTAATAAAAGGTGAAAAATGTTGTTACTGGATGAGGAATGGTTTCATTAGGAAGTGAATAGCTCTGCTTCGTCAATGCAACCTGACTGTTCCAAATGATCCGGAGCATTGTGAAATTGTATCGCGATAATAAATATCCAAGGCCCTTCACCAGGATGGTTCTGGCAGGACTTATGTTCGTTTTCGGTCAATTTCTTGTATCAGGACAATGCAATATTCAAATTTGTATCGATACAACACCCCTGGACTCAATTGAAATTTGTTTAGGTGACTCGCTGAGTATTTCTGCCACAGGGGAGTGCATATTGCTATCTGAATCGTTTGACAATATGGCTTTCGGGTCAACTGAATGGATCTATTACCCTCCGAATATTCAGTATACCAACCCTTGCATGAGCAGTGCCAACGGTAGTTCTTATGCATGGTTCGGAGCAGCATGCCCACCTACCAGAGAGATAGTTACCAAGGACTTTGACCTCATGGCCGGAGGATATATATCATTCGATCTGAGGTATGGGCTACAAGGGGCAAATACACCCTGTGATGGTCCTGATGCGATGCGGGAAGGAGTATCTCTCCAATATTCAACAGATTATGGAGATAACTGGCATGATATAGCGTATTTCGCTCCAACGGGTAGCGTTTTACCCTCAAATCCCTTCACCACGCTTCCGACAACCTTTGGACCGACTATGTTCACGTCCTGGGGCAACTATGTTTTCCAGATACCGGCCGGAGCATGTACACCACATACACGAATACGATGGGCTCAGTACTATATTAACTATTATAATGGCCATTTTGATGATAGTTGGGGAATCGATAATATCTTAATATCCAGATCTATAGAGTTGGATACCCGATGGGATTTCGGGTCAGATACCACCTCTCCAGGGTTTGTTCATCCTACCGGGGATAGTGTGTTCATTGCCTACCTATTGGACTATCATTTCCCCTATGATACCATCGCTTCGGATACGCTGGCAGTTTGGGTACACCAAATGCCGGAATTTGATTTCCTTATGGACACGAACAGAATATGTCTGAGGGACTCACTTTCTATACACCTGACTGGCGCATATGCCTACCAATGGAGCAATGGCTTGCTGGGGAACGCCGTGACTGTGTCGCCAAGCGCCGATGCTCTATTCACGGTAACAGGAACCGATGATATTGGTTGTTCCTCAGAAGATTCATTATGGATTTATGTAGAACCCTTGCCGGTAATTCATTTGACAGGGGATACGGTTTGTGCGGGGGATACGGCAATCCTGAGTGCATCTGGTGGTGTGCGATATGAATGGAGGGAAGGTGATACCCTGGCCTCAATACAGGTGGTGCCCCAACACAGTACCATTTATCATATCACGGTTACAGGAGCTAATAATTGTAAAGACACCGGCAGTGTGTTATCATACGTATGGCAGCTTCCGCAAGGCACATCCTCTGAAGATACTACTATTTGTTTTGGCGGCGAGGTCATACTCTGGGCATCAGGAGGGGTGGAATACCAGTGGAGCGATGGTGCCCATACTCCCTCAATCACCGTTTCTCCGAAAATGGACGAATTATTCTTTGTGACGATCACTGATGATCATCAATGTGCAGTGAGGGATTCCGTCCTTGTTCGGGTTAATCCTTTGCGTGAGGTCTTGCTGGAGGCCAATCCTGATACGGTCTGCAGAGGGACGTCGTCCCTAATTAATGCGTTGGGAGGAGTTGAGTACATATGGAGTACTGGGGCGTATGGATCACAAATCGAAGTATGGCCTGGTTCTCCCACAGTATATCATGTAACCGCAACTGAGACCTACGCCGGGTTGACGTGTATGTTGACCAATTCAATATACCTCTATGTGGAAGAGTGTAATACTTTACACATGGCCAATGCCTTTAACCCGGAAGGATACACAAATGTTTTTAAGCCGATCGGGAACTTCTTCAGCATTAGCGATTATTACTTTGCCATATACGACCGTTGGGGTAGAATGATCTTCGAAACCCACAATTGGGATGAGGGTTGGGACGGCAGAATCCATGGTGCACCAGCGCCAAATGGAGCCTATGTATACCTTGTTAAGTTCACGAAAGAGTATGTAGATCAGACCTTTGAGAGGATAGGGACAGTAACGGTGATACGATGAAAAGACTTTCATTCTAGATCGGAGCATCAAGGACTAAGTCACCGATTCTTCTCCAGGAATTCTCGTACAATACTAACCAAATCGTCTGCTGCTTCCAGATGCCCCATATGCCCGGTGTTGGCTAGAATTTGAACCGCTATATTTGGAGAAAGTGAAGATTGTTGGATTATTTTTTCGACAGGAATCCGAGAATCTCGATCACCCCCTATGAATATGACGGGAATATCTGTTGATTCAAGTAGGTCCATGGAGTCCCTGCGCTCACGCATTCCCTTAATTGCAGCGATAATGGCGTCCGGTTGCATCTTCTCAGCATTGACCCTGAGCTCATTAATGCGTTGATCAAGGCGTTTCAGATTTTCAGGTGCGAACAATCCGTCAATGAATGAGTAGAGAAACTCTCTTCTGTCATGCTTGATGATCTCAATGGCCCGCTGACGGTTTTTGAGGGTAGCTGCATCGTCCCCTGATGCATGCGAATGAAGCAGAATTAATCCGGACAATTTTCTGTTATATGTGCGCAGATACTGAAGAGCCACATAACCACCCATTGAGTGACCAATAAATGTTGCTTCCGGAATGGACTCTCTCTCCATTACCAGGTTTGTGAGCATGGCCATGAAGGCCATGCTATGAGTAGAAGCGAATGTGGAAGTGCGACCGTGTCCTGGCAGATCAATGGCAATGCATCGGTAATCCTGCTGCAATTTGATAATCAGGTCTTCCCACATTGTGGAAGACTCAAGGAAGCCATGAACCAAGAACAGCACAGGGCCATTTCCTTCGCTGTCCAAGTAATGGATCCTCCTCTCACGAAACGCGATCGATTTAGTTTTCATGGTGAGTTCAAATGGAAGGGGACTGAGAAGGGACGACGTCTATTCTGGTAGAAAATGAAACTGAAGGATAGACGTCGTCCCTTTCACGTCAGACAGACGTCGTCCCCTTCATGAATTCCTCTACCTCACCAGGATAAATCGGTATCCTCTCCCCAATCAACCTACACCCATCGCCGGTAACCAGAAGATCATCCTCCAACCGGATACCCCCAAAGGTTATATAGGATTCCAACTTGGAAAAATCAATGAAGTCCTTATTGGTCCCTTCTCTCCTCCACTGTTCGATCAGGGCAGGAATGAAATAGATTCCCGGTTCATTTGTCAACACATACCCCTCTTCCAGTTTTTTACCCAATCGGAGGTAGGCTGTCCCAAATTGTGTACTACGCCTTGTTTCATCGTCATACCCTACATTATTCTCCCCCAAATCCTCCATGTCATGGACATCAAGCCCCATCATATGACCAAGGCCATGAGGGAAAAACATCGCGTGGGCTCCGTTGATCACCGCATCCGAAACATTCCCCTTCATCAGGCCAAGTTCCTTCAAACCTGATGTGATAACCCCTGCAACTGCCAGATGGACCTCCCGGTAAGCTATCCCTGGCCGGACCATACTGGTCGCTTTGTCAACGGCGTCAACAACGATCTGATAGATATCCCGCTGCTTCGGGCTGAATGTCCCACCCACAGGAAGTGTGCGTGTATTATCGCTGGCATAGTGAAGCTCACTCTCAGCTCCACAGTCTACCAGTAACAAATCCCCCTTTCTGAGGGTGTTGCTGTGGTCATGATTATGCAGGGTCTGGCCATTGCGCGTAAGGATGATCGGGAATGATACAGAACCTGCACCATGCGACAACGCGATGCCCTCGATATGTCCGGCAATTTCACGTTCAGTAATCCCCTCGCGTGCCATACGCATGGCAGCCGTGTGCATTCTGTAACCAATTGCTGCCGCCTTTTCCAGTTCATCAATTTCAAATCTATCCTTCTTGCTTCTAAGGCGAATTACTGCCTTTACCAACTCCCGCGAGGCATGTTCCCTGACCCTGTCGGGGATTAGGCCAAGCAGTCTGCCCAAAAACATTTTGGATTCAGCCCTGTAGGGAGGAAGAAAATGGATCGGTCTGCCTGTAGAAAGTGCCTGGCCAACTACTTCTTGGACATTCTGCAGCGGCGCAGTATGCTGAATCCCTGCCTTCTGTGCTAGTTCTTGCATCGAGGGCTGGGGACCCATCCAGATAATGTCATCAATTTCAACATCATTGCCGAAAATGAGATCCATGCCTTCGTCAAGGTCCATAAAGCCCACCAAATCAGGCATATCTAGGCCAAAGAAGTACAGGAATGAACTGTCTTGCCGGAAGTGGTAACCATTGGCCGGATAATTCATAGGAGACTCTCCGTTGCCGGGGAAAATGACTACTCCGGATCCTAACATCGAACGCAGGCGATTCCTGCGACTGATATATACCTCTGCTTTGAACATAATGGTTGTTATTTGGATTTTCTGTTGGATAAAATCAGGGCTTCAATTTCGTCAGCGGCACTGGGAATGCCCTCACAAAGGTCGAGAGGCGCCGTCCCTACGAGAATATCATTTTCAATTCTTATGCCGATGCCTTCTGACGGTAGATATAGTCCAGGCTCGCATGTAAGCACCATCCCTTCTTCAAGAGGCCTGTCAGGTATGACTACATCGTGGACATCCAATCCGAGATGATGGGTGACGCCATGGACCATAAATGGCTGGACCGCTTGCTGAATGCGGGAAGGGGTAGAGACGTCGTCCCTGTTGAGCAGGCCGACCCCCACCAACTCCTCCGCCATCAGCTGCCGGGCAACCTGGTTGATCTTCTCTATGGTCCCTCCAGGCACATAATGCTCCCTGAGCGCAAGCATGACGCGATGGACTGCATTGTAGAGTTCCCGCTGTCGCGGACTGTAGCGGCCTGAAACCGGGATAGTCCTTGTGATGTCAGCCGCATAATGATACCACTCTGCACCAAAATCCATCAATAGCAGCTCCCCCTCACTGCACTCCTCCGCATTGCGGATGTAATGCAGGATGGTGGCATTCTTCCCGCTGGCCACAATGGGGGGATAGGCCGGCCCAACCGACCCCTGCCGGAGCATTTCGTGCACCAGCTCAGCCTCCACCTCATATTCGCGGATTCCAGGACGAATCATATCCAGTACTCGATAAAACCCATCGCTGGTGATGGCAAGGGCCTGACGTAGCATGTCCAATTCGTCGGCATCTTTAACCATCCGAAGCCTGGTGACCAAAGGGGCCACCCTGCCGAAATGGTGCAGAGGGAAGCGCTCGCGCATGGCCTTTGCGAAGCGCAGGTCCCGGTAGGGAACCTCAGTGTTGAATTTCGGGTATTCGTTCAGGTTCAGCAGGATTTCTCCGGCTTCATTGACCAGTCTGGAAAGCATACCGTCCAGCTCGCCCAGGTAACGGACATTGGCGATCCCCGAAATCTCCCGGGCACGCTCAGGTGTGAGCAGAGGCCCTGACCACTGTTCTGTCACCGGGTCCGGATCGCTGATGAACAGGATCTCGCGCATGGAAGTACGGGGGTGCGAAGGAAAGATCAGCAGCACGCTTGCTTCCTGCACGATCCCGGTCAGATAGAACAAGTCACTCTGCTGATGAAATGTGTAGGGCAGGTCCCCATTGCGAGGCATCAAGTCATTCGAATTGAAGATCGCCAACCCCCCCCCTGGAATCAGGGCAGCCAGTCGGGTCCTATTGCGGGTATGAAGACCTGCCAGGGTCAGGGACGTTCTCATGCAGTTATTAATATTTACCTATTTAGATGCCTTCCAAATAAAAAGGCCGATAGGCCGGGATTACACGAATACCCTATATTTGTTAGTCCCGCAAAGAAAACCAAAATCCCATTGAATTCATAGTCAGATACTAACTTTGAGCGTGTGAGATATGAGCAATTCCATTCTTCGGTTTTCGTCACTGACGAAAAAGTTCATCATGGCCCTCGCCGGACTTTTTCTCATCACCTTCCTGTTTGTCCATCTGGGCATCAACCTCCTCCTACTGGTCGATGATGGAGGCGAACTCTTCAACAGAGCCGCTCATTTCATGGCCAGCAACCCCCTGATCCAATTGTTTCAATGGGTGTTGTTCGCAGGCTTCATCATTCACATGATCTATGGCATCATCCTGCAGGTCCAGAACTGGCTGGCCCGTCCTTCCCGCTATAAGGTAGAGGGATACTCCCATTTATCCCCCTTCAGCAAGTTCATGATTCACACAGCGGCCATCATCCTGCTTTTCCTTGTCATCCATCTGGTCAATTTCTTTTTCAAAGCCAAGTTCGGGCATATTGGAGAGGTAAATTACGAGGGCATGGTGCTTGAAGACATGGGTGGCCTGGTAAGGGCGCAGTTCCAGGAAACAGGGCTGGTCGTCTTCTATATCTTTGCCCTCATCATCCTGGCGTTTCACCTGCACCATGGATTTCAGTCGGCATTTCAATCGATGGGTTGGAACCATAGCCGTTACACCCCTTTTGTAAAAATCCTTTCCACCCTGATCGCGATCCTTGTCCCCCTGGGATTCATTGCGATACCGATCTGCATTTATTTCAACCTTGCATAATTCCCGAAAGCATACTGATATGACCACATTGGATCCGAGAATACCGGAGGGCCCGCTGGCCCAAAAATGGACCAACTTCAAGGCCAAGGCAAAGCTCGTGAACCCGGCGAACAAGCGTCGCCTGGATATTATTATCGTGGGTACCGGCCTGGGGGGAGCTTCTGCAGCTGCCAGCCTGGCTGAAATGGGATACAACGTCAAGGCCTTCTGCTATCAGGACAGTCCACGCCGGGCACACAGCATCGCCGCACAAGGAGGCATCAATGCCGCCAAGAACTATCCCAATGACGGGGACAGCATTTACCGCCTGTTCTACGACACCATCAAGGGCGGGGACTACCGTTCGCGCGAAGCCAATGTTTATCGGTTGGCGGAGGTGAGCAACAACATCATAGACCAGTGTGTGGCTCAGGGAGTTCCGTTTGCCCGGGAATATGGGGGTTACCTCGATAACCGGTCCTTCGGCGGAGCCCAGGTGTCTCGAACCTTTTATGCCCGCGGTCAAACAGGTCAGCAGCTCCTGCTCGGGGCATATGCCGGACTGAGCAAGATGGTATCCAAGGGTAAGGTCCAGCTATTCACACGCAGGGATATGCTCGACCTGGTGATCGTGGACGGCAAGGCACGCGGAATCATTGTGCGCAACCTGGTGACGGGGGAAATTGAAAGGCACTCGGCCCATGCGGTCGTTCTGGCCAGCGGAGGATACGGCAACGTGTATTACCTCTCCACCTATGCCATGGGTGCCAACGCCAACCCCGCCTGGGTGGCCCATAGGCGGGGCGCCTTCATGGCCAACCCATCCTTTGTACAGATTCACCCCACCTGTATGCCCGTGCATGGGGAGTTTCAGTCGAAGCTCACGCTGATGAGCGAAAGCCTGCGCAATGACGGTCGCATCTGGGTGCCCCGGAAAATAGAGGACGCCCGCAAACTGCAGGAAGGCAAGATCAAGGCGAACGATATCCTGGAAGAAGACCGCGATTACTATCTCGAAAGGCGTTACCCTGCTTTCGGAAACCTGGTGCCCAGGGACGTCGCCTCCAGGGCCGCCAAGGAACGCTGCGATGCGGGGTTCGGGGTAAACGAAACCGGTCTGGCCGTATTCCTTGACTTCTCCGATGCCATCCGGCGCCTGGGGCGCAAAGCCATCGAGGAAAAGTACGGTAACCTCTTCGAGATGTACCAGAAGATCAACGACGAAGACCCCTACGAAACACCCATGATGATCTACCCGGCTATACATTATGCCATGGGCGGGCTTTGGGTCGACTATTCCCTTATGACTACAGTGCCTGGGCTTTTTGCCATCGGCGAGTGCAATTTCTCCGACCATGGCGCCAACCGACTGGGAGCCTCGGCCCTGATGCAAGGCCTGGCCGACGGTTATTTCGTCCTCCCTTATACCATCAGTGATTACCTGGCAGACCAGATCCAGGTTCCCCGGTTCAGTAATGAGCTTCCGGAGTTCAAGGCAGCCGAAGACGGCGTCAGGGCCCGACTCGACAGGATCATGGCCATACAGGGCAAGCAAACTGTGGAGACGTTCCACAAGCGACTGGGCCGGATTATGTGGGATTATTGCGGGATGTCGAGAAATGAAGCGGGGCTGACCAAAGCCCTGGGGATGGTACAGGAGCTACAGCAAGAGTTCTGGAGCGATGTTAAGGTCCCCGGTGGACCAGGGGAGTTCAATGCGGAGCTGGAAAAAGCCGGCAGGGTAGCCGAGTTCATGGAACTGGGAGAGCTCATCATCCGCGATGCCCTCAACCGTCGCGAATCCTGCGGAGGACATTTCCGCGAAGAATCACAGACTGAAGAAGGGGAGGCCAAGCGTGACGATGACAACTTCACCTACGTGGCCGCCTGGGAATATATGCCCGGAAATGCACCCCGGATGCATAAGGAACCGCTCCAGTTTGAAGTGGTCCAGTTGATCCAGCGCAATTACAAATAACGGCCCGTGGCCCAGTGACAGCCCGGCACAAACCCAGACAGATATGGATTTCAAACTCAAGATATGGCGCCAGAAGAGCGCCGCGGTCAAAGGAAGGTTCGAAACCTACAAGGTAAGCGGGATCACCGGCGGCACCTCATTTCTCGAAATGCTGGACGTGCTCAATGAAGAGCTTATCGCAAAAGGAGAGGAGCCTGTTGCCTTTGACCACGACTGCCGTGAAGGAATATGCGGTACCTGCAGTCTTTACATCAATGGCAGGCCTCATGGCCCCGACGACAGGGTATGTACATGCCAGCTTTTCATGCGCAGATTCAAGGATGGAGACACCATCATCATAGAGCCTTTCAGGGCCCGCCCCTTTCCCGTGCTACGCGACCTGGTGGTGGACCGCAGCTCTTTCGACAAGATCATCCAGGCCGGGGGATTCATCAGCGCAAGCACCGGCAATGCTCCTGACGCCAACGCGATACCCATTCCCAAACGCAATGCCGACAAAGCCTTCGACGCTGCCGCTTGTATCGGGTGCGGAGCCTGTGTGGCCGCGTGCAAGAATGCCTCTGCCATGCTCTTTGTCTCTGCCAAGGTTTCGCACTTCGCCTTACTGCCCCAGGGCAAGGTGGAAGCCAGGGAAAGGGTGCAGAAAATGGTGGCTAAAATGGATGAGCTTGGCTTCGGCAACTGCACGAATACATACGCCTGCGAGGCGGAATGCCCCAAGGGAATATCCGTCGAGAATATTGCACGGATGAACCGTGAATTCCTCAGCGCCAAACTGGTGACAGACAAGTAACAGCCCATCAAGCCCGGATAGTTCAGAGGCCTTGTCCCAGAAGGGAAAGGCCTCTTTTACGCCCTCGTGGGCATTATTGGTATCTTTGAGCATTGTATGGTATTGCCATGAGATTTCAGGAGATCATAGGGCAGAATGAGTTGAAAGAGAAGCTGGTACGTACTATACGATCAGGGAGGATCAGTCATGCCCAACTGTTTTTCGGACCGGAAGGCAGCGGGGCCCTGGCCCTGGCCCTGGCCTATGCCCGCTTCCTGCACTGCAGTTCCCCCCTTCCTGCCCCCGCAGCAGGCGGCTCTGCGGATGCCTGTGGACAATGCCCTTCCTGTCAGAAGTACCATAAACTGGTCCACCCTGACCTCCACTTTATTTTCCCTGTAGCCGGAACCCCGCAGGTGCCGAAGAACCCCGTTAGCAAGAACTTTTATGATAAATGGCGTGATTTCGTGCTGAATACCCGGGGATATGGTAGCCTTATCGACTGGTACAACCACATCGGCATCGACCGCAAGCAAGGGCTCATCAATGCCGAGGATGCCAGTGAGATTCTGAAAACCCTCAGCTACAAGTCATTCCAGGGGGGATATAAGATTATGGTCATCTGGATGGTGGAGAAGCTATTTCATGCGGCAGCACCCAAACTCCTCAAGGTGCTGGAGGAACCACCGGACCGAACGCTATTCCTTCTGGTCACCGAAAACCCAGATCAGATTATCCGGACCATACAATCCAGAACCCAGCTGGTGAAGGTCCTACCTATCGCGGATCCCGACATGAACCAGGCCTTGGCTCGCATTGAGAATCCAGGCCAGGTCAGGATTGCAGATGTGGTTCGCATGGCCCAGGGCAATTATCGCGAAGCCCTGAGGCTCTTCGGGCAGGACAACCCTGACAAGGAGCTCTTTGAGCGTTTCAGGCAATGGATGAGGTTGTGTTTTCAGAACAAAGCTCAGGACCTGCTGGATCTGGTGAGGGTGATGGCATCTGAAGGCAGGGAAGCCCAGAAACAGTTTCTGTCGTATTCCCTTCGCATGGTGCGGGAAAGCCTGCTGCTGGGTGTCCGGGGGGAAGCTTTGAGCAAGTTAACCGCGGAGGAGCTCGACTTTGTCCGTAACTTTTCACCCTACGTCAACCCTGCCAACGGTCCGGCCTTTGCCCAGGCCCTGGAAGAAGCCATACAGCACACCGAGCGCAATGCCAATGCCGGAATACTCTTCACCAATCTGTCGCTCAGGTTCAGTGCGCTGCTCAAGGTAAAGGCCGCCTGATCGGCGGTGTTTTCTTAACTTTGTTCCAAGGAAATCCAATGGAAGAAGACAGATCCCAACATATAGATTATAACGAAGGCCCATACCTCAGCCGGGGTTGTTGCGGTGCACCCTCTTCCGATGAGCATCAGCAGTATTCCTGCGACCTGAAATGTGCCAAGCTGAGCTCCTGGGATTGGCTTAAAGACCTCCCGGTATCTCCCTATTCCCAGGATCAGCACATCGTTGAGGTCCGGTTCAAGAACAACCGCAAGGAATATTATCTGTCACCGGATAATCAGCCATGCACCTCAGGAGATATCGTGGCAGTGGAAGGGAGCCCGGGCCATGATATAGGCATCGTGAGCCTGACCGGTCCGCTGGCTGTCATCCAGATGCAGCGCAAAGGCATTAAGATTGAGGGAGAGGGCCTGAGGAAGATCTATCGCAAGGCGCGAGGCACCGACATCGAGAAGTGGAACCTCGCGATCAGTCGTGAGGAGCCGGCCAAGATCAGGACGCGGCAGATCGCTGCTGAGCTGGGACTGCAGATGAAGGTGAACGATGTGGAGTTCCAGGGCGATAATTCCAAAGCCATCTTTTTCTACACGGCAGATGAGCGGGTGGACTTTCGCATGCTGATCAAACGGCTGGCAGAGGAGTTTCACGTCAGGGTAGAGATGCGCCAGATCGGCGTACGACAGGAAGCCAGCCGTCTGGGCGGCATTGGCTCCTGTGGCAGGGAGCTGTGCTGCTCCACCTGGCTTTCCGATTTTCGTTCGGTTACTACCCAGAGCGCCAGGATACAACAGCTTTCCCTGAACCCCCAGAAGCTGGCAGGGCAGTGCGGTAAGCTGAAGTGCTGCCTTAACTATGAGGTCGACATATACAAGGACGCCATTCGTGACCTTCCCAATGCAGACGTCGTCCTTAAGACTAAAAAGGGAGATGCCGGTTTCCAGAAGGCGGATGTATTCAAGCGCATCGTCTGGTATGCTTATGTTAACGATGAATCCAACTTCCTGGCTATCCCCGTGGATAAGGTAAAGGAAATCATCGAAATGAACCGGCGTAGGGAATTCCCCGAGAAACTGGAAGACTATGCCCTCAAGCTGGAGAAGAAGACCGAGTTTAATACCGTCCTTGAAGAGGGTGACCTCACACGATTCGATGATTGATTGGGGGATTGGACATAGCATAAGGACGGTGGGCCTGTTCCTGCTGGGCTCGGTCCTTTTCCTTGCCTGTGACGATGCCCTGATCGTCAACCAGGTGCAGGAATTTCCATCCGAAGTGTGGTCGGAAAAGGATACCCTCTCCTTTCCTTTCCATATTGAAGATACCCTCAGGCCCTATGATATATACCTTACGATGAGGCATACACAAGCCTACCCCTATATGAACCTGTTCCTGTTCGTAGGCACCGAGTTCCCAGGGCAGGCCTACCGGCGCGATACCATTGAGTTCGTTCTGGCCGGCAAGGATGGCACCTGGCTGGGGGAAGGCTTCGGTAGGCTGAGGTATAACGGTTTTTTGGTCAGGAAAGCCTTGGTTTTCCCTGACACCGGTACCTACAGGTTTACCTTTGTGCAGGCCATGCGAACGCCACAGCTGGAAGGCATCCGTGACCTGGGGATCCAGATCAGGGAGAGCGGTACCGGGCGATGATAAAATAATTCCGCTCGTAATGGGTTTGTGAACCAGGAGAGCCAAAATAAGCTACATGCCAGTCAAGAAACACCGGCCCGACACTGTGAACTACGTGAAATGGTTCTGGTCCATCTACGCGGGTATCCTCGTGTTTACGGTCATCTTCTTTGCCTTCATGTCGTGGGGATGGCTTGGTTTCATGCCTTCTTTCGAGGATCTGGAGAACCCACGCAGCAACCTGGCTTCGGAGATCTATTCTGCGGATGGCGAGGTGATCGGTAAATATTTCATCGAAAACCGATCAAATGTGCAGTACCGCGAGTTGTCGCCATACCTGGTCCAGGCATTGGTAGCTACTGAAGACGCACGTTACTACCGGCATTCGGGGGTTGATGTGAGGGCCCTGTTCAGGGTAGTCTTTGGCATTGTTTCGGGCTCCAGCAAAGGGGGTGGCTCCACCGTTTCGCAGCAGTTGGCCAAGAACTTGTTTCCAAGGGGTTCGGACCGCAACTTTTTCCAGCTGGTATTCATCAAGCTCAAGGAATGGGTGGTTGCAGTCCGCCTGGAACGAAGCTATTCCAAAGAAGAGATCCTGGCCATGTACTTTAATACCGTGGATTTCGGAAGCCAGGCCTTTGGGATCAAATCCGCAGCAAGGACTTTTTTCGGAGAGGATCCCGATTCGCTCAGTATCGAGCAATCCGCCCTGCTGGTCGGCATCCTCAAGGCTCCTTCGGCACTCAGTCCGGTGAAACATCCTGATCGGGCCATGGAGCGACGCAATACTGTGCTTGGCCAGATGGAGAAATACGGATATATCGATAAGCATACTTACGACTCGGTGTCCGTCCTTCCTATCGACATGTCACGCTACCAGATGCAGGACCATCGGTCCGGCCTGGCTACCTATTTCAGGGAGTACCTGAGAGGGTACCTGGCAGACTGGTGCGAGAACCATGAGAAGCCTGATGGGTCGAATTACAACATCTATACGGACGGGCTGAAGATATACACCACGATCGACTCGCGCATGCAGCGCTATGCTGAGGAGGCGGTGCAGGAGCACATGGGGAAGGATTTGCAGCCTGCTTTCTTCCGGCATTGGATTGGGAAAAAGAGGGCTCCATTTGATTACCGGCTGACGCAGGAAGAGATCGATGATCTGTTGCGGCAGGCGATGCTCCGTTCCAATCGCTACCAGAGCCTCAAGGAACGTGGGGCCTCTGAGCAGGAGATTCAGCGGGAGTTTGCTACCCCGGTGGAGATGACGGTGTTCAGCTGGGATGGGCTGAAGGACACCCTGATGAGCCCGATGGACTCCATTCTGTATTATAAATACTACCTGCAGGCCGGCATGATGGCGATGGATCCTGAAACGGGATATATCCGCGCCTATGTCGGGGGCATCGATTATCGGTACTTCCAATACGATCATGTGATCCAGAGCCGCCGTCAGGTAGGCTCTACCTTTAAGCCGTTCCTGTACACCCTGGCTATGCAGGAAGGAGAATACACGCCTTGCTCCAAGGTCCCTAATGTTCAGGTCAGGATCGACCTGCCCACCGGGGATGTATGGGAACCCAGCAACTCATCCGATGAAAGGGAAGGGCAGATGGTGACCCTAAGATGGGCCCTGGCAAACTCTGTGAACTGGATTTCCGCCTTCCTGATCAAAAAATACCGGCCGGAAGCTGTGATCCAGCTGGTGCAGAAAATGGGCATTACTGCAGAGATCGAAGCGGTCCCCTCCATTTGTCTTGGGACTCCCGACATCTCGCTCTACGAAATGGTGGGAGCCTTCAATACCTATGCGAACAAAGGGAGGTATATCCGTCCTACCTTCATTACCCGTATTGAAGACAAGCATGGCAATATCATCGACCAGTTCATTCCTGAGCACCGGGAGGCAATGAGTGAGGAAACCGCCTATTTGATGATAGAACTGATGAAAGGAGTGGTAAATGAAGGAACAGGGGTGAGGCTGCGTTACCGTTACGGGCTGAATAACCCGATTGCCGGAAAGACGGGGACCACCCAGAATCACAGCGACGGGTGGTTTATCGGACTTACTCCCCAATTGTCCGCAGGGGTATGGGTGGGGGCTGAAGACCGCAGTGTACATTTCCGCTCCATCACGCAGGGTCAGGGCGCCCATATGGCCTTGCCTATCTGGGCCATGTTCATGAAAAAAGTATATGCTGACCCAAGCCTGAAGTTATCCCAGGGGGATTTCGAGAAACCTGCTTCAGGATACACAGTGGATATGAATTGCGAGGCCGTTCCTCCGGCAGATGAGTTTGGTGCCGGCTCCCGTTCCCTTGGCTTCTGATCCCGAAGATTACCAGGATGGATAGTGTCCGCCCCCAATATGGTGTCTGGGAAAACCGCATGCCCTGGCTGGTGGCCATCGCCATTTTCGTTTCAGTAATCTGGGTGGATTTCAACCATAAGTTCTGGCATGTGGAGGAGAGGGTCATCTTCTGGGATGTCAAGACCTATTATGTTTACCTTCCCGCTGCCCTGATTTATAAGGATCTGGGAATGAATTTCAAAGAAAGCGATCCCGAACGCTTCAATCCTGTTATTTGGGTCCATCCAACGGCAAAGGGAAAATATGTAAGCAAGATGAGCATGGGGTTGGCCTTCGCATACAGCCCCTTTTTCATAACAGCCCATGCACTGGCAGGATTGCTGGATTATCCTCAGGATGGATACAGCGTGCCATACAAATTCATGCTGGTCATGAGTTCGGCTTTCTACCTGCTGATTGGCATGTTCTTTCTCATACTCACCCTGAGGCGATGGTTCTCTCCCTTGATCGTGTCGTTAACCCTGCTTGGGGTGACTGTAGGTACTAATCTCTTTTACTACAGCACGATTGAAGCGGCCATGTCGCACGCATACAGTTTTGCCCTGTATGCAGGATTTCTCTATGCCACGGTATTATGGCATGAGAAACCGGGCCTGATGCGGGCTATGGCTATTGGGCTCCTTGCCGGTTGGATCTCGCTGATCCGCCCTACCAACCTGATTGTATTGGCACTACCAATCCTCTGGGGATTAGGTGACGGCAGGTCATTGGCAAAGCAGTGGGCCCTCTTCAGGCAGCGGTATCTGCATGTAGCTGTGATGGGGATCTTCGGAGTCCTGGTTTGGGTCCCGCAGCTCTTGTATTGGCATTACACCACGGGTCAGTGGGTCTACTACTCCTATGGAGAGGAGAGGTTCTTCTTTCTGCGTCCGGCCCTTGCCGATGGGCTTTTCAGCTACCGCAAAGGTTGGCTGTTGTATACCCCAATCATGGTCTTGGCCCTGGCGGGGATCCCATTGCTTTGGAGGAAGCTCAGGGGAGCATTCTGGTCAATACTGGTATTCACGGTGCTCAATGTGTATGTTGTGCTCTCATGGTGGTCCTGGTGGTATGGGGGAAGTTTCGGACTTAGGGCCTTCATTGAATCCTATGCTTTTCTGGCCCTTCCGATGGCGTCATTGCTCCATGTGCTCTTTATGCAAAGAATATGGGTCAGGCTTCTTACGGTTGTGGTGTTTCTGCTCCTGGTCTGGCATAGTATATTTCAGACCATGCAATACTATTATGGCTCGATCCATTGGGATGGGATGACGCGAGAAGCCTACTGGGATTCTTTTATGCGGCTGCGTCCATCCGGGGAGTTCTATCAATTGATCCGGCCACCCGAGACCTTGGAGGAGGCGGTAGCGAGAAGGGGGTCTTGAGAGGGACGACGTCTGTCTGAGAGGGACGACGTCTATCCGAAAGGGACGACGTCTGTCTGAGAGGGACGACGTCTATCCGAAAGGGACGACGTCCCTGACCTGGAACCCCTGGTCTCTAAGAACAGGTTGAAACCCTGCCTCCAGGATGGTTTGCTGCATCTCGCCCGCACTCATCCTGAACCTCGCCCCGGCCTGACTGACCACATTCTCCTCGATCATGATCGAGCCCAGATCATCGGCCCCGGCATAAAGGCAGAGCTGCGCTACCTCTTTCCCCACAGTGAGCCAGGACGCCTGGATATGCGCCACATTGTCAAGCACCAAGCGTGCTAAGGCAATCAACCGGATATAATCTGCAGCCTTAACACTGTTCCGGATATTGAACAAGCGCGCCAGCGTGGTGCCTTCATCCTGGAAAGGCCAGGGAATAAACGACATGAATCCTGTAGCCCCCTGAGGCTTTTCATCCTGCAATTCCCGTATCCTGAACAGGTGCTCAATCCGTTCCTGTGGCGTTTCCACATGGCCAAACATCATCGTCGCTGATGTAAGAATGTCCATACTATGCGCCTCCCGCATCACCTCAAGCCATTCCACTGCAGTACATTTGGCAGGCGATACGAGTTTGCGGACCCTGTCGACCAGTATCTCGGCACCCGCACCCGGAAGACTGTCCATGCCAGCATGCCTGAGTTCAGTCAGCACTGCATGGTAGGAAAGACCTTCCATCTTAGCCAGGTGGACAACCTCTGGGGGCCCCAGGGTATGTAGCTTCAAACGGGGCTCTATCTTCTTCAGCGAGCTGAAAAGCTCCGTATAAAATTTCAACCCGAGTTCAGGGTGCATGCCCCCCTGCAACAGTAGCTGCTCACCTCCGAAACTAAAAGTCTCCGCGATCTTTTCCCTGTATTCCTCCAGTGAAGTGATGTAGGCATCCGGATGTTTGCGCCCACGGTAGTAATTGCAGAATTTGCATGCGGAAACACAAACGTTGGTGATGTTCATGTTACGGTCGATCATCCATGTGACCACATTGTCCGGATGCCGTCTCCGGCGGACCTCATAGCCCAGCGCCATGAGTTCCCCAAGCGGTGCATCCAGGTAAAGGGACGACGTCTCCTCCCGGCTCAGCCTATGGCCATTTAAAAGCTTCTCAACCATCTCCCCTGATCTGTACATATCCTATCCGCCCTTTGAATTGATTATCTTTGACACTGCATGGATGTCCGCATGTCATATATCGATACCTGTATCTTCAGGTAACAGACTGCGTTATTCATCCCGGTTCAAAATTAGCCCTTAAGATGATACCTGACCTCCGCCCCTTGCACCGGTTTAGCCGGTCCTTGAGCTCAATCTGGCTTGTGGATAACCTTGCCGTTCTGGATGAGCTGCCCATCGATGCCGACTGGCGTAAGCATATCCGCCAGCACCATACCGGTCCCAAAGGAGATATCCATGTACAGGACAGATTAGGTCACCTTCATGCCATAGTATTCCTGAAACATGGTCCAAATGCAGATTGGCAGTACGAACAAGCCCGGCTGCAAGGCAACCGGCTAAGACAGCGGCTCAATGAGCATGGAACCAAAACGGTCCAGCTCCTGGGCACGGGAGATACTCTTGCATCAACACTTTCCTTTGCGGAAGGCATGGCCCTGGGCAACTATCAGTTCCTAAAGTACAAGACGAAGGCAGCCGAGCATAAGAACACGCTCAGGGAGGTCCAGATCAGGGTGAAGGGCCTGACAGATAAGGATCTGGAGTTGCTTTCCCATTCATGCCTCGCCACTGCATGGGCCCGGGATATGGTCAATGAGCCACTCAACGCACTGAATGCGGTACGGCTGGCCGAGGTGATCAGGGAGCGCTGTCAGCCGGCAGGTATTCATGCTGAAGTGCTGTCCAAGAAAAGGATCGAAGCATTGAAGATGGGTGGCCTGCTCGCCGTGAACAAGGGATCCATCGATCCTCCCAGTTTCATCATACTGGAGTATAAACCCCTTAACCCGATGAATACGCACCCATTGGTACTGGTGGGCAAGGGCGTGGTATATGATACCGGCGGGCTCAGCCTGAAACCTTCAGGCGGCATGGAAACCATGAAGTGCGATATGTCGGGTGCCGCAGCCGTGGCCGCTGCCACCTGGGCCGCCGCCATGAACAAGCTACCCTTGCATATTGTGACCCTCATACCCGCTACCGACAATCGTCCGGACGGTAATGCCTATGTTCCTGGCGACGTCATCACGATGTACACCGGCGCCACCGTGGAGGTACTCAATACCGATGCCGAAGGCCGGCTGATCCTGGCAGATGCCCTGGGCTACGCCCAGCAGCTGGACCCTATGCTGGTGGTGAACCTGGCCACTCTCACAGGGGCCGCCCAGCGGGCCACCGGGAAACATGCCATGGTAGGCATGCAGGCCAGGGCACGACGGTATATGGACCTGATGATCCGGGCGGGCAACCATACATGGGAACGCATCGTGGAGTTTCCGCTATGGGAGGAATACGATGAGATGCTCAAGTCGGACATAGCCGATATGAAAAACATCGGAGGTGCAGAAGCCGGCGCGATCACTGCAGGAAAGTTTCTGCAACGCTTCACCAACTACCCCTTCATCCATCTCGATATTGCCGGCACCGCCTTTACTGAGAAGCCTTTTCAATACTCGGGTACTGGAGGTACCGGATCCGGCGTAAGGCTCCTGACCCGCTTCCTGCAGCTGCTGGCACGGAAATAAACAGACTATCTTTGCTAATCATATAATTCTGCTCTGATCATGTCAAGGGAAAAGCGCTTCCGGCTTGGAATTACCCACGGAGATGTCAATGGGATCGGCTATGAGGTCATATTGAAAGCATTATCGGACCAGCGGATGTACGATAACATCATTCCTGTGGTGTATGGATCCACCAAGGTGGCCTCCTACCACCGCAAGACCCTGAGAAACTGCGATGTAAATTTTCAAGGGATCAGGCATCTGGATGAGGCGACCAATAAACGGGTCAACATTCTGAACATCACCGACCAGGAGATCCGGGTGGAACTGGGATTCCCGTCGGAAGAAGCGGGAAGAATGGCGGTGCTCTCACTTGAAATGGCCCTGAAGGACCTCCGGGAAGGCCACCTGGAAGCCATCGTTACCGCCCCCTTCGACAAGCACACCGTGCAATCCGCTGATTTCAGCTTTCCCGGTCATACCGAATATCTTGCCAACGCTTTCGGCCTAGAGGAACATTTGATGTTCATGATTGGTAACCAAATGCGCGTTGGTTTGGTAACCGGGCATTTACCACTGCGCAGCGTACCCGATGCCCTGTCCACGGATAGGATTATGCGCAAATTAGAGCTCATGAACCAAAGCCTGGTCCGTGATTTCGGTATTGAAAAGCCCAGGATCGCGGTGTTGGGGGTGAATCCACATGCCGGTGATGACGGCTTGTTGGGAAGTGAGGAGAAGGAAATCATCCTGCCGGCGGTGACCCGTGCCTTCGAAAAGGGAATGGCCGTGTTCGGACCTTATCCTCCCGATGGCTTCTTCGGGTCCCTGGCGTTTCAGAAATTCGATGGTATCCTGGCGATGTATCATGATCAGGGCCTTATCCCATTCAAGCTGCACTCCTTCCATGAAGGGGTGAATTATACTGCTGGCCTGCCGGTGGTACGCACCTCACCGGCCCATGGCACTGGATATGATATTGCAGGGAAAGACCAGGCCAGTTCTGATTCCATGAGAGAAGCCATCTATCTGGCATATGACATTTTTCATCATAGGACACTTCATGATGAACTCAAGGCCAATGCCCTGGATAAGCGGTAAGGCCTGTTGAACCAAGCTGACAGCGTTTTGGCCGCACTCGAAATCCATGCCATCGCCCGGATCATTTCGGCCCGGATCCTGGACGCCTCCAGTGATGCAACCACCATCACCCGTTTACTTTACGATTCCCGCAAGCTGACCATCGCAGCGGGTACCCTGTTTGTTGCCATACCCGGGCAACATAAGGATGGACATGACCATATTCCGGACCTCTACAGGCTGGGTGTACGAAATTTTTTGGTTTCGAAGGAGGTACGCCTGCCCGGACCGGCCAATGTACTGCTGGTTGGAGACAGCTTGCTTGCCCTGCAGCAGTTGGCAGCAGACCACCGGGCCCATTTCCGGGGCAAAGTGGTAGGCATCACCGGGAGTAACGGAAAGACCGTAGTGAAGGAATGGCTCTTCCAGTCTTTGCATGAAATCAGTGCTATCGGCAGGAGCCCAAGGAGCTACAACTCACAATTGGGAGTGGCCCTTTCCTTGCTACAGATCGAGCCTTACCATGAGATCGCACTGATCGAGGCCGGAATCTCCAAACCGGGCGAGATGGATCGGCTGGAAACGATGATCCAACCCGACATCGGGGTCTTTACGGCCCTTGGGCCGGCCCACGATGAGCATTTCTTGTCCAGGGAAGAAAAGCTGAAAGAAAAACTCCTGCTGTTCCGGCATGCCAGGGCTGTGGTCTATCCGGCCGATAATGAGTTCATCGCAGCAAGCATGCGGTCCGCCCTTGGCCCCGAAACAAGGCATGTGAGCTGGGGTCGAAAGGGGAATACCATCCGGGTGACCAGCATGGAATCCCGGGCCAGGGGCACTCTCCTGCACGCTATCATCGGGAAGCATACCCTTGCGCTGGATTTGCCATACCGGGACGACGCTTCCCTGGAAAACGTCCTGACTGTGGCCACCTTGCTGCTGCTGCTGGGCAGGGAAGCGAGCGAGCTCCCTGAGCTTCTTGGACGTCTGCAGCCCATCGAAATGAGGATGGAGATCAAGGAAGGGGTCAATGGGTGTACCTTGATCAACGATAGTTACAGTACTGACCTCATGTCCCTGGAAATAGCCCTGGACCAGCTCATGCAGCAACAGGATGAACGGGAACGCCAGGTTATTCTTTCAGATATCCTGCAGACGGGCAAACCTGGTGAAACGCTTTATGCTGAAGTCGGCGGTATGCTTTCCGCCCGTGGTATTCAGCATGTTGTTGCTATTGGCGAAGAGATCACGCGTTTCGGTAAGTTGCTGCCCAAGGGAACGATGTATTTCCCTGATACCCTGAGTTTTCTGGGTCAGTTGCGGATATCGGATTTCAGGAACAGGCTCATCCTGCTAAAAGGTGCCCGTTCCTTCGGGTTTGAAAGGATTGCGGCACGTTTGCAACGAAAGGCCCATGAGACTGTGCTGCAGATCAATATGAATGCCCTGGTCCATAACCTGAGGTATTATCAATCCTTGCTTTCTCCAGGAACCCGGACGATGGCCATGGTGAAAGCCTTTGGCTATGGCTCAGGAATGCAGGAAGTTGCCCTGGCCCTGCAGTTCCATAAACTGGACTATCTGGCAGTGGCCTATGCGGATGAAGGCTATGAACTGAGGATGGCAGGGGTGCGCTTACCCATCATGGTGATGAACCCGGATATCGAAAGCCTCATCCCTTCCCTGCGCTATGAGCTTGAACCCGAGGTTTATGGAATGAGGATATTGGACGAGCTCCTCATGGGCCTTGACCGTAATCCAGATATTCCCCTGCCGGTGGGCATACATATTAAGGTGGACAGTGGAATGCACAGATTGGGCTTTCTTCCCGATGAGATCGGCTTGCTGAGGGCTAAGCTCCAGGCAGACCAAAGGGTGAGGGTCCGGTCCGTCTTCACGCATCTGGCCTCCAGTGAGGATCCAACAGATGATGCCTTTACACATGAGCAGGTGGAAATATACGCCAACTCCTGTGACCAGCTACGCCAGGGGCTCGACTACGATTTCCTCAGGCATGTGCTGAACTCTGCGGGCATCAGCAGGTTTCCTGACTATCAGTTTGACATGGTCAGGCTGGGACTTGGATTGTATGGTGTCGCGTCCATTCCGTCCGATCAGGTTTTTCTTGAAAATGTGAGCACGCTGAGATCAGTCGTCTCCCAGATCAAATGGATACCGGAGGGTGATACGGTTGGCTACAATCGGGAATGGAAGGCCCTGCGGCCAAGCAGGATCGGGATCATCCCTGTAGGCTATGCCGATGGTTTGGATATGCGCCTCGGCCATGGGGCAGGGCAGATGCTGATCAGGGGATTGCGGGTTCCTGTAATTGGTAAGGTATGCATGGATATGTGCATGGTGGACCTGACCGGAATGGATGCGGAAGAAGGGGATGAGGTTGTCATCTTTGGGGAAGGGATGGGAGTAGCAGAGGTGGCGCTGAGAACCGGGACTATACCTTATGAGATATTGACGGGGATTTCTTCACGGGTGAAGCGGGTCTATTATTATGACTAGAATACCGATGGGGTATCCTGTTATTAGTGTTCATTTTGTGAACTTTACATCATGAAGGGGAAGAAACTTACAGTGATCATACCCGCCTATAATGAAGCCAGGACCATTCACCAGATCCTGGATAAGGTGCGAGGAGTGGAATTGATCGGGGAGTTCCGTAAGGAGATCATTCTTGTAAACGACCATTCCACGGATGGCACCGCAGAGGTGATACAAAAGTACATCGCAGGTTGTCCGGACGAGGATATCAAATTATTCGACCAGCCAAGGAACATGGGCAAGGGGGCAGCCCTTCACCGCGGGATACAAGAGGCCAGCGGGGACTATATCGTGATCCAGGACGCCGATCTGGAATACGACCCCAGGGAGTACAACCTCTTGCTTCGACCAGTGGTCGATGGCGTTGCAGATGTGGTGTATGGTTCCCGTTTTGCCGGTGGACGGCCGCATCGTATACTGTTCTTCTGGCATACGATCGGCAACAGGTTCCTGACCTTTTTGTCCAATATGTTCACCAACCTGAACTTAACGGACATGGAGACCTGTTACAAGCTTTTCGATGCCAGCCTGCTCAAGCAGGTCAGGTTCAAGGAACATCGGTTCGGCTTTGAGCCTGAGGTTACAGCCAAGATCTCGCGTTTTCCGGGGATCCGGATTTATGAGGTTGGCATATCTTATTATGGCAGGACATACGATGAGGGTAAAAAGATCGGGGCCAGGGATGGTTTCCGTGCAATATGGTGTATCCTGAAGTACAATTTGCTCGACCGGGATTTCCTTAGGTGAAGGTAGACGCCGTCCCTAACGGACAGACGCCGTCCCTAACGGACAGACGTCGTCCCTTGCTGACAGACGTCGTCCCTTGCTGACAGACGTCGTCCCTATTCCTCTTTACTGGACTCTCGCTCAGCTCATGTCCAGCTGCACATAACGCAGGAACTCCTCCCTGATTCCCGCTTCATTGAACTTGCCGCCATAGGCTGAAGTAACCGTGGTGGACCCTTCATCTTCTATCCCGCGGCATATCACGCAATGATGTGAGGCTTCGATCAAGACAGCAACGTCCTCTGTCTTCAATGCCTTCTTCAATTCTTCAGCAATTTGCATCGTCATTCGCTCCTGAACCTGGGGCCTCCTGGCAAAATAGTCCACAATACGGTTCAGTTTAGACAGACCGATTACCTTGCCCGAAGAATAATAGGCTAAATGCGCCTTACCAAGAATCGGCAGGAAATGATGTTCACAGGTTGACTTCACCTTGATATTCTTCTCAACCAGCATCCTGTTGTATCCATAGGCGTTCTCAAAAACGGAAATCCCAGGCTTGTTCTCCGGGTTAAGCCCCTTGAATATCTCCTTGACATACATTTTTGCTACGCGTCTGGGAGTGCCCATAAGGCTGTCATCGGTGAGGTCGAGTCCAAGGGTATGCATGATCTCCCTGAAATGACCTTCAATGATCCTGATCTTTTCATCCTCGGTAAGCAGGAATGCATCTGACCTCAGGGGAGTCTCGCTCCCGGTCATGAGGTGATCATCCCCCAGAATATCTATGTCGTATGAGGAATTAAGAGGCGTGGATTTCCAGGCATGCGCCTTCCCGTTAGGGTTGGTCCTGACTTCGGGGTATATAGCAGATCCATTCATGTGTTTTTCTTTGATGCATTAGTTGTGATTTAAACGAAGTTTCCAAGCTATTGTTTAATAAAAAGTAATAAAGATTAAACAAATGTTGGAAGGAGCCTATGAATCAACGGTAATTCGACCGCCGGATGAATCTGGCCTCAATGCCTTTCGCCAGCGGTCTATTGTAGTAAATTGCACCCAGCCAACTCCGCACCCTATGGTAAGATGTTCAGGATGGATTGTCGACCGCGAGTCCGATGCAGTTAACTGGCTACCCGTCATTGGGTTGGTCCTGCTGATTCCGGCCCTTTTCCTTAACCTGGGGGTCAATCCATTGTTTGCGGTGAATGATGAGGCCATCCGTATCCTGGTGTCCCAGGAAATGAAATTGTCAGGGGATTACCTGACGCCGACCACCTTTGGTGAGCCCTATCTGAATAAACCGCCCTTGTTCAACTGGCTGGTTATGCTCAGTTCGGAGCTTTCCGGAAGCTATACTGAATTCAGCCTTCGTTTGGTCAGTGTCCTTTCACTGCTGGGATTCGGCCTCCTTGTGTTTCATTATGCCAGCAAACAATTCACACGGCCTGTTGCTGTATTTCTGGCATTTGCATTGGTCACTACCGGCCGCATCTTGTACTTCGACAGTTTTCTTGGCTTGATCGACATCACCCATGGGATGGTGGTCTTCTGGAATTTCATGCTCATCTACCATCTTTTCCATCGCAGGAAGTTCCTGGGAATGTTCGTGGTCTCCTATGCGCTGACCGCCGCGGCGTTCTTCCTTAAGGGCTTGCCTGCCCTCGTCTTCCAGGGTATCACACTGAGCGTGTTTTTTTGGATGGAGGGCCGCTTCCGGATGCTCTTTTCCTGGAGGCATGCCGCTGGAATCCTGGTTCTCCTGATACCGGTTGTGACCTACTACTTTTTCTATTCATTAAGAAATGAATTGTCCTTCGGAGAACTATTCACTGTGCTTGTGGATCAGTCCACCCAGCGAACAGGCATGCAGCATGGATTGAAACGCAGCCTGGAACATTTTGTGAGTTTCCCTTTTGAATGGATATATCACTTCGCTCCCTGGACCCTGCTGGGTATTACCCTGATCAGGAAAGGGAGCCTTCAGCGCATAGGGCGGCATCCTTTCCTGCGGTACTGCGGAGTCATTTTCCTGGCGAATGTTAGTGTCTATTGGTTAAGTCCTGGTGTATTCGCTCGATATTTCTTCATGATGGTGCCTTTGGTCCTTATGATCTTTGCCTTCTTCTACACACAGGAGAAAGAGCAAGGATCCAACGCCTGGCAGATTCGTGCCGTGGAATGGACCTTCATGTTCTTTGTCCTGGCAGGTACATTTATGTTGCCAATCCTGCCCCTTATAGGTGTTATGGGCCGGGATCCGCTGGTATGGTTGAAATTGATGACGATCTGGGTACCCTTATTGGCGATCTCTATACTTTTATTGAAGTGGAAGGCCCATCGGCTGATGTTGACCGTCCTGGCTTTTCTTCTATTCCGTGTGGCCTTCAATTTCTTTGTTCTTCCGGAGAGGGCTGCTGCAGAGGCCAGGTATCTGGATGGGGTTCGAGGAGTGGCCCGGGCTGCGGAGGGATCACCGCTTTATATATTCAAGAACAACTACCTCCTTCAGGAGGCGGATGTTTTCTACATCAATCAGGATCGGGGAGAGATGCTGGTACGCAAGCATGAGGGCTTCACAACGCGGGAACTTTACCTCGTGGATGACCGTCAGTATGATCCGGCGAAGTTCGAGCTACTGTATCAATACGCCTGCAAGTGGTACGATCGACCTATACGGGTATGCCGGATCAGGGAAGGGGCGGATCTCCGGTGAGAGGGACGACGTCTATCCTATAGTCCATTCCGTGAGAGGGACGACGTCTATCCTATAGTCCATTCCGGGCGTGAATGATGATAAGCACTATTTCCGTCAGCTCAGAAGAACATATTGGTTTTGAAGAGCTTGATGGCAATGGCAAGCAGAATGATGCCGAAAATCTTTCGCAGGATGCTCAATCCGTTCTTGCCCAGTACTTTACCGATGCGCTCCGTGTTCCTGAGTACGATATAGATCAGGATAAGGTTAATGAGGACACCAGCGATGATGTTTTCTGTAGCATACTCCGCCCTGATGGAGAGTAGGGTGGTCAGTGTTCCTGTGCCCGCGATCAGCGGAAAGGCTATGGGCACGATGGATGCCGTATCAGGTTCCACATCCTTGTAGAGCCTTACCCCGAGGATCATTTCCAGCGCCAGGAAGAACAAAATAAATGAGCCGGCAATGGCAAAGCTGGCCAGATCAACGCCCATCAGCTTGAGTATCGATTCCCCGACAAAGAGGAAAAGGACCATGATGCCTCCGGCTACCAGAGTAGCTTTCCCTGAATCGATGTTGCCTGCCTTGGTTCTCAGGTCAAGGATAAGGGGAATAGAGCCGGTAATATCGATGACTGAAAACAGGATCAGGGTTGTGTTGACAATCTGTGTGAATGATAAATCCATGTGGCATCAATATTTGGCCGGCAAAGGTAACGAAAAGGGACGACGTCCCTCCCCGGCACAGACGTCGTCCCTCCCCGGCACAGACGTCGTCCCTCCCCGGCACAGACGTCGTCCCTCCCAAATGAAAAGGAGCCACCCCCAGGTGAGGCAGCTCCTTACGATAGCACGCTAAAAAGTCTTAATCAATCAGCATCACTTTTCGGGTTACATTACCCCGATCTGTCGTCACCTGTACCACATAACTGCCGGCAGGCTGGTCGCTCAGATCGATCATCCCCGCATCGAAGGATGCCTCACTCCAGATCAGTTCGCCCAGGGTATTGTATACCCTCACCAGTGCCCCTTCTGCACCCTCGACCATGATCATCCCACTGCTGGGATTGGGATAGAGGCGCAATGCACCAGCACCGATCTCATTCACACCAACCACGATCTCAGCATACTCCGACTGTACCACCTCCTTGGTGGCATCGTCCTGCAGGAAGACCACCACTGCCAGGTCGGACATCTGTTCCACATTGGTGGTCGACATATCCTTGGATCCAGTCAGGGTGTACGTCTGTCCATCTACCAGGTTCACCGGGGTACCATTGGCCGAAGGCATCATCCACATCATTACATGTTTGAACGAGGTTTCTCCATTGCTCATGACGTTACCCGTCGTAGTTTTCTCCACCACGACCATATGTGCCGTCAGGGTCCCTGAGATATAGGGATCGATGGTCATGGTCACATCAACAACATTGCCCGTCACCGTTGCCGAGGCACTGATGTCCCAGAAGGTCATCTTGGTAGCCAGGGTAGTCAACTGGCTTGTCAACCCTGCGGTGCTCATCTGGGAACCGGCACCATTCCAATAGAGGTCAGGAACGGCGTTCACACCATAATAGGTGCGACGGGTTCCACCCTGGGCAGTATAGTAGGGGTCTCCCGGGGAAGGCCAACTCATCTGGTACTTGATCAGGGTTACCGAGTCACCATAGGTGCTGAGCCAGGGGGTAAAGGTGCCACTGTTGAAGCTGGCACAGGGGGCACAGGTCGAACTGGTGAATTCCTCCAGCAGTCCCTTCGGCTGGGTCGATCCCGAAGCGATCATGATCGGCATGCTCATGCTGTCGTTACCCGGAACCATGTCGCCTGTGAGGGTCGTCGAAACCTGGGCATTGTATGAGCCTGCTGCGGCTGTCCAAACAGGGAAGCTCACCTGCTGTGCCATGTAGGCAGCCAGGCTGGTGATGGTTTGGGTGCTCGTGTATGCTCCAATGGTCATGGTCACCGTAAAGGTCTGTGCAGCCGAACCAAAGTTGCGCACCGTGGCCTTGGGCACGATCGCACCTGCCCCATACATCGGGAACATATCGATCGTTTCAACCCCAACGTCATTGGCTACACTCGGCATAACATGCAGGGTATAATCTTCCACTTCACCATACAGTGTCGTGCCGCAGGGATCCAGCGCTCCGGTATAGGTGATACGGACACGCATTCTCACATCACCGGTGTCAGCCGTCGGAGGAGGCACAATGTTCGCCACATAGGGGCCACCGCCTCCCTGTCCGCTTACCGTTATGGCGCCATCATCATAGAAAGAGCCGTTCTTGTTCCAGTCAACCCAGATGCCGCACTGGTCGCCTGTATAAGGATTGCCGTTGGTCACGGTGACCGTCAGGGGATTGCCCATGGTGATATTGGTCGACAGACTGGTATAATCCGTATACCCCAGTTCTCCTGTGGTGTTGTTGATTGTACCGGCGGTAACATTGCTGATGAACTCGTCCCCACCCCCGCTGGCTGCGCAGTACAGGCCATAGTTGTTGAACACCGACTTGGTCGCGGTATCGTTGGCATGGTTCAGGTCATTGCTCAGGTTGGTCCAGGCCTTGATGGCATAGGTCGTATTGGAGGTTCCCAGGTTGGCATGGGCGGTGAAGGTATAGACCAGGTCGGCAGCCCCGGCCAGGGGACCGGCCACGGTCTCCGTCACTGCAGTCCCGCCATTTACATTATAGGATACGGTGAAATTCGACTGGGCGCTGAGTCCGAAATTACGGATGACCACTTCCACCGGTTCGCTGGATGTCAACGGGCCTGTGGAGGGATCGTTGATGGCAAAGATGCCCAGGTCGGAGGCCTGAGGAACTTCCATGCTGATCTTGTCCAGTCCCATATCACCCCAATAGACGGTGCCGGTGCCATCGGCTGCCATTGTTCCGCGGAAACGGATCGTCACGTTGGCGTGACCGCAGGCCACGGAATCCAGGGGTACCATAGCCTCGAACCACTGGTTGCCCTTGTCCCCGGTCATGCTCCATACATTGAGGTTCCATACCGTATCCACCAGCACGTCCAGGTGTAGCGTACCTGTGGAAGCGCCATACATGTGGTACCAGAACTTCAGGTTCATGTGGAGCTGGCTTGCCAGGTTGAAATTGCAGTCAAGATAGGCCTCATCCCCAACCACACGCGGCGAGGAGGATTCAGTGAACAGGTACCAGGATCCGTCATAGGCAAGGTCCGGACCGGTGGGAGAAGATGGTGTCGGAGCGTTGGAACGGGTCCAGTCGAAATCATCTGTCGTGGGCTGCTGCCAGTTCCCCATGCCGTTCTCAAAACTCTCGGTGTAGGGGAAGGTCGAGATCGCTCCATAGAAATACCCGGTCCAGCTGGCCGAGTCGTTGGCGGTATTGCCGTCGGCCACGCCGTTCGGGAGGGAGGTCCATGCGGTGATGGTATTGTTACCCTGACCAAAGGCGAAAGCAGAATTAATTACAATGGGAGCTGAAGTTGCCAGTGGGAGCAGGGATCCTGTCCAGGCATAAGGCGTACCAGCTACCCCATTCACATTGAAACCAATGTTGGCCGAGGTAAGGGTATCGAGCCCATAGTTCTTGATGGTCACCGTCACCGGATAGCTCCCGGCATTGGGCCCCACCGGGGTGATGCTGGCTACACCAGCGTCAACCAGCGACTGGGCACTCACGTTCAGGGTATAGTCCTCCACCTCGCCGTAGGTTGTGGTGTCGCAAGGGCCATATGTTCCCGTAAAGGTGATTCGGATACGGATCCGCGTATTGCCCAGGGTGGCCGTTGCCGGAGGGGTAATGGTGGCAGTGAAAATGGCGGGCCCACCGGTCACGGTAATCGGGGCGTCATCAGCAAAGTTCTGGTTCTGGTTCCAGTCGACCCACATCCCGCACTGGTCCCCTGTATAGGGAATACCGTTCGTAACCGTCACAGTGAAGGGAACCCCAAGATTCACAGAGGCAGTCAGGTTGGTGTAATCGTGGTACCCGCTGCAGCTGCTGCTGTTGTTGATGCTGCCAAGGGTTACATTGGAGATGTATTCGTCGCAGCCACCGGCGGCCCCGCAGTATGTCTGGGTGGCGATGGTACCGATCTCATATCCGAAGATGTCCTGTGCCCCCTGCATCAGTCCGCCCAGGGTGAACTTGCCGGGCACAATGTTGGGATGAGAGAACAAACCGCCTGAAATGCCCGCACCCAGGTCTCCGCTCACGCTGTGCGTAACCCCGGTTCCCAGGCCCGTGGCGATGCTGAAACGCTCCACAGCACAGGTGTTGGTTGCGGACGACGTCCCCGTGAAAAGCCAGAGGTAGGGCCCGCCAGCCGTTACATTGTCATAGGCGGCTCCATAGCAGCTCGGGGGAGTGGCGATGGTATCCAACGCTACACCGGTGCGGCTGACCAGGATGAAGTTGGTGGAGAAGTTGTTGACCCAGAAGGCGTCGCTCACCTCATCATAGGCAATGGCACGCACGGCCGTCGGGGAGGTGATGGTGGAAATGTAGGTGCCGTTTACGTCAAAGCAATAAATGGCATTGGTGGCAATTCCTCCATACAAGTATGTGCCGTCCCAGGCCAGGTCGCGCAGCCCGGCTGTTGTGGAACCGGTGAAGGCTGTGGAAATGCTGTCCACATATTGCCCTGTCATGGTCAGCTTGAACAGGGTGCGGTGCCCGGCAGAACCCCATTCAGCAGCAAAGAAGTTCACTCCGTTGCACTCAACGCCGGCAAGACCGGTAGCCCCGGTCAGGGAGTCGGCATTGATACGGAACTGCAGATCCCATATTGCCTCGTTGCTACCGGGTGTCACAAGGGCCGGGGCATTGGGGTCCGCGTCCATTACAGACGACAGGCCCTGCCCAAATCCCACGGAAGTGAGCAACAACAAAACGAGGATCAGACTGAGTTTTTGGTACAGCTTACTCATAACGCGTTAATTAGGTTATACATATACGGATACTCCCCCGCCTCTCAGTGGCGGTCAAAAGAAATACCAAGATACAACCTGGGAGGCAATCTCCGAAGGTAGCTGCATTATTTAGCTTCATTCAAATCAGACAGCTCACCTGAATATGTCCCTGCAAGATTCAATCGGGATCAAAGGCCCAGTTTCTTGCGTATGTGGGCGGGCACCGTGGTTACGCAAAGGGTACTGACCATCATGGTAAGGATGATCACAATGAGCGTGGACTTGTTCATATTGCTATGTTTGGTGACTGATTTCATCGCATTTCCCGCATCACGTACTCCCGGTCGGTGGCCAGCCAGCAATCCGGTCTGTGGGGGTCGCGCCGGACAATGAGCGTGATCTGGTGCTCCCGGATCACGGGGCTTACCCAGGTACCAACCTCTATGTTGTCCTGAGGATCGACAGGGCGTCCCCTGTCGTCCACAATCCGGTCTGTCCGCGTAAGGGCCAGCAGGTCTTCAGCCGTATAGATTCCCTGAAGTTCCCTGAGCCTGGGCAACCAAATGAACCTGCCGTCCTCCCCTGACTGCCTCAACCCAAGGGCCGCCAGGGCTCCGATTCTCCCACGGCCCTGGTTCCATCCCGCAACACGGATACCAGCCGCTGCTCCCAGCTCCAGCGCTTCTTCGAGATCCACCTCAGCGGTTTTAGCCCGCTTTCCAAAAGACACCAGCGATACGCCACCCTTCCCTTTCGGACACATCACCAGCCCGGGACTGGCCTCAGGCCTGGACTCATCCCTGACATAGGTCGAGCAAAAAGACCAAAGTTCCTCAACGGCCCGGGTCTCCACTTCCAGACAAACGGCAGAGTTCTCCCGCCCTGCTTCCGGATGGTCCTGGAGCAGGTAATGACGGGATATGGACTCAACGCTGCCCAGGCCCTGATCCTCAATGAGTTCGGCCAATTGGCGGGACAAATACCCCGTCCCGCGGCTTTCAGCATGATCCGTGTCGTCTATGCCGATCAGTACCTGCGGCATGGCTTGGGAATATGGGGTTACGGAAGAGAAAAGCTGTCAAATGGACAGCTTTTCTCAGGAATTGCTATGTATCAGATCTTGAACTTGATACCCTGGGCCAGCGGGAGCTCAGTGGAATAGTTGATGGTATTGGTCTGCCTGCGCATGTAAACCTTCCAGGAGTCTGATCCGCTCTCACGGCCACCGCCGGTATCCTTTTCGCCCCCGAAGGCCCCACCGATCTCCGCTCCCGAAGTCCCGATGTTGATGTTCGCGATGCCGCAATCAGAACCGGCATGGGAGAGGAATTTCTCCGTTTCCAGGATATTGGTGGAGAACATGGCCGAACTGAGGCCCTGGGGAACATCGTTATGCATGGCGATGGCCTCGTCCAGTTCCGTGTACTTGATCAGGTACAATAGCGGGGCAAAGGTCTCTTCCTGAACAATGTGATAATGGTTCTCCACCTCAGCGATGCAGGGCACCACATAATGCCCGTTCTCGTGGCCTTCCACCCGTGCACGACCCCCACCGTACAGGATTTTTCCCCCTTCTTTTTTCACCGATTCAACGGCGGCAAGGAAAGTCTCTACGGCCTTTTCATCGATCAGCGGCCCGACCAGGGTCCCCGGGTCCAGAGGGCAGCCGATAGGTAATTGTTTGTAGGCATCCAAAAGAATGTCCCTGAACTTGTTATAAATACTCTCATGGATCAGGAGCCGGCGGGTACTGGTGCAGCGCTGCCCGGCGGTACCCACAGCCCCGAACAGGGTGGCCTTGATGGCCATCTCCAGATTGGCGTTGGGAGTGATGATGATGGCGTTGTTTCCGCCCAACTCAAGCAGGCTGCGCCCCAGTCGCTGTCCCACGATGCTGGCCACCTTGCGCCCCACGGCAACAGATCCTGTGCAGGATACCAGTGGGAGACGCTTGTCGGCCAGGAAGTCATCGCCGATATAACGGGAGGAGCCGGCAACCAGGCAAACGGTGCCCTCGGGTACGGCGTTTTCTTTCAGAACATCGCTGATGATGTTATGTACTGCAACCGCACAAAGCTGGACCTTGCTTGAGGGCTTCCAGATCACGGTATCCCCGCAAACCAGGGCCAGCATGGCGTTCCAGGCCCAAACGGCCACCGGGAAGTTGAACGCGGTGATCACGGCTACCGGGCCCAGGGGATGGTACTGCTCATACATCCGGTGCAGCGGACGCTCCGAATGCATGGTGAATCCATTGAGCTGGCGCGAAAGCCCTACGGCAAAGTCGGCGATGTCAATCATCTCCTGCACTTCACCCAGCCCCTCCTGATAAATTTTACCCATCTCATAGGAAACCAGTTTGCCCAGGTCTTCCTTGTGCTCACGCAGCTTAAGGCCGATCTGGCGCACGATCTCGCCCCGGCGGGGCGCCGGGATCATCCTCCAGACCTTGAAGGCTTCCTGCGAAAGGGTGATGACTTTTTCATAATCTTCCCAGCTCGCCTGTTTCACTGCAGCAATGGGTGACCCGTCGGAGGGAGAATACGACATGACTTCCGTTCCGCGGACGTCGAGCCAGGTTGTTCCGGTGCTCGCACCGGGATTGACTGCGTGTATGCCCAGACGCAGCAACGCGTCCTTGATGTCACAGTATGAAGTGTTTGTGCTCATGATGTGTGGAATAGAATAAAGGTTTCGATTTGTGGTTGAAATTTGGTTCAAATGTGGCGCATGTGGCCGAATCTCGCAAGTGCGGAAGGAAGAAAGTTGTCGACGCGCTCAGACACCATACAACTCCCGCACATCGCTCACCGTACCCGACGGGACTTCCTTCAATGCCCTCAGCAACATGCGGGCCGTGTCCTCAGGCCGGCTTAAACGGCCGCTTTCCCTTAACCTGATGAACTTCTCCCGCATCGGAAAGTCTTGCTCCGCTGTGGCCCGCAACTGGGCCTGCATGCCCGTGTCAACAATCCCGGGCCCTATCGCGATAACCCGCGTGGGATAGGGTTCCGTTTCCTGCTCCAGCGCCACGCAGCGGGTAAACATGTCAAGGCCTGCCTTGCCTGCACAATAGGCGCTCCATCCGGCGTAGGGCGTCCGTCCGGCTCCCGACGATAAGTTCATTACCCCTTTCTCTGCTTCCATATCGCCGAAGGCATGAAGAAACTCCGAGGTCAGGGCCATGGCCGCGATCAGGTTAAGCCCGATATGGGCAGTATATGCCCACGCCTCCTCCCGACCACAGGGTGACACCGGATCCAGCATGGCGGCATTATTGATCAGGAAAACAGCATCAGGCCTGCTTTCCTTAACCATCAGAAAAACCTCCCTTCCGAAATTCCGGGCCCCACGCTCATCGGACAGGTCCACACACCGGTGGTTAATGACGAGCCCCTTTTGCCGGTAATGCTCCTCCAGCGCTGGTACAGCAGATCTTGACGCAGCGTATACAACCCTGCCCGGAGCCGCCAGCTCCATGGCCAGGGCTTTCCCTATGCCCCGCGATACACCGGTGATTATATAGCACTCCATGCTTTTTTGCAACGAAGATAATCCATGCCGGCCATCGGCTCGTCCTTCTTCTTATAAATGTGTAGGTACTGTTACACAGAAAACAAAGCCCTATCTTTGCCCCCGAAATCACTCTTAAATAATATTCACGATGAACAACGCGATCTTTAGCTACGACATGCCGGGAAACGAACCCGTAAAACCCTATCTTCCAGGTTCTCCCGAACGTGATGCCGTAAAGGCCGAACTCAAAAGGCTCAGCGCCGAAGTCATTGATATTCCCCTGATCATCGGTGGAAAGGAAGTGAGGACAGGAGACACCGCCGAGGTCGTCATGCCCCACAACCACCACCATGTGCTGGCACATTACCACAAGGCCTCCGCACGTGAGGTGGCGATGGCCGTGGAGGCTGCCGATAAGGCCCGCAAGGAATGGGGAGAAATGCCCTGGGTGGAGCGGATGTCCATTACAGTCAAAGCTGCAGAACTGCTGGCCACCAAGTATCGCGCGCTCATCAATGCCTCTACCATGCTCGGCCAGAGCAAGAACATCTTTCAGGCTGAGATAGATGCCGCCTGCGAAACCGTCGATTTCCTTCGGTTCAACGCGCATTTTATGGGTATGGTGTACGCCGATCAGCCCATCTCTGATCCGGGCATCCTGAACCGTGTGGAATACCGCCCCCTCGAAGGCTTTGTGTTCACCGTTACCCCCTTCAACTTCACCTCCATCGCGGCTAACCTCAACATGTCTCCTGCCCTCATGGGCAACACCACGATCTGGAAACCCGCTACCACGGCCCTATTCTCCAATTACTTCATGATGAAGATCTTCCAGGAAGCCGGCCTGCCCGACGGGGTCATCAATTTCCTGCCCGGCAAAGGCTCGGTCATCGGCAATGGAGTGTTCGCCGCACCCAGCTTCGCCGGGATCCACTTCACCGGATCCAATGTCACCTTCAACCAGCTCTGGCGTATGGCCTCCGAAAACCTGCCCCGCTACCACGCCTATCCCAAGATCGTGGGAGAGACCGGCGGCAAGGACTTCATCTTCGTGCATGCATCCGCCGGACCGGCCGAAGTGGCTACTGCCATCGTCCGCGGCGCCTTCGAGTTCCAGGGCCAGAAATGCTCAGCCGCTTCACGCGCCTACATCCCCGCCAGCCTGTGGCCTGAAGTGCGCGACATCATGGGAGGCATGCTCGATGAAGTGAAAATGGGCGACCCCGTAAACTTCACCCATTTCTTCAACGCCGTCATCGATGAGGCTTCCTTCGACAATATCATGGGCTACATCGCCAAGGCCAAAGAATCTGCCGATGTGGACATCGTGTTCGGGGGCAAGGGCGATAAGTCGGAAGGATATTTTGTGGAACCTACCGTCCTCCTCACCCGCGATCCCCATTTCATCTCCATGGAGGAAGAGATCTTCGGGCCTGTCATCACTATCTATGTGTACCAGGATGACAAATACGAAGAAACACTCCGGATCTGCGACAGCACCTCACCATACGGGCTCACCGGGGCCATCTTCGCCTCCGACCGCAAGGCCGTGCTCACCGCAATGAGCACCCTGCGCTATGCCGCCGGTAATTTCTATATCAACGACAAGCCCACCGGCGCCGTCGTCGGACAGCAACCCTTCGGGGGCTCCAGGCAGTCCGGAACCAACGACAAGGCCGGGAGTTACCTCAACCTCCTGCGTTGGGTCAGCCCCCGTACCATCAAGGAAAACTTTGTCCCTCCAACGGACTTCCGCTATCCCTTTATGGAAGCACGCTGAGGAATACTTCCTTCGTGGCATCGGCAGCCCGGGTACCTGATCTTCAGGTCCCGGGCCCCGTTGCATTTCAGGGCATGGACTTTGGTAGCCTCCCCGCCCTGCCCAGCTTCGGCAGCGGCCACAGGCCTGACGCTTATTAGTCCATCACACCCGGTAGATTAGTATCTTTATCCTTTCTACAGTCAGCTATGGAACAGATGAACGAAGGCGGATGGTACGACCGGGTGATACTCCGCCTCAAGGAGAGGGAAAAGGAATTGCGCTGCCTCTATAAGGTGGAGGAAGTGCTGGCTACCAGGCACCTGCAGATCGATGAGCTCATCCGTAAGCTCCTCTGCGTCATACCCACTGGCTGGCAGCATACCACACTTTGCGAAGCACGCATCATATTCGAAGGCAAGGTATACCGTAGCCCGGATTTCCGGGAAACACCCTGGATGCAGCATGCCGATATCGTCCTCGACCAAAACGTAGCAGGTCGCATCGATGTAGTCTATACCCAGAACATCGAAAGCGAAGGAAAACTCCCTTTCCTGCCGGAAGAACAAAAGCTCCTGCACACTATCGCCGACAGCCTGGGGCACCACATCTTCATCCGCAGGCTCAGGGCAACCATCAACAGCTTCAGGGAAACCGGCTCAGCGCCGGCACCCAAACGCAACGAGCCCATCCTGTCTGCGGAATCGGATCTCCATTGGAAATGGCGCCTCCAGATCGCCGAAACCATCGCACAAAAGATCGATTTTGAAGTATACGGGATCCGGGGGATATATCTCATTGGCAGCGTGAAGAACGCCACCGCCGGTCCGGCTTCCGACCTTGACCTGTTGATCCATTTCCGTGGAAATGACCGTCAGCGTCATTGCCTCGAAAACTGGCTGGAAGGCTGGAGCCTGGCCCTGGCCGAACTGAATCTGATCCACTTTGGCTATCGAATGGAGGGCGGCATGATCGATGTGCACATCATCACCGATGACGACATACAGCAACGGACCAGCTACGCAGTGATGATCGGGTCATTGGAAAACAGCGCCCGTGCGCTCAGGGTCCTCACGGAGGATGCACTATGATGGAATGGTGGTTCGTATCCGATCTCCATGGCAGGCCCCATCGTTATAAGCGCCTGTTCGAACTTCTTGAAAAACAACGCCCAAGTCTTATCCTCATGGGCGGTGACCTCCTGCCCCACGAAATGGCACGCTGGTCCCCTGAGATCCCTGACTTCCTGAGGGGTTACCTCATCCCCGCACTCCACGCGCTTAAAAAGCAGATGCAGGGGGACTACCCCCGTATCCTCCTGATTCCAGGTAACGACGATCCTGCCCATGAAAACCAAACCTTCCTGGAAATGGAAAAGGAAAGACTGGTAGAATGGGTTAACATGAAGACCGTGGAGGTGGACGATTTCCTGATCACAGGGTATGCTTATGTTCCTCCAACTCCATTCCTTCGAAAGGATTGGGAAAAATATGATGTCTCCCGCTATGTGGACCCGGGTTGCATCCATCCCTATGAAGGTTATCGTACCGCTGATCCGGATTACGACCCGGCCTACGACACCATTGCCCGTGACCTGGAACGGCTCGCTCAGGGGCTCGAAATGAACCGCAGCATTTTCTTAATGCACTCGCCTCCCTATCAGTCACGGCTCGATCGCGCCGCACTCGACGGGGTGATGGTCGACCATGTGCCCCTGGATGTGCATGTGGGCAGCATTGCCATTCAGCGCTTCATTACGGAACGCCAGCCCCTCCTGACCCTGCATGGCCACATCCACGAATCCTCTGCCCTCACCGGCAGCTGGCAGGACACCATAGGCCGGACTCACCTGTTTTCCGCTGCCTGGGACGGCCCCGAGCTTGCCCTGGTGCGGTTTTCCCCCCATTGCCCGGAACAGGCCCTACGCGAACTGCATTGAGGTTCGGACTCCTCACCTGAAAGAACTGTTGTGCCAAAAAAATGGGCCGCCCCATACCGGGGCGGCCCTCATACTTGTTTAGCCTTGAGGGAGAATTAGTGGACTACCATCTTCCGGACAAGCTTACGGCCCAGGTAGTCCAGGGTGTAGAAGTAAACCCCTGCCGGCATGGTGCTGGCATCCAGTTCAATCTGGTGCACCCCGGCACCGGTACTTCCCTGGGTGGCATACACCGGCTGCCCAAGGTAGTTGACCACACGGAAGGTATAGTCCCCATAGGAAGGCAGACTGAAGGGGATGATGGTCATCCCTGATGCGGGGTTGGGTATGTTCTGTCCCATGGCATAGCCTTCCAGGTCCGATTCTGTCACCTCGGTGTACAGCTCCTCCAGGATTCCGCACTTCTCGTCGTTCCAGGGGTATCCGTCGCCGGGATAGGTCACCTTGGCGCAGAGGTAGTAGTAGCCGATGAAGGAATGACGGTATTTCTTGGAGAAGGTGAACAGCACCGAATCCAGCGGCTGCAGCGGGGTAGATGAGTTCCAGGTCTCGGTGGACTGCACCGCGCCGGCTACAGAGTATTCCATGGTGAAGTTGGTCACCGGCTGCAGGCCCTGGTTCTTCACCCAAACGCTCACCGTTGCCGAATCTCCATGAATGGTTGGTGTAATGGGCGATTCAAAGGACTTCACGGTCAGGTCGTAATTGGGAGGCAACACGTCAAAAGTATCGCATGCCGTATTGTTGTATGTATTGATGTCCTGAGACAGCTCAGTGTACGCACAAAGGACATAATGCGACAGCGGGGAAGGCATGGGCTGGAAGGTGTAATTGATGGTAGAATCAGGAGGGAGTACACCCGTCCAAACCCCCGTATTGACCGTAGCTCCGTTCACCTTGTACTTCAGCGGAATGCTGTAGAGGGTGTCGCTGCCGAAGTTCTTGATCTTCACCTCTACATCGATATTGGTCCCGATAATGGTCGGACTGGGAGGCCCGACAACTTCCACCACCCCGGCATCGCGGGGGATGATGGGAATGGACAGGCAGAGGTTGTCGATGGCCCAGCCTTCGTATCCCCCGGGGTTATTCTGAATGGTGAAGAAGATGAACCGGAACTGCGTGGGCTCGGCCATGTCGTTGACATTATCGAGCTTGTATCCCGACCTGATCCATCCGTTGTAGCCTCCGTTCCCGGTCCAGATACCGGTCTGTGAATTGTACCAGTTCTTGCCCTTGGGGTCATTATGGGCGCCCAGAAGTTTCCATCCCAGGATGCTGAGGTATTGAATGGCCCCTCCATCACCGTTGTTGGTGTTCACCCGGTGCCAGAAGGTCAGGGAATCTACCCCGGTAATCAGATGCTTGAACTTGGGCGTGTAGAGGAAGTTGGCCCCGTTGTGGGCATATTCGCCGTCAAGGACAGTGGCCCATACATTGGGGTTGCTCTTGGCCTGGTTGATCACCGTTCCGGAGGGCGATCCCCATTCCCACTGGTTCACCAGTGAGTCATCCCACATCAGGGATCCGGGCAGATCGAAGTTGTCGCAGTAGGGCAGGTCGGTCGTAAACTGGGCGTAGTCATCCACACAACGGCCATCGTTGAACAAATTACTGTCACCGGTTACGATAGTGTAAGCGCAGACGTGGTTATTCCCCGGTACCAGGGTGTGCGTGGGGAGGTTCACGATCGCTGTGGCCTGTGGGGCCAGGGAGAAGGGGTAATTGTAATTGATAGGTGTCCCTCCGTTTACCTCATAGGCGATGGGCACGTTGTTCAGCGTGGTGGTGCCGAAGTTCTGGATCTTGACCGTCACGTTCACTACATCTCCGGCATTGCCCAGGGTTCCCGGGGAAATGATCTGTGTTACCCCGGCATCCCTGGGGATCATCGGGATGATCATCACCAGATAGTCTTCCGTTTCCCCGTAGGTGTATGTACCGCAGGCCGACGCCGATCCCACGCGGTCCATCACCACACGCATCACCGTGGTACCTGGCGTGGCGTTCACCGGGAGCGTTACGGTACCGGTGGCTACGGGGTTCGCGGAATTGATGGTTCCGGAGAACACGTTCTCCGCAGGAATATTGAAGGTCCCGTTGCGGTTCCAGTCAATGTATACCTTAACATTGGTGTTGGATGTATTGATGGAAGACGAGCTGATGGCCTTGATGGTAATCGGGTAGGCAACGGTGGGGCTCAGCAGCACCGGCGCCAGATTGGTCCAATCGGTATAGCCCTGGGTGGCCGAGGGGTTGCTGACCACCGGGCTGGCATTTCCGTTGTCCAGGTTGCTGATGGTCACGTTACCGATGTCCTCATAGGTTGAGGGAGTCGTGGCATACGAGGGGCAATAGGGGGGGATCTGGTTCTTCACAGTGCGGAACAAGGTATCGTTCACACCGGTATTGTCCCCGCTCACCGAGATCCAGGTCTTGAACTGATAACTTCCGTAGAATTCGAGGTTAGCGGTCTGACTGAAAGTATGCAGCAGGGTGTCGAGTTGCTGTAGCACGGTGGTGATGGTATCGGTCCGTACGATACCCCCGTTGATCTGATAATTTACCGTGAAGTTGCTGATGGGCTGAGTGCCGTAGTTCTTTACCAGCACCTTTACCGGCTCGGCGGCCGAAAGGTTGGGCGCGGTCACCGGGCTCACCAGCTTGAGCATGGCCCCGTCATAAGGAGGAACACCAGAGACGAATACGGTATCCGGGATGCGGGGGCTGGGACAGCCGCCACCACCGCCCGAGAGGTAGATGTTGGGCCGGCTGGTGGTCAGGGTTCCGCTCACGGCCGGGAAGGAACCGTCCTGATATTTGTACTTGGCCCGGTTACCGGTGGTCGCGGTATAGGCCCACTGCCAGCTGGGGTTTCCGCTGTAGTCCCCATCATGGTTCTCCCAAACGATGAGGAGGTTATCCGTTCCGTTGTAGTTGAAGGGCGTGGACAGCGGTACTTTGATCCAGCCGGGTCCGTTCAGGGTCAGGTTGGCATTGTACACCTGGGTCATCCCGGTGGTAGAAGGATAGGTGGCGTCCGGGAAGGTCGACAGGGTGGTATGCCCCATATAGATCTTTTGCTGTAGCTGGTTGATATTCGACAAGGTCGTGTTCATATAGAACGCGATGGTGTCGATATCCCCGTCTATGCCCAGCTCGGCGGCTGTGTAGATCATGGCCGACCAGCTGTAGTCATAGAAGTAATAGAATGGAACGTAATACTGCCCGCCGGTCCCTGTTCCTACCGTGATGGCATCGGCCCCGCCATCGGCTTGGGCCTCCACCCAGTATACTTCCTGGCCGTAAAGAATGGGTGTGGTATAGCTTGGCCCGGTGGTCAGCTCCTGGGTAGCCGTCTGCGTCTTATACCAGAAAATGGTATCATTCGACGAGGCGGTCAGCGTGGCAGTGGTGGCATAAGGGATGGTTACATTACTGACCACCGGCGAAGGCGGGCTGTACAGCGATTCCACCGTCCTGCGGGCGGTGTCATCGGCATTCTCGAAATCACCCACCAGGGTGGTGTAGGCCACCACTTCCCATATCGTGTCCTGGGTGTAGGCCGTCAGGTCCACCAGCTGGTTGAAGGTATAATTGTAGGTGGCGTTCGGCAATATGGTGGCCGAAATGGTCTCGGTCACTACGGTCGACTGGCCCACAACGTAATAGCTTCCGGTAAGGCCACCACTGATGGTGTCCAGACCTACGTTCTTTATCTTCAGCGTAACCGGTTCGAAAGCCACAAAACAGCCCTCATTGCTTGGCTCCACCAGGGAAACAGCCTGGGCATCCTGTTGGGGGTCACCGTAGAAGTACTTGCAGGTGGGATTGTTGCCGGGGTTGGAGTCCCCGTTCACTGTGGTATAGGCGCAGAGATTGTTGTCCCCACCGGCGACCAGCAGCTTGGTGTTGAAACTGAAGAGCGTCGACTGACCAGGGAGCAGGGTGCCCGTCCAGGGTTCTGTGACCACCGGATTGGCATTGTGCTCATACGACACCGTGAACGAGGTCAGCGTATCCAGTCCATAGTTTTTGATGGCCACGCTCACGGTCTGCAGGGTGGCTTCCGGGGAGATGGAACCCGGGGCCAGTACCATGGATACCCCACCGTCGAACGGGATCTGCGGATACAGCACCACAGTATAATCTTCGGTCTCGCCCAGGGTATAATAGCCGCAGGCATGCACCAGGTGCTGGTTGCTGGTTTCCTGCAATACTACGCGCATCTGCGCTACGCCTGGGTTCACCCATTGCGGGATGGTGACGGAATTGGAAACCTGGTAGGCGTTGTAGCCCATGGGCATATTCAGCACGGTCTCCGTGGTCTCCTCATAGGTCCCGCTCCGATCATAATCGATAAAGACTTTAACAATGGCTTGGGGGGCGGTAGTCCCTTTGACGATGCGTTTGACCGTTATGGGGAAGTTGAGCCCTATGGCCAGTTGCACGGAAGGCACTGAGGACGTAAAATCGGTATACCCGTTGATAGCATTGACGTTGTTGTTCTGAGGTGTCGATGTGCCATTGTTCAGGTTGCTGAAAGTGACGTTGCCAATGTCGGACCCGCTGGCTGCGTTGATGGCATAGCTCTGGCAGTAGTTGGGAACCGAGTGTACCACAAGCTTGGTGATAGTATCATTCAGGTAGGTGGTGTCACCCGGAAGGGCTACCCAGGTCTTGAACAGATAGCTCCCGGGCGTGGAGAGGTCGGCCAGGGTGTTGAACTGGAAATCCGCCGAGTCGTTGGGCATCAGGGTGTCCGCATAGGTCTCCGATACGGGTGTACCCCCGTTGATGCTGTAACGAACCGGGAAGTTCCAGATGGTGTCGCCCCCGAAGTTCTGGATACGGATCTTCACCTTTTCCTGGGCGATCATATTGATGGCCGATACCGGCTGCATCATTTTAATGACGGCGGCATCGTAGGGCGGCTTGTCACCTACCTCGATGAAGTATGGGCTGGGATCACTCGAGCACTGCAGGAAGCCGCTGGTCCCGTTCCGGTAATACATCGTGTCGGAGAACAGGATGGGCGTGGTGAAGGAATTGCCCGTCGACAGCAGCTGCAGCCCCAGGGAGTCGGCAAACCACTTGATGGTCGCCCCGGTGATGGTAGTGTTTAGCGTGGTGCTGGTGGCATAATTGATGGTATCGTACATCACCGGGGCCTTGGGGGGCACAAATCCGGAGATGAAGTTCTTGACCTGGGTGTTGTTGGAAGCTACCGGATCGCCCAGCAGTTTGATCTCAGACCGCAGGGCATACGTGATGTCCCCTGCCGGGGCATCCACATTCACCAGGGAGTCAAAGGTGTAGGTGAGGATCTGGTTCACCACGATAGGGGTCGTGATGTATTCGGTCACCGTATCTGTGGTACCTACGATCCAGTATTTGGCCCAGAGGTCCCCTGCGATGGTCGTCAGACCGGTATTCTTGATCCGTATGGTTACCGCTTCCATCCCCAGCCCGCATCCGGTCACCGGGGAGTCGATCCCCAGCAGCGCGGCTTCTTCCGTACTGGCCGTGAAGCAATAGAAATTGGTGCTGTCCGGCAGGTAGGCTACATTGTGCGAGAGCGAGTTGTCGATGGCCACCAGCTTATAGCATACCACATCCAGGTGGGTTACGGCGGGGATAGCCCCCTGATAATTGTTGCCGCTGGTATTGACCATGAAGATGGTGTCCTTGTTTCCGTTGATGGAATAAGGCATGAATACCGACATCACCCCGGAAGGGTCGCTGACCGAAGCAGTGAAGTTGAAGGGCCCGGTATTGAATACATTCCCGGTGAGGTTGGGGGTGAAGGAGGCGATGGCCGGAGGGGTAAGCTCGGAGAGGGCCGCCGTCACGCGGATGTCATCCAGGATCCAGCCGTATTCCGGGTTGCTCGGGGAACCCCCGTCCGAGAGCTTGAAACGCACGGCGGCGTTGGTCTTGTTGCCGCAAACCGTGGAAACGTTGAATTGCTCCGACTTGAACCAGGCATTCGTAGGCTTCGCTGAGGCCACGCTGGGCTCCCACAGCACACCATACGAACTGGGACCGAACTTGTTGCCCAGGGAGGCAAAAGCCCCCGTTCCCAGATACTGGCTTCCCGTAAGGGTCGTCCAGGTCTGGCCGCTGTCACCCGTCACCTGGATCTCCGCGATATCGAAGAAGTTGATCTTGCATATCTGATTGAACTCCAATAATACGTAGGTGTTCCCTATCGTATTGAAAAAGTTTGTCGTCAGATAGGAGGTGGAGGCCCCAGGGACTTTACACGTATCGGAATTGATGCCGCTGGTCGCCAGCCGGTCCGAAATGGCCCAATGCGGCGCACCCCCGGCAGCGGTGGTAGAGGTGACGAGGTTGCCCAGGGTAGGGACCTCGAAATCTTCGAACAAAACAACCACCTGTGCGCTGAGACTCAGACTAAAAAGCACGGATACCAGCAGGAGTAATCCTTTCTTCATGGATATCTGGATTTTAAAATATTCCTTTCAATTGTACACACCTATTCAAGGAGGGTAAAGATAGGAAAATATCCTATACCCCCCGGAAAATCATAACACTGACACCTGCGAAGGATCGCAGGTGCATAAGCATAGACACCCGGATTTACTTCGGGGTTGCTCGCCCGAAGGCAACAACATGAAGGATCAGATGACTTCTGCCACTACGAAGGTAGATCCTCCGATGTAAATGCTGCCCTGCAGGCTGACCGCCCTGCGGGCTGCATCCAAGGCTTTACCTACACTGGGGAAAATCTCTCCGTTCAACCCGTACAGAACTGCCTCCGCACGCAGGGCCTGCGCATCCCGTCCCCGCGGTACATCGGGCCGGCAGAAATAGTAGCGCGCATTCCTGGGCAGCAGTTCCAGCAGGGCGGCAGCATCTTTATCCTCCACCATACCCAGCACTACGTGCCGATCGGTGAAGTCCCTCTGCATCCATTGTGCCATGGTCGCCTTCAGCCCTTCTGCGTTATGCGCCGTGTCCGCTACGATGAAAGGCCGTTCCGACAGGACCTCCCATCGCCCCCTCAGTCCGGTGATCTCCTTCACCCGGCGGAAACCTTCCAGGATAGGTCCCGGCCCATGCGGCAGGATGGAGCGCAAATGGTGCAGTGCGCTGATCACCGTGCGGAAGTTGCTGGCCTGGTAGTGCCCGGTAAGCGGACAAGCCAGCCTGGGGATACAGACGTCGTCCCTGTGCTGGGCATCGAACACCAGCAGGGGCTCCCTTCCCTTCACTTCCAGCATTCTTTCCAGGATCACTTCATGGGCGCTATAATGCAGGGGTGCTCCCACCGCCGTGGCGACCGAATCGAACACCGCTCCCGTGACAGCATCGGCTTCCCCTATGACTGCCGGAACACCGGGCTTGATGATTCCCGCCTTTTCCCGGGCAATCGAAGCCAGGTCATGCCCAAGAAACTGCATATGGTCATGGCCTATGGTAGTGATCACACTCAGCAGGGGGGTCACCACATTGGTGGAGTCCAACCGCCCACCCAGCCCGGTCTCAATTACGGCCACATCCACCTGCTCTTCTGCAAAATAACTGAAGGCCATCCCCACGCTCATCTCGAAGAAGGAAGGCCGGATGCGCCCATACAGGGGCTTCCATTCCGCCACATGCTCCACCACGCGCTCCTGCGGGATCATCCCACCGTTGATACGGATCCGTTCCCTGAAATCCTTCAGGTGGGGGGAGGTGTACAGTCCTGTACTGTACCCTGCACTCTGCAGCACGCTTGCCAGTAAATGGCTCACGCTGCCCTTGCCGTTGGTGCCGGCAATGTGTATGCTCCTGAACCTCTTCTCGGGATTTCCCTGGGCTTCCAGCAGGGCCAGGGTATTGCCCAGGTCGGCCTTGTAGGCGGCCGGCCCGATGCGCTGGTACATCGGCAGCTGTTCGTAGAGGTAACGCAGACAGGCCGCGTAGTCCATCAGCTCTTGATCAGGAAATGGTAGGTGATGGTGCCCCGCTGTTCCTCAGGGGCATCCATCTGGGCATTGAAGCGGGCCCGCAAGGCGGCCTCCTCGGCAAGGCGCCTCAGCACCGGGCTGGCCGTGGTTGTGCCCCGGGCTCCCGCTACGGCCTTGGTTACCTTGCCATAACGGTCTACCCAGATGTTCACTACCACCGTGCCGCTTTCGCTGAAGGTGGCCGAGGGCTTGGGCAGATGATCAGCCTTGCGCCCGCCCAGGCTGTATGATACTCCGTTGCCCGAGCCGCCCTGTCCGTCATATTGTCCGCTCCCCGGGCTGCCGGTCGGCTTGCCCTGATCCCCGGCTTGTCCGGTAACCCCCTGACTGCCCTGTCCGCTCGTCCCGCTCTGGCTTCCTGTGTATAATGCCCGGGGATCCACTTTTGGCTTCTCCGGTTCCTTCTGTTTCGGGGCCTCCTTCACCGGTTCGGTGTTCGGCTTGGGTTGCTGACGGGGCTTCTCCTTCGGCTTCTCCGGAAGGGCCACGCTCTCCTCGATGTCCTGGGTCGAAACCTCCTCCACCGCCTCGTTTGGCTGGCTCTCCTGTGGGGAGGAGGTGGGAGGGGGCGTAAGCGGCTGGATATCGCCCATCCCCTGGTCGCTGTACCCCAGGTCAACCTCAACCCCTTCCTCCCCTGGAAGGGGCAGGGGGGTGTTCAGACTGAGAAAGAACAGTCCCGCCACGATCAACCCGTGGAAAAGGATCGTGCCGATGAGGCCGGCACGGCGGTCCCGTTCATCCGTCTTTCTCATGGTTTGGGCTGGGTTGCCAGGATCACTTTATGTTTGGTCTGAAAACGGCTGTTGATGCCGTTCACCGCATCAATGACGTTTACCACATACTGCACCGGCACCGACTGGTCCGACCGCAGCACGACGCTGGCTTCGGTCTCCCCGACCAGGGCGGCATCCAGGCCTGCTGCCAGTTCCGCTTCGCTCACCAGGTTCTCTTCAAGGTAATACTGGAAGGCATCGTCAATGTAGACGGTCACCGTCTGCCGGGCCAGGGTCTTGCTGGTGCTCGAGGGCAGCAGGAGCTTGATGGCGTTGGGCGCCACCAGGGTCGAGGTGAGCATGAAAAAGATCAGCAACAGGAACACCAGGTCCGACATCGAGGCCGTACTGAACTCTGTGCTGAGCTTATGCCGTGATTTGATGGCCATGTTCGCGTGGGATTGGAATTACTTGGCCGGCTCGTGCAACAGGTCCATGAACTCGGTGGCCCTGGCCTCCAGGATGAACACCAGCTTTTCGATCCGGGCTACCAGCACATTGTAACTGATATAGGCCATGATCCCCACGATAAGGCCCCCCACCGTGGTGATCATGGCCTGGTAAATCCCTGAGGACAACAGGGCGATATCGATGTTGTTCCCGGCCATCGACATATCATAAAACGCCCTCACCATTCCAACTACAGTTCCCAGGAAGCCGATCATGGGGGATGCCCCGGCGATCGTGGCTAAAAGGGCGATATTCTTCTCCAGCCGCGAAACCTCCAGCTTGCCTACATTCTCGATGGCCGCATTGATGTCGCTCAATGGCCGGCCGATGCGGTTGATCCCCTTCTCTATCATACGGCCGATCGGACTGGAATTGCTGCGGCACAGGGCCATGGCCGCGTCGATCTTTCCGTTATGGATGAAATCCCGGATATTGTTCATGAAGTGGGCATCCTCCTTCGAGGCCCGGTTAATCGAAAGGAAACGTTCGATAAAAACATAGATGGCCAGGATGGAGAACACCCCCAGCACCACCATTATCCATCCCCCTTTCTGGGCGAGCTCCCATACCGACAGGCTGATCTGTCCTGTGGTCTCGCGCGCGGCCAGCGAATCTGCCAGCGCCGCCCCTGTCTCATTGATCTGCATCAAAATGCCCGTAAAGCTCATAATGATCTGTTTGCGACAAATTTACTTACAATCGATGCCGGGGTCCCCCGGCACAAGGCGCAATTGTCAACACGAAGGTGTTAATTCAGATAACACCAGGGACCCACTTTTATTGCTGAAGGCCACAGTCCGGGAAGTCCGGGCCCCCTTTTCCATATTTCGGCATCTCTTTGGACCTCAGCCCGTCAATCTTTTCTACTTTTGTCGCCTCAATCCTAAACCCCATACCCTATGTTCCTCTTAATGGTCGTCATCTTCATCCTGGGCTATGTGGCCATAGCCATGGAGCACCCCCTGAAGGTAGACAAGGCTGCCTCTGCCCTCATCCTCGGCTCCCTGATCTGGGTTACCTATATCCTGGGGGGGATGGACATCCTCGGACTCGGCTTCAGCCCGGCTTGGAAAGACTACCTCCTGGCCAACCCCAACGCCGGAACCGATGCCCACTCCTATATCGATTTCATCGTGCATTCCGAGATCATCCACCATCTCGGGGAGATCAGTGAGATCCTGTTCTTCCTGCTTGGGGCCATGACCATCGTGGAGATCGTGGATTCCCACCAGGGGTTCAAGATCATTACCGACAGGATAAACACCACAAATAAAGTCAAGCTGCTCTGGATCATCAGTGTCATCACTTTCTTCCTCTCCGCCGTACTCGACAACCTCACCACCACCATCGTAATGGTAGCCCTGTTGCGCAAGCTGGTCGACGACAAGGGGACGCGCTGGTTCTTTGCCTCCATGATCATCCTGGCGGCCAACGCCGGCGGTGCCTGGTCGCCTATCGGGGACGTCACTACCATCATGCTCTGGATCGGGGGGCAGGTAACTACGGTGAACATCATCGCCAAGGTATTCATCCCCAGCCTTATAACCCTTGTCATTCCCTTGGTGGTATTGAGCTTTACACAGAAAGGCCATGTTGCGAGGCCGAAGGTCAGTACCGAAAAGGAGCACGTTACCGATCCCACTACGGCCTTCGAACGCAACTTCATCTTCAGTATGGGGATCGGTGCCCTGCTTTTTGTGCCTGTTTTCAAGACCATTACCCATCTGCCCCCATACATGGGCATGCTGCTGGGCCTGGGTGTGCTCTGGGTGATCACCGAAATCATGCACCGCAACAAAAACAAGGAAGAAAAGTCCAGGGTTACTGTCGTCTCCATTTTGCGGAAAGTCGACGTCCCTACGGTGCTCTTCTTCCTGGGCATCCTTTCCGCCGTGGCTGGGCTGCAATCAGCCGGCCACCTGAGCATCCTGGCGGATTACCTCAACCAGAACCTGGGGAATATTTTCACCATTAACCTGGTGATCGGGCTGTTGTCGGCGGTGGTTGACAACGTGCCACTGGTGGCCGGGGCCATGGGGATGTACGAGATCGCACCGGCAGGTTCCATGGGATATGCGGCCAATTTCATGGTGGATGGCAATTTCTGGGAACTTCTGGCCTATTGCGCCGGAACAGGCGGCAGTATCCTCATCATCGGTTCGGCTGCCGGCGTGGCCGCCATGGGAATGGAGAAAATAGATTTCATCTGGTACCTGAAAAAGATCTCCCTCCTGGCCCTGCTGGGATACCTTGCCGGCATCGGGGCCTATTATGTCCAGGCCATGATGCTCGGGCATGTTTGATCCTGCCTGATATGAACGCAGAGGCGCCCTCATCGTGGCGCCTTTTTTTTCGAACATCAGCGGCGTGATGAGGAAGTTTGGAGAACGGGGACGACTATGGAAGATGAAGGGCACCTGAAGGATGACCTGCCCCTGCTCCGGTCACGCTGGCCAGCACATTGTCCTCCCCACGATACCGTAGCAGCCCCAAAAGGGCGAACACCAGGGCCTCCTTGAACTGCACCAACTCGTCCGAAGGGAGGATGATTCCGGCGGAGCATCCCTTGCGGATCTGCTCCAACAGTAACCTATGGTAAACCCCTCCTCCGGTGGCCAGGACCTTTACGGCCCCTGAGCCTGCAATGGCCCGGGCGATCTGGCCGGCCATGTGCAGTACCAGGGTGTGCATAAGGTCGTTCAAGCGGTCATGGTGAGGGATCAACAAGGGATCTATATTCTCTCTCAACCATTCTTCCCCCAGGGACTTGGGTGTCGGTGCCGCATAATATCCGAGGCGGTCCAATGTTTCCAGCAGGCCTGAGATGCGACTTCCACCGGCCGCCACCTCCCCGTCCCTGTCATATTCAAGGCCCATTCTTTGTGCCAGGGGGTTGAGCACTTTGTTCACCGGACAAATATCGTAGGCTATCCTTTTCCCTTCCTGTTCGAATGAGAGGTTGGCGAATCCCCCGATATTGAGGCAGGCACCGTATTCCCCGAAAAGAAGACGGTCGCCCAGGGGCACCAGGGGGGCGCCCTGACCTCCACGGGCCACGTCTCCGCTCCTCAGATCGCTGACCACAGGCCGCCCACACTCCGCCGCAATCGCGGAGCCTTCTCCGGCCTGGAAAGTGTATCCCCGGTCCGGACGGTGAAAAATGGTGTGCCCGTGGCTGCTCACCAAATCGCAGGGCAGGCGGTGGCTCTCCAGAAAGTCCCGGACGGCCTGTCCCAGGTAGTGGCCATAGTCCACATGACCTTGTATGAGTTCCCGCCCGCTCAGGTACTGCATATTCTCCAGCCGCTCCTTCCAGGCCGCAGGGTAGGGGAGGGTTTCGGCCCTTAGGATACGCCAGTTCCATATCCCCCCATCATAGCTGAAGGTGCAGCACGCCAGGTCGAGCCCATCGAGGGAAGTACCCGACATCAGGCCGGTCACATGGTAGGTCTTCGTTTCAGTGCGTGTGTCCATCCGGGCTCCAATAGGATTACATCAGATCGAGCAGATCTTCAAGGTGGATGCCCCGCGATCCTTTCAGCAGCACCAGAGCCTCGCTGGGCGCATGTTCCTTGAGCCAGGCCCTGCATGAGCGGGTGTCCGCGAACACGGCATCCCTTGCATCTGCAACCCGGCTGAAAACAGGCCCGACGAGCACCAGGCGCTCGAGTTCCATACTGAGGGCCAGTTCCAGGATGCGCCGGTGTTCATCCTCTGCTTCCTCTCCCAGTTCCAGCATATCTCCCAGTATGGCCCACTTGTGGTCCCCGCCCAGCGCGCTGAAATGGAGCAGGGAGGCTTCCATACTGCTGGGGTTGGCATTGTAGGCATCGAGGATAAGGGTGTTGGAAGCGCTTTTCCGTATTTCCGACCGGTTGTTCTTGGGGGCATAGGAGGACAGGGCATGCGCGATGAGGGCCCAGGGGACATCAAAATGCCTCCCGATGGCAGCAGCAGCCAGAAGGTTGGGCAGGTTGTAGCTGCCGCTGAGTTGAGTGTCTATATGACCGGACTCAGCTCCGTTTCCAAGGAACTCCATGCTCAGTGTGAGGCCGGCTCCCGCCAAACGGGCGTCTATTTGTGTTCCTGGGCCGTAAAGTTCGCGGCGCATGCCTTCGCTAAGGCGCATCAGTAGGGGGTCCCCGGCATGTACAAATACGGTTCCCATGTTCCCCCTCAGTGAGGCATAAAGCTCGCTCTTGGCTTGTACCACGCCTCCGAACCCACCGAAACCACCCAGGTGGGCCTTGCCGATATTGGTGATCAGCCCTGCCGTGGGGCGGGCGAGGGAACACAGCTCCCGGATCTCCCCGGGATGGTTGGCACCCATCTCCACTATGGCGATCTCCGCGTCGGAAGGGATAGACAGCAGGGTTAGCGGTACCCCGATATGGTTGTTCAGGTTTCCCTGAGTGGCGGTCACCCGGTATTTTTGCGACAGCACCTGGGTGACCAGTTCCTTGGTGGTCGTCTTCCCATTGGATCCGGTGATTCCCAGCACCGGGATGGTAAGATCCTCCCTGTAGCGTACTGCCAGGTCCTGCAGGGCCTTGAGGCTGTCCTCCACCACCAGGCAGGCAGGATGGTCGGGAGCCAGGGAGAGGTTGTCGCAGATAGCCAGGGCAGCCCCGGCCTCCAGGGCCTGAGCCGCATACGCATTCCCGTCAAGGTTTTCTCCTCTCAGGGCGAAGAAAAGGTCCCCCTTCCTTACTTGCCGGCTGTCGATGGTCACCCGGGCGCCTTGCCTGAATATGGTGTATATCCTGTCCATAGAAAAAAGGACGCCCCACATATCCAGGATACATGGGGCGCGTTGAGAAGGTCTTCACATTTATTAATAAGCACCCGGGATCGGGCTGCCCACACGAGTCATGGCACAGCGGAACCCGATAAAGTCTGTGGCGATGTTCTGGTCCATGAACCGGCGGGCACCGGGGCTAAGCCAATAGGCCCGGTCGCGCCAGGAACCGCCCTTGTAAACCCTGGCCTCATCGTTGACCATGGAGGCAACACCGTATTCATACATCAGGTTGGTGGTGTTCGAGATGGTGGGCTCTTCCAGCCAGTTCCCCGAGACGGTGGAGGCATAGTCTCCGTCAAGGAAGTTGCGGTTGTCTGATTTGCGGTAGTTTCTGCGGTGCATCGACTCTTCCACGGTTACGTCACGGTATATGACGCGTCCCAGGCTGTCCTTCTCCATCAGGTAGCCTTCCTCATCCCTGGCCTTAGTGCGGAACACATTGCCACGGAAGGGACGGAAGTCGGTATTATCTTCGCCCGAGAGCGGACGGTAGACATCCATTACCCACTCGGCCACGTTGCCTGACATGCAATAGAGTCCGTAGTCGTTGGGCCAGTATGAGTACACGGGGCCGCTGATGTCGGCGGCATCGTTGAGTGCGCCGGCTACCCCCATATTATCTCCGCGTCCGCGCTTGAAGTTGGCCATGAATGTGCCGTAGGCTTCATCGCCGGCCTGGCGGGTGTAGTTGCCGTTCCAGGGATAAATCCTGCGCTCGATGATACGTTCATACAGCGCGTTGCCAATGAGGCCCAGGGCAGCAAACTCCCACTCCGCTTCTGTCGGGAGGCGGTATTTGGGCAGCATGATGCCGTCTTCCAGTCTCACGCGGCGTTCACCGGTACCGGTGGGGTTCAAGTCTTCCAGAGGGGAGAGCACCAGGCCCTCGTACTGTCCGGCCAGGTAGGCCTCGGTGTTGAAGTTGTTCTCATTGAGCTGATCGGGGTCCCAGTCAAGAACGCCGGCTTCGATGAGCAGCATTTCGTTCACCCGGTCGGTGCGCCAGGTGCAGTAATCGTTGGCCTGCAGCCAGTTCACACCTACCACCGGGTAGTTGCGGTAGGCAGGATGCCGGAAGTACAGCTCCACATAGGGCTCATTGTAAGCCAATCGGTCGCGCCATACCAGGGTGTCGGGCAGGGCATCCATGATAACCTCAGGATAGTCCATGCCGAAGATGCGTGACAGCCAGTAGACGTACTCCAGGTAGTCGAGGTTGCGCACCTCCGTTTCGTCCATATAGAATGACGACACGGTGACCCTGCGGGGAACGTTGTTCCAGTCGTACATCACCTCGTCCTGGGTGTTGCCCATGACAAAGGTACCGCCTTCGATGAGCACCAGTCCGGGGCCGGTTTGCTGTTCGGTGTAGGGGACCACCTCAAAGCCTCCGTTGTAGGATGCATTGTATTCCCATCCTGTAGTGCCGGACGATTCACCCCCGCCGCAGGATGACAGCAGCAGGGCCGTAAGGCCTGTGATCAGAATACCGCTGAAAATTCTTAAGCGCATAGCTATATGATTTTCGAGTGATGACTAACTAAAAGGTCGGGCAGTTTATTGCCTTGATCCTCTTCTTCTTCGGAGGACATTTGAAATGCCAGGTGAAGCTGACCTCGTGGGCCCCGCCGGTGATATTGGTAAGCCGGGAGACGGTGAGGTCGTAGCTGTAGCCGAATTTATACGAGCTCTGTTCGAAGCCGACGAGCATGATGAAGGCATCGGGGTTCTCGAAATTCTGGCGGAACCACAGGCCCCCCACGAAGGGATACCGGTTGAAGTAGATCCCGTAATTGATCTGCTGGAATTCCTGTTGTTTCTGGTACAGCAGGTTGGGTGACAGGGTGGGGTCATCCAGTCGGCGGCCTGAAGACCGGCGCGGGGCCAGATTGATGATGGTACCGGCATGTCCGGTGAGCTTCATGTAGAGCTTGCTGCTCACATCGGTGTAGAACCCATCCTGGGGTTGTGTAAGGTGATGCGCGGCAAATCCCACAAAGAAGTTCTCGTTGTCGCCGAACAGCAGCCCGGCACTGAAGTCGGCAAAGGAACGGGTGAGCTGATCCGGGGGACGCTCCTGGGTGATGTTCACAAAACCGTATTTCGGATCGATCTGGTCCGGGAAGGTGAGCTTGTCCCAGTCAATCCGCCGCTGAAGGAAGGTAGCCTGGAAGCCCGCGTTCAGGTAAAGGTTGCGATTGATGGTCAGTCGGTATGAGTATATGCCGCTCGCCAAGGTGGTGGTCAGCGCGCCCTCTCCGGCCCTGTCGCTGGTCATGATCAGCCCGAGGCCCCCGCTGATATTGTCTACATACTGATCGTAGGAGGCGTTGTAGGTGATGTAGGTGCCCGAAATGGCAGGCCATTGGTTGCGATAGTTGAAGATCAGCCTCGGACATACCGAGGAACCGGCCATGGCGGGGTTAAGGTAGAGGGGGTTCGCATAAAACTGCGAAAAGATAGGGTCCTGGGCGAACAGGCCGCGTCCTGAGAGCAGGATCAGCATCAGGACAGCAGTAAGTAAGGCCTTCCTCGTCATGCCGTTAAGTTGCAACGCACAGTGTGGTTTAGGGTTCACAAGTATACGAATATTTTTCTACACAATATTTTTTTTGTGTGCCGCACTGCACCGCTGCTTCACAATATACACTGGCTGTTAACGTTTTGCCCCGTGTCTTTATGATTCGCCGACCTGTACAGATTGCTTATACATCCTTTTTCGCTTATGGGTTACACGTTCCGCTCCCTTGGTTTTGCCTCCAGCACCCGGACATTCCTGCGCCTGAACCTTTGGCATGCAGAATTGTTATTTTTGAGCACTATTCCAACCAGGATGAAGCAGATCATCAGTATTGCCTTTTCGGTGCTGTTTTTTCTGAATGCTGAGTCTCAGATAAATGGGCAGTATCCCCTCTGGCAGCAGCATGCCACGGCCATCGGCTGGACTGCTGGTCCGGAGGTACATCCCACCGAGGCTCTGGCCCCGGGTCTAAGCTTCCTCACCGGTGAACGCATGGCTTTCGAAGTGCTCCTCCCGCTGCAGTCCGCCGCAAGGGCGGGGAAGGTCCGCGTCCATCCCTATCTCAGCGAGGCCGTGACCCATCCCGGAGCCCTGGAGTGGTACAACCAGGTGGCCGGAGAGTATCCTGGCCCCGAGGCGTCCACGATCAGCGCACGCGGCGCCCGCATGCTGAAGCTCTCCTTCATTCCATACTTCCTCGATAGCCTCGATGGTACCGTCAGGAGGATCACGGCCTTCATCCTCGAATACACCCTCGACAGTTCCCCCGAAGCCCTCATCTCCTCACCCTCCGCCTTCGCCAACCAATCGGTGCTTGCCTCTGGTAACTGGTACAAGCTCGGGGTATACAAAGACGGCATCTATCGTGTTACCTATCAGGACCTCAGTACCCTGGGATTTCCGGTAAGCACCCTTGACCCCCGCAACTTGCGCCTATACGGTAATGGGGGAGGGATGCTGCCCGAAGCCAACGCCTTACCCAGGCCAGATGACCTGATTGAGAACGCTATATACGTCCATGGCCAGGAAGACGGAAGTTTCGACGCCGGGGACTACATTCTTTTCTACGGGCAGGGCCCGCACCGCTGGTTCTACAACAGTGCGGAAGCGGCCTTTCAGCATCAGCTGCACCTGTATTCCGACCGCAGCGTGTACTTCATCACTCTGGGGACCTCCCCCGGTAAGCGTATTTCCAGCCTCACCGTCTCAACCCTGCCGGTGACCCATGAAGTGAACTCCTTCACGGATTATGATTTTTATGAAGCGGAGCAGTATAACCTGATCAAATCGGGCAAAGAATGGTACGGGGAGAAATTTGATGTACTGAGTCAGTACAACCTCTCTGATTTCAGCTTTCCCGACCACGACCAGAGCCAGCAGGTTTACGTGCGTGCCTCTGTGGTGGCCAAGAGTTCCGCTATGAGCTCCTTCGGCATCATCCTCGATGGGGTGCAGGTGCTCAGCCCCCTCGTTACTTCGGTGCCTGCTTCTTCCTACAATGCCGACTATGCAAGAAAAACAGTGGAGTCGCGCAAGTTCTTCATGAACACCTCCGGGTTCGACCTGGAGGCGAAATACTATCAGGCGGCCGCCAATTCCGTAGGCTGGCTGGATTTCGTGGAAGTCAACGTGAGGCGCATGCTCAGGTTCCGTAACGCCTGGCTGCAGTTCCGCGATCCCTCCAGCGCCGGTCCGGGACAGGTGTCCAGATTCACTGTCAGTGATGCCCCGGCCTCGCTGCAGGTATGGGATATCACCCAGCCCCTGGCTCCGGCCCTCATCCAGGCCCAAACCAACGCAGGACAGTTCCAATTCAGCCTGGCGACCGATACCCTGAGGGAGTTTCTGGCCTTCGACGGGTCCGCGTACAACAAGCCCGAGTTCATTTCAACCTCTCCCATTACCAACCAGAACCTGCATGCCCTTCCTTCGGCTGACATGCTGATTATCAGTCATCCCGATTTCCTCGACCAGGCCCAGCGCCTGGCCCAGATGCATAACGACCACGACGGGTACAGTGTGATTATCGTCACCCCTCAGGAAATTTATAATGAGTTCTCCAGCGGAGTGCAGGATATCGCCGGCATCCGGGACTTCATCCGCATGATCTATGAAAGGGGGAATACCCAGTCGCGCCTTCGCTATGTCCTGCTCTTCGGTGACGGCTCCTTCGACCCCAAGCTGCGCATCGAAGGGAACACTAATTTCATTCCCACCTTCCAGACCGAGAACAGCCTGCAGCCTACCGCCTCCCATGCCACCGACGATTTCTTCGTCCTGATGGACGCGGATGAGGGGCAGGGCGCCAGTGGTTCACCGGACATCGGGATCGGGCGGTTCCCGGTGCAAACGCCTGCTCAGGCCAAAACCGTGGTGGACAAGATCGAGAACTACACCACCAACGGCATTTCGGTGCCCGGCAGCCCGGGAGCCAACCAGGTGCCCGCCCTGGGCGACTGGCGCAATGTACTCACTTTTATTGCCGACGACCAGGACGGCAACCTCCACCTCACCCAGGCCGAGGACCTGGTGACCTACCACCAGAACGGCAACCGCGACTTCAACATCGACAAGATATACCTGGATGCCTATGAACAGGTCAGCACCCCCGGTGGGCAGCGTTATCCTGAGGTGAACGCTGCCATCAACGACCGTGTGAACAAAGGCGCCCTGATGATCAATTATACCGGGCATGGGGGCGAGACAGGCCTGGCCCAGGAAAGGGTGCTCGAGATCCAGGACATCGGTACATGGAACAATAAATACAATATGCCGGTCTTCGTTACGGCTACCTGCGAGTTCAGCCGCTTCGACGACCCGGAGCGGGTTTCGGCCGGGGAGCTGGCCTTCCTGAAGGAAGATGGGGGCGCCATCGCCCTGTTCACCACCACCCGCCTCTCGTTTTCCTCCAGCAACTATGCCCTCAACCTTAATTTTTATGATAAGGTGTTCGATAAAATCAACGGGGAGTTTCCCCGGATGGGCGATGTGATCCGTTTATCTAAAACACCATCCAACCCCAACATTCGCAACTTCATCCTGCTCGGCGACCCTGCCCTCCGCCTGGCCTATCCCGAGCACCGGGTGTTTACCTCCAGCATCAAGGGAAGGATCATCGACGGCAAGACCGACACCCTGAGGGCCCTGGAAAAGGTGACCATCACCGGCAGGATAGGCACAGAACTCGGAGGGACCCTCACCGGCTTCAACGGCATCATCTATCCTACCATTTTTGACAAGCCGGCCGAAGTGATCACCCATGGTAACGATGTAGACAGCAGCCCGCGCAAGTTCTATCTTCAAAAGAATGTATTGTACAAGGGCAAGGCCAGCGTAGTGAACGGGGAGTTCAGCTTCACTTTCGTCGTGCCTAAGGACATCGCCTACCGCATGGACTACGGCAGGATCAGCTATTATGCCACCGACGGGGTGACCGATGCCACAGGCTTCTACGAGAACATCATGATCGGGGGCTCAGCTCCCGGAGCACCCATCGATGAACTCGGGCCTGAGGTACAGCTCTTCCTGAACGATTCCACCTTCGTCAACGGAGGCATCACCGACGAAAATCCCATAATGCTGGCCTTTGTGACCGACAGCAACGGGGTGAATACGGTAGGCAACGGCATTGGCCACGATATCGTAGCCGTACTCGATGGGAACACCGATCAGGTGATCGTGCTCAACGATTATTACGAGAGCGACCTGGACGACTATCGCTCAGGCAGGGTACGCTATCCATTTTTTGGCCTGGACGAAGGCCCCCACACCCTGGAGCTCAAGGTATGGGACGTGTACAACAACTCAGCTACCGCCCGAATCGAATTCGTGGTGCGGGGTTCGGAGGCCACCACCATCAGCCAACTGCTCAATTATCCTAATCCCATGCGTGATGAAGCCTGGTTCGTGTTCGAGCACAACCAGCCCGGCCGTAACCTGGAGATCGATCTGGGCATATACTCCCTCGACGGTCGCCTGGTCCACTCCATCCGCCACCAGGAATGGTCCGATGGTTTCCGGACCGAGCCCCTGCATTGGGACGGGCGCATGGACAACGGGGCCCCCCTTCCCGGAGGCTTCTATGTGTACCGGGTGAGGGTCACCGCAGGGCAAGGCTACTCCAACGAACTCGCTGGGAAACTCATCATCGCCCGCTGATCACGGAAGATAAATGCCTAATCCAACGGCTCTTAATGGAGTATAGCAATAAGTAATTTCCAATATCGTTAACTTTGCACGTTTTTAACCAGCAACTATGCGCATAATGAGGATGAAAGCAGCCTGGATCGGCTTGATGGCAGGGCTGATCGCGATGGGAACCGTCCAGGCCCAGGATAACAACTACCTCGGACAGGAGCTCAATACCATTACTACGGCCGTGCCGTTCCTGATGATCTCCCCCGACGCCCGCGCCGGGTCCATGGGCGATGCCGGAGTGGCTACCTCCCCCGATGCCGCCAGTATGCACTGGAATGCCGCTAAGTATGCCTTCATCGACAAGGACATGGGCTTCGCCATGTCGTATTCCCCCTGGCTGCGCCAGTTGGTGAACGACATCAACCTGGCCTACCTTACCGGGTACAAGCGTATCGACAAACAGTCGGTCTTTGCCGCATCCCTGCTCTATTTTTCCCTGGGCGACATCACCTTTACCGACATCATCGGGAATACCATCGGTAACTACCGTCCCAACGAGTTTGCCGTGGATGCCGCATACTCCCGCAAACTCAGCAAGAACCTCAGCGGTGCCGTCAGCCTGCGCTACATCTATTCCAACCTGACCCAGGGACAGTTCGTGGGCGGGGCGGCCACCAAGCCCGGCACTTCCGTGGCCACCGATGTTTCCGTGTACCATGAGAAAACCTTCCGAATGAAGAACCGCCAGGATGCCACCCTGGCCTGGGGGGTCAGCATAACCAATATCGGCGCCCGGATTTCCTATTCCGACGATAATACGGCCCGCGACTTCATCCCCACCAATCTCCGCCTGGGCCCGCGTTTCACCCTCGACCTTGACGAGTACAACAGTCTTTCCTTTACTGTGGACCTCAACAAACTGCTGGTGCCCACCCCACCCATCTATGATACAGTGTACATCAACGGCGAACAGCAGATCCGTTCCGGCATGGACCCCGATGTGGCCGTGGTAACCGGCATGATGCAGTCATTCTACGATGCTCCGGGGGGCTTCAGCGAGGAAATGCGTGAGATTAACCTGGCCGTGGGCGCCGAATACTGGTACGACAAGCAGTTCGCCGTGCGTGCCGGGTATTTCCATGAGCACCAGACCAAGGGCAACCGCAAGTTCTTCACACTGGGTGCAGGCCTTAAGTATAATGTGTTCGGCATCGACTTCAGCTACCTGGTGGCCGTGGATCAGCGCAACCCCCTGGAGAACACCCTGCGCTTCAGCCTGCAGTTCGATTTCGACGCCTTTGTCCAGCAGAACCAGGAAGCCTTGCCCACAGAGACCAACTGATATGGCCTACCGCATAGGTACCGGCTTTGACGTGCACCGCCTGGCAGAAGGGGAGACCCTGAACCTCGGCGGTGTCGTCGTTCCTGCCCCCTTCGGTACCGTAGGACATTCCGATGCCGACGTGCTCATCCACGCCATCTGCGACGCCCTGCTGGGTGCCCTGGGCATGGGTGACATCGGCCAGCACTTCCCCGATACGGATATGCGCTGGAAAGATGCCGACAGCCGTCAATTGCTGGTGTATGTGATGGAGTGGGTAAGGGAAAAGGGATATGAGGTTGTCAATGTCGACAGCACCCTCGCGCTGCAGTCCCCGCGCATAGGGCCCTTCATCCCGGCCATGCGCCAGGCCATTGCCGACACCATGGGGGCCCACCCGTCCCAGGTCTCGGTGAAAGCCACCACCACCGAAGGTATGGGCTTCGAGGGCCGCAGCGAAGGCGTGAGCGCCCAGGCCGTGGTGCTGCTGCGGAACCTTCACCCGGCCGAGTGAGCAGAGCGGATGCGATGATCCAGGAGTGCGGGTGCGAGTACCCAGGATAATTGAATCTCCAAACCAAACGTCACACTCCCCCTCAAGTATTGAGTGAAGAATGCGAGGTGCTTTATCGCATTTTCCCGAAGAGGCAGGAATCACATAGTTAAAACTGCTTCGCCACCTCTTTTTTAAGAAGGGCGATGGCCTGGCCCGTCAGGGGGTGCTTCAGTTTCAGGGAGTTTTCGAGGATCAGCTCGGCAAGCTGCTGCCCGCTGGCCTCCTCCGGCAGCTGGGAGAGCGCCATGTTGAGCTGCTTCAACACTTCCTCCTTGGCGCTGCGGACCAGTTCCCAGGCTTCCTGGGAGATATACAGCTGCTGCGACAGGTTGTGATCGAACTCCTGACGGACCGTGCCTACCAGCAAGGCATGCAGGCCATGGGCCGAGCTGCCCGGAAGGCTGGCCCTTACCAGCAGGTTGTTGAGCGAAATACGCTCCATCAGCAGCAGACAGCGCTCATAGGCCTGCAGGCGGACGGGCTGTACCAGTTCCCCCTGCTTCATGCGGAGCTCCAAAAGGCGCTTCTTCTGGTCATTCTCCAGAAAACCCTTCACCAGGTACCAGGCTGTAAGCAGGGTCACGACCGAAGGCAGAACATATTTCAGGATCTCCAGCACTTGCTCCATGATCGAGGCATTTTTCCGGACAAAGATGCTAAAAACGACAAAGCGGAAGGATAAGCCGAGGTCCAAGGGGATTTTCTTACATTTGCCGGATTCTGTTAATAAGATAACACTGCCATGTTCACACCTAAACTGTCGGAGCGCATCCATATCCTTTCCGAATCGGAAACCCTGGCCATGACCCGTCGCAGCCGCGAGCTGGAGCTGCAGGGACATGACGTGATCAACCTGAGCATCGGGCAACCGGACTTCGATACTCCGGACTTCATCAAGGATGCCGCCCGGGTGGGCATGGAACAGGGCTATACGGGCTATCCGCCGGTATCCGGCTACCTTGACCTGCGCAAAGCCATCTGCGCCAAGCTGGAACGCGATAACGGACTGAAGTACTGCCCGGACCAGATCGTGGTGTCGACGGGGGCCAAGCAGGCCCTGGTGAACACTATGATGAGCCTGGTGAACCCCGGTGACGAGGTGATCGTTCCTGCGCCCTACTGGGTGTCGTACAAGGAAATGGTCAAGCTGGCCGAAGGCAAGGCCGTGTATATCCAGGGACTGCTTGAAAACGACTTCAAGGTGACGCCCGAGCAGATCCGGGAGGCCATCACGCCCCGCAGCCGCATCTTCATCTTCAGCAGCCCCTGTAACCCCACAGGTTCGGTGTATACCAAAGCCGAACTGTACGACTTGGCCATGCTGTTCAGCGAGTTTCCGGACCTCTACATCATTTCCGATGAGATTTACGAGCTGATCAACTTCAGCGGGAAGCATGAAAGCATTGCCCAGTTCGACTTTATCCGCGACCGGGTGATCATCATCAACGGGGTCTCCAAGGGCTTTGCCATGACAGGCTGGCGATTGGGATACATGGCTGCGCATAAGGATATTGCCAAGGCCTGCGACAAGATCCAGGGGCAGGTAACCTCCGGTGCTTCCTCCATTTCTCAGCGCGCTGCCCTGGCCGCCATGCTCATCGATCCCGAGCAAAACCAGGAAGTGCTGGAAATGCGCGCCGAGTTCCTGCAGCGGCGCAACCTCCTGCTGGACTTGCTCTCTGATGTTCCCGGGCTGAAGACCTACATTCCCGACGGGGCCTTCTACCTGTTCCCCAATGTGACCTATTATTTCGGGAAGTCGACCGGAGGGATCACCATCCAGAATGCCAACGATCTGTGCATGTACCTGCTCGACAAGGCCCATGTGGCCCTGGTCCCTGGCGACGCCTTCGGGTGTCCATCCTGCCTGCGCTTCAGCTATGCCACCTCAAGGGAAAAGATCCGTGAATCGGTGCGGCGGATACAGGAAGCGCTGGAGGCGTTGAAATAGCTTATCTTTACTCCTCGTTTTGGAGTCGACGGCGCTTTTTCTTGAGTTTCGGCCTCGTTTGAATCGTCGCCGGCGAAAGAACTGAGCTTCTTGACTTTCTTACATTTATCCGGAATGAAGAAGCAGGAATACGTAGACCTTTTCGACCGTTTTCAGCGCCAGCACCTTTTGGTGATCGGGGATGTTATGGTCGACAGTTACCTTTGGGGACAGGTGGAGCGCATCAGCCCCGAAGCCCCCGTACCCATCGTTGCCGTGCAGAAGCGGGAGAACCGCCTGGGAGGGGCTGCCAATGTGGCCCTTAACCTTAGAGCCATGGGAGCCTCAGCCACCCTGCTTACGGTGGTTGGTGACGATATGAAAGGAAGGGAGTTCTCCGCATTGCTGAACGAGGCCGGCATTTCCGATGCCGGGGTAGTCTACAGTCACAGGCGGGTCACTACAACCAAGTTCCGTGTGATCGGCAACAAGGTACAGATGCTGAGGGTGGACGAGGAGGTGGACCATCCCCTGGAGCAGGAGGATATGGAATTGCTGCTGCAGCGTTTCGATACCCTGATGGCCGGACAGAAGGTGGATGCCATTATTTTTCAGGATTACGACAAGGGGGTCATCACCCCCGGGCTTATCCGCCATGTGGTGGACCGGGCCGCTGAACGCGGGGTTCCCGTGGCTGTGGACCCCAAGCAGCGCAATTTCGACGCTTATCGCGGGGTTACCCTCTTCAAGCCCAACCTCAAGGAGTTGCGTGAAGGGCTCAAGCTCGACCATTCTCCTCAGGGGGAGGGCCTGGTGGCCGCGGCCTCTCAGGTGCAGGATATGCTGCAGGCCAGGGTCGTCCTGGTGACCCTGTCGGAAAAAGGGGTGTATATCCGTCAGCGCGGCCCGGAGGGCATTACGGAACATCAGGTGCCGGCCCATGTGCGCAACATCTCCGATGTATCGGGTGCTGGCGACACCGTGATCAGCATTGCCGCGCTTTGCCTGGGAAGCGGCGTGGGCCTCATGGACCTGGCTGCCATTTCCAATAGGGCAGGAGGACTGGTATGTGAAGAAGTAGGGGTAGTGCCCGTCAACCGGGAGCACCTGCTGAAGGAACTGCTGGATTCAGCCCGGGACTGAACCGTAAACGAGGGGGCGCATGGCCAGGACTGAGGATGTACGACAGATGTTCAACCGCATTGCGGCACGCTACGATCTCCTGAACCATCTTTTATCCGCCGGCATCGACCGCCGCTGGCGAAGGTTGCTGATCAGGAAACTGCAGCAGCAGGACGCCCGGCAGGTCCTGGATGTAGCTACCGGCACGGCCGATCTGGCCATACTGGCGGCAAAGCGGGGGATACCGCATATAGTGGGCGTGGATATCGCCGAAGAGATGCTGGCCATCGGCCAGCGCAAGGTGGAAAGGCAGGGGCTGGCCTCCGTCGTCACGCTCAAGCCGGCACGCGCAGAAAAACTGCCCTTCTCCGACCGCTCCTTCGATGCCGTGATGGTGGCCTTTGGCGTACGCAACTTCGAGGACCTTGCCCTGGGCCTCCAGGAGATGTGCAGGGTTACGCGTCCGGGCGGCATGGTCGCGGTACTCGAGTTTTCCACACCGAAGTATTTTCCGCTCAGACAACTGTACCTGTTGTACTTCCGCCACTTCCTTCCCCTGCTCGGGGGATGGATTTCAGGGGACCGTGGCGCCTATCAATACCTTCCCGATACGGTGCTGGCCTTTCCCCAGGGCCAGACCTTCATACACCGGCTGGAAGGAGCCGGCTACGATCAATGCCGCCAACGCCGCCTGAGCGGGGGCATCGCTACCCTCTATACCGCCAGAAAACCCGGGTGACCCCGCCCTCACCCTCACACTCTCACTCAGACTCTCCCATCCTCCTGCCCCCGTCTCCGCCCAGAGGCAGATCCGGACAAGCCCGCCACTTTTATCTATCTTTGCCTTACATTGCATAAAATACCGAACTTCGGCCTTCGTTAACAGCTCCCAAACCCCGTCAACCCTACCACCCATGAACCAGCGGAACCGGATTTTCTTGATGATTCTGGGGCTCATGCTGACCCTGTCCCTGGTCCAGGCGCAGCGCAGGGTTCAGATCAATCTTCCCAAGTACGACCTCAAGGATTACCACTTCGGGTTCATCCTGGGGGTGAACCAGATGTTCTTCTCCGTAGACCGCGTGCCTGAATTCAACGAGCTGGACTCCCTGTACATCCTGGAGTCCACGCCGGAAATGGGTTTTAACATCGGTATCGTGTCCAACCTGCGGCTGGCAGAGAACTGGGACCTGAGGTTCATTCCAACCCTGTCGTTCGGGCAGCGTAACCTGCACTATACTTTCCTGCTCAACGACAAGCAGTATTACGAGGACAAGAAGATGATCGAGTCCACGCATATCGATTTCCCCTTCAACCTCAAGTTCAAGTCGCACCGCATCAATAATTTCCGGGCCTATGTGCTGAGCGGCGTCAAGTTCAGCATCGACCTGGCTTCACAGGCCAAGAAGAAGGAGCAGGACGACGAGTTAAGGGTGAAGCTGGAGCGCGACGATATGGCGGCCGAATTTGGGGTCGGCTTCGATTTCTATACCCACTTCTTCAAGTTCGGCACCGAACTCAAGATGTCGTATGGGGTCCGTGACCTCCTCAGGCATGAGAACAACGCCTATTCCCGGGGGATAGAGAAGCTGAACTCCAAGATATTCCAGTTGTCGCTCACTTTTGAATGATCCCAGGATCCCACAGCCTGAAGCATGGAAAAGGAAGACCTCAGCCAACGTGTTTTTGAGAACCTGGTGCAGAAGGGTACCCTGAAGCAACAGGTATATGCCAACACCCTGGAAGCCTTCCGCATGCTCAAGCGGGAGGTGGCCCGGGTGGCAGCCGACTACAAGCAGAGCGCAGCAGGGCGATCAGGGAAGATCCCGGTGGAGTATACCGACCGGGGAGAGTTCGAAGGGGAGCTGCAGTTTGCCGGAGACGTCCTGCTTTTCATGATGCACACCAATGTGTTCGAAATCCCCCGTGACCATGCGGTGATGCGGACCCCCTACCTGAGGGAGGACAAGGAGCGATCCTATTGCGGAATCATCAACATCTTCAACTTCCTTGCAGATTCGTTCCGATACAATCGCATGAACGACAGCGGTTATCTCATTGGAAGGGTGTTCGTGAACAAGGACAGGCACTATTTCATTGAGGGCAAGCGGGAGGTTGGCATGCTGTACCCCAATTTCCCTACGGCTGTGTTCAATGCCGGGGCCATACGGGAGCTGGTGCTGTCGGCCATGCAGTACAGCGTCGATTTCGACCTCCTGACCCCACCCTACGACGCGGTGAAGGAGGTTACGGTGAACGAAATACGTACGGCCCTGGACAACATGCAGTTAAAGACGGCAAAGCGGATGGGTTACCGCTTCCAGGCGGACAATGGGAATGGGGATTCTTAAGATTTTTGGGGCTGGTTTTTGGACAAATGAAAGAATTGACCTATTTTTGCACCTCCAAACCAGAAATGGCCCGTTCGTATAGGGGTTAGTACGCCAGGTTTTCATCCTGGTAACAGGGGTTCGAATCCCCTACGGGCTACGGAAACAGAGCGAGAGTGAGCGCGGCAGCGAACATTCTCGCTCTGTTTTTATCTCAAAACTCCCTCACACTCACACACTCTCTCCCCCGCCCACACCCGCATCATAGATTTCTTCCTTCTAATAAAAAATAGCTACTCATTTGAGTAGTCATTTTGCATTGAGGACTACCGGACGGCTTGCATTACCCCTTTTCAGCACTGTATCTTCACTCCCGAAAAAAAGGACCTGGCACCCGTGCACAAGAGTGTGTGGCATTAGGGGGGTGCAGCGTCCTGAACATACACTTTCTCAGGGGACGCTGAGAACCAGGAAGCCGAAAGGGGACATCAGGACCCTACGGCTTCCTCTTGTTTTATGATGGGCCCGTGCTTCTTCCGTTTGGGCATCCTTGCGGCTCAGGGATGGTAAGCGAGGTAACGTTTGATCAGGGTCGGCAGGGTGCAGTTGTTCTTCTTGAGCATATCGCGGCGGTAGGCGCGCACGGTGTGAAAGCTCTTGCCCATCCGCTCTGCGATCTCGTTCAGATCACAGCCTTCAATGGTCATTTTCAGTGCTTCCTCCTCCATGAGGGTAAGCCGGGGGGCTTCGAAGAATTCCTCATGACGGCTTCTTTCCAGTACTTCCCGGGTATGGGGGCAGAGGAAAGGGTTGAGGGGGTCCAGGTGAGCAAAGCCGTAGCGGAGTACATCCAGGGGCGAGGTCTTGAGTATGTAGCCCGCTGCGCCCAGGTCAAGGGCCTTTTTTACAAATTCCTGGTTCACATATCCGGTGAGCACCACGCAGGGCACCCTTTGCTGCCGGCAGGCTTCCAGGAGATCGAAGCGGATTTGCCCGTCGAAGCCCAGGTCGCTGACCACCAAAGCGTAAGCGCTGGTTTTCATGGCAGAAAGCCCGTTACGAATGTCGCTTCGCACATCGATCAGCGCATCCGGGTGTACCTGGTGCAGTATCTCCCTCACGGTCTGCTGCACCACGGCATGGTCTTCAACCAACAATATTTTGGGTAGCATCATAGCTTGACGGTAATGGTTTCCAGGGTCATCTGCTCACTGAGCTCGTAGGAGCGGGTACCATTGATGTAACGCAGCCTTTCCCCGATGATGCTCTGTCCCCTGCGGCTACGCTTGATTTTCAGCTCCTTTTCCCCGGGGTTGGGATAATACAGGGAGAGTTCGATCCAGCCTGGGCCTTCCGTGGCTTCGATTTGGATATAAGGTGGAGCCACATGCTTTATGGCATTGAGGAGGAGTTCCTGTATCACCCGGTAGAGGTGGATCCGTATCCTTTCCGGCACCACACTGCGTATCTCGTAATTCATGGCCACCTCGCATTTTCTGTTGGACAGGATCTCCACCAGGTAGCTGAGGCTGTGGTCGAAAGGTTCATCCAGGATACGCATGGGGTAGAGCTCCTGGTTTTTAAGCCGGAGCTCGTTGCTCAGCTTATCGATGAGCGCATCGATGGCCTGCACCTTCGATCCCTCATCCTTGCCCAGGGTGGCCAGCCGGGTGCGGATCTGCATAGAGAAGGGCCCATAGAGGTCGTGCAGTTCCATGGAGATACGCTGGCGTTCCTTTTCCAGGTCGTCGAGGTATTTGTTCCGCAGCAGCTTCATCAGTCGGTATTGACGCAGGTAGTAGAGGATGAGACCAATGCCCAGCCCGCCGATGACCAGTACGAAGGGCAGGAGTACCACCAGCAGGCGGAGGAACTCAGCGTGCGTTTGCATATCGTGCAATATACGTAGCCCGGATGAATAGTACCACCAAATTCATTGCTATGCCGATTTCCAGCATATCAGGGATAAAGTCCAGGTGGATATCGGATTCTTCAAGATAGGACATGGTCGCCCCCAGCGCAATATTGGACGATATCAGCATTCCCTGGAAGAAATCGAGCCCGGCTTTGCGGGAATAGCGAACCAGAATGAACAGGGTCAGGAGTATACTGGAAATGCTTCCAATCCAATAGAGATTGCTGATATGTGTGTTGGGCAGGAAGACCATGCCGGCAACAGATAAGCCCAATCCGACCAGGATGAGGTAATCGGACCTCCGGCTGCTGCCTCGCAGTTGCAGCGCCAGCAGGCAGAGGATAGGAAAGCTGATGTCGTAAATGTTCAGTATTTGGGAAGGGCTGAAAAGCGGGATCAACCTAAAGAAAACCATTACAAATAGATCATAATATGTACCCACCACGATAAAAAATCGCTCCAGATGCTGCATACCGGTGCACGGTCTGGCCGGGAACACCTTATACCTCAGAAACACCCCAACGGCCACAAGGCTTGTAAGGGTGTTCAGCACCATGGTGAGAAAGGACAAGGTACTCATTGATCGATCAGTGGGGAGTCCTGGGAGCAATCCGGAGGACAGGAGTAACACCGGTCCAGGATATAGCTGTCTACCATATCCTGATTGTCCTCGTCTACCGTCACGGCCACCAGGGTCAGCTTTCCGGTGGAGGTAAGGCCAAGGTACAGGCAGAGTGCAACGGCGTCCTCCTGCCCGAGAAGCGTCTGGATGTCCTGTTTACTGAAGCGCAGAGCGCGGGGTTGAGAGGTGAAGCCTGACTCGGCCTGGTAGGCAAAGGTGAGCGCCTGGGCTTCGGAAAGACTGATGAAGTTCGATTCCGGCATGGGGGTGGGATTGAGTAAGTGCCCTAAAGATAATCAAGCCTGAAGGCCTTGCGGCAGCGGCTTTAAGAAATCGCTACTCATTTGAGGGGGGGCGAGGATGTTCTATGTTCTATGTTCTGTGTTCTATGTTCTTCGGTCTGCAGTTCCACTTTCCACTTTCCACTAGCCACTAGCCACTAGCCACTAGCCACTGATCAGTGGCAGCACTCCATCTGCTGTTTCTCCACGCTGTATTTGGGGCTGAGGTAAGGAATGCCCAGGTTGAGGCCCCGGAGGATGAAGATCAGGCCGAGCAGGACGATGAAGTAAGGGATGAGCCGGCGCATGCGGTTGCGCATTCTCAGGGTAATGATGTTGGAAATCATGGCGACCGTGAACATCATGGGAACGGTACCCAATCCGAAGGCGGCCATGAACCAGGCCCCGTCGGCAGCATTGCCGGTAGCGATGGCCCCGCCAATGGCCGCATATACCAGGCCGCAGGGAAGCAAACCATTCAGCAGCCCGATGAGGAAAAGGTTTTTCAGGCTGCCCGAGCCCATGAGCCTTGCCAGGCCGGACTTCAGTAGGGTGATCCCCCGTCCGGCGTAGCTGGAGGGGTCGATACGGCGCGTCCATGAGCGGGGCACGAGGACCGACAGGATAAAGATGGCCCCCAGGACGATGGATACCAGTTGCTGGCTGGTGGCTGTGCTCAGGCCATAGCCAATGCTCCCGAACAGCAGACCGAACAGGCTGTAGGTTACCACGCGGCCTGCATTGTACACAATGCCACGTGCGATTTTCTGTCCGTTGTTCCCGCCATGGACCGGCAGGGCCAGGGCGATGGGCCCGCACATCCCAACACAGTGGAAACTGCCCAGGAGCCCGATCATCAGGGCGGTGATGAAGTCTTCCATAGCTTAAGGAATCAGGAGCATACCTTCAGAATAATACTCCACCCCTCCGGCCTGCCATTCCACCTTCAGGGTGTAGCGTCCGGCGGTAAGAGCGCCCAGGTCCAGCAGCAGGCTGTCATTCACCGTACTGAAGTCCATGCGTTGGTCCTTGGCCTCGTTGCTGGGATTGTAGAACACCAGGGAGCCCCGGAATTCCACCCCGGCAGCCTCGGGAAAGTCCAGCAAGAGTGTATTCCCTTTGAGCTCCCAACGCAGGGGTTCCGGGAGCTGGTCGGCACGGGCCATGCGTTCCTGCACATCCTGGAACTCCAGCTCCTTTTCGTAGTAGTCCTCGGTGACCAGCTGCACCCCCTGGCGCGAGGCCAGCAGGACAAGCACCATCATGAATACGATGAAGGCTGCGAAGAAGATCGCTGTACCTGTGCCCCAGCCTATTTTCATGTTTCTTCGGGTTTGATATCTTGCTCAAGCTGAGGTCTGTCAGGGCCCCAGGAAGTTCGTTTCATCAGTTTCCAGCAAGCGATCGTCATCGTATACCCCGATGTGAATCGCTGTTTTTATGCCCTGCAGGGATTGGGCGGGGATCACCACGAAGAAGGCCTGCTGGCTGCTCTCACCCTTGTTGAGCTTCATGGAGGGGTTACCGACCATTTCTATAGTGCCGGGCAGTCCTTCGAGTCGGAAGCTCAGGTTCAGGGTTGCGTTGGATTTGTTGACTACCTTGACGCTGTATAGGTTGCTGATAAGGCCCCCCTCCCTTTCCTGATAGGCCATGCCGGGTGTCCTTAAGATGGTGGCTTCCAGCGAGCCCCTCAGCGAGAAGAGGAAAACGATAGCCGCTGTGAGCAGGAGAAGGAACACCGAATAGGCGATGGCCCGTCCTCCCAGCTTCCATGGGCTGCGGTTGGCGATGGAATTCTCGGAGGCCAGCCGTATGAGGCCGCGCGGCTGCCGTGTGGAGTCCATCATGTGGTCGCAGGCATCCATGCAGGCGGTACAATTGATGCATTCCAGCTGCACCCCGTTGCGGATGTCGATGCCTGTAGGACAAACATCCACGCATTGGCTGCAGTCGATGCAGTCGCCCTTACCCAGGGCCTTGCGGTCCTCCCCGCTGCGGAAACGGGCGCGTCCGCTGCTGCCTTCGCCACGGATGTAATCATAGGCCACCACTACTGAATTGCGGTCGAGCATGACACCCTGAAGCCTTCCGTAGGGGCAGACAATGAGGCAAACCTGCTCCCGGAACCAGGCATAGATGAGAAAGAATACCAGGCTGAAGATGAGAATGGCGATGAATCCTCCAAGGCGCTCGCTCAGCGGGGACGCCAGGGTTTCCATCAGCCGGTCGGTACCGATGATATAGGCCAGGAACGTATAGGAGATGAGGACGGCAAGCAGGTAGAACAGGGCATATTTCAGGCTGCGCTTCCAAACCTTGCGTAGGGTCCAGGGCTCCTCACGAAGTGCCCGCTGGGCACGGCTGTCGCCTTCGATCCAGTATTCGATGCGGCGGTATACCATCTCCATGAAAATGGTTTGAGGGCAGAGCCACCCGCAGAAGATCCTGCCATAGACCACTGTGAAGGCCACGATGAACACGATGAGCAGGATCATCATGAGTACGAAGAGGTGGAAGTCCTGGGGCCAGAAGATCTGACCGAACAGCACAAACTTGCGGCGGATGACGTCGAGCATCATCACCGGCTCCCCGTCGATGCGGAGCCAGGGGGTGAGGAAGAAAATGAGCAGGAGCAGGTAGCTGAGCCAGATCCTGTAGGTGTACAGCCGTCCTTTGGGCCGTTTCGGGAAGAGCCACCTGCGTTTTCCCCGGTCATCCACCGTGGTGATGCGATCCCTGAACGAAACCTCTGCCGAATTTGCCTGGTTTTCCATGGCGGGTATAGAATAAAAAAGTGAGGGGCGGCAGCCCGATGCGCCGCCCCTGAGGTATTGCTACTGCTGCGGGACTTCCCCTTCAGGTGCGGTGGTGTCGGCAGCGGCCATGCCGCCTTCAGCATAGAGGTCTCCCTGGGGCGCTTTGCCCCCGGCCACATTCTTTCCCTTGAACTCGGTGAGGATGAAGCTGGCCACATTGCGCATCTGCTCGGGGCTCAGCTGGCTTTCCCAGGAGATCATCCCCTTGGCCGGCACCCCGTAGCGGATGATGCGGTAGAGGTCGTTGATGGTGTTCCCGTGGAGCCAGTAGTCATCGGTGAAGTTGGGCCCTACGCTGCCCCCGCCGTTGGCCAGGTGGCAAGGGAAACAGAGCTTGTCGTAGGTCGCCTTGCCGTCAGCCAGGCTGGTGGCATCGGAGACCAGGGTCACGCTGTTTTCGTCGATACTGATGGGATTGGCTGCGCGGTATTCGGCCAGTTCCTGTTCTGCACGGGTGATCTGGGCCTGCAGCTCATCTTCCTGGCTGAACTTTCCCATGAAGAAGAACAGTACCACGTACACCAGGGCAAAAAGTATGGTCCCATAGAACAGATAGAGCCACCAGGGGGGCAGGGAATTGTCGAGCTCCCTGATGCCATCGTATTCATGGTCCATCAGGTTGGCGTCCAGTTTCTCGTTGATCTCGAATTCAGGCTTATGTTCGGTCATGGCATTGCTTTTTTTATGGTTTTATCTTCCTCGTCCAGGGGGAGATTTCCCGCGTGCTCATAGTTCCTTTTGTCCGTTGAGAACACATGGACCAGCACCAGCAGGAAGAACAGGAAGAAAATGATAAGGGAAACGATGGGGAAGATGGCTACCCCGTCGATCGTTTCCATAGTATGTTTGAAATATCGGAGCATGGTGCTGGGCTATTCCTTGCCGGCCTTTTCGGTATCGGTACCCAGGCGTTGCAGGTAGGCGATCAGGGCAATGATCTCCTTGCCTGCGTCGGCATCCTTTACGCCCTGGGCTTTGAGCTCAGCGGAGATGGCCTCGGCCTGGGCCTTCAGGGCATCCGTGCCGGCCTTGATCTCCTCATCCGTGTATGGGACCCCCAGTTTCGCCATCACGGCCATCTTCTGCGGGGTGCTGCTCACGTCGATATCCTTGGCGAACAGCCAGGGATAACGCGGCATGATGGAGCCCGGCGACATGCTTCGCGGATCCAGCATATGATAGAAATGCCAGGAGTGGGACTTCTTCAGCTTGGCCGTGCCTTCGCGGGCGAGGTCGGGCCCGGTACGCTTGGACCCCCACTGGAAGGGATGGTCGTATACATATTCCCCTGACTTGGAGTAATCCCCATAACGTTCGATCTCATGACGGAAAGGCCTGACCATCTGGGAGTGGCAGTTGTAGCAGCCCTCCTTGAGGTAGATGTCGCGCCCCTGGAGCTCCAGCGGGGTGTAGGGCTTGACGGCTTCTATGGTTGGCACGTTCGACTTGACCAGGAAGGCGGGGACCATTTCCACCGCGCCGCCGATCAGGATCACGATGAGGGTGAGCAGGAGGAACTGTACCGGCTTGCGTTCCAGCGGACGGTGCCATCCTTCACCATGACCGGCCACGTAAGTGCTTTGCAGGGCCGGCGCTTCAGCTTCCTCATTGGCGATGAAGGAACCGGCCCTGACCGTCTTGACCACGTTGATCACAAACAGGATGACCCCGATGAAGTACATGGAGCCCCCGATGGACCGCATGATGTACATGGGTTTGATCTGGGTGACCGTCTCCAGGAAGTTGGGATAGGCCAGGAAGCCCTCGGCGGTGAACTCTTGCCACATAAGGTACTGGGTGAAGCCGGCCCAGTAAAGCGGGATGGCATAGAAGAGCATACCGGTGGTGCCGATCCAGAAGTGGGCATTCGCGAGCTTCATGGAATATAGTTTGGTATTGAAAAGCCTGGGGATGAGCCAGTATATCATACCGAAGGTGAGGAAGCCGTTCCATCCCAGGGCGCCGATATGTACATGGGCGATGGTCCAGTCGGTGAAGTGGCTGATGGCGTTCACGCTCTTGAGCGAGAGCATGGGCCCTTCGAAGGTAGACATACCATAGGCGGTGATGGCGACCACGAAGAACTTGAGCACGGCGCTGTCGCGCACCCTATCCCATGCGCCGCGCAGGGTCAGCAGGCCATTGATCATTCCGCCCCAGGAGGGCGCGATCAGCATCACGCTGAACACCGTTCCCAGGGTCTGGATCCAGCCCGGGGTGGAGGAGTACAACAGGTGGTGAGGCCCAGCCCAGATGTAGAGGAAGATGAGGGCCCAGAAATGGATGATGGAGAGCTTATAGCTGTATACAGGACGGTTGACAGCCTTGGGAACGAAGTAGTACATGAGGCCCAGATAGGGAGTGGTAAGGAAGAAGGCCACCGCATTGTGACCATACCACCACTGGACGATGGCATCCTGTACCCCGGCGTAGAGGGAGTAGCTCTTGAGGAAGCTGACGGGCCATTCGAAGGAGTTTACGATATGCAGCACAGCTACGGTAACGAAGGTGGCGATGTAGAACCAGATGGCCACATAGATATGGCGCTCGCGGCGGCGCAGGATGGTGGCGAACATGTTCCACCCGAAGACTACCCAGATGCCGGCAATGGCAATGTCGATAGGCCACTCCAGTTCAGCGTATTCCTTGCCAGTGGTGAAGCCGGCCAGCAGGGTGATGGCTGCAGCCACGATGATGAGCTGCCACCCCCAGAAGTTGATCAGGCTGAGCTTATCGCTCCACATCCTGGTCTTCAGCAGGCGCTGGAGGGAGTAGTACACTCCCGTGAAGATGCCGTTGCCCACAAAGGCGAAGATGACCGCATTGGTGTGCAGGGGGCGCGTCCTTCCGAAGGTGGTGAACTCCAGGCTGAAGTTCAGGGCCGGAAGGTAGATCTGGAACGCGACCAGCAGTCCGACCAGCATGCCCACCACGCCCCAGAGGATGGTGGCGTAGGCAAACAGCTTTACGATCCTGTTGTCGTAATGGAATCTCTCGAGAGGTCCTGACATGTTGTGTGGTTTTGGTTGGTTCATACTTCCCGCGGGGCGGGTTCATTGTTATCCCTGACCTCCTCTTCCTTCTCCTCAATCATGCGCTCATCATCGAACAGCATGCGGATGGATGGAGTGGTAGTGTCTTCGTATTGTCCTGATCTGACAGTAAATATGAATACAATAAGAAACCCTCCTGCAACCAGGAGGCTGATGATGATCAAAATGAAAATAACTTCCATAAGGGCTTGCGGCGAATCAAAATTAAGGAAATTTTAACATCCAAATACCTAATTATATATATTATAGAACAAGATGTGTAAGGGCGCAGGGCTATCGTATCCCCAGGCCCCGGGCCAGGGAGCGCGAGGCCACGGTGGCAAAGACGACCACGGAGATGGAGCTGAGGGGCATCAGGATGGCGGCGATAACGGGCGCCAGCTGTCCGCTGACGGCAAACCAAAGTCCGACGACATTGTAGAGGAAGGAGATCACAAAGCTGGCGATGACGATGCGGATGCTCAGTCGGGCATAGCGTACAAAGAGTGGGAGGCGGGCGAAAGCCGAAGCGTCGAGGATGGCATCGCAGGCAGGAGAGAAGGTGTTGACATCTTCAGATACAGAAATACCTATGTTGCTCTGTTTCAGAGCTCCGGCGTCATTGAGGCCATCGCCTACCATCATCACATTCTGGCCCTGGCGCTGAAGTTCCTCCACATATTCCAGTTTATCCTGGGGCGACTGCCGGAAGCGCAGCAGGTCGTCCTTACCTAAGATCTGTTCCAGCCTCACTTTTTCACTTTCGTTGTCCCCGGTCAGCAGGGTGATCCGGTGCCAGCGTTTCAGGCCGTCGAGGGCATCCCGGAGCCCGGGGCGGTATTTGTTTCCTATGGTATACCCTCCCCTGGGCATCCCATCGATGCTCAGGAAGACCCGGCTTCCTTCCGGCGATTCTGCAGGCTGTGGGTGTCCGGTAAAGGGAGCCGAACCCAGCCGGACCTCCCGGCCGCTGATCCTGGCGCGGATACCCTGCCCGGCAATCTCCTCGAAGTCTTCCACCGCAAGCAGTGCCCTTTGTCTCAAGGTATTGAAGATGATCTTGCTGAGCGGGTGGGAAGACTGGCGCAGCAGGGAGAAAACGGCATCGCGCTGAAAATCATCAGGTTCACTGCCCTCATATCGCACATCGCTGCGAGAGGACTGGGTGATGGTCCCGGTCTTATCCAGAACCAGATGGTTGGTAAGGGCCAGCCCTTCTATGGTTGCTGTGCCCTTGAGGTAGAATTTGTTCCTTCCCAGTATCCTAAGGACGTTGCCGAAGGTGAAGGGCGCCGACATGGCCAGGGCGCAGGGGCAGGCTACGATGAGCACCGCGGTAAAGGCATTGAGCGCGATATTGGGATCGATGCGGATCCAGAAGAGTGCCGAGGCCAGGGCAATGAGGAGGATGATCAGGGTGAAGTGCTTACTGATGCGGTTGGTGATGTCTTCGAAGGCGTGGGGTCGTTCCTTGGTGAAGGCTTCGTTGTTCCAGAGCTGGGTGAGGTAGGACTGGGAAAGCTTGCGCGTGGCGCGCACGACGATGGCGCCCCCGACCTGCCGCCCTCCGGCGAAGAGCCTGTCGCCCGCCATCTTTTCCACAAGGGCCGATTCCCCGGTGACAAAACTGTTGTCGATACTCGCCCGGCCTTCTTCCAGCAAGGCGTCCACAGGAATGATCTCCTGATTGCGGATGAGGAGACGATCGCCGATCTCCACGCCTGAAACCTGTACCGGACCCTCGCTTCCATCCGCGGCTATGCGGGTAACGGCGATCGGGAAATAGGAGCGGTAGTCGCGTTCAAAGGAGATGGTGTTGTAGGTGACCTGCTGAAAGGCTTTGCCGAGCAGAAGGACAAACACCAGGCTGGCCAGGCTGTCGAGGTAGCCGGCGCCCAGCGAGAGCACGATCTCCACCAGGCTGCGCAGGAAGAGGGTAACGATGCCCAGGGCGATAGGCACGTCGATGTTGATGATGCGCTTGCGAAGGCCCTTCCATGCTGAGATGAAGTAGTTGCGCGCACTGTAGAGCAGCACCGGCAGCGAAAGGACGAGGTTGACATAACCGAAGAAGCTGGCAAAACGGGGCTCCTTGAGGTAGTCCATACCGAGGTATTCCGGCAGGCTGATCAGCATGATGTTGCCAAAGCAGAAGCCCGCCACGCCGATCTGGTAGATCAGGCTGCGGTCGATCTTCCGGCGTTTCACCTCCATGCGGTCGAGGTTGATCTCCGGGGCATAGCCCACCGACGAGAGGAGCTCCACCATCTGCCGCAGGGAGATGCGGGAAGGGTCGAATGACAGCTGCACTTCCTTGCGGGGGAAGTTGACCCTGGAGGAGTGCACCGCCGGGTTGAGGCGGTAAAGGTTTTCGAGCAGCCAGATGCAAGAACTGCAATGAATGCCGGGGATATACAAGGTGACAATCATGGTGTTCCTGTCGCGGAAGCTCACCAGACGCTCGATCACCTCCTCCTTTTCCAGGTAATCATAGGCCTTGTTGAGGTCGGTAGGGGGGGCCACCCCGGGCATGGCCTGGAGGGTGTAGTACTGTTTCATCCGGTGCTCCGAAAGGATCTCGTACACCAGCTTGCAGCCGTTACAGCAAAAGGACTTGCCATCGTGCTGAACCAGGTCTTCCCGGCATTCTTCTCCGCAATGATAGCATGGAACCCTTTCGCTCATGATGTGCAAAGGTAAGGGAGTTGGGCGTTGACCGATGAATGCTGAGCGGTGTGCGCAGATCGTTTCTTATATTTGAAAGGATGAAACGGATGCATATGCTGCGGTTGATCCCATACTGCTGGGTGCCGGCCCTCTTACTGTTGGCTTCGACCGTGCAGGCGGCCGATCGTACCGTGGATTCCTTGTTGCTGGTGCTAAAGAATGCAGCAGTTGAACACAGGGGAGCGACCTACCGCAAGCTGGCCAGCTATTACTTCCAGCGGGAGGACATGAGCCCGGCCTTCGAGTATGCCCAACTGGCGATGCGCAGTGCCCGGGAGCAGCATGATGATCCCGGTATGGCCAAGGCGAATAATCTTTTGGGGTACATCTATTTATATTGGGACAATTACCAAAGCAGTCTCGATGCCTTTCTCTCGGCTGAGCGATTGAGCCAGGGCAAGGAAGGGGAGGAGACCCGGGTGGTGGCCCTTCATGGCCTGGCCCGGAACTACGCCTATCTTAAGGATATAGACAAAGCGCTGGCCTACAACAGGAAGGGGATAGCCCTGGCCCGGAAGAACGACTGGAAGAGCAAGGTGAACGGATTTGCCAATACCGCGTCCAACATTTTCAATGAGCTGAAGCAGTACGACAGTTCGCTGTTCTACCTCAATCTCTACCTGGAACTCTCGAGGGAGCTCCAGGACCTTCGCTCAGAAGTATTTGCGCTCAACAATATCGGGGAGCATTACCTTCTCATCAAAGACTATACCCTGGCGATGCATTACCTCGACCAGGCGGAAAAGGCGAATGCTACCCTGGGGGACTTTCAGGCCAGGGCCGCCGTCCTCGGGAACAAGGCATTGATTTTCAAGGGAAGAGGAGAGTATGAGAAGGCCATAGACTTCTTCGGTCAAAGTAACCGGATCGCTTTGGAAAAGGGACTGAAGCGGTTCGCCATGGATAATTTCAAGAGCATTGCCGAGGTATATGAAGAAATGGGGGAGCCGGAGAAGGCCCTCCGTTCGCTGAGGAAATACATTGATACCAGGGAAGAGCTGTTTGGGGAAGAACGGCAGCGAGGAATCAGCGAGTTGGCGCGCAGTTACGAGCAATCCGAACAGAAACGTCAGGAGGAGCTCCTGCTGCAGCGGCAGCGCAATGAGCGGACGCTGCTTTACCTTTCCCTGGCGGTCACCCTGTTGGCCATCATAACGATATTTCTGATGATCAACGGATACCGCCTGAAGCTCAAGCTGCACCAGCAGCGAAGCCTGGAGATGTCAGAGGCCATGGACCGCAAGAACCGGGAGCTGACCTCGGCCTTGATGTTCAGCGGGCGGATACGGGAGGGTATGGCCCGGCTGGGGGATGCCATTCGGCATTATGAGCGGGGAAGGGCAGGGATGGCGGACGTGGATTCGGCCCTGGAACCCTTGAAGGGACTGGTGGACGATACCCAGGGTTTTGGAGACGAATGGGAGAACATGCTCAGGCATTTCAATGAGATACACCCCGGATTCTTCATCCGCCTGCAGGAGCGGGGCCCTGAACTCACACCCCATGACCTCAAACATTGTGCATACATCCGGATGAACCTCAGTACCAAAGAGATCGGAAGGATGCTGAACATCAGTGAACGCTCGGTGCAAACGGCCCGTTATCGCATCAAGAAAAAGCTGAACCTCGTCCAGGACACCGACCTGATCTCCTTCCTGCAGAATTATTGATTCCTGGACCCGCACCTGTGCAGTTCTTTTAATGATCAGTTTATCAGTTATTTAATTCCGTTGTGTTTTCATGTAGTAGGAAAAGGGTGCAGGGGTAGTAGGTATATCCACAAGAAACAACAGGCAGATCAGCAGAACCGCTATTCCTTTGAAATGGCTCAGGCGGGACCGTTTCACGGTCCTGATCCGGGTTCTCCACCCATGGGTCCATCCGGACCTGCAAGTGAGGGGAGGCCCGTGCTCCGGAGCCAACCCTGTAACCAAATCCCCCGGACGAGGCCGGCCGCCCAGCGGTACGGCCTCGTCTTTTTTCCGCTGCGGAGAACTCGGGATCAATTGTTTGTTGGAATTCCGAAAAGATGTATCTTTGCAGCCCATTTTGTCAGAAATACATCAAGCGAACACAGTATGGCTAACCACAAATCGGCTCTCAAGAGGGTAAGGCAGACAGAGGTAAGAAGGATTCACAACCGGTATTACGCCAAGACCATGCGCAATGCCATCAAGGCCTTCCGTCAGCTCACCAGCAAGAAGGAAGCGGAAGAATCCTATCCCAGGGTGATTTCCCTCATCGACAAGAACGCCAAGCGTAACATCATCCACAAGAACAAGGCCGGCAACCTCAAGTCGAAGCTCGCCCTGATGATCAACCGCATGGCTTAGTCCTGCCCTGTATCGCTCTAATCTACTTGCCCTTCCGCATGCGGGGGGGCATTTTTTTTGTCTTTTTTTGTCCGTTTACCCCCCTCCCGAACGTCTAATTGGTCATGAACGAATATCCGAACGGGATGCCCATCGCCGAATGGGCAGAGGCCGACCGGCCCAGGGAGAAGCTGATGGAGCGCGGGCGAACAGCACTCAGCGATGCAGAGCTCATCGCTATACTCATCGGCTCGGGGACCCCCAGGGAATCGGCCGTGCAGCTGGGCCGCCGCATCCTGGGCAAGGCGGGCAACAACCTGGTAAAGCTGGGACAGATGGACCTTCACGAGCTTATGGCCATACAAGGCATAGGACCGGCCCGGGCGGTGAGCATCCTGGCCGCCCTGGAGCTGGGAAACCGCAGGTTATCGTGCCCGGCGGAGGAAAGGCCCCGCATCACTTCCAGTGGGGAGGCTTTTGACGCCTTACGCAGTGTTCTGGCCGACACACCCTACGAGGTTTTTTATATCCTTCTGCTGAACAGGGCCAACCGGCTCATAGCTAAGGTGATGATCAGTGAAGGAGGTTTTTCCGGTACCGTGGCCGATCCCAAGAAGATCTTCAAGATCGCCATTGAGCGCAAGGCCTCCTCCATCATCCTGGCCCACAACCATCCTTCAGGCAACCTGAAGCCCAGCGATGCGGACGTCCGTCTGACCCGGCGCCTTAAGGCGTCCGGGGAAATGCTGGACCTTCCGGTGCTCGACCATATCATTGCCGGAGAACAGGCCTTCTTCAGCTTTGCCGACGAGGGTATCCTCTGATATCCCGCCCACGGAGGTATTCCTTACCTTTGAGCGGCATGAAAACCCTGGTCACCATTGTGGGCGCCCGTCCCCAGATCATCAAGGCCTCGGCGGTCAGCCGTGCCCTGGTCACCGCAGCTGGCGCCCTGCGCGAGATCATCGTGCATACCGGACAGCATTACGATGGCAAAATGTCCCTGGACCTTTTCCGTGAACTGAGGGTCCCCCTTCCTGCCCTGAACCTGGAGGCTGGTTCCGGCTCCCATGCCCTGCAAACCGCGCGCATGCTGCCCGGACTGGAGGCCTTCTTTCATGAAATAAGGCCCGATGGGGTGCTCCTGTACGGGGACACCAACAGCACCCTGGCTGGTGCACTGGTGGCCGCGCGCATGCACCTTCCCGTGCTGCATGTGGAGGCCGGACTGAGGTCGGGAGAACATAATATGCCGGAAGAGATCAACCGGGTGTGCACCGACCGGGTATCCACCCTGCTCTTCGCTCCGACAGCGCGCGCCCTGGACAACCTGGGCCGTGAAGGGGTGCCAGTCCATCCTTCCTTCCTGCCCAGCCCCGAACGTCCTGCCGCCTTTCTCACCGGGGATGTCATGCTCGATAATCAGCGATACTTTCTGGAACGGCTGGACGAAACAGCCCCGGCACAGCAGCTGCAGGGCCAGGTGTTGGCGACGCTGCACCGCGAGACCGTTACGGCCGACCCTTCTGGTCTTCGTGCCTTCGCCAGGGCCCTGTTGGACATCGCGGAAGAAGGGATCCCGGTCGTCCTTCCCCTTCACCCCCGCACCCGCAACAGCTTCGCTGCCCTGGGATTGGACCATGAAATGGAAGCCCTCGCAAAACACCCACGCATCCGGTTGAGCGGACCCCTGACCTATCTCGAACTGCTGCCCGTTCTCAGGGGTTGCAGCATGGTCATGACCGACAGCGGAGGGCTGCAGAAGGAGGCATATTTCCTCGGCAAACCAGTGGTCATTCTGCGGGAGCGCACCGAATGGGAGGAAATCGTGGCTTCGGGATGGGGTGTAACTACCCCCATAGATGCCGCGAGCATCCTGGAGGCCCGGCGCAGACTACTCGGAGCTCCGCTGCCCGGGCGCCCCGCCTTCTTCGGGGATGGACATGCCGCAGAAAAGATCAGGGACCTCATCCTGGAATATCTTTGATGCATCGGCGCACAACACCCCTTCACTATCTTTGGAGTGCCATGCCCCTTGCAGCCAGCATAATGGTTTTCACCGAACAGCCCACGCCCAGGCTGAGGTATGTCATGGACCATCTCCTCGGGCATCTGCTCGGACTAGGCACAATCTATGGCCATGACGCAGCGGAGGCCCTGGCCTGGGATGGCCCGCTCTTGCAATATGGAGGGAAGGCCCTGCCCGGAGCGCTCTACTTCCCGTCATCTGCCATCTTCTTCGAAGAAGGCACCCATGCCTCAACCGTAGAAGCAGCCCATTCCGGGGCAGCAGGGGGACTTTTCCCTGTCGATGGGGGCCCCTGGCCCTACGACCCTTTTGCCTCCGCCTTCTTTCTGCTTACCCGATACGAGGAATACCTTCCCTTTACCCCCGATGCGCTGGGACGGTTCCCGTCCACCGCTTCTGCCTTGCTGTCCCTGGGTTCGTTGGACATTCCATGGGTAGACCGCTGGGCCTTCGAGCTGGCGGATCTCCTGGAGACCTGTTTTCCTGGATTGAGGTGTACCAGGCCTGTTTTTTCCTTTCAGCCAGGGTATGATATAGATGTGGCCTATGCATATCTCGGCAGGCCCTGGTGGCGGTCGGCGGGTGCTGGTCTCAGGGATGCCCTCAGAGGGGACGGAAGGGCACTCCGCCAGCGCATGAAGGTGCTGGCCGGGCTGGAACCTGATCACTACGATGTATACGGCTGGCTGGATGCCTTGCACGAGCGCCATGCCCTGGTCCCCCGTTGGTTCGTGCAGGTTGGCCCCAGGGGTGAAAGAGATCATAACCTCTCGCCCCGCCATCCCCTGGTTTCGGGACTGATCCGCCATCTGGACCAGGATGGAGGCGTTGGGCTGCACCCCTCGTATAGCCATGGATCGGACCTGGAGGGGCTCCGTAATGAAAGAATAATACTGGAGCAAGTCACCGGAAGGGTTATCACCGCCAGTCGGCAGCATTATCTTATGCTCAGCGTTCCGGAGACCTGGAACCGCCTGGTGGCCGAAGGCTTCACGGAAGACCACACCCTGGGCTTCGCGGACAGCCCCGGGTTCAGGGCCGGCACTTCAAGGCCTTTTCCCTGGTTCGACCTGCGGAGCGGGCTGCAGCGGCCCCTAACCATCCACCCCTTCGCGGTGATGGACGGCACATTGAAAGAATACCTGGGGCTGGGGCCGGGGAAGGCTCTGGACCGTCTGGGCCGGCTGATCGGCAACGTGAGGCGTTACGGAGGGGTGTTCAGCACCTTATGGCATAATTCCACCCTCAGCGAGCAGGGGGAATGGAAGGGGTGGCGGCAGGTGTACCAGCGGATGGTCGAAGAAATGATCAACACACCCTGAGGATGGAGATACGTTACGTCACCCACACCGCGATCGACGACCGCAAATGGGATGCCTGCATCCGGCGCTCCGTGAATTCACGCCTCTACGCATACTCATGGTACCTCAACCTGGTGTGTGAGCGTTGGGACGCCCTGGTGGACGGGGACTACGAGCAGGTCTTTCCCCTTCCGGTGCGTCGCAAGGCGGGCATGGCGTATGTGTATACCCCACCTTTTGTACAGCAGCTCGGCCTGTTCTCCCCCGGTCACATAACGCCTGGGCTGGTGCACGCCTTTCTGAAGGCTATCCCTTCACAATTCAAGGTGGTGGACCTTCGCCTGAACACCCTGAACAAGGTGTCCGATTCGTGGGGCGCCCTGCTTCACCGGAACTACGAGCTGAGCCTCATAGGGGACTATGAGCGGATACGTTCAGTGTTTTCGGAGAACCTGCGCCGCAGCCTCCGCAAAGCGGAGATCGCCGGCATGGAAAGGATCAGCGGCTTGTCCCCGGCGGAGCTGATCCGTCTGTTTCGTGAGAACCGGGGGAGAGGGATATCCACTCTGGGCGAACGGGAGTACCAGATATTGGAAAGATTGGCTCATGCCATGATGCACAGGGGTTTGGGTCAGATCGTCGCAGCCACTGCCGGGGGCAACCGTATCCTGGCCGGGGCCCTGATCGCGGAAATGCCCGGGCAGAGCATCTTCCTGTTCTCGGCTACCGAACGCAGGGAGAACAATCATGGGGCCCTGGCCTGGCTCATCGACCTTTACCTTAGGGAGCATGCCGGGACCCAACGGGTGTTCGACTTTGAGGGCTCCGATGATGAAGGCCTGGGCCGTTTTTATGCCGGGTTTGGGGCCCAGGAGACCAACTACCCCGGTCTCAGGCTCAACCGCCTACCGTTGTTGCTGCGGCCCTTGCCCGGCCTTTTTCGCGAAACAGTAGCGTTCAGGCACAAATTGGGTCTGCCCTGAGCCAGCCTTTTGGCCTGAAGTCCATAAAAGCGTATCTTCATACGGTCAATCTAACCATAGGAGGGAAACAGTATGGTGCGTAACCTGGGCAGGCAGCATTCCATTCTCAACCAGTTCATAGCAGAACTCCGGGATGAGGTGATACAGCAGGATTCTATGCGCTTTCGCCGGAACCTGGAGCGGATCAGCGAGATCTTCGCCTACGAGATCAGCAAGGAGATGGAATATGAAGAGAAGGAGGTGAGCACGGCGCTGGGGGCGGCCCATGTTCCCATGCTTAAGGAACATCCGGTCATTGCCTCTATCCTCAGGGCGGGCATACCGATGCACCTGGGCCTGCTGAACTATTTCGACCATTCGGAGAACGCCTTCATCTCCGCCTACCGCAAGTACAAGAAGGACGGCCGTTTCACCATACAGATCGAGTACCTCAGCAGTCCGTCCCTCGAAGGACGTACCCTGGTCCTCTGCGATCCCATGCTCGCCACGGGCGCTTCTATGGTGCTGACCTACCGCAATCTGATGGAAAAGGGCCGACCGAAACATACCCACCTTGTGACCATTCTGGCCAGTGTGGAAGGAGTAGAATATGTGCGCCGGCACCTGCCGGCATCCGAGGTAACCCTCTGGGTGGGTGCGGTGGATGAGGAGTTGACCGCTCAGGCCTACATCGTTCCAGGCCTCGGCGATGCCGGTGACCTGGCCTTTGGAAGCAAGGATTCATAATCCCCTGATATGCGCCTGCTGCTCCGGGAAAATGTCCGCATCAGCGTGACCGCCATCCGCAGCCAGTTGCTGCGGACCGTGCTTACCGTGCTTATCATTGCTTTCGGCATTATGGCCCTTGTGGGCATACTCACGGCCATAGATTCCATCAAGTTCTACCTTACCCAGAACTTCGCCATGATGGGATCGAACACCTTCACCATCCGAAACCGCAACCTGAGGATACATGTGGGCAATCAACGCACCCGCCCGCGGGATTTCCGCAAGTTGACCTTTGATGAGGTGACCGCGTTCAGGGAGCGTTATGATTTTCCGGCTACCGTGGCCATCTACGGATGGGCCACCGGTGCCGCTACTGTCAAGTATGAGGCGGAGAAGACCAACCCCAACATCGGTGTCATGGGTGCCGACGAGAATTATCTGGCCACAGCCGGGATGGAGCTTTCGGAAGGCCGCAACTTCACTCCGCATGAGCAGTTCTTCGGCAGTAACGTGGCCATCATCGGGGAGGAGGTGAGGAACAAGCTGTTCGGCCCCCGCCAGGATCCCATCGGAAGGCAGGTTGCCATAGGCCCGGCCAAGTACCGGGTTATCGGAGTGATCGAGAGCAAGGGCTCCAGCATGGGGTTCTCCGGTGACCGCAACGTGGTGCTGCCTTTGAACAACATCCGCCAGAATTTCCCCAATCCCAACCGTTCGTTTAATATTAATGTGATGGCGGAGGATATCCGGCTCATCGACCCGGCCATAGGCGAGGCCACCGGGCTGCTGCGCACCATCCGCCAGGTTCCGGTGGGGGAGGAAGACGATTTCGATATCAGCAAGAGTGACAACGTGGCCCGTATGCTCATCGACAACCTGCGCTATGTCACCATGGCGGCCACAGTGATCGGGCTCATCACATTATTCGGGGCAGCCATCGGGCTGATGAACATCATGCTGGTCTCGGTAACGGAGCGTACCCGTGAGATCGGGATACGCAAGGCCATGGGTGCCACGCGGCGCGATATACGCAACCAGTTCCTCATCGAGTCGGTGGTCATAGGGCAGATCGGTGGGGCATTGGGAATAGTGCTGGGCATCGTGATCGGCAACCTGCTGTCTTTGGCCATTGGAAGCGACTTCATCGTGCCCTGGAAATGGATATTTGCCGGGGTTATGCTATGCCTGGGAGTAGCCCTGGTATCGGGGCTTTACCCTGCGGTGAAGGCCGGCCGTCTCGACCCTATAGAGTCCCTCCGCTACGAATGATCAGCGATCGGTAAGGGAATTGAGCTGCGTGATCCCGATCAGCCGGTCATAACGTCCCCCGGTTTCCCGGTAATAGGCCAGAATGGTGTAGTCGTTTTCGGTCTCCTGGTGGGTCCCCTCGATGAGAGCCGCATCGGAGAAGGATTGCCCGTCTTCCAGGTATCCATATAGGTAGTTGTAATAGCCCTGTTTCAGGTAGAGGGTGGCCAGGTAGGCCTTGTGCCGGGGATCCCAGCGCATACGGGCCTCCGGATCCTTACCCCAGGCTGTGAAGGCCCCGATCAGGTATACATTGCCATTGAGGAGGGGCGACTCATAGGGCAGGGTGAACTCCACCCTGACATACTCAGCTTCCACGCGGGAGTCGGTGCCTTCGTTCACCTTCACCAGGAAACGGCCATTGATGTCGCGGTCCAGGGAATATACCTGGAATGGACGGCGCAGATCGGGCTGTACCCTGAGGGTGTATGAAGTATCGTCCTCCAGGATCTGCATTACCCGGTCGGTGAGGTAGCGCAGTGACTTCAGGTCCACATGGCGGAACTCGTTGAGCCCGTCGAACACATTGCCGCTCTCCAGGTCGTAGTCCAGCATGCCTCCGTTCATCATGCGGGGCTGCATACCTGTGATGGCATTATCCCAGCGCCCGTTTTGCTGCACCACCACCTTCAGGTTGCGGTAGGGCTGGTCCATGGCGTACCCCAGCAGGTCAATGCTGAAGTCTATTTCCTGTCGGTAGTCCCGGTCCTCGATTTCGGTAGCGGCGTGCACCCTGCCACGGATGCTGACGAGCTCTTCCACGATAAGGAAGCGCCGGGTGATGAGAGGCTCATCCGGGCGTTCTGCAGCATATATCTTGAGCAGATAGTTCCCGGAAAGGAGGGGCTTCACTTCATCTTCAGGAAAAAGCAGGCTGTAGTGGGTATACCGCTGAAGGGTGTTGTAGGAAGCCTGATAATCCGTAATGTACCCCTCGGTGAACCCCTGGAGGTAGTCCGAAGGAAGCAGTTCCGACGGCCTCCAGGCCGCATCGCAGTGGATCAGGGTGTAACGGTAGTCCTGACGGCCTCCCTGCAGGTCATCAAAGCTGAGCAGCAGTTTCTCCTCCGTTGCAAGCGCGATCTGGGGGGCGGAAAGCTCCCAGCCGGCCCGGTGCAGCATCACGGTTCGGATATGCGGAACATATACGTGGTCATCGCAGCGGAAATAATCCGGGTAAAAGTAATCCGGCTGTTCCTGGCCTGAGACGGGATGAGGGGAGAGGAACAGGGTGAGGAGGAGGAACAGCAAAAGGTTCAGCTTGGGGAGCTCAGGCATCAGCAAGGTAGCCCTTGTCGTGCGGTGGCATGTAAGAGGTTTTCGGAATACGCTCATCTTTCAAAATTACGGCAAGCATAGCTATTCGCTGCAAGGGCTTCCGCCGAAAAAGCCCTACTTTTGAACGAGGCGGTGGTCAGGATATTTTTCATCCCAGACAGCCAAATAATTAGATGAATAAATATAATTTTGCCCGATAATTACCCAGCCCATCAAGGGAGAACACCTATGACCAGAATCACCAAACTCAAGAAAGGCCTCGATATCCACATGGTCGGGGAAGCCAGCAAGACGGTCAGGGATTATACCACGGGTCAGTTCGCCGTGAAGCCCACGGACTTCAGCGGCGTTTATCCCAAGCTGCTCGTCAGGGAAGGGGACACGGTGAAGGCCGGGAGCCCGCTATTCTTTGACAAGTACCGGGAGCAGATCCGGGTTGTGTCGCCGGTGAGCGGCACAGTGACCGCCATCAAGCGTGGAAAGCAGCGTGTGATCGAAGAGATCTGTATCCATGCCGATGAGCGGCCTGCCTACGAATCCTTCGGCACGGGCCAACCTTCCGGCATGGATAGGGATGCAGTGCTCGCGCACATGCTGAAGACAGGCACCTTCACCTTCATCCATCAGCTGCCCTACGCCATCGTCGCGTCCCCGGAGTCGAACCCCAAGTCCATTTTCGTTTCCGCCTTCGATACCGCACCCATGGCCCCCGACCAGGACCTCCTGGTGGAGGGAGAGGGGGAGGCCTTTCAGACCGGACTGGATGCCCTGGGCAAGCTGACCACCGGCAAGGTCTATCTGGGCGTCAGCCCCTCGCGGAACCGGAGCAAAGTATTTCATGAGGCCCGGGGTGTAGAAGTACTTCATTTCGAAGGGCCTCATCCGGCAGGGAACCCGGGGATACAGATCCACCATACCGATCCGGTGAACAAAGGGGAGGTAGTATGGTACCTTCGTCCCGCCGATGTAGTGATCATCGGCCGTGCCTTCCTCCAGGGCGTGTTCGATGCCACCACCCTGGTCGCCCTGACGGGTTCTGAGGTCAGGGAACCTCACTATGTCCGCACGCTCCGCGGATGCAGTATCGAAGGACTCGTGAAGGCTGGCGTAGAGGGCGACAACCTCCGCTATATCTCAGGCAATGTGCTGACCGGTACCCGGATCGACCGCAGGGGGTATATTGGATACTTCCACAACCAGATCAGTGTGATACCTGAAGGCAACCATTACGAGTTCTTTGGCTGGGCGCTGCCCGGACTGGGCAAGTTCAGTGTGAGCCGGAGCTACCTTTCCTGGCTTACGCCCAACAAGAAGTACCGCCTGCACACCAACCTCAACGGTGGCCACCGGGCCTTCGTGATGACGGGGGAATACGAGCGGGTGCTCCCTATGGACATCTATCCGGTGCATCTGCTGAAGGCCATCATGGTGGAAGATATTGATCTGATGGAAAACCTGGGCATCTATGAGGTGTCGGAGGAAGATTTCGCGCTGTGCGAAGTGGTCTGTACCTCCAAGACCCCCGTTCAGGCCCTGCTGCGCCAGGGGCTGGACCTGATGCGGAAGGAGATGAGTTAACCGGAAAATACAAGGTCCGATGAAGGCATTACGCAGATATATCGACAAGATCAAACCCCAGTTCGAGAAGGGAGGGCGCTTCGAGAAGCTGCAATCCACTTTCGACGCTTTTGAAACCTTTCTGTTCGTTCCCAACAAGACTACCACTTCGGGTGCGCATATCCGTGATGCAATGGATATGAAGCGAACGATGAGCGTGGTGGTCATCGCCCTGGTCCCGGCCCTGCTGTTCGGGATGTGGAACGTGGGGTACCAGCATTTCCTTTCCCAGGGGGAGGCGACAGGATTCTGGCCTACCTTCCTGTTCGGGCTGGTGCGGGTCCTGCCCATCGTGGTGGTGTCCTATGTTACGGGGCTGGCCATAGAATTCATCTTTGCCCAGATCAGGGGGCATGAGGTCAACGAAGGCTTTCTGGTCAGCGGGATGCTCATTCCCTTGGTGGTATCCCCCGAGATCCCCCTGTGGATGGTTGCCCTGGCCACCGCCTTTGCCGTGATTATCGGCAAGGAGGTCTTCGGGGGCACGGGCATGAACATCATGAACCCGGCGCTGGTGGCCCGCGCTTTTCTCTTCTTTGCCTATCCCCAGGACATTTCCGGGGATAAGGTATGGATCGCCGACAAGGCGGATGCCTTCTCCGGGGCTACCCCTCTGGCACAGGCTGCCGCAGGCAATATGGACCAGATGCCCAGTGTGTTAGACATGTTCCTTGGACTGATCCCCGGTTCCATCGGCGAGACCTCCACCCTCTTGATCCTGCTCGGGGGAGCCATTTTGCTCGTTACAGGCGTTGGCAGCTGGCGCATCATGCTGAGCGGTTTTGCCGGGGGCTACCTCATGGGGCTGATCTTCAACCTCTGGGGTGCCAATACCTATATGGAGATACCAGCCTACCAACACCTCATCATGGGCGGCTTCGCCTTCGGGGTGGTCTTCATGGCCACCGACCCGGTCAGCGGGGCACAGACCAACAGGGGCAAGCTCATCTACGGTTTTCTCATCGGGATCACCGCCATCCTAATCCGTGTGCTTAACCCCGCCTATCCTGAAGGGATCATGCTCGCCATCCTCTTCATGAACATCATGGCGCCGCTGATCGATCATTACGTGGTGGAAAGCAATATCAAGCGCCGGCTGAGGCGTGTGAAAGTCAAAGCAGCCTAAGGCACCCAAGAAAACCAAGCGCTATGTACAGCAACGCATACATATTCCGGTACGCCTCCATCATGGTAATCCTGGTGGCGGCTATCCTCACCTCGGTTGCCCTGGTGCTGAAGCCATACCAGGAGCATAACCGCAGGGTGGAGAAAATCAGCGACATCCTCAGTGCGGCAGGTCTGGAAGCCGATGCTTCCAATGCCGTGGAGGTTTACGAGCAGAGCATCATCGAAGAGCTGGCCATCGACCTCAGCGGTGAGGTGGTGGCCATATACAAGGATGGGGGCCTGGCCCAGGGTGAGGTCAGGGCCTTTGACATCGATGTGAAGGTCGTCATGGATGAGATCGCCAAGGGCGGAAAGCCCCTGCTTCCTTTGTTCCATATGCGCGCCGCCGATAACAGCGAAGTATTTGTTATCCCGGTCCGCGGCAAAGGCCTCTGGGGGCCCATCTGGGGCAATATCGCCCTGGCCCCCGACTATACCACGGTGATCGGGGTGAGCTTCGACCACAAAGGTGAGACCCCTGGCCTGGGCGCTGAGACCAACACCACCGAGTTCGAAAGCCAGTTTCTGGGGAAAAAGATACTGGACGAATCGGGCAACTTCACCAGCATCAAAGTGGTGAAGGGGGGCGTGGCCAACAGTTCCGACGTGCCCCTGCAGCATGGGGTGGACGCCATCTCCGGAGGAACCATCACCAGCAACGGGCTCTCCGCCATGGTGGAGGACTGCCTTAAGAACTATGTTCCATTCATTCAAAAACGTAAGGCATTATGAGCGCAGATACCCCTAAAAAGGAGGCCCTGTTCTCCGCCAAGAACAGGCGCTTGCTCTTCAACCCCCTCAATAAGGAGAACCCGATCACGGTGCAGGTGCTCGGCATCTGTTCGGCGCTCGCCGTCACGGTTAAGCTCGAGCCTGCTGTAGTGATGGCCATCTCTGTTACCCTGGTAACCGCGTTCTCCAACCTGTCCATCTCCCTGCTGCGCAACACCATCCCTCCACGTATCCGCATCATCGTGCAGCTGGTGGTCATCGCCATGCTTGTGATCCTGGTGGACGAAGTGCTGAAGGCCTTCTATTACGATGTGAGCAAGCAGCTCTCGGTTTTCGTAGGCCTTATCATCACCAACTGCATCATCATGGGCCGCCTGGAAGCCTTCGCCATGGGCAACAAGCCCTGGCCCTCCTTCCTCGATGGCATTGGAAACGGAGTGGGCTACGGTTGGATACTGATCGTTGTGGGTTTGTTCCGCGAATTCTTCGGATCCGGGACGATCTGGAACTTTCCGGTGATGGAAAAGCTCGGAGTGTACAACTTCGGATACAAGGACAATGGATTGATGATCCTGCCTCCCATGGCCCTGATCCTGGTTGGGGTAATCATCTGGATCCAGCGTGCGCGCAACCGCGAGCTGATCGAAGAGAACAAATAAGAACGCCAAACCGAAACCACTATGCAGGAATTGGTCAACATATTCGTCAAGTCGATCTTCATCGAGAACATGATCTTCGCGTACTTCCTGGGCATGTGTTCCTACCTTGCCGTGTCGAAGACCGTGAAGACTTCCATGGGACTAGGAATTGCCGTCATTTTTGTACTCGGCATCACTGTACCCATTGACTTCCTCATCAATAAGTATCTGCTTTCGGAAGGTGCATTGGCCTGGATCTCCCCATCCTGGGCAGAACTTGACCTGAGCTTTCTATCGTTCATCATGTTCATTGCTGTGATTGCCTCCATGGTCCAGCTGGTGGAGATGGTGGTCGAGAAGTTTTCCCCGGCCCTTTATAACAGCCTGGGTATCTTCCTTCCCCTGATCGCTGTGAACTGCGCGATCCTGGGAGGGTCCCTGTTCATGCAGGAAAGGGAATACGAGACCCTGGCGGAGGCTACCGTGTTCGGTCTGGGTTCCGGGGTGGGCTGGCTGCTCGCCATAGTGGCCATCGCTGCTATACGCGAGAAGATAAGGTACTCCCAGATCCCTGCCCCCCTGCGCGGACTGGGCATCACCTTCATCATCACCGGCCTGATGGGCATTGCCTTCATGGCGTTCATGGGAATCGAGCTATAATCTGAACAGTAAAAGATACGTGCCATGTTACTACTGGAATTCAGCATTGGGGCTACCGTATTGATCAGTGTAGGGATTTTCCTTCTGGTCATCCTCTCGCTCGTGATGCTGCTGCTTTATGCCCGAAAGAAGCTGACCCCCCAGGGTGAGGTGAAGATCACCATCAATGAAGAAAGGGAAATCATGGTGCCCCCGGGCACCAACCTGCTCTCGACCCTGGCTGCCCAGAAGATCTTCCTCCCTTCGGCCTGTGGCGGGGGCGGCACCTGCGGCACTTGTAAATGCCAGGTGCTGGAAGGCGGTGGCTCCATCCTGCCTACAGAAACAGGATTCTTCAGTCGTAAGGAACAGCAGAACCACTGGCGTCTGGGATGCCAGGTCAAGGTGAGGGAGGACATGAAGCTGGAGATCGAACCCGAGGTGTTTGGCATCAAGAAGTGGGAGTGCGAAGTCATTTCCAACCACAATGTGGCCACCTTCATCAAGGAGTTCGTGGTGAAGCTTCCGGAAGGAGAGAGCCTTGACTTCAAGTCGGGGGGCTATATCCAGATCGATGTCCCCCCTGTGGAAGTGGACTACAGTACCATAGAAGTCGAGCAGGAATACCGCGACGAGTGGGATAAGCTGAAGATGTGGGACCTGAAGATGAAGAACAGCGAAGAGGTGGTCAGGGCCTACTCCATGGCCAACCACCCCGCCGAAGGGAACATCGTGATGCTTAACATCCGCATCGCCACCCCGCCCTGGGACCGCAAGGCCAACACCTTCATGAAGGTAAACCCGGGCATCTGTTCCTCATATATCTTTTCGCGCAAGCCTGGCGACAAGGTCATGGTCTCCGGTCCTTACGGGGAGTTCTTCCTGAAAGAAACCCAGCGAGAAATGATGTTCATCGGGGGTGGGGCCGGCATGGCACCCATGCGCAGTCATCTTTTCCATCTCTTCCACACCCTCAAAACGAACCGCAAGGTGACGTTCTGGTACGGGGGGCGCTCCTTGCGCGAGCTGTTCTATATGGAGGATTTCCAGGCAATCGAAAAGGAGTTCCCCAACTTCAAGTTCAATATAGCCCTCTCTGAGCCTTTGCCGGAGGACAACTGGACGGGTTACAAGGGGTTCATCCACCAGGTGATTATGGACAATTACCTGAAGAAACATGAAGAGCCCGAAGAGATAGAGTATTACATCTGCGGGCCGCCCATGATGAACGCCGCGGTGACCCGTATGCTCGACGACTATGGAGTACCGAAGGAGATGGTGGCCTTTGATGATTTTGGTTGATCCAAACCCGGTTGCCGGCCCTTGAGGAGTCGGCAACTTTTTTTCAGGCCATTACCCTACCCTGATGAAGGATATAAAAACCAATCGAATGTCAAGGTCAAAGCATACTGGCTGCAACAGTGCAGGTCGACTGGGCTGGTTCCTTTCCATACTTCTGATGGCCGCCCTGGGTTGTCAGCAGGAGAAGCCCCTGGTCCCGGTACATTTTCAGGGGGAAGCCCAGGGAACATATTATGCGTTGACCTACTATGATGCGCAGCACCGTAACCTGCAACCGGCTGTGGACTCCCTCCTCCGGGCCTTCGACCTGGAAGCCTCGCTCTGGGTGGAGCAGAGCACACTTTCGCAGATCAACCGCAACGATACGAGCTATAGCTTAGGGCCCCACATGCAGGAGATGCTGCAGCTCTCCCTGCGCATCGCAAGGGAGAGCCAGGGAGCCTTCGATATCACTGTCGGTCCACTGGTCAATGCCTGGGGCTTTGGCTTCCGGGAAGGGCGGAAGCCCCAACAGGCTACCATCGACAGCCTGCTCCAGCTTACCGGAGCTGGGAGGTTTCGGGTTGAGGGAGATAAGGTGGTGAAATCCGATGCGCGGGTGGAGCTCGACCTGAACGCCATTGCCCAGGGCTATTCTGTTGACCTGCTGGGCGCTTTTCTGGAGGAGCAGGGGATACAGAATTTTCTGGTGGATATCGGCGGCGAGGTACTGGCCCGCGGTAAGAAAGCCGATGGCTCGGATTGGAGGGTGGGGATAGAGCGCCCGGCCGAATCACCGGACGCGCCCAGGGAGCTGCAGGATGTAGTGCGGCTGACCGACCTGGCCATGGCCACCTCAGGCTCCTACCGTAAGTTCTATGAGCAGGATGGAGTGAAGTATTCTCATACCATCGATCCCGCGACCGGTTATCCGGTGACCCACCGCTTGTTGAGCGCCTCCGTTATGGCCGGCAGTGTGGCGCTGGCTGATGCCTATGCCACGGTGTTGATGGTTTTGGGACCTGAGAAGGCCAAAGCCTTCATTCTCGGGAGGAAGGATCTCGAGGCTTACCTGATCTTTACCAATGAAGACGGGGCCTACGAGACCTGGGTTAGCCCGGGACTGGAGCAACAGATCGTGCAGGATACTCAGTGATGTGCTGCGCGGGCTGAATTCTCGCAGGAACCCTCACCTCCACCGCAACCGCACCCCATAGGCTTGCCTGTATTCGGATCAATGGTGCTGCATGATTTCTTGAACTCGCCCCCTTTCTTAAAGAACATTTTCACCGCGATGCCAGCGAAAGCCAGGCCGATGAGGAGGGCAACGACAAGAAAGAGCTGAAGGTTGGGGTTCATTGTACCAAAGAATTTCTGCAAAGATAACAAACCGGAACGCGGCTTGTTCGACTATGTCCGAAGGCTTCTTCTCCACTCGGCGCATATGATGGCGGCAGCGATGGCCGCATTCAGCGACTCGGCCATGGGCCGGTCCGCTTCAGCGTGAGGGGGAATGCGCAGGCTGCGCTGCAGCAGGGGCATGAGCCCGTCCCTGATTCCGTGCGATTCGTTTCCGATCACCACTATGGCCTCTGGGGGGATAGCTGTGGAATACAAGTCCATCCCATCCATGGCCGTGCCGATGAGCGGCCTCTTCGGGCTGAAGCGGGAGAGCGCGTCATAATCCATCACCCTCACGCGCACCCGTGCGATGCTGCCCATGCTTGCCTGCACCACTTTAGGATTGAACAGGTCTACACAGTCCGGAGCGAGGATAACCTCGGGTATACCAAACCAGTCGGCGACGCGAAGAATGGTGCCGAGGTTGCCGGGGTCGCGTATCCCGTCGAGGTAGAGGGCGGGCCCCTTGGAGAGCGGGGCATTCTCAGGCAGGGGAGGAGGGATGCGGAACACTCCCAGGGCTGGGGAGGGGGAGGCCAGGGCGGACACCCTGCGCATCTGGTCTTCGTTCACCGTAACCGGGGGCACTCCGGAGGGGAGCGGGCGTGTTTCTTCTCCGTTGCAGAGGATGAGGTCTGCGATCATGCCGGATGCCAGGAGGTCATTCACCAGTGTCAGGCCTTCGGCGATGAACTGCCCGTGGACCTTGCGGAACTTTGCCTGGTGGAGGGAGCGGATGTGTTTTTCCTGGTTTTTGGAGATCATGGGGCGAAGGTCGTGAATATTGGGGGAGGGGGGGTGATTTTTTTTGAGAGAGGTGTGAAGTTAAAGCTCACGATCACAGGGACTTATAAGGATAACCGTTATATCCGTTAGAACGGTTAAAAACGGCTATAACGGTTAATGAACTCAAAGCACTAACAACCAGGGAGTTACAAGCGACCTTTCCCGACTCTATTGGAATTCGTCCGGCCTGGCCACAAAGAATCGATCAAGCGCAGGAACGCAAAGCAAAAAAAAAGGCCGTCCCATTCAGGACAGCCTTCTCATCCGACCCTTTCAGGGCCTATTCTTCAAAAACCTCGAAGGTGATCTCGGCCTTGATCTCTTTGTAGATATTGACCGTAGCCTTATAGCTCCCCAGTTCCTTGATGTGATCGCCATCCACATGAATCTTCTTTCGGTCGATCTCATAGTTGTACTGGTCCTTGATGGCGTCGGCGATCTGGACATTGGTCACGCTGCCAAAGATCCGGCCGGTAGTTGCGGCCTTGGCTCCGATGCGCACGTTCACGCTCTCCAGGGCCTTCTGCAGGGCCTCGGCTTCCTTGCGGATCTTTTCTTCTTTGAAGGCCCGCTGACGCTGGGTTTCGGTAACCATCTTGCGGTTCGAAGGGGTGGCCAGCATAGCAAGCCCCTGAGGAATGAGGTAGTTACGGGCGTAGCCGTCCTTCACATTTACGATGTCATCCTTGTAGCCAAGGCTGAGAACATCCTGTTTCAGAATCACTTCCATACTCTTTCCTCCTTATTTTAACAGGTCAGCGACATAGGGCATCAGGGCCAGGTGACGAGCACGCTTGACGGCCTGGGCCACTTTTTTCTGGTACTTCGTGGAGGTACCGGTGATCCTCCGGGGCAGGATCTTGCCCTGCTCGTTCACAAACTTCAGGAGGAAGTCGGCATCCTTATAATCGATGTACTTGATCCCGGAACGCTTGAAGCGGCAATACTTCTTGCGCTTGATGTCCACGGCGATCGGGGTGAGGTATTTGATCTCAGATTTTCCTGCTTGTGCCATAGTGCAATGGGAGTTAAGGGGTTAATACGCTCAGGCCTCTGCCTTTTCTTCCACGTTCTCTTTCTCGGCCTTGTTCCTGCGGCGCTTCTCGTTGTAGGCTACCGAATGCTTGTCCAGCACCACAGTGAGGAAACGCAGGATGCGCTCGTCGCGCTTGAAGGTGACTTCCCACTCCCTGACGATGGAAGGATCTGCCGCAAACTCCACCAGGTGATAGAACCCCGTGGATTTCTTCTGAATGGGATAAGCCAGCTTCCGAAGACCCCAATGGTCTTCGTAAACAATGCTGGCCCCTTTATCCTTCAGAAAAGCGCGATACTTCTGAACCGTTTCCTTCATCTGTTCATCAGACAAAACGGGAGTCATAATGAAAACGGTTTCATAGTTTCTCTGCATCTTGTTCAGAATTGGGTTAATGATTAATTGAATACAGGCCCCTAAAAGGGACGGCAAAGATAGGCAATTTCTTTGATACTCAAAACAAAGTAAAGCGCCTGCGCCCCCCGCCTGCCCCAAGCACGCTTTTTCATACCTTTGGCTCTCCAAGCCCAGTCCATGGACCCATTTGTCGTTTCGGCCCGAAAATACCGTCCACCGACCTTCGACCTGGTGGTCGGCCAGCAGTCCATCACCTCCACCCTCAAGAATGCCATACGCAACCAGCAGCTTGCCCAGGCCTTCCTGTTCTGCGGCCCCAGAGGGGTGGGCAAGACCACCTGTGCCCGCATCCTGGCCAAGACCATCAACTGCCAGAACCTCGGCCCCGATACCGAACCCTGCAACACCTGCGACGCCTGCCTCTCCTTCAACCGGTCCGCTTCCTTCAACGTATATGAGCTCGACGCCGCGTCCAACAACAGCGTCGAGGACATCCGCAGCCTGGTCGACCAGGTCCGCATCCCCCCTCAGGCAGGAAAATATAAGGTGTACATCATCGATGAGGTCCATATGCTCTCCCTGGCGGCCTTCAACGCCTTCCTTAAAACCCTCGAAGAGCCGCCCCCCTACGCCAAGTTCATCCTGGCCACCACCGAAAAGCACAAGATCATCCCCACCATCCTCTCCCGCTGTCAGATCTTCGACTTCAAGCGCATCCTGGTGGAAGACATCGTTAAGCACCTGCAGTATGTTGCCGGCAAGGAAGGGGTTAGTGCCGAGGCGGATGCCCTGCACGTCATCGCGGTCAAAGCCGACGGCTCCCTGCGTGACGCCCTCTCCATCTTCGACCAGCTGGTCAGCTTCGGCGGGAACGATCTGCAATACCGCGACGTCATCGCCAACCTCAACGTGCTCGACTATGAGTACTATTTCCGGATGACAGATCACATGCTGGCCGGCGATATCCGCTCGGCCCTGCTGCTGGTGCACGAAATCACGGGCAATGGGTTCGACGGGCAGCACTTCCTCGTGGGCCTGGGAGAGCACCTGCGCAACCTGATGGTGGCTACAGATGAGCGCACCGCCCCGCTGCTGGAGGTCTCGGAAGGTTACCGTCAGCGCTACCTGGCCCAGGCCAGGGATACCCAGCTTACTTTCCTGCTATCGGCCCTGGAGCTGGCCAATGCCGCCGACCTCAGCTATAAGTCGGCCAGCAACAAGCAACTCCATCTGGAGCTGGCCGTCCTGCGGCTATGTCAACTGCCCACTGCGGGGGGCACCGAGGCTCAAAAAAAAACTCCTGACCTGAACAGGGAAGCGTCCCGGCCCCCGGTTTCAGGTTCCTTGGCTCAGGCTCCGGAGAAAGTCCCCCCCCCGGCCCCCCCCGTCCCTAAACCC